>NZ_CP065424.1:1515000-2120000 GCF_017809215.1 Heyndrickxia oleronia
AGGATTAGCTCAGCTGGGAGAGCACCTGCCTTACAAGCAGGGGGTCGGCGGTTCGATCCCGTCATCCTCCACCATATATAATGCCGGCCTAGCTCAATTGGTAGAGCACGACCGAAATAACAACTTTGAAATACATAAGCGTACAGCTTGAGCTGCTGCTTGAAATAAGCAAACTGAAAGCTGGACGACCATTGCAACTAATCTCTGTTTGGGGATAATAATTTATTAATGCCGGCCTAGCTCAATTGGTAGAGCAACTGACTTGTAATCAGTAGGTTGGGGGTTCAAGTCCTCTGGCCGGCACCACTTAGGTCATTACGAGCCATTAGCTCAGTTGGTAGAGCACGATCGAGTACGCTACGAAGAGTAACATCAGTGTACCAATCGAGATACAGCTTGAATTATCTTGCTGAGATTGGGACGTCGTAGATGCATTTATATTCGAAGTACAAGCTTATACTATTAATTATATTCATAAAGAGCCATTAGCTCAGTTGGTAGAGCATCTGACTTTTAATCAGAGGGTCGAAGGTTCGAGTCCTTCATGGCTCACCATTGTTTTTTGTAACGAAAAATTACTTATCTTTTTGTTAAACGAAAAACATTTTTCATAACGCGGGTGTGGCGGAATTGGCAGACGCACCAGACTTAGGATCTGGCGCCGCAAGGCGTGGGGGTTCGACTCCCTTCACCCGCATTATAAAATAAAGTTGCGGAAGTAGTTCAGTGGTAGAACACCACCTTGCCAAGGTGGGGGTCGCGGGTTCGAATCCCGTCTTCCGCTCCAAACAACCCTTGCCGGGGTGGCGGAACTGGCAGACGCACAGGACTTAAAATCCTGCGGTAGGTGACTACCGTACCGGTTCGATTCCGGTCCTCGGCATATAAATCATGCGCCCGTAGCTCAATTGGATAGAGCGTTTGACTACGGATCAAAAGGTTAGGGGTTCGACTCCTCTCGGGCGCGCCATGAACGGGAAGTAGCTCAGCTTGGTAGAGCACATGGTTTGGGACCATGGGGTCGCAGGTTCGAATCCTGTCTTCCCGACCATTATACAATTGGGGCCTTAGCTCAGCTGGGAGAGCGCCTGCTTTGCACGCAGGAGGTCAGCGGTTCGATCCCGCTAGGCTCCACCAATATCTAAAATTAAAATATACTATGGCGGCGTAGCTCAGCTGGCTAGAGCGTACGGTTCATACCCGTGAGGTCGTGGGTTCGATCCCCTCCGCCGCTACCATAGAGGACCTTTAGCTCAGCTGGTTAGAGCAGACGGCTCATAACCGTCCGGTCGTAGGTTCGAGTCCTACAAGGTCCACCATATATAATTGGAGGAATACCCAAGTCTGGCTGAAGGGATCGGTCTTGAAAACCGACAGGCGGGTTACACCGCGCGGGGGTTCGAATCCCTCTTCCTCCGCCATAACTATTTCTTTAAAAGATTTTTTATAATATCGTCACTGGGTCGAGCAACGAGCGTTACTTCATCGAACAACTACGAGTTGTACCGATTGAGCTGCTACTAGAGTAAGCATACTGAAATCGGGACAGTTGATGAAAAGATTGGATTAGAATATTTTTAATAATATCGTCGCGGGGTGGAGCAGTCTGGTAGCTCGTCGGGCTCATAACCCGAAGGTCGCAGGTTCAAATCCTGCCTCCGCAATCATTTTCAAGTAACCTTGAAAGAAATTTGGTCCGGTAGTTCAGTTGGTTAGAATGCCTGCCTGTCACGCAGGAGGTCGCGGGTTCGAGTCCCGTCCGGACCGCCATTTTATAATTTGGCTCGGTAGCTCAGTCGGTAGAGCACGTCCGAATAGGCCACAAAGCGATACATCAGCGTACCAATTGAGCCACAGCTTGAATAAGCTTTCTGAAATTGGGACGATGGCGAACACAATTTTATATAGAAAATAAATATTATATTTGGCTCGGTAGCTCAGTCGGTAGAGCAATGGACTGAAAATCCATGTGTCGGCGGTTCGATTCCGTCCCGAGCCACCATTTTATGTTTAAGTGGCTAATAACTACATGTAATCCAATGTTTAGTTGAACATGACGGCTATTCCGAAGTGGTTAAAAATTGGATTGTGGCTCAGACATTTGTGAGGTCGATTCCGATTAGTTGCCCCATCATGCGGGTGTAGTTTAGTGGTAAAACTACAGCCTTCCAAGCTGTTGTCGTGGGTTCGATTCCCATCACCCGCTCCATAATTTTTGTGGGCCTATAGCTCAGCTGGTTAGAGCGCACGCCTGATAAGCGTGAGGTCGATGGTTCGAGTCCATTTAGGCCCACCATAATGATAATTTACTTGTTCCGCAGTAGCTCAGTGGTAGAGCTATCGGCTGTTAACCGATCGGTCGTAGGTTCGAATCCTACCTGCGGAGCCATATAATTGGAGAAGTACTCAAGTGGCTGAAGAGGCGCCCCTGCTAAGGGTGTAGGTCGGGTAACCGGCGCGAGGGTTCAAATCCCTCCTTCTCCGTATTGTCGGCCCGTTGGTCAAGCGGTTAAGACACCGCCCTTTCACGGCGGTAACACGGGTTCGAATCCCGTACGGGTCATTCATTATTAAGAAAAAAGGTAGTTTAAAAGATTTCTAAAATAGAAACTTTTAAACTACCTTTTTTTGTCTAGAGGTAATATTGGTTCTATACTATATGATGTAGGGATTTACACAATTTTAAGACATAAAAAATGCTCGTAATCATTATGTGAGTTTTCAAGAAACCAGTATCAACTATACATAATAAATTCTAACATGATATTACTTGATTATAAAAAAGTATAGGAGAATAATCAAAGTCCATCTCAACAGGCTTATAAAAATCCTTTTTCCTGTCTGTCAAAAGCCCATGGGTATACGTATAGCCTTAACAAAAGTGAAATGATTTGAACAATTGGTAGAGACTGTTGAATCAACTGAACGAAAGCTTTGAGCAAAAACTATTATCTTCTTAGAATAAAAGAAAAAGGGGAGAAGTAAAAATAACTTCTCCCCACATTTAGCATTGAATCTCATTTTAATGTTATGTTGCTATAAGGAATAGCAACATATGAAATCTGTTTTTCACTACTTGATAAGAAATGAAATGAAAAGCCCAATTGTTACTAGTAAACCAAAGAAAGTATTTGTTTGAGCTGTTGCTTTCATCGCAGGAACCATTTGAATAGGTTCTGTCTTTCCAATGAAGCCTCTTACTGCTTTAATAGGCATTGGAAGGCTTAAAAGTGTAATGAGAGTCCATGGTGTGACGATCTGCATTAGCACTAAAACAATTAACCATAGATATGAGACTATAAACATCGTAGCAAGTAATGTAATTGCATTTTTTCTTCCTATTAGAATAGCAACTGTTTTCCGTCCATTTTCCTTATCTCCATCTAAATCACGAATGTTATTGGATAACATAATTGCTCCTACTAAAATGAATATAGGAATAGAGATAAGAATGCTATCTGTCGTAATATTACCGGTTTGAATAAAATAAGAAATTAGTATAATAACAATCCCCATAAAGAACCCTGAAATAATTTCTCCAAAAGGGGTATATGCAATTGGTAAGGGTCCTCCAGTATAAAAATAACCAACAGCCATACATATGGCTCCAATAACTGCAATCCACCAGGAACTACTGATGATAATATACAGTCCTAATAATGCAGAGATCCCATAGAAAATCAGAGCAAGATTAAGAACAGTTTTTGGTTTTACACCATTTCGGACAATGGCACCGCCAATTCCAACTGATTCTTCATGGTCTAGTCCTCTAGCATAATCGTAATACTCATTAAACATATTTGTCGCTGCCTGTATTAGTAGGCAAGCCACTAGCATCGCAATGAATATTGGAATATCAATCTTTGAGTTTTGCATGGCAAAGGCTGTCCCTAATAATACAGGGACAAAAGAAGCAGTAAGCGTATGGGGTCGCGTTAATTGCCACCAAATTCGCCATCCTTTGTCTGGTTTCACCAATGGTGAAGAATGTGAACTCATTGTTATGTCTCTCCCTTTACATATCTTTACCTTGAAAAAGTTCATCTGGTTTTGTTCCCCAGCATTATCCATAAGGCGTGCAAATCTATTGTTAATGCAGATTTAGTCCTCCTATAGACCATCGAAATGACAATAGGAGTACACTCTAAAGTGTAGGTAAATGAAGGATAGGTGTCAATCAATTTTTATATGTAATGGAAAGAAAAATTCCCATTTCAATATTTGAATCATAGATTACTGAACTTTTTTGTCTAGTTGTCATATAATAAGGTAGGGAAAAAGTTTCATAAGATATGTTCGTTGACTCCGTCGATTTAGAAGTGTATCTTAAAAGTTGGGCATAATATAGAACAAGAATGCAATGATCATAGTAATTAACGTAAGGTAGTTTTGGGGGAGATAAAGTTGACAAGTATTCAACATTCAAAAATTGAAACTGAGTTTGAAATTGCTGTTGGTAGAGCTAAGGATAAAGAGTATCCCATTCTATTTAGCTATACAGAAATTTTGAATAATATGAACCCCCTTTCATTTTATTCTTCTGCTAAGCAGTTATTTCAAGGGAAAAGGTTTTTTTGGAAAGTACCCGATGATGAAACCATCATCGTAGGTTTAGGAAGTACTTATACATTACAAACATCTTTAGGGGAACATCGATTTGAAACGATTCAGTCTGAATGGAATGATCTCATTAAAGATGCTCATATTTATAATCCATATAACGTACAAGGCACAGGACCTCTTATATTCGGAGGCTTTTCTTTTGATCCTGATAGTGTAGAAGAACCAGAGTGGAGTTCATTCACTAATGCATTATTCCATTTACCTGAATTAATGTTAGTAATCGATAAACAAAGTTCGTATTTAACGATAAATATACGATGTTCTTCAATCAAAGATAAAGATAGATTGGCTCAATTACTTAGAATTAAAGAACAAATTCTATCATCAAGTGCATCAGAAAATATATTAAAGGTAGACATACATCAAGAAGAAGAAGTAAATCCTGATGCGTGGAAAAAGGCTGTCGCTAATGTAGTTCGTCTATTAAATGATGATAATGAAGTAAGAAAAGTTGTTATGGCTAGAAAAATGAATGTAACCTTTAATGGAGAGATTTCTTCGGACCATGTATTGAATCATTTATGGAATGAACAGCATGAAAGTTTTATCTTTGCGTTAGAATGGTTAGATAGTTGTTTTACAGGTGCTTCACCTGAAAGGCTTGTGAAAAAAATAGGGGATAACATTTTATCTGCCTGTATTGCAGGATCAATAAAAAGAGATAAAGATGAGAAAAAAGATGTTGCCTTAGGACAAGCTCTATTAAATGACGATAAGAATAGACAAGAGCACCAATTCGTTGTATCAATGATCCAAGAGATTATGAATAAATATTGTCATGATTTAGAAATCGCTATCGAACCGACGTTAATGAAGATGCGCGACATTCAACATCTTTTCACACCAGTGAAAGGGACAGTTAAAAATAAAAATACATCCATTCTATCTATAGCTAAAGATTTACATCCGACACCAGCTATGGGGGGAGTTCCGACAACGGATGCGATGCAAATCATTCGTGAAGTGGAAAATATGGATCGTGGCTTCTATGCTGCTCCAATCGGCTGGCTGGACTATCAGGGAAATGGTGAATTTGCAGTAGGAATCAGATCAAGTCTAATAAAGGGAAAAGAAGCATTTTTATATGCCGGGTGTGGTGTAGTGGCTGATTCAATCCCGGAGGATGAATATTTTGAGACAAGAATTAAATTTCGTCCGATGCTTCGAGCATTAGGAGGAAAACAACTATGATACATCAAGAAACTTTAACAAAATATTTAGCAATGTTTATTCAGGAACTATCGAATGCTGGAATTGAAAATGTAGTTATTAGTCCTGGTTCTAGATCAACACCGTTAGCTATGCTCATTGCTGAGCATCCCAAACTAAATTATTACATTAATATTGATGAACGCTCTGCTGCTTTTTTTGCATTGGGGATAGCAAAACAAACTAGAAAGCCTGTGGCATTACTATGTACTTCTGGAACGGCTGCAGCCAATTATTACCCAGCAATTGTAGAGGCTAGAATAGCAAGAGTACCACTTGTTGTATTAACTGCTGATCGCCCTCATGAGCTGAGAGATATTGGTGCGCCCCAAGCTATTAACCAAATTCATTTATATGGTGAACATGTTAAATGGTTTACGGAAATGGCCATTCCAGAAGCGAATGAAGAGATGTTTAGCTTTGTGCGCACAACAGCATCTAGAGCAGTAAGTATCGCGTTATTAGAGCCTGCTGGACCTGTCCATTTGAACTTTCCATTGAGGGAACCACTTATTCCGATTATTGAGCCATCGCCATATGCAGACTTAGATGATCAGCCAAGTGTCACTGTAACTCACGGGCATCTTATGCCAAATGAGAACGTTATGCTGGATTTAAGTGAAAAGCTTAAGAATACAGAGAAAGGACTCATTATTTGTGGAGTGCTTGATCATCCATATCTACAGGACTCAATTATAGAATTAGCTGAGAAATTAGGATATCCAATTTTGGCGGATCCATTGTCACAATTACGAAGTGGTAATTTTTCCGGGGACTATATTATTGATAATTATGATGCAATCTTAAAGGAAACCCAATATAAAGAAAAATTAAAACCGGATGTCATCTTGCGATTCGGTGGAATGCCAGTTTCGAAGCCACTTATGCTATTCATGAAAAGCTTGTCTGATACGGAGCATTTCATTGTTGAAAGTGGAAATGGAGGTTGGAGAGATCCAATCAAGAAGGCAACGCAAATGATTTATTGTGATGAAGCTCTTTTTTGTAATGAGCTATGTAAGAAAGTAAATAAAAAAGAAAATGCTCAGTGGCTATATATGTGGCAGCATTTAAATAATATTTCAAGAAGTACTGTCATACAAGAAATTGGAGATATCAATGAATTGGACGAAGGGAAAGTTGTCTTAGAATTGATTAAAGGTATGCCAGAGAATAGTACTTTATTTGTAGGGAATAGTATGCCTATTCGTGATGTTGATACATTTTTCCATTTTAACAGTAAAAAGATACGTGTTATGGCAAATCGAGGAGCAAATGGGATTGATGGGGTTGTTTCAAGTGCACTTGGTGCAAGTCTATATGGTGAACCACTATTCTTATTAATAGGTGATTTATCATTTTTCCATGATTTAAATGGATTACTTGCTGCTAAAATGTATCAATTAAATATCACCATTATTGTTATAAATAATAATGGTGGAGGAATTTTTCATTACCTTCCGCAGTCAAGTGAGAAAAAGCATTTTGAAGTCCTTTTTGGGACTCCAACTGACTTAGCCTTTGAGCATGTGGTTCAAATGTATAATGGTAATTATTCTAAAGTAAGAAATTGGGATGACTTCCAACAATCGATTGAAGCCTCGGTTGAAACTAAAGGTTTACATGTAATTGAAGTTCCTACCAACCGTGAAAAGAATGTTGAGGTTCACCGTAAAATGTGGAAGCATGTCTCAATGGAAGTGGATCATTATTTACGCGGTGATCAATTATGAACATTCATGTAAATGGAGTAAACTATCATGTAGAAGTAATAGGCTCAGGTGAGCCCTTATTACTTTTACATGGATTTACTGGAGATTGTACAACGTGGAACGCAGTTGTTCAATTTTTAAATAAACGTTATCAATGTATCCTTATAGATATACTCGGTCATGGCAAAACAGAGTGTCCTAAAGCTGCAGAGCGTTATCAGATAGAACTAGTAGCACATGATATTAAAGACATTCTCTTTCAATTAAAAATAAACAAAATAAAAGTATTAGGCTATTCTATGGGTGGTAGATTGGCACTAACATTTGCTACATGTTTTCCAGATATGGTGAGTATGCTTCTTTTAGAAAGTGCTTCTCCTGGATTAAAAACGGAGGAAGCAAGAATTGAAAGACGTCACCAAGATGAGAGATTAGCGAAGAGAATAATTGAAGAAGGAATTGAATCCTTCGTAGATTATTGGACTGATATTCCATTATTTAAGACACAGAAAAGATTAGATAAAGCCAGGATAGAACAAATTAGATGGCAGCGTTTACAAAATAATCCTTTAGGTTTAGCAAATAGTCTAATAGGTATGGGGACAGGAAGCATGCCATCTTTATGGAGAAAACTTTCTACGCTTGAAATGCCTGTTTATCTAATAACTGGCAGTTTAGATGAAAAGTTTTGTCTTATTGCTAAGGAAATGCAAAAATGGATACCAAATGCTAGACATGAAACGATTCTTGATGCAGGTCATGCAATTCATGTGGAAGATTCTCGAAAGTTTGGTACAATAATAGAGGAGTTTTTGTCGAATAAGTGAAGAATATTCGACATTTACAATTATAAAAATAAAAGGAGGATTCTCAAATGGCAATTGATTGGATAACTGAGAGAGAATATGATGAGATTCTTTATGAATCGTATAATGGAATTGCAAAAATAACAATTAACCGTCCTGAGGTACATAATGCATTTACTCCTAAAACAGTAAATGAAATGATTGATGCATTCTCACGTGCACGTGATGATTCAAAAATTGGTGTCATCATCCTAACTGGAGCTGGAGAGAAAGCATTCTGTTCTGGAGGAGATCAAAAGGTTCGTGGACATGGTGGGTATGTAGGTGAAGACAATATCCCAAGACTAAATGTATTAGACTTACAAAGATTAATTCGCTTTACACCAAAACCAGTGATTGCAATGGTAGCAGGTTATGCTATTGGAGGCGGTCATGTTCTACATATTGTATGTGATCTAACAATTGCAGCAGACAATGCTATTTTTGGACAAACAGGACCAAAGGTTGGTAGCTTTGATGCCGGTTATGGTGCAGGTTATTTAGCTCGTATTATAGGTCACAAAAAGGCTAGAGAAATTTGGTATCTTTGCCGTCAATATAATGCACAAGATGCATTAGAGATGGGACTTGTCAATACTGTGGTTCCTTTAGAAAAACTTGAAGAAGAAACAGTTAAATGGTGTGAAGAAATCTTAGAGAAGAGTTCAACTGCGCTTCGCTTCTTGAAAGCATCATTTAATGCCGATACTGATGGTTTAGCAGGTCTTCAACAATTTGGTGGAGATGCAACTCTACTTTACTATACAACGGATGAAGCGAAGGAAGGCCGTGACGCATTCAAAGAAAAACGTAAGCCTGATTTTGGACAATTCCCTCGCTTCCCTTGATTTAATAGGGATATAATGAGTTTTCCCGTACAATCTCGGGAATTAAAGGCTTGGTGGTTTCATCCATCAAGCTTTTTTCAAAGGAGATTTTCATAGTTTGTGGTTCTTTTCACAGTGGAAGGAATGCTTGAGGGTATTCAATCTTTTTATTATTCAAAATTTCACCTGAAAAGCTATATTATATGAGATGTTTTAAAAAAGAATGTAGACCACTGGTTTTAATGTAAGGAAATTATGTAACAATCCAGGGGGTGTCAATAAAGGAACTGCCCCTTTTTCTTTAGAATTCTTTAACAAAAGGTGATTTTTTATGGAACAACTACCTAATTTTTTAAATCAGAGAGCTTTTTTAACTCCCAATCGCCTCGCACTCGTTTTTGATAATCAGAGATGGAGTTTTATGGAAATGTATCGTACGGTTGAAACATTAGCACAAAAAATTGCAACTCTAGGTATACAGGCAAAGGACTCCGTTGCTATTCTGCTAACTAATCGTCCCCATACAGTCTTTATTATCCATGCATTGCAACAACTAGGTGTATCAGCGGTGTTCTTAAATCATCGTTTAACTGCAAAGGAAATGGTATTTCAGTTAAAAGATAGTGGTACAAGGTTATTAATAAGTGAAGATGCTTTTAAGGAAAAGATGAATGGTATTAAAGGATTGTTTCATGAGCTTCCAATGACAACAATCGTAGAAATAGATCATCTCGAGACTAAAAAGGTTCCTTTAGTAAACGAGTTTGTTTTGGATGAAGTTTGTTCAATTATGTATACTTCTGGAACAACTGGTAATCCGAAGGGTGTATTACAATCCTATGGGAACCATTGGTGGAGTGCTGTTGGGTCCGCTTTGAATCTTGGGTTAACCGAGAAGGATGGCTGGCTTTGCGCCGTTCCTTTATTTCATATAAGTGGTTTATCCATTCTAATGCGAAGTGTCATATATGGAATGCCTGTTTATTTATATGAGGAATTTAATGAAAAGACCATCAATCAAGTCCTGCAAGCAGGTGAGGTTACGATTATGTCGGTCGTAAGTACCATGCTAATTCGTATGATTGATGATCTAGGAGATAAGCGATATCATTCAAATTTTCGTTGTATGCTATTAGGCGGGGGACCTGCTCCAAAGCCTTTACTAGATGCTTGTCTAGAAAAAAACATACCAGTATTTCAGTCTTATGGGATGACAGAAACATCCTCCCAAATTGTAACACTAGCACCTGAAGATAGTATAGTAAAGCTTGGTTCAGCTGGAAAGCCATTATTTCCTTCTCAATTAAAAATAATGAATAATCAAATGCAACTATTACCAAATCAACCCGGAGAAATTGTTGTTAAGGGACCCAATGTGACAAAAGGGTATTTGAATCGAGACGAAGCAAATAAGAAAAATTTTAAAGATGGTTGGTTCTACACAGGTGATATCGGCTATGTGGATGAAGATGGCTATCTATTTGTAATGGATCGTCGCTCTGATTTAATTATTTCTGGAGGAGAAAATATTTACCCTGCTGAAATTGAGGAGGTCTTATTATCTCATTCGTCTGTAAAAGAAGCGGGTGTTGTGGGAATTGAACATACACAATGGGGACAGGTTCCCTACGCATTTGTTGTTGTATCTGAGCTAGTTGATGAAGCTAATTTAATTAATTATTGTAAGGATAAATTAGCTAAATTTAAGATTCCACATCATATTTATATTGTCAATGAACTGCCAAGAAATGCGTCTAATAAACTGCTTCGTCGTAAGCTACACGAATTAATGCCAAAAGGATGAATGAGGATGATGATAAAAGAAGTGCAATTGTCTATCATAAAAATGCCACTAAAAAGTCCTTTTTCAACGGCTTTAGGGTCGGTGAATGATCGAGAAGGAATTATTATTAAAGTATTGGATGAGGAGGGGAGAACAGGTTATGGCGAGGTTGTCGCTTTCTCTACTCCGTGGTATACAGAGGAAACGGTAAGAACCAGTTATCATATGCTAAAGGATTTCCTCATTCCTATTGTCTTGAACAATCCGATTAAGCACCCAAATGAGATCAAAAAATATTTTGATCATATAAGAGGTAATCAGATGGCTAAAGCAGGGATTGAAACTGCTATTTGGGATCTTTATGCTAAAAAGGTAGATCGTCCTTTATGGAAGCTCATTGATGGAGTTCAGAGTGAAATTCCATCAGGTGTGGTAGTTGGTACCCATGAAATAAAGGATGCCCTGTCACAAATTGATTCGTATTTGCAAGAAGGTTATAAGAGAGTAAAAGTAAAAATTAAACCTGGAATGGATTATAAACTTCTAAAAGAAATTCGCAACCATTTTCCAACTATCCCTTTAATGGCAGATGCAAACTCATCCTATTCACTTGATGACATTGATTTATTAAAATCACTCGATGAATTTGAATTGTTGATGATTGAGCAGCCCTTAGCTGTCGATGATATTGTAGAACATTCTTTTTTACAGAAAGAAATACAAACTCCTATTTGCTTAGATGAAAGCATCATTACCTATCATGATGTGAAAAGCGCGATATTATTAAATAGTTGTAAGGTAATTAATATAAAAATTGGCCGAGTAGGTGGACTAAGCAATGCTTTAGCTATACATGATTTATGCCAAAAACATCAAATTCAAGTTTGGTGTGGTGGGATGATTGAATTTGGGATATCGCGAGCCCATAATATTGCGCTATCAACAAAAGAAGGATTTACGATCCCTGGAGATATTTCAGCGTCCAGTCGTTTTTGGAATGAGGATATAATCCTTCCAGAAGTTGAAGTCAAGCATGGGTTCGTTAAGGCACCTATTCAACCGGGGATTGGATTTGAAATAAATACTAAACGTTTACAAGAGGTAACGACATATATAGAAAAATATAAAAAATAAGCGCAGATCTCAACCCTGCGCTTATTAACTTTTTAAACAAAAAAGCTATATAATAAACCTTTACCAATTTCCTTCAGGCTTAAAAGTTTTACAGTCTGTTTCTTCTGTTTTCTTTGCGGTGTCCCCTTTATGGCTGACAACATAAATTTCATCTGCAGAACAACGGTTTCCTTTTGCCCAATAGTGACAATTGTTTACTTCACATAAGACGTCCTTTGCCATTGTACCTCACTCCTTAATGGATTTTATGATACAACTATAGTGTTTGTATTGGAGTGGTAACTATGATTGGAAAGTCTAGGGCTTTATGTTCCTTTAATTATATTTTTTCCTGTTTTTTCTCTGGAACTGGATCAAATCCACCAGGATGGAAAGGATGGCATTTTAGTATCCTTTTAACCGCTAACCAGCCTCCACGTAGGGCTCCGAAGCGTTTAATCGCCTCTAGTCCATAGTGCGAACATGTAGGATAGAAACGGCAAGATGGTGGTTTTAATGGTGAAATACAGATTTGATAAAACCGTATGATTTTAATAAAAATAAATTTTAACATTAGGAAAACTTCCTTATAGTGAGTTTCAATTAGCATATCAGTCAAATACTCAAAGTGTCAAAGATGAAGAAACAATCAAAAAACGATCCATTACGTATCGGATCGTTCATGAGTATTATTTTTTTCATCCATTTCAGTTCTAATATTCGGGTTATTTTCAATTGGATCGATTGTATGTTTAAATGCATATGCCTTTGATGTTGTAATAGCAGCAGCTGCAATAATGACGATAATGATTATAATGGATACAATCATAATAAATGTAAGCAATGAATAAACCTCCTACAACCTCTTTATTCCTATTCATTATTTTAGCATGGAATGGACTATAGATGTGAAAGATATATGTATATGTTTTGACATCTTCATTTAGGGTATATAAATAACAGGAGGATGATTAAATATGGCAAATCAATCACAATTACAGGATGTATTAAATAAACAAGTAGCAAATTGGACAGTAATGTATACAAAACTTCATCATTTTCATTGGTATGTTAAAGGACATCATTTTTTCTCCTTACATGAGAAATTTGAGGAACTATATAATGAAGCAGACGCTGCCCTTGATGAAATAGCAGAGAGATTATTGGCAATAGAAGGACAACCTGTATCAACATTAAAAGGATCTTTAGAATTGGCTAGTATAAAGGAAGCAGAAACGAAAGCTCCTGCAGATGAGATGGTAAAAGAGGTCGTTAGTGATTTTAAACAAATTATTGGGGAGCTTAAAGAGGGAATATCTATAGCGGATGAAGCAGGGGATGATGTAACTGCTGATATGTTTACTGCTTTCCAAGAAAAACTTGAAAAGCATGTATGGATGCTAAATGCTTATTTATCTAAATAAATAAAGTGAAAAGGAAACTGTAAATTGATTGCAGTTTCCTTTTCCTTTTAATGCAAGTATTTTTTTTTGAATGGATCAGATTCCGGTGGATGATTAGAAAATTTCCCTTTTAAGCTTTCAATTAAATAGAGTCGAATAAAATATTGAAGTTCATCATCCTTCATTTCTTCTACTATTTTCATTAAATCCCCACGATCAGATTCCTCAAGAACGGCAAATGTAATAATATCTATATCCTCATCATCTGCTGTCAGCCGATTATGGTAAATTTCAAATAGTTCATCTACAAGTCTCATCTTCATCATCCTTTTTATCTTCGTAAGAATATTTTGGCTTGGTTTGTGGGAAACGATACATAGTGAATCATTTTTAGAAATTTTACGAGGAGTGTTGGGAATGGATCAACCAAAAAACACGTATTATATAAATATTGGGAGTGGAGAAATTTCAAGAAGTTCTACTGACTCACCTTGGAATTTTAAAATTGAGGCGACAGATGATGAAATAACAAAGCTAAGGCAAATTTTTGATGCGAATTATGATGTAGAAATTGCAAATTTTTTCAGATCACATGTTCCTGCATTGGAATATCATCATGATAAATCAAATGATGATTATGATAAACATATGATTGAGGTATATCAAATGATTTATGATTTAGGTGATGAAACAGCTAGACAGCATATAGACCAAATTGGCATTCTAAAGGATTTTACTTCAGAATGAAAACTAGGGACTGTCTGAGACAGTCCCTAGCTATTGTTATTTTAATTATTGCTCTATTTTTTGAGCATTATCTAACACTTCTTGTGGTACCTTAATCTCTTTAATCTTATTGTAATCAGTATATGTGCTCTTCATTTCTTGTTTCATGGTCATTTTTTGATCTTCAATAGCCATTTCTAACTCTTGAGTCATATTAAGCTTTGTAATATCAAATGTTTTTTTATCAATAAATATTTCATATTCTACATTCTTGAACTTAAGATTATTAAACAATTCTTCATTTTCCTTTAATTGATCAGGCATTAATTGTTTTGCATTATCTTTTAGGAACTGATCAAATTTATCACCTGAAGCCTTTAAAGATAAAATATATTGAGCATCATCTTGTTTAAAAGAAAAGTCATCTGCAAATTCTTTTAATTGGTTTAATTGTTCTGCAGGGTTCATTTGTTGTTCAGGCATTTGTAATACAGTATCTGATAATTCTTTAGGTAACTGCATCCACACTCCTGATGTTGGTTCAAACATAAAAATTCCTTCTTTAGATAAGTATGCTTCCGTATCCATTGCTTGGCCTTGGACGCTTGCGTCTCCACCTTCAATATTCATTTTCATTTTTTGATGCATCGCAATAGGATCTAAAACCATATCTACAGAAACCGTAGAATTAATATTCATATTATCAGATTGTCCAGGTACACTCATCGTTTGTTTTAGTTCCAGATCTGAATGAACACTTTTCAGATTTTTTGAAGCTTCTGTTGTCTTTTCGAAGACTTCCTGTAAAGTAAGACTGTCTTCTTTTTTTGATTTTACATTTGAATTTACTGGATCCGCCTTATCACTGCAGGCTGCAAGTACAAAAATCACCATCAATGATAAGAAACTAATAAATATTTTTTTCATAAAAAAAACACCACTCCTTTTTCTAATTCTATAAACTATACGCATTCATTTGGTAAAGGTTTCAAAAAATGGTACAAAATTTTAAAGAAAAGATATATATAATGAAATGTACACACATAACTAGAATAAAATGGAAATTATGTATGAAAAAAGGGGCATCTATTAAAAGACAAGCCAATTTAATAGACACCCTGTATTTGTCTCTATGATCCAGTTTTCACCAATTTCTTTTCAAGTAGATCTACTAATTGATACATAATGGTTGCTATAACGGCCACTACCATTAATGAAAGCATAACAAGGGTAAAGTTGAAAACTTGAAATCCATAGATAATTAAATATCCTAGTCCTTTAGAAGCGACTAAATATTCTCCAACGATTACTCCAACCCATGATAATCCTACATTGACCTTTAAAGTTGAAATAATAGTAGGAAAAGTGGCTGGTAATATGGCTTCCTTGAATATTTGGGTTCGTGTAGCACCAAATGTTTTTAGTACCTTTATATAGTTTGGGTCTACATCACGGAAACCGGAATAAATGACTATGGTTGTTACAATAACGGATATGATGATTCCCATAGCAATACTTGATGATACTCCAGTTCCAAATATAACTATTAGCATTGGACCAAATGCAACTTTAGGCATCGCATTAAAAATAACTAGATAGGGATCAAAAATTTTTGAGAGTATTGGGGACCACCAAAGAATTCCTGCAATAATCGCCCCTAATAATGTTCCTAATACAAAGCCTAGTATTGTTTCATAGACTGTTACACCAGTATGAATATATAGGGATCCATCAGCTAACTTATCAATAAATAAATTCCATATCTTAGAAGGTGAGCTGAAAATAAGAGGGTCAATCCAATGGAGTCTGCTCGCCATTTCCCATAGTGCGAAGAAGGCAATTAAAATAATTGCTTGAAACATGCGCACCCATCTTTTTTCTTTTTTTATATTTTGCAGGTACTTTTGATGAAAGGAATCAGTTTTATTCACTATTTTCAAGTGACTCCAGCTCCTTCCATATTTCTTGAAATAATGTAGAATATTCTTCTTTACTTCTAACATCGAATGGGCGAAGCTCTCTTAGCTGTTCAGGTACAGTAAATATTTTATGGAGTCTGCCTGGTTTAGCAGCAAATAACAAGATCCGATCACTCATTGAAATAGCTTCTCCGATATCATGTGTAACTAAGACGGCTGTTTTTTGGTAGGCTTTCAGTGTTTCAAATACTAAATCCTCAAGTTTTAACTTTGTTTGGTAATCAAGCGCAGAGAACGGTTCATCTAATAACAAAATTTTAGGATTAATGGCAAGGGTTCTAACTAAAGCAGCACGTTGTCTCATCCCTCCAGAAAGTTGGCGAGGGTATTGTTTTTCCACACCTTCTAAACCTATTTCCTTTAATAGTTCTAATGATTTTTGTTTTGACTCTATTGATAATTTATTTTTAAGTTTTAATCCTAATAAAATATTTTCTTCAATCGTTTTCCAGGGGAATAAGTAATCTTGTTGAAGCATATAACCGATCGAACGAACCTGATTATCCAGGGACTGACCGTCAATGATGACAGATCCTTGTGTCGGTTGAATTAAACCGGATAGAATTGATAACATAGTCGTTTTACCACAACCACTTGGGCCAACTAACGAAATAAATTCTCCTTTCTCTACGCTAAAGTTTATGTCCTTTAATGCAGTTGTTACTGTTTTGGGGGTGAAATAACTGTGATGGATATTTTCTACAGTTAGGAAGCTCATAAGGCTAAAAACCTCCTTTATTTGTTATTTAATGCTTTTTCAGCAATAGATGTATTAACTAATGTTTTATAATCTACCCTTTTTGGAAGCTCACCAGCTTCCTCCATAATATCTTGAAGTCTATTCCATCCTTCTTCATTTAAAATAAGATCTGTTCCGAAAGATCCTTGTTTTTGATATCTTTCTATGGAAGTAGCTAGTATATCTAAGTCTATATTCTCAAAAAATGGTTGAACCACTTTCGCCACTTCTTTTGAATCATTTTCCTCTATCCACTTTGCCGCTTTATATACGGCACGAACGAATTTTTCAAGGGTTTCACTATTGTCCTTTATATAACTTTCCTTTGCCATATAATCTGTATATGGAACACTTCCAGACTCTTCACCAAAGGAGGCAATAATATGACCTTTCCCTTCCTTCTCAAAGACAGAGGCCGTAGGTTCGAATAATTGAACATAATCTCCAGTACCTGAGGCAAAGGCATTCGCTACATTGGCAAAATCAATATTTTGTATTAAATTTAAATCCTTATGGGGATCAATTCCATTCTCCTTTATGACGAACTCCCCAACCATTTGAGGCATTCCACCTTTTCTTTGACCAAGGAATGTAGAGCCTTTTAACTGATCCCACGAAAAATTATCAATTTTTTCTCTAGATACAAGAAAAGTACCGTCGGTTCTGGTTAGCTGTGCAAAATTTATAACCGGATCTTCTGCACCTTGTGCATAAACGTAAATAGATGTTTCTGAACCAACGAGTGCTACATCTGCACCATTTGATAATAAAGTAGTCATGGTCTTATCACCGCCAGCAGTTGTCTTTAATTCAACATCTAATCCTTCATCTTTGAAAAATCCTTTTTCAAGTGCTACATATTGAGGAGTGTAAAACACTGAACGTGTTACTTCCGCTACTCTTACTTTCTTTAAGGATTCCTTCTTTGAGCATGCTCCAAGAGAAAAAATCAGAATGGATACGATCAAGAGTGAGAAGCTAAGCTTAACCCATTTTTTCATACTATAATCCTCCTTTAGCTGTTTAACGATTGTACAATGCCATATTCCGTAAGGGGTATGGTACTTTCGCCTTTGTCTGATAAAATATCGTATGAGGAATTAATAAATGTGTGAATGCCTATTTTTTTGAAAGATTTTAGTAGTTGGAGGTTAGCGTATTGCATACGAATCAGAAATGTAATGGTTTAATCATAGAGAAACAGCCCTTTCCATCACCAAATCCTAAGGTACGAATGTATATGATTACATATTGGTCTGATGAATTAAGAGTAAAGGGATTATTAGCAGAACCGAAGGATGAACAAATATATGATGGTTTTCTCTATCTAAGGGGAGGGATAAAAAGTGTGGGGATGGTTCGTCCAGCTAGAATTGGACAATTTGCTGCGGAGGGATTTATCGTCTTTGCTCCCTTTTACCGTGGTAATAGGGGGGGAGAAGGAAATGAAGATTTTGCAGGAAATGATCGAGTAGATGCATACGCTGCATTCGATCTACTTAAACAATATCATCGAGTAAATAGTAAACGAATCCATATTTTTGGTTTTTCTAGAGGGGGAATCATGGCATTACATACAGCGATAGCACGCAAAGAAGCATTATCAGTTGTCACTTGGGGAGGGGTATCTGACATGATTCTAACTTATGAAGAAAGAAAAGATTTGCGAAAAATGCTCAAGAGGGTTATAGGTGGCACGCCGAATAAATACCCAGAACGATATCAGGATCGTACGCCACTATTTTTCATTGAAAAACTAACCCAACCCATCTTGATCATACATGGGGAAAAAGATGAAAATGTATCTATTGAACATGCAAAAAGATTGGAGGAACGATTAACCTCATTTGGAAGGAAAGTGGAAACTTGGTATTTTGCTAATTATACTCATTATTTTCCACCAGCAATGAATCGGCAAATCGTCAATGATTTATGTTCATGGATGAAAAGTAAGCATGAAGCATGATAAAATAAGAGAAAACATGTACGAAAGAGGAGAATATGATTATGGGTATGCCATTAGAACTAAATACAATGATTGTAACAAAAGGTAAGGAACAGAGATTAGAGGAGAATCTATTTATTTTAGAGAAAGATGATTATCGTCTGTATCCAATTGAAATCCCATTAGATATTCGTCGATCAAAAGAAAGCGATACAAGCGGGACAGCAGTGATTAAAAAGATGGAGTGGGAAAACGGAAAAACGAGAATTATTTATCAACTTGTTTCTTTAAATTCGATAAACTAAAAAAAGAACTAGCAGTTAAGTAATTTTTAAAAGTAGAATGTAGAATATAAAAAAGAGGTTGATCATGTCGTATCAACCTCTTTTTATATAGCTGTTTTTGCATCGTTTGTTGCTTTTGTAAAAACCTAACTACCGATCTTACTCCCAATAAGGGATTCTAGCGGATCTTATGGAGATTATAGTTCTTTTCTCAGTGAAATGAAACATGTAGTGATCCTCCGTCGGTACTTATTAGTTATAACTTTACTTAAATAGCAACAATGTTTGAAAAAAGGGCTTTTAATAGTAAATTATTTAAAAATCGGTCCGCCATTTACCTCAATTTCTTGTGGTACATTGTGGAATTTTTTGAAATTAGCGTTGAATTTTGCAGCAAGCTCTTTTGCTTTATCTGTATATTCCTGTTGATTCGTCCATGTTTTATTTGGGATTAACACTTCATCTGGTACACCAGGAACATGTAATGGGATATGCAGTCCAAAAATTTCATCTTGTGACGTTTCAACATGAGTTAATTCACCTTCAAGTGAAGCTTGCACCATTGCACGAGTATAGCTTAATTTCATTCGGCTACCAACACCATATTCTCCGCCAGTCCAACCTGTGTTGACAAGAAAGACTTGAACCCCATGTTCATCAATCTTTTTACCAAGCATTTCTGCATACACTGTTGCAGGTAATGGAAGGAATGGTGAACCAAAGCAAGTTGAGAATGTAGCTTCAGGTGAAGTAATTCCACGCTCTGTACCTGCTAATTTTGAAGTGTAGCCACTTAGGAAATGATACATAGCTTGTTCTTTCGTAAGCTTGCTAATAGGAGGTAACACTCCAAATGCATCAGCAGTTAAAAATACTATTGTTTGTGGATGGCCAGCAATACTCGGTTCGATAATATTATCAATCGCTTGAATTGGATAAGCAGCTCGTGTATTTTCAGTTAATGTAGCATCCTCATAAAGGGGAAGTCTAGTTTTTGAATCTATAACGACATTTTCTAAGACAGAACCAAAGCGAATGGCATCAAAAATTTGTGGTTCTTTTTCTCTTGTTAATCCAATGCATTTTGCATAGCAGCCGCCTTCAATATTGAAAACTCCATTTGAAGACCATCCATGTTCGTCATCCCCGATTAGACGGCGATTTGGATCAGCGGATAGTGTAGTTTTTCCTGTACCTGATAATCCGAAAAATAACGCAACATCACCCTCTGCTCCAACATTGGCAGAACAGTGCATAGGTAGGATGTCTTTTTGAGGTAGTAGATAGTTCATAATGGAGAAAATTCCTTTTTTCATTTCTCCAGCATACTCAGTTCCACCAATTAAGATTATACGACGTTCAAATGAAACAGCGATAAATGTTTCAGAGTTAGTTCCATCGGTCGTTGGATCCGCTTTCACATTCGGTGCTGACAATATGGTAAACTCTGCTTGATGTGTTTGTAATTCATCTTCAGTTGGACGGATAAATAATTGATGTGCAAATAGATTATGCCATGCATATTCATTTACTACTTGAATCGGTAAGCGACTCTTATTATCTGCACCTGCAAAACCATTAAAAACAAATATTTCATTTTGTTCCTTAAGATAATTACTAACTTTTTTATATAGCTTATCAAATGATTCCTCCGAAATTGGTTGGTTTACAGAACCCCAATCAATAAGATCTTTTGTAGAAGCTTCTTCAACAATATATTTATCTTTAGGGGAGCGGCCAGTATATTTACCAGTTTCAGCACAAACAGCACCAGTTGATGTTAATTTTCCCTCTTTACGTTGTAACACTTTTTCCACTAATTGAGGAACAGATAGTTGGGATAACACATTTTTTCCAGTTAAAATTTCAGCTAATGTATTTGAAAATGCGACAGATTTCATTATACTAACCTTCCTTTATTCAAAAATTTAAAGATTGTTTTTTATTCGTTAATTAGTATAACACAATTGTATTAATAGTCTATACTATTTGTGCACATTTTTTTTAACAACATTATTTCGACATATTTTCTTCATACATTTCGTGATCTATTTAA
The DNA here is from genome assembly GCF_017809215.1 of Heyndrickxia oleronia. Lineage (GTDB taxonomy): Bacteria > Bacillota > Bacilli > Bacillales > Bacillaceae_C > Heyndrickxia > Heyndrickxia oleronia. The sequence goes on from NZ_CP065424.1 coordinate 1,536,245, forward strand.
TAGGAAATAAGAGATGAATAAAAATTTTTGTAGGAACATGTTGACACGAACTTGCAAATTGCGTAATATTTTACCTTGAACGGATACTCTTATCCCGAGCTGGTGGAGGGACAGGCCCGATGAAACCCAGCAACCGGCATTCTATGTTAGAATTTTTTAGTTAGATCATAACCGATGTTTATCGATTGTGTAATCTAATTTTAAGATTTTCTAAACTAGAAAGCAATGGTGCTAACCTGACGCAAGGGAATACCTTGAACGATAAGAGTGAAAGGCGCGATAATGGATCTTAACCTTTCCTCTCATAAACATGCGGGGAAAGGTTTTATTTTTTCTATTCTAATCTTTGTAGCTATTAGGTAAATTTCTGCATAAATTTAACAAGAATACGAAAAGCCATCTTTTATACAATATCGTCTTTCTAAACCCATGAAAAGGATTTTGCTCCTTAACATTAAAGGATAAAATCTATGGTTTATTTCATACTATTAGGGAATGAGTACCGTGAAGCGTAAAAATAGATAGAAGTAATTTTTGGGAGGAATAAATATGACAAAAAAGCGTCGTTTATTCACATCTGAATCTGTAACAGAAGGTCATCCAGATAAAATCTGTGATCAAATTTCTGATGGGATTTTAGATGCAATTTTAGCTAAAGATCCAAATGCTCGTGTAGCATGTGAAACATCTGTAACTACAGGGCTTGTACTTGTTGCTGGTGAAATTACAACAAGTACATATGTGGATATTCCGAAAATTGTTCGTGAAACAATTAAAGGAATTGGATATACTCGTGCAAAATATGGCTTTGACGCAGAAACATGTGCAGTGCTAACTTCTATTGATGAACAATCTGCAGATATTGCAATGGGTGTAGATAAAGCATTAGAAGCTCGTGAAGGTCAGATGTCTGAAGAGGAAATTGAGGCTATTGGTGCAGGTGACCAAGGGTTAATGTTTGGATTTGCATGTAATGAAACAAAAGAATTAATGCCATTACCTATTTCCTTAGCTCATAAGCTAGCACGAAGAATTTCTGAAGTTCGTAAAGAGGATATTCTTCCATATTTGCGTCCTGATGCTAAAACCCAGGTAACAGTTGAATATGATGAAAATGACAAACCTGTTCGTATTGATACAATTGTCATATCTACTCAGCATCATCCGGAAATAAGCTTAGAACAAATTCAACGTAATGTGAAAGAATATGTGATTAATCCAGTAGTTCCAAAAGAGTTAATCGATGAAAATACCAAATATTTTATTAATCCGACTGGTCGTTTCGTAATTGGTGGACCACAAGGTGATGCTGGTTTAACAGGTCGTAAAATAATTGTTGATACTTATGGTGGCTATGCACGTCATGGTGGCGGAGCATTCTCTGGTAAAGATCCTACAAAAGTTGACCGTTCAGCAGCTTACGCGGCTAGATATGTTGCTAAGAATATTGTAGCTGCAGGTCTTGCTGATAAGTGTGAAGTTCAACTTGCTTACGCGATTGGGGTAGCTCAACCGGTGTCTATTTCAATTGATACATTTGGAACAGGGAAGGTTGAAGAGGATATCTTAATCGAAGCAGTTAGAAAGCATTTTGACCTACGTCCAGCTGGGATTATTAAAATGCTTGATTTGCGCCGTCCAATTTACAAGCAAACAGCTGCATATGGCCATTTCGGTCGTCATGATCTTGATCTTCCATGGGAGAGAACAGACAAAGCAGAAGCATTACGTGACTTTTCACTTTAAAGAATGAAATGGGGCTACATGGGTAGCCCCATTTTTTATTCTTAAGGAAAATATGCACCGTAGATATTAATCACATGATTGTTGTTTACGTCGAGCCTGATTCCAAACAACCTCACCAAAGGAAAATCAAAAGCGTTACCATAACTTGGCGGGGCTGAGCAAGATGCTTGCACGTTTGTTATTCACTTGTAGTTCTTTCCATAAAAATATATATAATGTCTACTGCAAAAAAAGTAAAATAATGATAGTATAGTGGAGTGTATTTTTAAAAGGCGGTTGGCCTTTAATAAAGTATGTTAATTAGAAATGGAGTAGGTGACATACATAAATGTGTGGATTTGTTGGTTGTATTCATGACCGAGAGATTGGTTTAAGAGATTCGGATAGACAGCTTTTTAAGAATATGAATGATATTATTACACATCGTGGACCAGATGATGAAGGTTTTTTTGAAGATGAGCATATCCAATTTGGTTTCCGCAGATTAAGTATTATTGATATAGAAAGTGGACACCAGCCATTAACCTATGAAAATGAGCGCTATTGGATTATTTTTAATGGTGAAATATATAATTATGTTGAGCTCAGAAATGAACTAATTGAGATGGGACTTACTTTTGAAACTTCTTCAGATACAGAAGTAATTATTGCTCTTTATAGTCATTATAAAGAAAAAGCGGTGGAGAAACTTAGGGGAATGTTTGCTTTTACGATTTGGGATAAACAAGAGCAAGTTTTAATTGGTGCTCGCGATCCATTCGGCATTAAACCATTTTTCTATCGTGAAGAAGAAAAACGGACATTCTTTGCATCAGAGAAGAAAAGTATTCTACTTGCAATGGACCATGAAGAGCTTAATTATGATGCAGCACAACATTATATGACCTATCAATTTGTTCCTGAACCAGAAACAATGACAAAAGGAATAAAAAAATTAGAACCAGGACATTATTTTACGAAAAAGCCTGGAGAGAAGATGAAGATTGAACGTTATTGGAAAGCCTCTTTCCAACCAGTTCAAAAATCAGAGGATGAATTTGTTAAAGAAATTAGGGATGTATTATTTGATTCAGTAAACGTCCATATGCGAAGTGATGTTCCGGTAGGATCCTTCTTATCTGGAGGTATTGATTCTTCAATTATCGCATCTATTGCCAAGCAATATCATCCGAACATTAAAACATTTTCAGTTGGTTTTGAACATAATGGGTTTAGTGAAATTGATGTGGCTAAGGAAACAGCAGAAAAATTAGGTGTTGAGAATATTAGTTATATCATCTCACCTGAAGAATATATGAAAGAACTTCCTAAAATCATCTGGCATTTAGATGATCCACTTGCTGATCCTGCATGTGTTCCATTGTATTTCGTCGCACGTGAAGCGAGAAAACATGTAACTGTTGTATTATCTGGTGAAGGTGCAGACGAGCTATTTGGTGGATATAATATTTATCGTGAACCGCAATCATTAGAAGTGTTTGACAAAATTCCTGCGATTGGAAAATCTTTGTTAAAAGCATTAGCAAAAATTTTACCTGAGGGAGTAAAAGGAAAAAGCTTTATTGAACGCGGTGTGACTCCAATGGAACAAAGATATATTGGAAATGCCAAAATGTATACTGAAGCAGAGAAAAAGGATTTATTAGCTCAGTATCGAACAGGTATAGATTATACAGATATAACTAAACCACTTTATGCAGAAACAAAAGGATATGATCCGGTTGATCGTATGCAGTACATTGATATCCATACATGGATGCGTGGAGATATTCTTTTAAAGGCAGATAAAATGACAATGGCACATTCCTTGGAATTGCGCGTTCCATTTTTAGATAAAGAAGTATTTAAAATCGCATCGAAAATACCAACTAGTTTAAAAACAGCAAATAATACAACCAAATATATTTTAAGAAAAGCGGCTGAAGGGGTTGTACCTGATCATGTTCTTAATCGAAAGAAATTAGGATTTCCCGTCCCAATTCGCCACTGGTTAAAAAATGAAATGAATGATTGGGCGAAACAAATCATTCATGAAAGTGCAACTGATCATATTATTAATAAACATTATGTTTTGAATTTATTAGAGGAGCACTGTCAAGGAAAAATGGATCATAGCCGTAAAATTTGGACGGTTCTTGTATTTATGATCTGGCATGCAGTGTATGTTGAAGAGAAATACGATTTCCAGAAACAATATAAGCTATCAGCTGCAACATTATAAAAAAACAGCCAATGATTACAGACCTAATTTTGGAATGTAATTGCTTGGCTGCCCATTTGCACCCAGGCTTTTTTAAAGTCGACAATGGGTGCTTTTTTATTTTTTGTTCCTGTTAGTGGATCGTTAAAATAAATATATTCCTTATCATACCCAGTGACTAATACAGAGTGTTCCTTACTAGTAACTCGAATGGGTCCCTCTTCGGTGTACCATGTTTTGAAGTAAGAATCCGAAAGTTGTTGATACTTTGTATTAATAATAACCCATACTGGACGTTTATCTGATAAATATATTTTTAAGTCTTCAAATGTTGAATTCGTTAAATTGACAATTTTCCCAGGTAAATATTTTTCAGCCAGTTTAACTATAGGTTCAACATACACTCCTAATCCTGGTTGATCATATGTATATATATTGCCAACAAACCCCTTATGTGGATTCCCAAAATACACTTTTCCATTGACTACAGATTGAGGAGTCGGATCTTTTTCAATTTCACTCGCTAAAGCCATCTTATCCTTATTAATTCCAGCTGCTAGTAGAAGCATCGATAGGCTTGTTACTTCACAGCCGCGTGCCAACTCAGGAAATTGAGAAATAACAGGTATATCAAGAAGGACCTTATCTTTTAGTTTAATAATTTTATATTGATCTGAAGCAGACAAGGTTTCTGTCAATTTTTGATTTTCCTCAAAGGCAAAGCTGTTATCTTCTTTATTTATATAACCAAATAAAAAAACAATAGATGCCAATAGAAAAATAGCAAAAATAGAGAGAATAGATTTCATTAATAATCACCTTATTCCATCATCTTTACTATTTACATCGACAATAATCTGCAATGTTTTAGTGAAGAATGTCACCATTCAACAAATTATTTAGAAAGCAGCAAATTTAAATTATATCGTTTACTAACTTTTTATTTCGAGCATACAATTAATATAACGAAGTATTGTATGTTTTACTTTTGTATTGATTTATAGTATTTCCCTTTTTCAGCATATTCTTTTGAAATTCTAATCATATCTTGGATATCCTCATTGTTTAATGTTCTAATCACTTTTGCCGGTCTGCCAAAGGCTAGTGTATTTGGAGGAATGACTTTCCCTTGGGGGACGAGACTACCAGCTCCGATAAATGCTCCTTCACCGATTTCTGCACGATCTAAAATAATCGACCCCATCCCAATAAGTGCTTTCTTTCTAATTTTACAGCTATGTAAAATTACTTGATGTCCTATGGTTACTTCATCTTCAATAATTAATGGATTATTTGGGCTTTGATGTAAGACTGAATTATCTTGTATATTTACTTTTTTCCCAATAATAGTTGGTGCAACATCCCCACGAATGGTCGTATTAAACCAAATACTAGATTCTTCACCGATTTCTACATCTCCAGAAATCGTGACATAATCTGCAATATATGCCGAATCAGCAATTTTAGGCAGTTTCCCCTTATATGGGTAAATCATTTGACCCAATCCCTTCTATTCCATAAATTAATTGTGTATTATTTTCTATTTTATTTTGTCATTATTTTATAATGGGTACAATAAGAAAAATGATAAATTATTCTTGCTTTGCCACGGAATAGTCAAATCCTTTTCATATCAATCGGTTTCATTTAAAATAGTTAAGTATTACAATGCAAAGAAGAGGAGGTTTCAGATATGTGGAAATGGGAAGCCGATGAAGATCCAAAAGCTGTCATTGTTATCGTTCACGGTGCGATGGAACATCATGGAAGATATAATTGGCTTATTGAGATGTGGCGATCTTCAGGATTTCATGTGATTATGGGTGATCTACCTGGACAAGGAATGACAAGTAGATCGCAGCGAGGGCATATCGAATCCTTTGATGAATATATTTTTGAAATAAAAGATTGGGTACAAACTTCTTATCAATTTAATGTACCGGTATTTTTATTAGGACATAGTATGGGAGGACTTGCGGTTATTCGAACAATCCAAGAGGAAAAGTTAAATTTAGCAGGTGTTATCCTCTCTGCACCATGTTTAGATTTAGTAAAATATCCATCGAGTTTTTTAGGAGTGTTATCGATATTTTTAAATCGTGTTGCTCCCCAATTAAAATTCTCAAGTGGATTATCCATTGAGTCAGTGACAAGAAATGAAGAGGCGAAGGATTTGGCATTAAACGATACACTATATGTTACTAAAGTTTCAGTTAGATGGTATCGGGAGCTTTTAAAGGCGATGAAATTAGCTACTTCAAAAATATCAAATGTACCAGATATTCCTTTACTCGTGTTACAAGGTGGAAATGATAAAATTATTAATAAGTTAGCAGTGAATGATTGGTTTAATAAAGTTTCACTATCTGAGAAACAGTACAAAATATGGCCAGAAAGTTATCACGAAATATTTAGTGAACCTGAACGAGAAGAGGTATTCCAATATGCGAAAAATTTTGTGGAAACAAGACTGAGTTCATTAGGTTATATCATAAAATGAGGTGATCCGAAAAATATGTCAGTTCCATCACATCCTATTTCATTAATGACTCAGGTGTACAAAAGGGTTTTTCCTAGTGTCCATCGTGAGCTACTGCAATGGAAAGAGAAGGCGGCATCTATCCCAAATAAGGAGCTAAAGAATCAAGCATTAGCAAGTATTAATCATAAAACATTCCATTGCGAAGGTGGGTCTATTCTTGGTCTTCTTGCATTAGAGAGGCGAGATGAAGCGATTGAATTTATCGTCGCATATCAAACAATAAGTGATTATCTCGATAACTTATGTGATCGAAGTACATCGTTAGATCCGGATGATTTTGCTGCATTACACGAATCAATGAAAGATTCATTAACAGTTGGGGCAGAGCCGAAAAATTATTATCGACTGCGATCTGATCAAAATGATGGTGGATATTTACATGATTTAGTCCTCACATGCCAAAAGGTTTTAACCAGACTGAAGAATTATCATTTAATCAAGGAACCATTATTGGAACTATGTTCCTAGTATTGTGATTTACAAATACATAAACATGTAAAGGTTGATGAGAGAGAGGGACGGTTACAAGAATGGTTTGAAAAATATAAAGATTCCTTACCAGAAATGGACTGGTACGAATTTTCCGCTTGTTCTGGTTCAACACTTGGAGTTTTTTGTCTAGTCTCTTATGCATTACGTGAGGATTTTAAAGAGGAACATGCTACAAGTATACGTAATGGTTATTTCCCATATATTCAAGGATTACATATCCTTCTAGATTATTTTATTGATCAGGAGGAGGATCGCGAAGGGGGAGATTTAAATTTCTGTTTCTATTATGAAAACAATGAACATTTATTGAAAAGATTGACCCATTTTCTAACTGAAGCAGATAAACATACCGATAAATTACCAGACCAGACTTTCCATAAATTAATCAATCGTGGGTTATTAGCTGTATATTTATCGGATAATAAGGTAAATAAACAAAAAGATGTGCAAAGAATTTCGAGAAAAATGATTAAACATGGTGGATCGATTAGTCGTTTCTTTTATTGGAATGGGCGTGCATATCGTAAAGTGCAAAGTATGGTACCAAGTGGCGTAGTAAAAATAATTTTAAAATCGAAAAAGAAAAGTGCGGAAATTGGTTAATGATCGACAGTTTTTATGTAGTTTTTGCATGTTTAAAAACCAACTGCCCGGCTTTTAAACATAATAAATGATCAGCGATCTTATGGAGTTTCCAGCTCTTTTCTCAGTGAAATGATAGATGTAACGGTCTTCAACTGATAGTAGTTAGTTGAAACTTTCCTTAAATAGGAACAATGTTTGAGAAAAGAGCCATTAGTTAAGACTATACTTAAAAAAACAATGCTTGAGAAAATACCTAAAAAACGATAATCAACTGAATGATTATCGTTTTTCAATTGCAATGACAAATGGCGGTTGATTGATCTGGTTAATAAATTGGTATTGAAGTACATGTGCCTTTTTTTGATCAATAGTTTGTACAAAGTTTAAAACTTGATCACGCTCAATCTCCCCACCTGGATGACCATGATAAATAACAAGAACAATAAGAGCTCCAGGCTTCATTATTTCTAATAATTGCTTGAGGGCATTTATGGTTGTATTCCCATGAGTAATAATTTGTTTATCCCCACCAGGTAAATAACCTAGATTAAAGATTGCTCCTGCAACTTGCCCATGATATTGTTCTGGAATCGAATCTTTAAGTGTTTCATGACCTTTATTTATCAGTACTATATTTTCAGTACATGTTTTTTCAGCTAAATACCTTTTTGCCTGTTCGATAGCCATTTTCTGGATATCAAATCCAAATACCCTACCTTTAGGGCCAACTAAATTTGCTAAAAATTCAGTATCATAGCCATTTCCAACAGTGGCATCAACAACTATTTCCTTCTTCGTTACACTTTCCTTTAGTAAGCTATGAGCAAAATCAATTACTTTCATAAGTTTCATGGCAAATCTCCAATTTCAAAATTAATATAAAAATCATTCAAATTTTATCATGTACAATCAAACCAGTCTAATCTTGATTCCTTCGATTGCCAACATAGTAAGTATATAAATGAACAAAATAAAGAAGAAGCGATTGCTTCAAAAAGCATATGAAAGTGGGGATGAAGTTGGCCACTAGACAATCGGTTGGTGAACATATCCAAAAATGTGAAGAAGCTATTCAATATGCAAAAGAACAGTTTATTGAGGGAAGTCGTCAGGAACATTATTATGATAATGAATATCAAGATGCTCTCCAAGGTTTGGAGAATTCCTATAATGAGTTAGCCCAACTATCAAACAGTGCGAATTCACAGCAAAGGGAACAATTACATCGGATGAGATTACAACTTCAACAAATACAAAATCAAATGATTTTGTTAAATCATGATCGGCCAATATAGGAGGATATCATGAAAAAAAGATCGAAGGCAAATAATCCAGAACAAAAAACTAAAAATGGCATCAATAATCAAGATATGGAGTTAGGTAGGGAGTATGATCCAGTAAAACAACTGAAGAAACAAAATGCAAAAAAAAGCCAACCAATCCGCTCAAAACAACGTATAGAAAAGCCAGATTAAATTATAGGGTTGACTCAAAAAGGTGTTTGAAGCATCTTCATTGAGTCGACCCTTTCTGTTTGTAGAATTTACTATAAATAAAATATAGGAAAGATCAACCTTATTTAACTGAATATTATGTGTTTACATTCTTGGTTGATTGGTACTTGTAGAGTGTAGCGAAAAGGAATAAAATTGGGAAGGTGATTAAGGAGATTAAGTTAAATAACTCATGTACTAATAAATAATTTAAGTGAATTTATTTAGTACTTATATAAATAATGGGGGAGGGGGCGGTTTCATGCCAAAGTCATTATGGATGTTGGTAATCGGTATGATGGTAAATGTAACGGGCTCTTCTTTTTTATGGCCTTTAAATGCTATCTACATGCATGATCATCTAGGGAAATCTTTATCTGTGGCAGGTATCGTATTAATGTTAAATTCTGCTGCAAGTGTACTAGGAAATTTATTAGGTGGAAGTTTTTATGATAAGTTTGGTGGTTATCGTACGATATTAATTGGAGTATTTATCACCATATTTTCTTTGATTGGTATGACTTTTTGGCATGAATGGCCAACATATGCAATCTTTTTAACTGTTATCGGGTTTGGCTCAGGGATTATTCCTCCAGCTATTTTTGCAATGGCGGGCTCCGTTTGGAAAGAGGGAGGAAGAAAGGCATTCAATGCTATTTACATTGCACAGAATTTTGGAGTTGCAGTCGGTTCAGCATTAGGAGGTTTTGTAGCTTCCTTTTCCTTTGATTATATTTTTATTGCTAATTTACTTATGTTTATTGTTTTTTTCTTCATTTCATTTTTTGGATATCGCAATATAAAATCCGAACAAGGGAATCATACCTCTGTTATTCATGAGAAAAAACCAATTAAGAACAAAACAAAGTTTATTTCTTTAATGATCTTATGTGCAGGCTATTTATTGTGTTGGGTTGGTTATGTTCAATGGCAGTCAACGATTGCTACTTATACACAAGAAATTAACATTTCCTTAAGTCAATATAGTATGTTGTGGACAATAAATGGTGCATTAATTGTCCTTGGTCAACCATTGTTAAATCCTATAATGAAACTGTTCGGTACAAATCTAAAAGGTCCAATTATTACAGGTATTGTTATTTTTATGTGTTCATTTGGAATTGCCAGTTTTGCTTCTGATTTTAAAGGATTTTTAACTGCGATGATTATACTTACCATCGGAGAAATGTTTGTATGGCCAACTGTACCAACCATAGCCGATAAGTTAGCACCTAAAGGAAAAGAAGGATTTTTCCAAGGAATTGTTAATAGTACAGCAACGGGTGGGAGAATGATTGGTCCATTATTGGGCGGAATTTTAGTGGATGTATATAGTATGTCATTATTATTTAAAGCTCTTATTGTATTACTAATCGTTTCCATTATCTTATCATTAATATATGATCGCCCACTTAAATCAAAATCAAAAGTAGATAAACAATCCATACCTATGTAAGGAAGACTATTTATAATTAAAATAGTAAAATGTACTTGATAATAAGTATAATATTGGTTACAATGGTGAATACAATTATCAGATAGCTAAACGTTGAGAAGGAATAGTAGTGATGATCTCCTTGATAAGAGAGTTGGCGGTCGGTGCAAGCCAATCAGGAACATCATGAACTCACCTTGGAGTTGCAAATGTGAACATCAATTAAGTAATATTTGCCGTTTTCCGCGTTAAGGATGAATGAAGTGAGTGGTTTACACTAATTTGGGTGGTACCGCGGGAGAATATACAGCCTCTCGTCCCTTTAATAGGGATGAGAGGCTTTTTATATTGTTTTTTAAGGCTCTATTCTTAAACATTGTTGCTAGTTAGGTAAGTTTAACTATTTAAGTTAAGTAAAAGGCAACTCTTTATTTAACTGAGAAAAGGGTCATTGATAAAGAAGGAGGATTTTACATGAGTTTTAATCATCATGAAATTGAAGAAAAATGGCAAAAGTTTTGGGAAGAGAATAAAACATTTAAAACAACTGAAGACGAGAATAAGCCTAATTTTTATGCATTAGATATGTTTCCTTATCCATCTGGTGTGGGTCTTCATGTTGGTCATCCAGAAGGATATACTGCAACAGATATTGTATCAAGAATGAAAAGAATGCAAGGATATAATGTACTTCATCCAATGGGATGGGACGCATTCGGATTACCTGCCGAACAATATGCAATTGATACAGGTAACGATGTAGTGGAATTCACAAAGCATAATATTAATACGTTTACTCGTCAAATAAAAGAGCTAGGGTTCTCATATGATTGGGAGCGTGAGGTAAATACAACTGACCCTAATTACTATAAATGGACGCAATGGATTTTTCTAAAGCTATACGAAAAAGGACTTGCTTATGTCGATGAAGTTCCTGTTAACTGGTGTCCAGCTCTTGGGACAGTTCTTGCCAATGAAGAGGTTATCGATGGTAAGAGTGAACGTGGCGGCCACCCTGTTGAACGTCGTCCGATGAAACAATGGATGCTTAAAATTACTGCTTATGCGGATCGTTTAATTGATGATTTAGAAGACGTTGATTGGCCAGAAAATCTAAAGGATATGCAACGTAACTGGATTGGCCGTTCAGAGGGTGCTGAAGTAACTTTTACTATTGAAGGCACAGGTAAAAATTTCACAGTATTTACAACTCGTCCAGATACTTTGTTTGGCGCTACTTATGCAGTTTTAGCACCTGAACACCCGCTCGTTAATGACATTACAACAGAGGAACAAAAGCAAGCGATTGAAAATTATCTTGAGCAAATTAAATCAAAAAGCGATTTAGAAAGAACAGATTTAGCGAAAGATAAAACAGGTGTTTTTACAGGAGCGTATGCAATTAATCCAGTCAATAATGAAAAAATGCCAATTTGGATTGCTGATTATGTTCTAATGAGTTATGGGACAGGAGCAATTATGGCAGTTCCAGCACATGATGAACGCGATTATGAGTTTGCGAAGAAATTTGGATTAGAAATTAAAGCAGTCGTTGCTGGTGGCGACGTGGATAAAGAGGCATATACAGGAGATGGAGAACATATCAACTCTGGTTTCCTTGATGGATTAAACAAAGAAGACGCTATTTCGAAGATGATTGCGTGGCTCGAAGAAAAAAATATAGGAACGAAAAAAATAACTTACCGTTTAAGAGATTGGTTATTTAGCCGTCAACGTTATTGGGGTGAACCAATTCCTATTATTCATTGGGAAGATGGAACAATGACTACTGTTCCTGAAGATCAACTTCCGTTGACACTCCCAGTAATGAAAGAAATCAAACCATCTGGAACAGGAGAATCACCACTTGCGAATGCTAGTGATTGGGTAAATGTTGTTGATCCAGCTACTGGTAAAAAAGGTCGTCGAGAAACAAATACAATGCCTCAATGGGCAGGTAGCAGTTGGTATTTCCTACGTTATGTAGATCCTAAAAATGAAAATGCCTTGGCAGACTTTGAAAAATTAAAAAAATGGCTTCCTGTTGATATTTATATTGGTGGTCAAGAGCATGCTGTTCTTCATTTGTTATATGCACGTTTCTGGCATAAATTCTTGTATGATATCGGTGTTGTTCCAACTAAAGAACCATTCCAAAAATTATTTAATCAAGGGATGATCCTTGGAGAAAACAATGAAAAAATGAGTAAATCAAAAGGAAATGTTGTTAATCCAGATCATATTATTGATAGTCATGGAGCAGATACATTACGTCTATATGAAATGTTTATGGGACCTTTAGATGCATCGATTGCTTGGTCAACCAACGGATTAGATGGTGCAAGAAGATTCCTTGACCGTGTGTGGCGCTTACTTGTTGATGAAACAGGTGAAATTACAAGCAAAGTTCAGCAAGGACATTCTGATGTGCTTGAAAAAGTGTATCATCAGACGGTGAAAAAGGTAACGGAAGACTTTAATCAACTTGGATTTAATACAGCAATTTCACAAATGATGGTATTCATTAATGAAGCATATAAATCTGATGTTCTACCGAAAGAATATATTGAAGGCTTCGTTAAATTACTTTCACCAATTTGCCCACATATTGCTGAGGAACTATGGAGTAAATTAGGGCATGAAGGTACAATCACTTATGAAGCATGGCCAAGTTTCGATGAATCGAAACTAGTTGATGCAGAAGTTGAAATCGTTGTACAGCTTAATGGTAAAGTCCGTTCGAAAATGATGGTTTCAAGCGAAATTTCTCGTGAACAACTTGAAGCATTCGTAATGGAGGATGAAAAAGTAAAAGAATTGATTGATGGAAAAACGATCCGTAAAGTGATTGCTGTCCCTGGAAAGCTAGTTAACATTGTTGCAAACTAATAAAAATGATGGAATTAAAGGGAAATACAGGTAGAATAATGATTGTTTTTGTGAAAGATTATAATTTGATTACAAGGCAGAATCCTTATTTATTAAGGTTTCTGCCCTTTTTTTATGGTGAAAAAAATATTTGATATTTTACATAAACGAAATAAAAAAATCAATACTATCTTAAAAAAATTTTCTAGCTTATAGTATGAAAGTATTTATTTAATAATAATGGGGGAAAAAAGTTGAAAAAGATTTTTTTATTTATCACAGCATTTATTGTATGTTTAAATTTTTTACCAAGTTTAAGTTCGGCAGCATCTTTTGAAGAGGAGCTCATGTCATATTTTGAAGATATTGATATGTCAGAGGAAGAATTGAATGACTTTTTAGAATACTTTTATGATGAAAATATTGATTCATTTTCTTCGGTGGTTGAATTGAAGGAGTTTCTAGGAGAACCTATTAATAATGATAATTTACAAAAATTAATCGTAGAGTATCAATTTAAAGATGAAGCAGATCTTAAGGATTTCTTAGTAGAAAATGGAGAAATAGATAAAGAGGATAATCTAAATGATGTTTATCGTTTTATCAATACTTTAGATGAGACCATTTCTTTTTATATCGGTACACCAATCACGAAGGAAAATCTAAAATCTTTATTAGAAGATTATGATATGAGTTATGAGGAACTAATAGAATTACTTTCAAGTAATGGAGATTCTATCGACCAATACAAATATATTGAAGACCTCGATAATGCAATTCTTGCTTATACAGATGATTCAGAGATATTCTCTGATATTTTTAAAGAAATTGGGATAACAGATGATGAAGTTGAAAATTTGCTGAATCATTTTATGTCCATTGATATGGATGAAAAAATGGAGCAAAAGCTTGAAGCCATTTCTGAGCGTATGATGGCGATTGGGGATTTTGAAAGCGAGACAGATTTATCAGACGATCAGATTCAAGAGATTATTCAAGCATATCAAGAAATCCTAGCATTATTTAAACTAGATGCTAAGTTCTATTTAGTAAAAGGTACAGATAAAAAACCAATAACATTGAATGAATTAACCAAGCTTGAAACAACGAATGGATATAATCTATCTATCGAATTATATAATTATAATGGTGATTTTTTAGCAGATATGATGATTTCAGCAAATCTATTTGGTTCTGAATTGATTACTGATACGATTAATAAGGTAGAAAAAGTTGAAAAAAGTATAACCAAACCAGTTAAGAAAACAATAAAAGGCGGTAAATTACCGAATACTGCTGGACACTATGTTGATAATATATTAGGTGGACTTGCTATGCTTATCGTAGGTAGTCTAGTGCTACGTAGGTGGCGAACAAAGAAAATATGAGGACGAAAAAAATCCTTCTTTTTATTTTCGGTTGTATATTTATTTTATGTGGAATATGGATTATAAGCATGAATGGATATAGGTTGTTTTATTTACAACATCCCAACGATGAATACATAACCACTTTGGAACCGAAAACTGAAAACAGTAGGAAGCTTTATCAAAAAGCTCCGAAAAAAGGTGACATAATTGGAAAATTAGTTATTCCAAAAATCAATGCGGATTTACCAATTTATGAAGGGGCAGAAGACGAGGAGCTAGTGAAGGGTGTTGGTCATTTTTCAAAAAGTGTACTGCCTGGTGAAAAAGACAATTCGGTACTATCAGGGCATCGGGACACTGTTTTTCGCAAGTTAGGTGAAATGAAAAAAGATGATGAATTAATCGTAAAGACATCTGCTGGACAATTCACCTATAAAATTAAGAAAATTAAAATCGTTGATGCAGATGATCGAACGGTAATTGTTCCAAAACCTAGAGCAACATTAACTGTCACAACTTGTTATCCTTTTAACTATATTGGAGATGCACCTAAACGATTTATTTTAGTTGCTGATCTAGTTCGTTGATTTTCGCTCTAAAATGGAGTATTTTTACTGTAAAACTCTTGAAATTGGTTTTAATCGGATGTTCTCTATAAAAACAACATCTTGTAAAAGAGCCTTAATTATTCCTTTAATAATAATTTTGGTATAATAGCAAAAGAATATTATTTATTGAAAGGAAGACGTGTGAATGAGTGAATTTCCAATTATTACTCCTGATGAATTGAAGGAAAAGCTGGAAAAAGGAGAAAAACTAAATTTAATAGATGTTCGTGAGGCTGATGAAGTGGCGGAAGGAATGATACCAGAAGCAAAGCATATACCAATGGGAGAAATTCCAGAGTCATTAGATCAATTAGACCAAAATGTGGAATACATAATGATTTGTCGTTCTGGAGGTCGAAGTGCCAGGGTTTGTCAATTTCTTCAAGATAATGGCTATAAAGTCGTGAATATGGAGGGTGGCATGCTTAATTGGACAGGTGTAACAAAGCCGAAATTATAAGAGAGAAACCAACTGCACAAGAAATGCAGTTGGTTCTTTTTTTTTGGCTCTTTTCGCAAACATTGTTACTATTTAGCCAAAGTGTTATCCAATAAATATTGGAGACCTATAATTCCCTTCAATTACTAAGAAAAGAGCTGAAAACTTTGATTGAATATTATTACTTTTTGTCAATAATAAATACTATTCAATTAAAGGAGAAGATTAAAATGGTTCAGGTAAAAGTATTTGATTGTGAGCATGAGAAGGATTTAGAAGAGGATGTTAATCAATTTTTAAGCCGCTTAGAAGAAGATAAGCTTATAGACATTAAATTTCATGTAGCAGCAATGACTGAGGAAAATGAAGAACAAATTTATTGTTTTAGTGCTTTGGTGATGTATCGTAAATAAAATGTGACCTAAATGAGGTGCACCTCTTCATTTTAAACGATGTCTAAAATGGAGGGTGCACTATCTAGGTAGACTCCTTTTATTTTAGGGCTGCATTCATGCCAGCTAATCTTCCAGTCACTAATGCTGAAGTAATATTATAGCCACCTGTATATCCATAGATATCTAGTACCTCACCACAAAAATATAGGCCATGCATAAGTTTAGATGCCATTGTCTTTGGTTCAATTTCTTTTACAGAGACTCCACCCCCTGTGACAAATGCTTTTTCTAATGGGAGCGTACCGTTTACATGAAACTGAAATTGTTTACAAGACTTCACAAATTTTCTAATTAACTCTGTTGAAATAGTACCACCTTGTGTATTTACATCTATTTGGTTGAATTCAAGCAAAAAGAGTAAATAGCGTTCCGGAACTAATCCTTTCAATGAATTCTTAATTACTTTTTTAGGCTCTTCTTTGATGATTTTCATTATTTTTTGAAATAGCTCTTCTTCATTGTAATCGGGAAGGGCATCAATACTCATCAATACTTCCTTTAAGTTCCACTTTTTCATCGCTTTAACAACAAACTGACTACATCTAAGTACAGCGGGACCTGATATGCCAAAATGAGTGAATATCATATCCATTTGATGGGTAATTATCGCTTTACCCTTTGGATTTAAAACACTTACTGCTACATCTCTTAATGACAGGCCCTGAAGTAGCTTGTCCTTTATAAAAGGCTCATTTGAGGTCACTGGAACTTCTGTAGGAAATAATTCTGAAATGGTATGTCCAGCTTTTTCAGCCCAAGGAAAACCATCTCCTGTTGAACCTGTTTGAGGAACAGATTTTCCTCCAACTGCAACCACTACAGCACTAGTAGGTAATTTCTCTCCAGTCATAAGCTCAACACTTTCAACGCAACCGTTGGCATAGCATATGTCTTTGACAGCTGTATTTGTTCGAATCTCGACATTTAATTTTGATAACTTATCTAAAAGGGCATCTACGACAGATTGAGCACGATCAGAAACGGGGAACATTCTTCCATGATCCTCTTCCTTTAATTCAATGCCTAAGTCCTCAAAAAAACGAATAATGTCTTCATTATTAAAGATCGAAAAAGCGCTATACAGGAAACGTCCATTCCCAGGAATATGTTTTACTATTTCATCAATAGGCAATCTATTGGTAACATTGCACCTGCCTCCACCAGATATAGCGAGTTTTCTTCCTAATTTATTTCCTTTATCCAGTAATAGAACTTTTGATCCGTTTTCACCTGCTGCAATAGAAGCCATAAGTCCTGATGGCCCTCCACCAATAACAATTACATCATATTTCATTATTTCACACCTTTTGTAAAAATTATGTTCAAGAAAAAAAAGATTACTCTAATAAATTGTCAATTAATCTTGTAAGAGGTACACTACTTATTAGTGCAATTTAATTTTTAAAATTGAGGGATCGTATGTCTTCGAAACTAATAAGAGGTACATTTATATTAACACTAGGGACTATTATATCAAAGATAATAGGATTATTTTATGTAATCCCTTTTTATGCAATTATAGGTGGGTCTGAGCCAGCAGCCCTTTACCAATTTGGTTATGTCCCATATACAATATTTATAAGTATTGCAACTGCAGGTGTTCCATTAGCGGTATCAAAATATATAGCGAAATATAATGCATTGGAAGAATATGCTGTTGGAAGAAAATTATTTAAATCTGGTATATTGCTGATGTTGATCACAGGAATCGTCAGCTTTTTAATCATGTATATATTTGCGCCGTTTTTTGCGGAAATGTCTATGAACAAAGCGGATAGTCCATATACTATTGCTGAAGTTGCAACAGTTATTCGAGCTGTTAGTTTTGCTCTAATTATCATACCGGTAATGAGTTTATTAAGGGGATATTTTCAAGGACATCAATCGATGGGACCATCTGCGGTTTCACAGGTTATTGAACAAATTATTCGTATTGTATTTTTATTATTCGGTGCCTTTTTTGTATTAAAAATACTTAAAGGCAGTATGGTTTCTGCCATTAGTGCAGCAACATTTGCAGCTTTTATTGGAGGAATTGCAAGTCTTATTACACTCTTATGGTACTGGAGAAAAAGAAAGCATCATTTTGATGAATTACTTGAACATGATAAAGGAAAAATGCAGATATCCTTAATTTCTATGTATAAGGAAATCTTCGTTTATGCTTTTCCTTTTATTTTAGTCGGAATTGCTAATTCATTATATCAAGGGATTGATCAACTAACATATAGTCGAGCAATTTCACTTGAGCATCTCGGAGTTTTAAATTTCTCCACTCATAAATTAGTTATCATTCCAGTTTCATTAGCTACTGCCTTTTCTTTAACATTAGTACCACTCATAACAGAATCTTATGCAGTAGGGAATAGACATACATTAGTTCGTCAAGTGGACCAAACTTTTCAGGTTCTTCTTTTCATAACTGTACCAGCAGCTATTGGTTTATCTTTATTAGCGGAACCTATTTATACTGTATTTTATGAACATAGTAAATTCGGTACAGATGTATTAGCTACCTATGCACCAGTTGCTATTTTATTTGCTTTGTTTTCAGTTACAGCTGCTATCCTTCAAGGAATTAATGAACAAAGATTTACAGTATTGAGTTTATTAGTAGGGTTATTGGTTAAGTTAAGTTTAAATATTCCATTAATGAAATTATATGAGACTGAAGGGGCAGTATATGCAACTGCTCTTGGATATACAGCAACGATACTAATTAATTTAATTGTCATTAAGATTTTTGCCAAATATCCATTTAAAATCATTATTAGAAGAACGATATTCATTCTGCTAATGAATGGGGTCATGGCTGTAGTCGTTTTATTGGTATATAAGCTCCTTACACTATTCTTAACGACTGATTCAAAAATCCAATCATTGATCATCGTTATTATTTGCGGTGGAATTGGCGCAGTGGTTTATGGTTATATGGGATTAAGATCAAAGTTAGCCGATAAATTATTTGGTGATAGACTCCAAAGGATTAAATCAAAATTACACATTAGTTAAAGAGGAGGTCTTAGAATTGACCTCCTTTTAGATTAAGGCTGTTTTCGTATAGTTTTTTGCTTTTGTAAAAGCCCTACTCCACGGCTTTTACCCTTAATAAAGGGTTCAGCGTTATTTTAGTAGTTTGCAGCTCTTTTCTAAGAGGAATGAAGGACATGTCGACCTTCAATCTATTTTTATGAGTAAAACATTACCTGAATAGCAACAATGCTTGAGAATAGAACCTAGATTAATAATAGTAGTATTCTCGTCCTGTAGATCCTTGACCTTGACCCCAACCCATTTGACGTTCAAGCCGAGTCACACGGCGTTCTAAACGGTCAAACTTGCGGTCCAAACGATCGAGTCGCCTTTCAATATTATCCAGTCTTCTATTTACATTTTGATTTTGTTGTCCAGGTGGCCATGGAAATTGCGTCGGTGCTTGTTGTTGCCTATAATCCATAAAAAATTCACTCCAGTCTTCTTTTGTTATGAATGGTTCCCATAATAGCCTATGCCCCTAAAAGAAATACGTATAGGCTATTTCACTATATAAAAAGATTTAATTAGAAATAGAGGTGCTTTCATGAGATTAGATAAATTTTTAGCTAATGCTGGTCTAGGTAGTAGAAAAGAAGTAAAAAAGGTGTTAAAAGATGGCGTGGTTGTCGTTAATAACCAATTAACGAAAGATGGTAAAATACATATAAATCCCAAAAGTGATGAAATAACGGTACGAGGTGAAAAGATCATATACCGTGAGTTTATATACCTTATGATGAATAAACCACCAGGTGTCATTTCTGCAACTGAAGATGTTAATGAAGAAACAGTTGTAGATTTATTAAAAATAGAGGATGCTATCATGGAGCCTTTTCCAGTTGGACGATTAGATAAAGATACGGAAGGTCTATTATTACTAACAAATGATGGTAAGTTGGCACATCGCCTTCTATCCCCTAAAAATCATGTACCAAAAACGTATTTTGCTGTTATTCAAGGTGAAGTAACGGAAAAAGATGTTGAGGCTTTTCGCAATGGTGTCATTTTGGAGGATGGTTATCATACAAAACCAGGTATATTAAAAATTTTAAAATCAGGTCTACGGTCTGATATAGAATTAACCATTACAGAAGGGAAATTTCATCAAGTAAAACGAATGTTCGAAGCGGTTGATAAAAAGGTTACATATCTTAAGAGAATTGAGATGGGGCCACTTCAGTTAGATGAAAGTCTTGAACTTGGTGACTATCGTGAATTATCTAATGAAGAAGTTCAACTACTCACCACATATGAAATAAAGGGTAAATAATAGGGCTGTCTGAATCAGACAGCCCTATCTAGTATATAGGATGATTTTCTGTTTGGTTAAGAAGACATCTTTACTCTTTTATCTGTTGTTGTCCATTTTCCCCGATTTGGGCTTATTATTAAGTCATTGTATGCTAACACATTCAAATCCCTTTGAATGGTGCGAGGAGTGATGCCGAACTCATCTACAAGGTCCTGTGTCGTTACTGTCCCATTTTCCTTAATAAACATGTAGATTGATTTAATTCGGGTTAGCATTCGATTGGTTGAAGGTTTCAAAAAACCACTCCCTCATCTTATTTCCAAAGACTAAGACTACAGACTGCTTATGAAATTGAAGAAAATTTTGTTTTAATGCTAATCAAGCAGTTTAGAAATTATTCTTCAATAAAATTAGAAAAGACTTATTCTCCTCACAGACAACTCCTTTTTTTCGTGAATTATTGACTTAGATTTCAGACAATTACATTGTACACCTTCTTTTTTAAAATATCCAGAGATAAGAAGGAATTAATATGGTAATTGTCATAGTATATTATATGAAAATAAAATGAAATTAGTATAATTTTCAGAAAAATAAAATAGCATCTCCATTTCCTGCAAATTTTTTAAAGATGGCTGTTTTTGTATAGTTTGTAATAATAATAAAGGCTTCCTATAGTTCGTATGAATGATACACTCTTTTTACAGTGAAATAATGAGATCATGCTATATTTATTAGTTAAAACTTTATCTAAATAGAAACAATGTTTGTGAACAGAATATAAAAGATTTATTAAATTGATGAAAAGGAGTAAAATAAAAAACGATAAACTTTTAGAAAATACATAAAATTGGAGTGCTAGCAATGGAAAAGATAAATTGGATGGAAGAGGTTTTAAAAAGAAAAGAGGATCTAATTAAAGATTTACAGGGCATTTTAAAAATTAAAAGTGTATTAGACGAAGAAAATAGTACACCAAATGCTCCTCTTGGCCAAGGAGTAAAAGATGCTTTGCAATATTTATTAGATTTAGGAGAAAAAGATGGGTTTACAACAAAAAATGTAGGGGACCTAGCTGGTCATTTAGAAATGGGAGATGGGAAAGACTTATTGGGTATTCTGTGTCATGTTGATGTAGTTCCTGAAGGCGATGGTTGGAGTGTTGATCCATATGGCGGGGAAGTGAAAGACGGAAAGATTTACTCTAGAGGAGCTAGCGATGATAAAGGACCTACTATGGCAGCATACTACGCGATGAAAATCGTTAAAGAATTAGGTCTTCCAATTGAAAAAAGAGTAAGAATGATCATAGGTACGGATGAGGAAAGTAACTGGCGCTGTGTCGAACATTATTTCAAACATGAAGAAATGCCATCAATCGGTTTTGCTCCAGATGCCGATTTTCCAATTATTAATGCGGAAAAGGGAATTGCTGATTATGATATAGTTCTACCTTTTTCAGTAATTGAAGAACAAGCGGATATTACCCTTCTATCCTTCCAATCTGGACGAAGATATAATATGGTACCTGATTTTGCATCAGCTGTTTTAACCTTTGACGGGGAGAAAACAGATATTTTACAAAGATATAGTGATTTTCTTCAGAAAATAGGTTTAAAAGGAAAATACTTTATTGATAATGGGGAGCTACATTTAGAACTTGAAGGTGTTTCCGCACATGGGATGGAACCCAAAAATGGGAAAAATGCCGGGTTATTATTAACAACATTTTTGAATGAATTAGATTTAGATACATCTGCCAAGCGTTATATTGATTTTGCAGTGAATATCCTCTTTGATCAATCACGTGGGGAAGGATTGGGAGTTCAGTATCAGGATGAAATTACAGGAGACCTAACTATAAATGTCGGAAAAATGGTCTATGAAGTAAATTCCGGTGGTCGTTTCGGCTTAAATATGCGCTATCCTGTGACATTCGATATGGAAAAAAATAAAAAAATCATTAATGATAAGGTAAATGAAAAGGGATTTGTGATTGAGAATTTTTCTGATTCGAAACCGCACCATGTAGATGCAAATACTGATCTTGTAAAGACCTTGCAAAAGGTATATGAAGAGCAGACCGGTGAAAAAGCAGAATTATTATCAATTGGTGGAGGAACTTATGCACGTTCATTGAAATCAGGTGTGGCGTTTGGAGCATTGTTTCCAGGTAGACCAGATGTAATGCATCAAAAGGATGAATTTATGTTTATTGAGGATTTAATCAAAGCTACTGCTATTTATGCACAAGCTATTTTTGAATTAGCTAAAAAATAAATAAAATTTTGATGGGAGAGAGAAAAGTATGGAGAAAATTATATTTAATGGAGAAATCGTAGAAAAATCAGAAGTGAATATTGACATTGAAGATCGTGGATACCAATTTGGTGATGGAATATACGAGGTTATTCGCGTATACAACGGTCACTTATTTACGAAAGATGAACATATACAGCGTTTATATGAAAGTGCCGAAAAAATTTCCATCCGTATTCCATTTTCCAAAAAAGATTTAATGCAGCGATTAGAGGAATTGGTTGAAACAAATCAGCTAGATACTGGCATTATTTACTTACAAATAACAAGAGGAACCTATACAAGACAACATGGTTTTCCTAGTGAAGAAATTATTCCAACATATGTTGCTTATACAAGAGAAATGCCAATTCCACAGGTCTCGATGGATAATGGTGTAAAAGGATTACTAGTAGAAGATATCCGTTGGCTAAGATGCGATATAAAGAGCTTAAATTTACTTGGAAATATTTTAGCAAAACAACAAGCGGCTGAGGCTGGTTGTTATGAAGCAATTCAGCATCGTGGAGAGGAAATTACTGAAGGATCTTCCTCTAATGTATTTATTGTCAAAGATAACTGTGTCATTACGCGTCCGGCCACTAATCTTATTTTAAATGGTATTACAAGACAAGTAATATTAAAATTGTGTAAGGAAAATGGAATAGAATATAAGGAACAAATATTTACGGTTAACGATTTAAAACAAGCTGATGAAGTGTTTATCTCCAGTACAACTTCTGAAGTTATGCCAATTGTACAAATTAATGAATTACAAATAAATTCCGGAACACCAGGAAAGATTACCAAAAAACTTCAGAATTTATTTAAACGTGAAATCGAAAAATTAAGTGAATAAAATTAAAATAAGACCCCATAAGCTTTGTTAACACTTATGGGGTTTTGTTATGTAATTATTATTGGGGGATAATTTTTTTAAATGGTCAAATTTATGTATTTTTTGTATTTCGGTATGATGGACTAATAAAATATTTTTTCTGTAAAGCCTTTTGATTTCACAGTATCCACTATCATATAAAAAAAAGATCTCATATTCCTCCCCGTTATAAATAACCTTTTCTCCCTTTTTCACAAATCTATTCTCCCTTCATACAATTCTGTATCCTTTACCCAATAAAACTAAAAGAAAACCTTGTTGTCATTTCAATATATGTAGGAAAAAATAGAAATATGTCATATTCAAGAAGAAATTTGATAAAATAGGAGTAACACAAACTTTATAGAGGGTGACCTAATGCAAAGCAGACATTATTTTTTTGCTGTTCCCATTCCTTCTGCTATAAAAAACAAACTATTTGAATGGTGTGATGAAATTAAAAAAGATTATCCTTTTAAGCGATGGGTTCATCCAGAAGATTATCACATCACACTTGCTTTTTTAGGTAATGCCGAAATAAATCAATTAAATTTAGCACTTAATTTGATGAAAGAATCTCTTATAGAAATTAGTAGTTTTCGTTTACAGATCAATCATATAGGCATATTTGGAAGAAATGAGACTCCAAGGATTTTTTGGGCTGGTGTACATGAATCGAATGAATTAAACAAACTAAGAGTAAATGTGTATGAAAAATGTATACAGTCTGGATTTCAATTAGATGAAAAACCATTTCGTCCTCATATTACTTTGGCAAGAAAATGGGAGCAATCATTCGGTGCATTCTCATTATCATCTCTACAAGAAAAGTTTATAAAAATGGAAGAATTCAATATAGAGGAAGTTGTACTATATGAAACCGTTCTTGAAGCGGTTCCTAAATATCAAAAAAAAGCAAGCATATATTTGGGTGACGAATAGGTAGAAAAGGAAGTAGTAACAGCATGGGACAATTAATAAAGTTACAAGATTATATTTCACGATACGAAATGGATCCGTTTAGGTATCCAGCACAGTATGCAAGACTAAAGAAACAACAATGGGACAAATTAAAGGATCGTTGGGAAAATAGAGAGGAACAAATCCAACTTGTTTCGCCTATAGGGAATGAGCATGTGGAGAATAAACGGTCAACATCGACCAATATTATTAGACGATTATTTAAGAAAGGAAAAATAGAAGAAGAGACCGTAGACAAACAACCAATTAACAAAGAATCATTGTTTCAATTTATGCCTGAATTAACGTATTATCCGGATTCAATTGATGAGTTGAAGCAGTTATTCTTAGATCAGCTATTTTCTTTCCAAATGAAATGGGCAAGTTCGACAATAGTAGAAAAATCTTTTCCTGACCAAAGATACTATCGAAATGAAAATTTAAAATACTTATTGCAACGTTTTCCTGATACTTTTTTATTTTTATATGAACCGATCTTCTTGTTAAAAAAAGCTCCGATTGAAATGGAGGTTATCTTAATTTCTCCAACTGAAGTATGGTGCTTATCCTTCTTAGACCAAGAAAAGGATGCAGTGTACCTTGGGTCAAATGAAAAATTTTGGATAAAAAGATCAATTGGGGGAGAAAGCAAAATTTTAAACCCTGTCATTGCACTGAATCGCATGTCAAAAATAATCAAACAATTATTAAATAAATATCAGCTCGATATCCCGTTAAAAAAGGCTGTTATATGTAGAGATGGGTATATTGATTTTCCTAATGCACCGGCTGATCTTGTATTACTGGAAAAAAGATCCTACCCTACATGGTTTCAACAGCAAAGAAAATTACAATCACCTTTAAAGCATGTCCAATTAAAGACAGCAAAGATTCTCCTAGATTATTGTCAGACGACTTGTTCAAGAAGACCAGAGTGGGTTGAACAAGAAGGGAATGAGGAATGAGGAAGTATGGAGAAAAGGCTTGTATTTATTGTAAATCCTTCGGCTAAAAATGGAGTAAGCAAAAAGATTTGGAATAAGCTAAACTATAAGCTGGATAATATTCCATATGAGGTTTTCTATACAAAACATCAAAAACATGCACAGGATCTAGCGCATTCTATTGCTCTATCAATATCTGATCCTATTTTAATGGTTGCAGTTGGTGGTGACGGTACCATCCATGAAGTAATTAATGGTGTTGTTTCATTTCAACATGTAACGATTGCTTATATACCAGCAGGTTCTGGTAATGATTTTGCTAAAGGCTACAAACTTCCTATAAAACCGGATGAATGTTTAGCTCACCTATTGCAAATGAAGGAAAATGAAGGAGTTTTTTTCGATACAGGAAAATATACGAATAAAACGGGTCAAGGGCATTTTGTTAATAGTCTAGGTGCAGGATTTGACGCATCAATTACTAGAAGGGTGAATTCTTCCTTTACAAAAAAGTGGTTAAATTTTTTAGGTTTAGGAAAATTAGTTTATGCTTTGTTCATGCTAATAGAGCTTTTTCGATATCGCCCAACTACGATTTATCTTGTCATTAACGGTGTTGAATATACTTTCGAAAGAGCATGGTTTGTAACAATATCTAACCAAGCCTTCTACGGTGGGGGGATGAAAATTTCTCCACTGGCAGATCCGGGAGATGGCGAATTAAATATAACAGTTGTTTCGGAAATTTCAAGAATAATGATCTTATTTATCTTTCTTAGTGTATTTTGGGGTGGCCATATAAAATTTAAAGCTGTTCATTTGCTCAAAGGGACAGATATTCTCATTCATTCAACGGCTAACATTCCTGTTCATGCTGATGGTGAGTTTGCAGGTGAAACACCAGTTCAAATTAAGGTCTGTCCTCATTCGTGGAAATTAATAAAAACATATGAAAATGTGAAACAACTAATTGCCTAGGTTAAAACAACTTGACGAAAAATGTCATAAAGAATAAAATTTATTTAAAGATCTTTATAAAGTCGATAAATGATATGATTTATGCAGTTTTTTATTTATATAAATCTGCGGACAATATTTTAAAATCTGTATTAGTAAAGGTGGCTATTGTTGTACGCCGTATCAATAGCTATCTTTTTTATTCTTATAGGCTTTTTATACTGTTTAAGGTCTAAATCTATTTACGAAAACAGCCATCGTATATATCTTAGTACTATTTTTTGCTGTAATTAAAATGGTGATGGGCGAAACAATTGAAGGTGAATGATGTTGGAACACATACTTGGTCAAGGTTGGGAAATAACCCCAGCCGGTGGGGCAACGGGAGAAGCGTTCTTTGCCAGACATCAAGAACAAAAATTATTTTTAAAAAGAAATTCCTCTCCTTTTTTAGCTGTATTATCGGCTGAAGGGATTGTACCAAAGCTTGTCTGGACAAAACGGACAGAAAATGGGGATGTCATCACGGCACAGCAATGGCTAAGTGGGCGAGAATTAAAGTCTCATGAAATGAGCCAAGATATTGTTGCTAAGCTATTGAAAAAAATCCATGAATCTGGTCCATTACTTTCTATGCTGCTTCGGTTAGGTAAAACTCCAATTGAAGCTAATATGATACTGGAACAAATAAAAACTGAATTAGATCATGACCTACTATCAACACCCATTATTCAGTCATCTATCTATTATCTCGAAAATGAGCTAGCAAATATTAAAAGCGAAGAATACGTCGTATGCCACGGAGATATTAATCATAACAACTGGCTGTTATCAGAAGACAACCAGTTGTATCTAATTGACTGGGATGGTCCAATGATCGCCGACCCTGCTCTGGATATTGGGATGCTTTTATATTTATACATTGATCGACAAAACTGGGATCAGTGGTTAAAACAATATGGCCTTCATCTAAATGATCATCTTTTATTACGGATGAAATGGTATTATATTTCACAGTCTCTCTTGGCCGTACAATGGAATAAAAGTAAAAATCGCATAAGTGAAGTGAATGATTGGCTAGATCGGCTTTCTGCCGTATAATTTAAGGTCTCTTTCATAACTATCTTTAATTGAAGAGGTAAAAAATCTGTGCAAGAGCCGTTTTAATTATATATATTCATTTGATCTACCCATTCAGATATATTCTCTTGATTTGATTCAATATGGAAATCCAAGTGTTGAGTATATTGACCATTTTGACTGTAATTGAATACTTCCTGTAAAATAGGTTTAATATTTTCATGAATATTTGGATTTACCATTAATGATTTAACTAAGCGTTCCAACTGTTCACATTCGGCAACAGAGCCACAACAATCAACTTGGTGATTGTTTAAAATATCTTTTAATAAGGTCATTTGATCATGATGACTAAGAGGCATGAGCAACCTCCTTTCAGTATTAGTAAAAAGGAATCCACAATTATTTTGTGAATTCCTTTTGTCTTTATGCATGATGAACTAAAAAATTCATATTGAGGTGTATAGAAATGCGATTGAGACATAAACCATGGGCAAAAGAAAAACTAATGGAATATCCCCAATTTGTGGTTCAAACTCCTGAGAAATATAAAGGAAAATGGGGAGAACTATTTAATAATGATCATCCTATTCATATTGAGGTTGGAACGGGAAAGGGACAATTTATTGTTGGGATGGCAAAAGCAAATCCTGAAATAAACTATATTGGGATTGAAATGCAGGATAGTGTAATTGTTTCGGCATTGGACAAGTTGATCGATGAAGAGCTTACAAACATAAAGTTATTAAATATCGACGGAAGTAATTTGAGTGATCTCTTTGCAAAAGGGGATATTGAGCGGGTATACTTAAACTTTTCTGACCCTTGGCCAAAAAAGAAACATGCGAAAAGAAGACTAACTTATAAAAGCTTTCTTAAATTATATGAAGGATTATTAATTGATGGTGGAGAAATTCATTTTAAGACAGATAATCAGGGATTATTCGAATACTCGCTTCAAAGTTTTTCTGAATACGGGCTGCTATTAAAATATATTAGCTTGGATCTGCATAATAGTGAGTTTGAAGATAATATTATGACGGAATATGAAGAAAAATTTTCTGCAAAGGGTCAACGGATTTATCGCTGTGAAGTGAAGTATCAAAATGAAGCGAATAACTAATTCAAAAAAGCGGCTACCCTTGTAATCATAGGGTTGCCGCCTTTTTATTATTCTGCCATTTTTTCATCATTGAATCGTAATAAATCACCGAATATCACATTATCTGAGAAGTTTAATTCATTTTGAACTCGATCAAAATAAGGTGTACATTTGCTCATTTTCACTTTAACGCCTGTTAATTTATTGTAACAAGCATTTTCTGTAAAGGTGTATTTTTTCGTTACAAAACTACCATCCCTAAATACAACAAGATCCTTCGGCTTTTTAGAAATTAAACTATGACCAAAATCAATCACAGGCTTCTCAGGGTGAATACCAAGTAGATCAAGTATCGTTTGTCTAATGTCTGTTTGACCTCCAATGGTCTTAATGATTTTTCCCTTTTCTCCCGGAATATGAATAATAAAAGGCACTTTTTGAAGATCGATTTGTTCATTAGGTGTAATTTCTTTATCTAATACTTGTTCAAGTTCTTTATGGTAGCTTTTTGATATACCGTAATGATCACCGTATAAAATGATGATGGAGTTATCATATAACCCATTTTTTTTCAATAGTGTAAAGAAACGTTTAATTGCTTCATCCTCATAGCGAACTGTACGGAAATAACGATGAACTAAATCAGGATTTTCTTCGTCATCTTTAAGAAATTGATCTTCCGGTTCTAATAAAAACGGGAAGTGATTGGTTAATGTTAAGAACTTTGCATAAAAGGGCTGTGGCAAATCTTTTAAATAGGGTATGGATTGCTCAAAAAATGGAATATCTTTTAAACCGTAGTTCACACTATTTTCCTCAGAAACATGATAATATTTCTTCGAAAAAAATTGATCATATCCCATCGTTTCATACATATTTTCACGATTCCAAAAAGTTTCATCATTACTGTGAAAAACGGCACTATAATACCCATCTTCTTTTAAAATTTCTGGTAATGCATAGAAATCATTCCTTGGCCTTCTGACAAAAACAGAACCGCCAGATAATGGGTAGAGCCCGTTATCTATCATAAATTCAGCATCAGATGTTTTCCCCTGGGCAGTTTGATGATAGAAGTTAGGGAAATACAAGCTATCTTTTAAAATTAAATTGAGAAACGGCGTAATTTCCTCGCCGTTAATTTTACGATTAATGACTAATTGCTGTGTTGATTCGAGAGAGATTAATATGACATTTTTCCCCTTTGCCAATCCGCTCATTGAGGACGGGGGTGCGTTTGAATTTAATTTATTTATATACTTAGTCACATCATCAACATCGGTACTATCTGCAAACGCACGCTGGACAGACATTTTAGAATTGAATAGGATATCGTAGATATGGTAATTAAAACTCCCCAGCGTTTTGACTAGGTTTTCTCTGTCATATGATTTTTTAAAAAGCTGTGGATTCTCAATGAAACCACTTAAAATGACAAGAATGATAAGTGCAATACTACTACATATCATTGATGTTCTTTTAATTATGGTTAGCGGTAAACCTTTATCTACTCGTTTCACGAGTAACCAGGCTAAAATCGCAATATCAATAAATAGCAAAGGGTCGGTCCAATTAATGAGTTCTAATGTACTTTGACTTAATCCGCCTACATTTTGAAATTGAAATAAAACAGGAACAGTAATAAAATCAATATAAAAACGATAATATAAAATATTTCCATATAAAAGACCAGTTAGTAATATGTATAAAACCATAAAAGCTGTTTTTCTAACTTTTTTTGGAAAAAACAAACTAATCCCTAAAAATAATCCAATTGATCCAAGTGGATTCACTAATATTAGGAATGTTTCAAGAAATGTACTCGTTCTTAGGTCAAATTCAAAGAAGTATATCACAAGTGTCTTTAGCCATAATACTATAACGGCTAGTATA
Source organism: Heyndrickxia oleronia (assembly GCF_017809215.1). GTDB lineage: Bacteria > Bacillota > Bacilli > Bacillales > Bacillaceae_C > Heyndrickxia > Heyndrickxia oleronia. The sequence continues at coordinate 1,566,877 of NZ_CP065424.1, forward strand.
TAGAAGGAAAAACTATTTAGTTTTTTCATGCCATTCATCCTCTCTATCTCCATTTTAAAAAAAGTAAGATACCTTTTACAAGCAAAATTGAATTTATTTTACATAGTTATTTCTGTATCATTAAAGGTTTAAAAATATATCATGGATAATTTTGAATATGATAAACTATAGGGAAATAGGAGGTATGATGCATGAATTTGAAATCTTTTGTTACTGGTATAGCAATTGGTGCGGTAAGCGGTTACTTAGTTAATGAGGTAGTTAAAAGTAAAACCTTTATTTCTAGTGATACAGTATTGTCAAATGTAAAAAAAGCATTTAAAGAATCAACAGATGTAGAGGGTTCTTGGATTCAGCAAATGAAGGAAGATTATGAGAAGTTTCCTATTAAAGCAAAAATTTATCGTGGCGGGGTTACCTGTCGTATAAATGATAAAAGGATGCAATATGAATTTATTGCTGATGCCTATACAGGTACTGTATTGGATGTTTATCCAATATAATCTACATAATAAAAGAATGAGTGCACCGTTATATTACGAATGATAGTGCACTCTTTGATATAGGAAATTAATGTAAGATGCTTTTGGGTCAAAATGAAACTTTATTTCCGTTTTATCTCGTCGATGATATTTCCGTCTTGATCCCATTTTAATGCTCGGTAGTAGGCATCATGATAGAAAATAAACCATGACTGATTCTCGATTGCATACGGAATATATTTTTCCTTTGCAAAAATCGATGTCATCGGATAGTCATCATAGGCTAGGACCCATAAAGAATTACGGTGGGCATGTGTCGGCATTAAATCGGCCATATGAATTAGTTTTTGACCATTACTTTCAATTTCAATGATAGAATGTCCGTCACTATGTCCGCCAGTATGAATCATTTTAATACACTCTTCAATAACCACTTGATTTTCAAATGTGTATATTTGGTTTTGTATAGGTTCCCAATTTTCTGACCAATATGTATTTTTCGACCGAATGTTTGGATTCCTCATCTCTTCCCATTCAACTTTGGAGGTATAAATTTTTGCATTAGGGAAAACAGAAACTAATTGATGATCTTCCCATCTTGTTAATCCACTAGCATGGTCAAAATGAAGATGTGTCATACAGATAATATCAATATCCTTTGGTGATAATCCAATTTCGGCTAATGATTCATCTAGTTTCGATTCCTCAACCACTCCATAATTTCTTTTTTGTTTGTCAGTTAACTTTCCCTTTCCAATCCCAGTTTCTATTAGAATATTCTTGTTATTAATCTGTAGTAGCATTGGATCAGTTCTTAATTCAATTTGATTTTTTTCATTGACAGGATATTTTTTTGACCAAAGCGGTTTAGGCACAACACCGAACATTGCCCCTCCGTCTAAAAATGTTACCCCTCCATCTAACCAGTAAATACTTATTTCACCAATTGATAATTTCTCCATCTTTATCCCTCCTCATTCCTTATTGTATCATGTTGAATAATCTATTAGGAAAATTAAGATTAAAGAATGAATTGATATCAAAAGGCTGTTTTTCGTATAGTTTTTGCTTTTGTCAAAGCCTAATAGCCTCCCTTTTTACAGCGAATAAAGGATTTTTAGAGGGTCATTGGTGTTCAATGAGAGGTGTATCAAACTAATATATAGTAGTTAAAGCATACTTAAGCATGTATGAGAAAAGAGCCAATCAAAAAAGAATGACAAAACAGAAAACTAGAAAGCAGTATGAAAGTTCTGTAAAATAGAAGGGTACATAATAAATAGAAATTGAGGGATATTCGATGGAACAAGAAACTTTACAGTTGTTTAAAACATTAACAGAATTGCCCGGTGCACCAGGCAATGAGCATGCAGTTAGAGCTTTTATGAGAACGGAGCTTGAAAAATATGCGGATGAAGTAGTTCAGGATCGTTTAGGCGGAATTTTTGGGATAAAACGTGGTAAGGAAGAAGGACCAACAATTATGGTAGCTGGCCATATGGATGAAGTTGGATTTATGGTGACTTCTATCACTGATAATGGAATGCTTCGTTTTCAAACACTCGGTGGCTGGTGGAGTCAGGTATTATTAGCTCAGCGAGTGGAAATTATAACAGATAATGGTCCTGTAATTGGAGTAATTGGTTCAATTCCTCCACATTTATTAGATGACAGTAAAAGAAATAAACCAATGGATATTAAAAATATGTTAATTGATATTGGTGCTGATAATCGTGAGGATGCCATTCGCATCGGAATTAAGCCTGGTCAGCAAATTGTTCCTATTTGTCCTTTTACACCTATGGCTAATGAGAAAAAAATATTAGCTAAAGCATGGGATAATCGATACGGCTGTGGTTTATCCATTGAATTATTAAAAGAGCTTCAAGGAAAAGATATTCCTAATATTCTTTACTCAGGAGCAAATGTGCAAGAGGAAGTCGGCCTTCGTGGGGCTCAAGCCGCAGCTAATATGATTAAGCCTGATTTGTTCTTTGCCTTAGATGCTAGCCCTGCAAACGATATGACCGGGGATAAAAATGAATTTGGCCAACTTGGTAAAGGAGCATTGCTTCGTATCATGGACCGTTCGATGATTACTCATAAAGGTATGAGAGAGCTGATTTTAGATACAGCTGAAAGTAATAATATTCCATACCAATATTTTGTATCTCAAGGTGGAACGGATGCTGGACGTGTCCATACTTCAAATGAAGGTGTACCAAGTGCTGTCGTTGGAATCTGTTCTCGATATATTCATACACATGCATCTATTATCCACGTTGATGATTATGCAGCAGCAAAGGCTTTATTAGTCAAACTTGTTCAATTATGTGACCAATCCACAGTTAATACGATATTAAATAATTAAAAAAGGGGGCTATTGCCTCTTTTTTTATGGAAATTAATAAATTAGGAGTGAAAGCATGAAAATCGCTATTGGATCTGTAAATCCTGCAAAAGTTAAGGCAGTAGAAGAAGCATGTAAAGAACAAGATATCGATGTAATCATTACCCCAATGTCAGTTCCTTCAGGAGTAAGTAATCAGCCTTTTTCTGATGAAGAAACGATACAAGGTGCGGTCAATCGTGCGACAAATTGTTTATTAGAGGAAAACATAGAAATTGGAATAGGTTTAGAGGGGGGAGTTGTAGAAACTCCTTTTGGTCTATTCGTATGTAATTGGGGAGCTCTTGTAGTAAAGGGGGAGTCACCAATTATTGCGGGTGGGGCTAGAATTCGATTACCAGAAGATGTGGCAGAACGTTTAAGGAAAGGGGAGGAATTAGGCCCTGTAATGGAGGATGTATCAAAAGTAAGAAATGTTAGTAAAAAAGAAGGGGCTATTGGAATATTCACAAATAATGTAATAACAAGGGATGAGATGTTTACTCATGTAATGAAAATATTAATTGGGCAATTTCAATTTAGAAAGAAGTAAAAAAATGATGAACTCCTATTGGGAATTTTGCGAAAAGTTCTTGTCAACATTTGTCTATTTTCGTTAGAATAGGTAAAGAGCCTCATATGTTTAGGAGGAAGTAAATTTGCGAAAATGGATAAGTGGGGTCGTTTTCATTTGTCTCATGATGGTCATATCAGGTTGCAGTCATTCATTAAAGGATGAAAACGACGATGCTATTAAAAATGTTGAGGAAGCATTTAATCATAAAAGCGAAAAAATTACCGATGGATCAAATAATGTGAAGTTTTATTTACCATTTGGTATGTCTATTAAAGATGAATCCCCTAACAATGTTATTATTAAAGGAAAAAATGATTATATATTATTTTATAATCAGAATGAGAAAGAAGACAGTAAAATTGTATATCAAATGTCTAAACCTGAAAAAAATTTAGTTGTTGACCATACCTTTAAAAATAAAAAACAATTTGGGTACTTAATTGTATCTAAGGTAGAGAAAGATATGTATGAAGTGACTGTCGGCATTGGAGGTATTAAGATGACCACCGAGTCAAAAGAGAAGAATATTTCGGCCAATGCGAGTAAAATGATGAGAGTAGTTAAATCAGTTCAATACAAAAAATAATATTAGGAGGATGGAAATGAAAAAATTAACATCAATGGAAGAATTCGAAACATTGAAGGATAGTGGGAAGACAGTTTTTATGTTTTCGGCTGATTGGTGTCCTGATTGCCGCTTTATCGATCCGTTTTTACCAGAAATAGAGGCTGATTTTACAGAGTATACTTTTGTATATGTAGACCGAGATGAATTCATTGATCTATGTTCTGATTTAGATATTTTCGGGATTCCAAGTTTTATTGTTTTTAAAGAAGGCAATGAACTAGGGCGTTTTGTAAGTAAAGATCGTAAAACAAAAGAGGAAATTGAAAACTTTTTAAAAGGGCTTTAATGATTCGACTCCTTCATCTTTGAGATGAGGGAGTTTTTCATGTAGAATGAGTAAAGCAATCAATCAAAGGTGGGAAAATAATCATGAAAATGGATACAATCAAAATGAAAAAGGAGCTTCAAAAACGGTTAGAGCATGATAACCGAAGCATTATTTATAATCGTGAGAAAGAAACTTTAAGAATTGAAAATAAACAAACAGGTAAAGGAATTACTGTATCATTGTCCAATGCAGTATCGAAATGGCATGAAAAAAAGGAAAAAGCAGTCGATGAAATTGTTTATTATGTAGAGGAAGCATTAAATGTAATGGGGACGGAACAAAAAATGGGTGGTAAGGAAAGTAGGATTTTTCCTGTGATTCGGTCTACCTCATTTCCTAAAGAAACATCAGAAGGGGTTTCCTTTTTTACAGAAGATCATACAGCTGAGACAAGAATATATTATGCACTAGATTTAGGGAATACCTATCGTTTGATTGATGATGAAATGCTAAGGAAAGAAAAGTGGGATAGAGAAGAAATTAAAGAAATGGCACGATTTAATGTGCGGTCATTAAGTACGTTAACTAAGCAGGACACTGTAGCAGATAATATCTTTTATTTTTTAAATACGAATGACGGATATGATGCAAGTAGGATATTAAATGATAAATTTCTAAAAGAAATGTCAGAAAAAATCACTGGTGATATGACTGTGTCTGTCCCACATCAGGATGTTCTTATTATCGGGGATATTCGAAATGAAACAGGATATGATGTATTAGCACAAATGACGATGAGCTTCTTTACCAATGGCCATGTCCCGATCACTGCATTATCTTTTATTTATGATGATGGTGAACTTGAACCAATTTTTATTATGGGAAAAAACAGGAAAAAATAAGAGGGGATTGAGTTCCCTCTTATTTTAATGATAAAAAGTGTATATCAAAATTAACGAGCATTAGGGAAAATACGTTGGACAGTTTCATTAAATTGATCGAATAAGCCGCTAATTGGATTTCCATTTCTGATATCGTTAGCATAATCATTCATTCGATCATAGAAATCAGGGTTAACGGAAACATAAACATTGTCGATATCCTTATCTGCTTTGCGAACTTCTTTTGCAATTTTATCCTCAAAAGTTTTGTTTAATTCATTTCGCGAACGATCAGTTAGCATAACTGCCACGTATGCATTATTGTCAGTAACAATGACATTTGCACGGCTAACTTCTTTCAATTTGGCTACACGATCTGCAGCCTCATCCGCTACTCTCATTTTATTATTTACCTGTCCATTGTTATTTCCAATACCGTTATTATCATTATTTGTGCCTAAACCATTGTTGTTAGTATTATTTGTGCCTAAACCATTGTTATTATTCGTACCTAAGCCATTGTTCATATTGTTGTTATTGTTTCCTAAATCATTGTCATAATTAACATTTCTAGGATTCATATTACGATCATCATTATTATATCTTACTGGATTAACATTATTTCTATTTGCAACGTTTTTATCATTATTATTTGTTCCACATCCAGCTAAAAGCCCTGATATTAAACCAACACAAAGCAAGGTTTTTGTCAATTTCATCATTGTTGCCTCCTTTTTTTTATTCATTAACTAATTTTCCATGCAAAAATTTTTTTATGCTCTAATTAAAAAAAAATTAAATTTACATTTCGTTTTTTTTAAAATGGTAAAATCTCTCGATATTTTTCTTTTTACTTGTATAATGAAAAAGAGCAAGTTTTTCGACATGACTGTGTTTTTAATGATCTTAGAACAGTCTGTTGTAAAAAAAGGACTATTTTGTAGTATAAAAAGAAAGAGTGAGTAATTTGGGCTGGTTTAGAAAAATATTAAATATATTTACCGTTGAGGTTGAAGATACAATTGAACCACAGGAAAATACATTAATTGAAAAAAAACAAAATGAACCATATAGAACGATGGAAACTCGTATGAAATATCAATATCCAAAGGGGAATTTTCGCTTTCCTGCCATTCCCGATGAAAAAAGAACGAGGAATAGTAATAGGTCGATTTCAAAGAGGGAGGAGCCAGTTAAACAAAAAGTTAAACAACCAATAGAATTGGAAAAAGAAAGAGTATACATACAAAAAAGCGCTAGAAAAATAGAACCAAAAAATAGACAACCTTTTCGTCCAACAGAAATTCCTTCACCTGTTTATGGATTTTCACGTCCAAAACAAGCGAAAAAAGAAGAAGAAATATGTGAATATGAATTAACTTCAATGAATGATCTCCAACTCAAAAAGATGGAAGGGATCCGAAAGGAAATAGAGCAGCCGAGAGAAGCAGTACAGCAAATGGCAGAAGAGCAGCCGAGAGTACGAGTACAGCAAATGAAAGAAATGCAGCAAAGAGTACCAGTACAGCAAGCGGTGGAAGAGCAGCCGAGAGTACGAGTACAGCAAGTGGCAGAAGAGCAGCCGAGAGAAGCAGTACAGCAAATGGCAGAAGAGCAGCCGAAAGTACGAGTACAGCAAACGGCAGAAGAGCAGCAGCTGAGAGAAGCAGTACAGCAAACGGAAGAAATGCAGCAAAGAGAAGCAGTACAGCAAACGGAAGAAATGCAGCAAAGAGAAGCAGTACAGCAAACGGAAGAAATGCAGCCGAGAGAAGCAGTACAGCAAATGGCAGAAGTGCAGCAGCCGAGAGAAGCAGTACAGCAAATGGTAGAAGAGCAACCGAGAATACCAGTGCAGCAAACAGAAGAAGAAATGCGGACACTACCTATACAGAAAACCAAAGAAGAAAATGAGGCATTTCCTACATTGATGTTCAATGAAGCAGAGCTGCAAGAAGTACCTTCAATGAATGTGGAGCAAGAGACACAAGAAATACAACCATTAATGAAAGCGGAAGAAAACAATCCAACATTCCAAAGTGAGGAAAAATTCATACAAGAATTTTCTGAAACTGTAGACGAAATAGCTGTAGGAGTCGAAAAAGACTTTCAAATAGATCGTAAACCATTATCTCAGAATTCTCCATCAAATGATGGAGATCTAGGATTTGAGGAAGGGGCAGCGATGATAGAAGCAGATGAAGCTTCCGACACTGTCGAGAAGCCAAATCGTTCTCATATACCATTTAATGTCCTTATGTTAAAGCAGGATCGACAGAAGTTAGAGAAAAAATTCAAAAAGGAGACTTCCGTAAAGATAGAACCTGAGTCAGTATTAACCATTAATCAGGAAAATGATTTGGATATGGAGCCTATACAGTCTTATATGTTCCCTTCCTTCCAATTATTGATTCCACCTGTTGAAAAATCATTAGATCATGATTGGATACAAGAGCAAAGTACCATTTTAAATGAGACTTTATTAAATTTTAATGTGAGAGCAAGGGTTGTAAATGTAAGTCAAGGACCGTCTGTAACCAGATTTGAAATACAACCTGAGCCAGGGGTAAAGGTAAATAAGATTACGAATTTAAGCGACGATATTAAGCTGAGTCTTGCAGCAAGAGATATTAGAATTGAGGCGCCTATTCCTGGTAAGCATGCAATTGGAATTGAAATTCCAAATGTTAGTAGTAGACCAGTGATGATCAGTGAAATTATTTCAAGTGAAGTTTTTAAAGAAAGTGATTCTCCTTTAACAGCAGCAATGGGGCTTGATATTTCGGGAAATCCAATTATAACCGATCTTAGAAAAATGCCACATGGTCTAATTGCCGGCGCTACTGGCTCAGGAAAAAGTGTTTGTATCAATTCAATCCTTGTGAGTTTGTTATATAAGGCAAAACCTAGTGAGTTAAAATTATTATTGATTGATCCAAAAATGGTGGAACTTGCACCCTATAATCATATTCCACATCTAGTTAGTCCTGTAATTACTGATGTGAAGGCAGCAACAGCAGCACTGAAATGGGCTGTTGAAGAAATGGAGAGAAGATACGAATTATTTGCTCATACAGGTGTTAGGGATATAAAAAAATACAATGAGGTAGCTGAACAAAACCGTCAGTTTAATCAGAAGCTTCCATACATTGTTATAGTTATTGATGAACTGGCAGACTTAATGATGATGTCTCCAGCTGATGTAGAAGAAGCTATTTGTAGAATCGCCCAAAAAGCGCGAGCATGCGGAATTCATCTAATCATTGCTACACAAAGACCGTCAGTTGATGTTATTACTGGATTGATTAAAGCAAATGTTCCAACGAGGATTGCTTTTTCGGTATCTTCACAAGTGGATTCTAGGACAATTATTGATGTTAGCGGTGCTGAGAAGCTGTTGGGAAGAGGAGATATGCTATTTTTAGAGAATGGATCCTCTAAACCTGCCCGAATACAGGGAACCTTTGTAACGGATGATGAGATAGATCGTATAGTAGCACATGTTCGAAATGAAGAAAAACCTAATTATTTATTTGAACAAGATGAATTATTAAAAAAGGCACAAATTGAAGATGAAGAAGATGAAATATTTTTTGAAGCATGTGAATTTGTTATTGAACAGGGCGGTGCATCTACATCATTATTACAAAGAAATTTTCGAATTGGCTATAATCGGGCTGCAAGGTTGATTGAAATGATGGAGCAACAAGGAATTATTTCTGAAGCAAAAGGAAGCAAACCAAGAGATGTTTTAATTTCTAGGGATGATTTAGAGGTTGCCTATGGCAATCAAATGAAATGAAAGGGCAGAGATTCTCTCTGCCCATTACTTTAAAATTTATAAAGCACAGTCCTTGAAAATATTCCTAAAATGAAGATGTCATACATAGCATAGTCATGGAATAGAAAAAGTGCTATAATATTTCAATATGAACATTTGATTATTGTCAATCGTTCATAAAACCAATTATAGCAAATGATATACGTATATCATATACTGTGTACATATAGACATTGTTGGAGGTTCTATTATGACTGTATACCATTTCGTAGGTATTAAAGGGTCCGGTATGAGTGCATTGGCACAAATACTACACGATATGGGTTATGAAGTGCAAGGATCAGATTATGAAAAATATTTCTTTACCCAAAAAGGCTTGGAGCAATCTGGAATTAAAATATTACCATTCCAGCGCGAAAATATTAAACCAGGCTTAACTGTTATTGCAGGAAATGCTTTTCCTGATACACATGAAGAAATCGAAGAAGCAGTAAAAGTTGGAGTACCAGTTATCCGTTACCATAAATTTTTAGGGGAATTTATGCAGAAGTTTACGAGTGTTGCTGTTACAGGCGCCCATGGGAAAACATCAACCACTGGGTTACTTGCTCATGCAATTTCTGGATCAAAGCCTACTTCTTATTTAATTGGGGATGGAACTGGGCATGGTGAAAAAGATGCAGAATACTTCGTTTTTGAAGCTTGTGAATATAGACGTCATTTTCTTTCATATTACCCAGACTACGCAATCATGACCAATATTGATTTCGATCATCCAGATTATTTTGCAAATATTGACGATGTGTTTTCTGCATTCCAAGAAATGGCAATGCATGTGAAGAAAGGAATTATCGCTTACGGCGATGATGAGCAACTTCAAAAAATCCAGGCTAAAGTTCCTGTTCTTTTCTATGGTTTTGCTGAAGAAAATGATTTTCAAGCAAGAAATATTGAAAAAAATTCTACGGGAACTAAATTTGATGTATTTGTTCGTAATAATTATTTTGCTACATTCGAAATACCAACTTTTGGCGACCATAATGTATTAAATGCTTTATCAGTCATCGCTTTATGTCATTATGAGCAAATATCAACAGAGAAAACTCAGGAATATTTAAAAACATTTAAAGGTGTAAAAAGAAGATTTACGGAAAAGCAAGTAGGCACACAAGTTATTGTCGATGATTATGCGCATCATCCTACAGAAATAAAAGCAACAATAGATTCAGCTAGACAAAAATATCCAAATAGAGAAATAGTTGTCGTATTCCAGCCGCATACTTTTACAAGAACACAAACATTTTTAACGGAATTTGCGCAAAGTCTTAGTGAGGCTGACCATGTTTTCTTATGTGAGATATTTGGTTCAGCAAGAGAAGTTCATGGTAAATTAACAGTAAATGATTTGAAGGACAAAATCGAAGGCGCACAAATACTTTTAGAAGAGGATACATCCCCACTACTTGAGCTAAAAGATAGTGTGATCTTATTTATGGGGGCAGGCGATATTCAAAAATATCAACGTGCCTATGAACAGCTTTTAGAAAAACAATAAAACAGGTTACCTATCATTTTTGATAGGGCCTGTTTTTTTGTTATTAGAAAATCGATTAATTTCTAATTATATGTGAAAGCTGTTTTTTTATTTTAAATTTTCTGGATTGAGACATTCTAATTCAGGTAAAACAAATAATCCATCTTTACGAATAAGCACGTCATCAAAATATATTTCTCCTCCACCATACTCTGGACGTTGAATAAGCACCATATCCCAGTGAATGTTAGAGTCATTACCATTAGGGGCTACATCATAGCATTGTCCAGGTGTAAAATGAATACTTCCCGCAATTTTTTCATCAAATAATATATCTTGCATAGGATGCAGAATATATGGATTGACGCCTATTGCAAATTCACCGACATAGCGAGCGCCTTCATCTGTATCAAAAATCTTATTGATTCTTTCTGTATCATTAGATGTTGCTTCGATAATTTTCCCATCTTTAAACGTTAATTTTACATTTTCAAAAGTAAAGCCTTGATATGGAGAAGGTGTGTTGTATGTAAGAGTCCCATTAACTGAATTACGCACAGGTGCTGTATACACTTCACCATCTGGAATATTAAGACGTCCAGCACATTTAATAGCAGGAATATCTTTGATTGAGAAAGTTAGGTCAGTTCCAGGACTTATAAGGCGAACCTTATCTGTTTTATTCATTAACTCCACTAAAGAATCCATCGCTTTGTCCATTTTACTATAATCAAGGTTACATACATTGAAGTAAAAATCTTCAAAGGCTTCTGTGCTCATTTTTGCTAATTGAGCCATTGCTGAATTAGGGTAACGAAGAACAACCCATTTAGTTTTCGGAACACGAATTTCTCGATGAACTTTTTTGCCGACAGTATTCCCTTGTATTTTCATTTTTTCATCGGGTACATCTGCATGTTCATTAATGTTATCACCAGATCTTAGGCCAATATATGCATCCATTTTTTTCATAACTTCTGCTTCGAAATCAGCCATCATATCAAATTGTTCTTCTTTAGCACCCATTAATAGTGCACGATCTACTTGGTGATCCTTAATTGAGACAAAAGGATACCCACCTGCGGCATATGCTTCCTTTACTAATGCGACTACAAGTTCTTTTTGTAGACCAAAGTTTTCAATCAGAACTTTTTCCCCTGGTTGCAATTGCACAGAATAGTTAATTAAATTTTTTGCTAGTTGTTCTACTCTCGGATCTTTCATCTTTTTTCCTCCATAAACAATATTTCATACTTTTTCATTGTACTCCTATTTATCCAATAGTTGAATAAAGAAAATTAGCCCTTTACTAGTAAAAATATTTGGCGAAGATAGCAGAATATGAGAAAATAAAGGAGGAATTTATGTCTGAAAAAGAAGATGGTTGTTTACAAAAGAAAAGAAAGGGTACTGTGTATTATACAAGGGAGGTCAACTAACATGATTGTAATTCTTTATTTAAGTGTCGCCTTGATTGCAATTGCTTTTTTGGTTTTAGTCATATTTGTATCAAAAACATTAAATTCAGTAAAAGACGCAGTTAATCAAATGACAAAAACAATGGATGGTTTGGAAGGACAGTTACAAGGAATAACAAGCGAAACAACAATGCTATTACATAAGACAAATGCACTTGCAGAAGATATTCAGCATAAAGCTGAAAAGTTAAATACAGTAGTATATGCTGTTGAAGAAGTTGGGACAACCATTAAATCTCTAAATGCATCTGTTCGAAAGGTAACGAATAATGTTTCAAATCAACTAGAACAAAATCAAGATAAAATAAGTCAGGCAATACAATGGGGTAATGTATTAAAAGAAATAAAAGATAAATGGGTACAAAAAAAAGAAAAAAGAAAAACAGAGCAATTAGTGAAACATGCGATTGAAGATGAATCCCATCTGCGTGAAGTAAAAAGATCAAGAGGGTAGAAATAATAAGGAGGAATCAAAAATGGCAAATAATGAAGTAAAACATTTGGATGAACCAAAACATTTAAATACGAAGGATTTTGTAATAGGAGCTATCATTGGTGGTGTAGTAGGAGCTGCAACTGCTTTGTTCCTAGCTCCCAAATCAGGGAAAGACTTAAGAAATGATGTAAGCGGGCAATTTATTTCATTAAAAGACAAGACGGATGATCTCCGTGTAGCTGTGACTCAAAAAGGAAATGATTTAGCTGCTGCAACAAAAGAAAAAACGATTCAATTGAAGGATAAAGCTGTTGATGCAGGGAATAAGTTGAAGGAAACGGTAAAGGAACAAAAAGAAAAAATGCTCAAAAACGATGAAGTAGAGACAGAGGAAGAATTTATTTAAACTGTTTATAAAACACACTATCTAGATTATTATTAGATAGTGTGTTTTTGGTTTAGTCTCTTTTGTTTTTTAGGTTCAGTTGGCCAAATAATTTCCAATTGATCACCTTCTCTTATTGGATCATAGAAGGTGGTTTGTTCTTTGTTTTTAAGTAATTGAAAATTACCATTACTATGCTTTGGCATATTCACTTCTATGAATTTAAAAATATCTTGAAAAATAAATTCTTCGATTTTATGAGACTTTAATTCTATCATATCTCCGTAATGGATAATTTCATCTTTGGTCAGTATTTTCCCTGAACGAATCACTTCAGTAAGTGGTTTATGAATCTTTATATGTTGTCCATTGAAAGTAATATTAATATGATAATTTAAACGAAGATTCTTTAACTTTGCAAGGTTATTTACCGTCAAAGGACTTTTCTTTTTGATACTTATCTGATCATTATTTTGAAAACCTTGTGTTAGTTTAACCTCTTGATCATTTAACAATAGTCTATGAGACTGAGAAGGTAAAAAAGTTTCTTTACCATCAATATTGATTCGAAATGGTTTTAGTTCTTGAAGGTAATCAAATAGATTTAAGGAAAGAAATAATTCCTCTATGTTTTTAGGAAAATAAATCTCTAGAGAATCGCGGTCTTCGAGAAGATCATTTTCTGAAGCCGATTCGCCATTCCTTTTTATTATCATTGATACATTATATGACCTTCCATTAATATAGACCTTTTTAGTTGGAATATCGTCAAGAAATTCTTTAATTTTCACCACTGCATGGGCACCGTCTTTTCCTTTAATGATAGAAATTTCATCACCATTATTAATTGGGTGATCAAGACTTGCTTCTACCCCATTTTTCATGATAACCGGCGGTTTACCATGCTCCCCTGGAACGGTAATTTGTCTTTCATTAACAGTTATCATCTTTGCCATTCCGGGTTTTCCATGTAATTGACTTAATTTCATTCCAGAACCTAAAATACAATCTCCAACCGTTAGCTTCTTTACTTCAAACAATCTTACAGGTTGGTCGTTTACGTAAGCTGTTACATAATGGACAGGTGTTTGTTTAGCCGCGATAGCAATACCAATCGGTGTAATTAATTCAGGGCCTTTTGGGATTTGATCTGAAAGAACTAAGCTTTGAATGGCATCTGTTCCTCTTATCGCTACACGATTTTCAGGTAATTGCAATTGTTTTGCAATTCTTTCTGTAATCTTTGGCGTTTGACTACCACCTCCCACTAACATCACTGCCTTTGGAGGCTTTCCATTATTTAATAAAAGAATTTCCTTAGAAATAGCACTGGCTAGCTTATCAATTGCTGGAGAAACTTGTTCGATAATATGTTCAGTTGTTACTTCCGTTTCAAACCCTAAAATATCTTGAATGATTATCGTATCTCTAGCTACTAACTGTCTTTTTGTTTCCTCTGCAATAGGAAAGTCCAGCAGTAATTGATCACTAATTGCTTCTGTAATTTCATCTCCTGCAATAGGAACCATTCCATATGCAGTTACTGTACCTAAATCAGTTAAGGCAATATCAGATGTGCCGGCACCAATATCAACAAGTGCAACATTTAATCGTCGCATAGATGAAGGGATTAGGACATTGATAGCTGCAATGGGCTCTAATGTTAATGCCTCTATTTCTAAATCTGACCGTTGTAAGGCAGAAATTAATGACTCAACAACTACCTTAGGTAGGAAAGTAGCGATTATTTCGACAGATGCTTCATTTCCTTGCTGGTCGATAAGATTTCCAATCTCCTCGCCATCTAACTGATAGTTAAACACCGAGTAACCAACACAGTAATAATAATGACTTTTTAAAGATGAATATTTTTCTGCTGCGATAGCTTGAGCTTTTTGAACAGCACTTAATTCTAGATGCAAAATATCCTCTTTTGTAATCATTGGTTTTCCTTTAATAGATATGGTTACATGAGCTTTTTCTGTTTTTAGAGCACGCCCTGCGGCAGCAACACAAACCTTAGTTAACTTTCCATGCTTTTTCTCTAATTGTTCCTTTACCTCTTTTATCACTTTTGAGACGGAAAGGACATCATGGATTTGTCCATCGAGCATGGCCCTTTCCTTATGTTCCTTTATAAAAATATCGGAAACATAGTATTGTTGATTGGCTTCCTCTAGGATAATTCCTACAACGGACCGTGTACCAATATCAAGTGCAAATATTTTGTTTTTTTCTTGCAAGAGATACACCTTCTTTTAATGAATATATGTGGCAATAAAGATCAATGAAAAAGTTTATAATTCCCCTGAAAAATACTTTAATGCTTAAAAGCGTTTAAGTATTAAAACTTTTATCGTGACATTTTATTAACAATAGATTATAATTAGTCCTAATATTAATAGGATCAGATTATATTTTTTCTTCCTTTTTTAAAATGTATCACAAAGGAGTATAAAATTAAACTGACTTGTCATTTCAAAGATTTATGGTGTGAACGTTATTGTAAAGAATTTTTTTTGCAAGGCTATTTTTGTATCGTTTGTTGCTTTTGAAAAAGCCCTTCAGCAGAGCTTTTACCTAATAAAGGATAAGTTGGTTCTTATGAAGTTTCAGCATTTTTCTTAAAAGTGGTTAAACATCTTAGTTCAAACCTTACTTAAATAGCAGCAATGCCTGGAAAGAGGCTATTACAAATGTTCAGATCATCACAATAATTTGGAGAGGATGGTACGTTTTGAGTAATCAAGAGCTTGATCAGTTACGTCAGCAGGTTGAAGATATTAATTTACAATTGTTAGCACTTATTAATGAAAGAGCAAAACTTGTTCAGGATATAGGGAAAGTTAAAGAAGCTAGTGGTGTTAATCGTTATGATCCGGTTCGAGAAAGAATGATGCTCAATGTAATTAAAGAACATAATAATGGACCATTCGAAGACAAGATTGTTGAACATCTTTTTAAAGAGATTTTTAAAGCTGGCTTAGATCTTCAACAGGAAAATCAGCAAAAAGCTCTTCTTGTTTCCCGAAAAAAGAAGCCTGAGGATACCATTATAGAAATTAAGGGCGAGATGATTGGTGATGGTAGACCACATTTTGTTTTTGGACCTTGTGCAGTTGAGTCTTATGAACAGGTTGCAGAAGTTGCAAAATCAGTCAAGGCTAAAGGGTTAACTTTATTACGTGGTGGGGCGTATAAACCACGAACTTCCCCTTATGATTTTCAAGGATTGGGCATTGAAGGATTGAAAATATTAAAACAAATAGCAGATGAATATGGCTTAGCCGTTATTAGTGAAATCGTTACGCCTAATGATATTGAAAAGGCAGTGGATTATTTAGATGTGATTCAAATTGGTGCACGTAACATGCAAAATTTTGAATTATTAAAAGCTGCTGGTTCAGTGAAAAAACCCGTTTTATTAAAAAGAGGTTTAGCAGCAACGATTGATGAGTTTATTAATGCAGCTGAATATATAATGTCACAAGGTAATGGTGAAATTATTCTTTGTGAACGTGGAATTAGAACTTATGAACGTGCAACACGAAATACATTAGATATTACAGCCGTTCCAATTTTGAAACAAGAAACCCATTTACCTGTATTTGTAGATGTTACTCATTCAACGGGAAGAAGAGATCTATTATTACCAGCAGCGAAAGCAGCATTAGCAATTGGTGCTGATGGGGTCATGGCTGAGGTACATCCTGATCCAGCAGTTGCTCTCTCTGATTCAGCCCAACAAATGGACTTAGATCAATTCGAACATTTTTATCGTGAATTACAACAATCGCAACCAGTAAGGGTATAATGACTGTAATAACCTTCTGAAACATTCAGAGGGTTTTTGCTTTTTCTAATTAATGTAGATAATGGATAAATACTTGTGTTTTCTATGTAAAAATCGTGTCAAATTAGTGTTATTCATTGCAGTTAGTAGTTGTCTGTCGTATGATTATATGAGTACATATTTTTTACTTTCTTTAATTTAAAGTGATTAGAAATGTGATGACTGATAAAAACTAACGATTATATATAGTAGTAATGGAGTGTGAATGTTTTATGAATATTACCATCTATGATGTAGCCCGTGAAGCGAATGTTTCAATGGCTACTGTATCTAGGGTAGTGAATGGGAATCCTAATGTGAAGCCAGCAACAAGAAAAAAGGTGAATGAAGTAATCGAAAGATTAGGCTATCGTCCCAATGCTGTTGCGCGTGGATTAGCCAGCAAGAAAACAACGACTGTAGGAGTAATTATTCCAGATATCTCTAATATTTTCTTCGCTGAATTAGCAAGGGGTATTGAGGATATCGCAACAATGTACAAATATAATATCATTTTAAGTAATTCAGATCAGAATAAAGACAAAGAGTTACATCTATTGAATACAATGCTTGGAAAGCAAGTTGACGGAATTGTATTTATGGGTGGTAATATTACTGAGGAGCATGTAGCAGAATTCGAACGTTCACCAGTGCCAATTGTTTTAGCTGGATCGATAGAGCCATTTAATAAAATACCTTCTGTAAATATTAATTATCGTCAAGCAACATATGATGTAGTAACGGAATTTATTGAAAAAGGACATAAGCATATTGCCTTTGTAGTAGGTCCATTACACAATCAAATTAATAAAGAACAAAAGCTTGAAGGATACAAAGAAGCACTTGAAAAAGCGGGAATTCCATTTAATGAGGAGTATGTAATTGAAGGAGACTACACCTATGATTCAGGAATTGAAGCATGGGAGAAGCTAAGTTCTCTTCCTGATCGACCTACTGCTGTTTTTGTAGGCAATGATGAAATGGCAATTGGTGTAATACATGGTGCACAAGATAATGGATTGCAAATTCCTAATGATGTAGAAGTGATTACATCTGATAATACACGTTTGGCATTAATGGTTCGTCCACAGCTTACCTCTGTCGTCCAGCCATTATATGATATTGGTGCGGTGGCCATGCGTCTGTTGACTAAATATATGAATAAAGAAAAGGTATCCGAAAATATTGTAATACTACCTCATAGAATTGAACATAGAAGTTCAACAAAATAAATAATAAATGCCTTTTGATTATTATCGGAAGGCATATATTATTTCAGACATAGTAGAAAAATATTAGCAGCTTTTTCTATTGTGAATTGATACCTCTATTTATTTCTGATACTCTTTATATAGTAAGGTAAGAGTTTCGTTATGAAGTCAAAAGGATGTGACAGAGTTTGAAAGAGAAAAAGAAAAGTGAATTATTTTCATGGATAAAATCAATATTACTTGCGGTAGTGATTGTGCTTGTTTGTCGATATTTTGTTTTCACTCCATCTGTTGTTGTAGGAGAATCAATGATGCCTAATTTACAGGATGGAAACCGAATTATCGTAAGTAAGCTAAGTGATATTAAACGTTTTGATGAAATTGTCTTTCATGCACCAGATGCTGATGAACATTACGTAAAAAGAGTTATAGGTTTACCAGGTGACTCTATTGAAATGAAAGATGATGTTCTATATATAAATGGAAAAGCATACAAAGAACCTTATTTGAAAGAAAATCGTAAAGATCTACTACCTATGCAACAATTAACTGAAGACTTTACTTTAAAGGAAAAAACCGGTAAAAGTAAAGTTCCAAAGGGATATTTATTTGTTCTTGGGGATAATCGCTTAGTAAGTAAAGATAGCCGATATTTCGGTGTCATTCCAATGGATTCTGTCATAGGAAAGGTGAAAATTCGCTTTTGGCCATTAAATGAGTTTGATTATTTTAAATAAGTTTTAAAGAGAGAAGGGCTGTCTACAATTGTGTTCATACACTAATGAGACAACCCTTTTTTTTATAGTCATTATTAACGAGACGTTTGCTGTCTAATAAAATGTAGTAATCGTTCCACAGTTTGTTTGTTTTTTTCAGTAATTTCTGGTTTTCTTGGTATAGGTTTGTACATATTTTCGGGATCTTCCCATGCGGTTGCTAATGGTATTGGTGCTTTTGCTTTCCACTTATTGACCCATGAAGTTGGAAGTTCACCTTTTACATCTGGATAATTGTTCATTTCTAGCCAAATAAGTGACCATGCTCTAGGAACAACTCTCCAAATATCATATCCACCTCCACCAACAGCAATCCATCTTCCATCACAATATTGATGAGCAAGTTGGTGTGCAAGCTTTGGAATTTTCTTATATATATTAATAGAAGCAGATAAATGGGTAAGTGGGTCATAGTAGTGTGAGTCTGCACCATTTTGAGTAAGAATAACATCGGGTTTAAAATAGGCAGCAACTTCCCTCAAAGCTGTTTCGTAACAGTAGAGCCAAGATTCATCTTCAGTAAAGGCATCCACTGGTATATTGAATGAATATCCATAACCCTTACCACTGCCCCATTCGTTGACATTACCTGTCCCGGGAAATAAATATCTTCCGGTTTCATGAATTGAGAATGTACAGACTGATTCATCATCGTAAAATGACCATTGAACTCCGTCCCCATGATGGGCATCAGTATCAATATATAGGACTCTAGCATTATACTTTTCTTGTAAATATTTGATAGCTACTGAACTATCATTGTAAACACAAAATCCGGAAGCTTTCCCCCTGAATCCATGATGTAATCCTCCACCTAGATGTACAGCATGTCGGCTTTGTCCTGTCATTACTTGATCCACAGCCGTCAATGTACCACCAACAAGTAGGGCACTTGCTTCATGCATTCCAGAAAAAATGGGTGTGTCCTCTGTACCTAATCCATAATTTTCTGCAGTTTCTTCTGATAAACGTCCATTTCCCGCACTTTTCACCGCTTCTATGTAGGATGAATCATGTATTAAGCAAAGCTCTTCATCAGTTGCCATTCTAGGAGGTATGATATCTTCATTTGTTATAGCATTGAGTTCTTTTAATAAATCTAATGTTAATGTCAATCGGAATTGATTAAATGGATGGTCCTTTGAAAAACGATAAGAAAGAAGTTCATCTGAGTAAATAAAAACCGCGTCTTTTGTCATAATGACATTCCAGGCATATTTGGCCATAATACTTGGTAGCCATTTTTTTTAAGATGCTCAATTACAATGATTGGGTTCATTGTTTGAATTCGAAAAACTAGTATTTTATGGTTTGGATCTTTCTTATCGGGATATACGAGCACGCTATGAACATTAACATGATATTGATTGAATATGCCTGTGACTTCGTGTAAAACTCCAGTACGGTTCCGCACTTTAATTTCAATTTGTGAGCCAGGTTGATTGGCTCCAGTTAATTCAACCATGGTTCGGAGGATGTCAGTACCAGTGATAATACCAACTACCTTTTTATTTACGACAATAGGTAAACAACCAATTCGATGTTCATATAAGATACCAGCCACTTCTTCGACAAAGTCTAAAGGATGACCGGTAATTACGTTTGGATTCATTATTTGCTCAAGAGGGATTGTCAATTCTTTTTCCAACCGCTTCTTTTCGAATAGGGGGGATGGAGTTGCATCCTTAATATCACGTTCTGTCACCAAACCTAATAAATGCTGTTCGCTGTCAACGATAGGAATATGACGGATTTTTTTTTCCCTCATAATCAATAAAGCAGAGTGAATCGTATCTTCAGGCTGTAATGTAATAACATCTGTTTTCATTATTTCCTCAATGATCATGCCATTCAACTCCTTGTTTAAGTCATTGACTAATACATAAATCGATTCATGAACCGTAATTGATCAAATTTTTGAACCGATTCATAATCTACTCTTTTTCCGATTCTGACCATTAAACAGTTGGCAGGATGAGAGCTAATTTCAGGGTCATCCGTTGCAAACCATTCTAGCCCGCCTGCTCCCATCATTTTTTCCATCACCTTTCGATACTCCCAGACATTTAGTCCGGTTCCTTTTAAATCCCAGTGCCAATAATATTCAGTCGTAATGGTAATATAATCTTCCATTGCATCATCCATCATTGACACCCTTAACAAGCTTTTTCCAACAGAGCAACCTCTAAATTCTGGTATTACCTCAATTGCCCCTAGTTCTATTAAATTTTCCATTTTTCCTTGCGACCATCTCTCGAGTGGATCGGGGTATAGATATGTTACATAGCCAACAATGGTATTAAATTGTCTAGCAATGATAATTCTACCTTCTGGTAAATTAGCGATTTCAATTAGAGCTTTATGCTGTTGATTGGGAGGACGAAAAGCAACTAAATCTTGATGAAATTCATAACCAGCTAATTGTTCTGAAGAAATTGGACCTTCTATAATTAGACTGCCTTTTGTAGTCTTTAATTCCATCGCATTATATGTTTTTTTATGTTCCATAGTAACACCTCCTATTTTAGCATTTTTATTTAATATACTAAATTTTCATAACAGGATTTCGTACTTATTATACATGATAAGATGAGTATCTTAAGAGTAAACTTATGAATGTTTTTAAAATTTTTTAAAAGGTATAGAAATGATGCCATTCATTTAAATTTTAATTTTTTTCGAAAATACTCTTCTTTAATAAATTTAAATTTTTTGTGAAATATTTTATTTTATACTATAATAATAGTGTGAATTTTTTAAAAAGGGGGATTTGTAATGAAATTAGTAACGCTGCCATCTGTAAAAGGTGATTATAATCTTAAAAGCTATGAAGATATGTATACTAGTTTTGACTGGAAGGACGTAGAACGAGAGTTCTCATGGTCCGAAACAGGTAAAGTGAATATGGCGTATGAAGCGATAGATCGTCATGCAAATACCTTTCGCAAAAATAAAGTAGCCCTATATTATCGGGATGAAACTAGAAATGAAAAATACACTTTTAAAGAAATGAAAGATCTTTCTAATAAAGCAGGAAATGTTTTTAAAGCATATGGAAATGTTGAAAAAGGGGATCGGGTCTTTATTTTTATGCCTAGATCTCCAGAGTTATATATAGCCACCCTTGGAGCGATTAAATTAGGTGCCATCGTTGGTCCACTTTTCGAAGCATTTATGGAGGGTGCGGTAAAAGACCGCTTAGAGGACAGTGAAGCTAAGGTTTTAGTAACAACACCTGAATTGTTAAAACGTGTACCTGTAGATCAATTACCTGCTCTTAAAACAATATTTATTGTCGGTTCAGATATTGAAGAAGATGATAAATATCTTGATTTTTTAAAGTATGTTAAAACTGCATCAAAAGATTTAGAAATTGAATGGGTGGATCGTACTGATGGCTTAATTCTACACTATACATCTGGTTCAACTGGAAAGCCAAAGGGTGTGCTCCATGTTCATAATGCGATGATTCAACAGTATCAAACGGCAAAATGGGTACTAGATTTACAAGAAGAGGATATTTATTGGTGTACAGCTGATCCTGGCTGGGTTACCGGTACTTCCTATGGAATCTTCGGTCCATGGTTAACAGGAACTTCAAATGTTATTGTTGGCGGACGTTTTAAGCCAGAGGATTGGTATAAAACAATTGAAGACTTTAGCGTAACTGTATGGTACAGTGCGCCAACCGCATTTCGTATGTTAATGGGAGCTGGGGATGAAATTATTAAGAAATTTGATTTAAGTTGCCTTAGACATGTTTTAAGTGTGGGTGAGCCGTTAAATCCTGAAGTAATCCGTTGGGGGATGAAGGTATTTAATAAACGTATCCACGATACATGGTGGATGACAGAAACAGGTGCACATTTAATTTGTAATTATCCTTGTATGGAAATTAAACCTGGATCGATGGGTAAACCAATTCCGGGTGTGGAAGCAGCGATTATTGATGATCAAGGAAATGAACTGCCTCCGAATAGAATGGGGAATTTAGCAATCAAAAAAGGTTGGCCATCAATGATGCACACAATTTGGAATAACCAAGCAAAATATGATTCATATTTTTTCCCGTCAGGATGGTATGTTTCAGGGGATTCAGCCTATATGGATGAAGATGGATATTTCTGGTTCCAAGGAAGAGTGGACGATGTAATTATGACCTCTGGGGAACGTGTGGGCCCATTTGAGGTAGAGAGCAAATTATTAGAACATCCAGCGGTCGCTGAGGCAGGAGTTATTGGGAAACCAGATCCAGTTCGTGGGGAAATTATTAAAGCATTTGTTGCTTTATTAGAGGGATATGAAGAATCAGATGAACTAAAAGGGGAAATTCGTCAATTTGTGAAAACAGGTTTAGCAGCTCATGCAGCTCCTAGGGAAATTGAATTTCGAGATAAACTTCCGAAAACAAGAAGTGGAAAAATCATGCGTAGAGTCCTTAAAGCATGGGAGTTAGATCTTCCTACTGGGGATTTATCTACGATGGAGGACTAAATAAAGGAAATTTTCAGCAGATGGTTATTCGTTAGTACTTACTTAAAAAGCAACTTTCATTGAGCAAAGAGCCTAAATGTAATAAGGTTTGGCTTAGCAGTAGGTAAGAGCAAGGCTCTTAATTAGAACTGACAAGATGACTTTACTTTGTAATCAATATTAAATATTATTGCTTTGAAGTAAACAAAAAGCCCGCATCGATGATGCGGGCTTTTTAAAGTCATTGAATGATTACGGATTTGGTATTGTATCTTCATCTCCTGGATTTTCTTCATTATTAGTATTCTCGTCATTTTCATCAGGCGTCTCATTTTCAGGTGGTTTTTCTTGTTTAATCGTACCAATTGTGACTTTATTGGAAGGACCTGATTGTTTTCCAGCAATGTCAACTGCTACAACATAATATTCACCATTTCCCAATGATATGGATAAATTGGACCCAGCGTGAACGGAGCCCACCTGCTGACCGCCGCTTGTAAAGACACGATATCCAATTACATCTGGACTTCCCGAAGCACTCCAAACTAATTTATTACCAGAGACATTGGCATTTACCGATGATGGTGCTTTACCATCATCACTCATTTTATTTTCTGGTGCCATAATTTTTTCCCATAAAGGGTGACCCTCTGGGATTATTTGATTTGCATCGATCTTACCACCTTGAGATAGTTTCTTGATAAAATCAGGATTTAGCATTAGCCCAGATTGAGAAAACTCTGCAGGTGTAGAATCAAGTGCCATATATTTCTTTCCATTTATTACTACATATTTACCTTGAATTAGACTATTGTCTACTTCGGTTGGAACATATTTTGCGTTAAATAAGTCAGTACGAACTAATCCAGCACTGGAACACCCCTGAGATGGAAGCATACCTGAAATTGCACAGAAGGATCGTTGGACAATTCCACTAGGCATCTTAAATCGTTCCTTTGTAGCAATTAAATTTGGATCTGCATCATAGGCAGAATTTATCAACCGACTCCATATTTGATAGTTTCTATGATCATATCCTCGTACTTGGCTACTTGGTGTATCATATCCTATCCAAGTACCAAATGTAATATTGGGATTCGAAGCAACAAGCCATGCATCATTATAGTCATTACTTGTTCCTGTTTTGCCTGCCCAGTCAGTTGAAAAGTTCAACATTCCAGGTACGGAGGCAGCAGTACCATATTTAAAAACATCTCTCATCATATCCAGCATTAAATATGAAGTTTGGCTACTGAATACGTCAACAGGCTCTACTTTATGTTTATAGATAATCTTCCCGTCTTGGTCAGTGATTTTATCGATCATATAGGCATCAATAAATTTACCATTATTCGCGAAGGTCGTATAAGCATTAACGTTTTCTTCAACTGTTACTCCCTTTGTTAAACCTCCTAATGCCACACTCAATACTTCATAATCAACATCTGTTAAATCGGAGAATCCCATTTTAGCAAGATATTGAGCTGGTCTTTTATTAATGATACGTTGATAAACTTTTATCGCAGTTACATTATGTGATTTAGCCAAAGCTTCTCGAGTGGTTACAAGGCCATAATATTTTCCTGTAACATAGTTGCTTGGCCATGCTCTTCCTTCAACTCTAATTCCAGTATCAGAATCTGCAATTACCGTTCCAGGTGCGGTAACGCCCATCTCCATTGCAGGTGCATAAACGAGTAAAGGCTTCATCGTTGATCCATTTGGTCGTCTTCCTTGGGTAGCATGATTTAGTTGCTCTTGTTTGAAGTCTCTACCCCCAACAAAACTAAGTATTTTCCCTGTTTTGTTTTCTATCATAATGCCCCCAATTTGAACGGGTTCGACATAGGATTCTTCTTCACCTGTTTCTTTATTAATTCTAGTCACAGTTTTATCAGGACCGTAGTTTTTGAACTCATCTTTAGTCTTCTGCATATTATCATAGATCTTTTTATTAATGGTTGTATGAATGTTATACCCATTTTGTCTAATATTACGATCTGCTAGAGTGATATATTTTTCGTACAACTTAGCATTTTTATTTAGATCTTTTTCTTTATAACCATCTTTTTCAGCAAGCATAATAGCTATAATGTTTTTTGCCCGTTGTTCAATTTCGTTTGTTAGCCATGGATATTTATCAAGTGGATTTTTTTGAGGCTTTATAAAATCTTTAACAATATCATAATTGATCGTTTCTTTGTATTGTTTATCTGTAATATATCCATTTTCATTCATTCGGTGTAGAACCAGTTTCATCCGATTTAAACCAGGTTCTAAGCCTTCCTTACTTTTTAGCTTGCCATCATTGGTAAAAGGTGTGTACATAAAAGGGCTTTGTGGTAAACCTGCAATAAAGGCTGATTGTGCTAAATTTAAATCCTTTGCTGAGACACCGAATAATCCTTTAGCAGCTGATTCAACCCCACCAATATTTTGACCAGATGAATTTCTACCAAATGTAGAAACATTCATATACGCTTCTAAAATCTCATCCTTCTTAAAGAATTGTTCAAGTCGAAGAGCTAAGAGAACTTCTTTTGCCTTTCGATCAAAAGAGACTTCATTTGTAAGTATTTGGTTTTTGATTATTTGCTGTGTTAATGTACTACCTCCAGTTTGCGTTGAGGAATTGGTTACTTCTTGAAATACTGCACGTAGTAGGGCTTTTGGCACGATACCATTATGTTCATAGAAATATTTATCTTCCGTTGCGATTAAGGCGTCTTTGAGGTATTTTGACACATTTTCAATTTTTACTTCTTCACGTTCTAAATCAGATCGTACTTTTCCTAAATAAACATTATCTGCAAAGTAAAGATTGGAGGTTTCTTCATAATTATAAATATCTTTTTTCATTTGGGCGTAAGAACGAGTAGGTTCATCTTTCACTAGTGAGGCGAAATACCCTGCACCGATCCCTCCAGCAAATGCTCCACCTATAATACAAACAATAAATAATATTAATAATAGGTTCCAGATAACTCCATAGGTTATTCTTGAATTTTTTTGAAGTCTTTCATTTTGAAAAAAAGAGAAAAACTTTTGGAGACTTTTTACCCATTTGTTTGATGTTTCTTTCATTATATACCCCCTTAAAATCACCTACATTATAGCATAATTTAATATGGAAAATGTTAAAATCGATCGAAATCTGAAATTAATTGACATTCATTTTTATTTATGTTTAAAATAGATTAAGTTTTCATATGCAACTAAATAGAATAAGCATTGAGAGGAAAAAGTAGTCTTTCTATCCCTGTTATTGTAGAGAGTCGATGGTTGGTGAGAATCGATACAAATAGCTTAGATGAATTACTTCCTGGAGCTTTTACTGTGAAAAATGTAAGTAGCAGTAAACGGATTAAACCGTTATAGAACAAGAGTGGAGAAATTATATTTTTCTCAAGTTGGGTGGTACCACGGTAAATAATCGTCCCTTCGCATGATTGCGAAGGGACGTTTTTATTTCTCTACAAATTTCTAATTGAATTGGTTTTTCAGAAAATCGTTCACTAATTGAAAACTATATTTTTTTTACATGAAGGAGTTGGTAGCATGAATTTATTAGAGGAATTACAATGGAGAGGTATTATTTATCAGCAAACAGATGAGGATGGAATCAGTGAAGTATTAGATAAGGAAAAAATTTCCCTGTATTGTGGGATTGATCCAACTGCTGATAGTATGCATATTGGTCATTTACTTCCATTTCTAACGTTAAGAAGATTTCAAAGAGAAGGGCATCGTCCCATCGTTTTAGTTGGTGGAGCTACTGGCCTCATTGGAGACCCAAGTGGTAAGAAGGAAGAACGTAAGCTTCAAACATTAGAAACCGTTGAATATAATGTGAAAAGTATTAAGCAACAACTGGAACAAATCTTTGATTTTGAAGGCGAAAATGGCGCAATTATGACAAATAACTATGATTGGGCAGGATCAATGGATTTAGTCACATTTTTACGTGACTACGGGAAATACATTGGTGTTAATTATATGTTAGCAAAAGATACAATTGCATCTCGCCTTGAAACAGGTATTTCATTTACTGAGTTTACTTATACGATTTTACAAGCTATTGATTTCTACCATCTACACAAAAATCATAACTGTAGAATGCAAATTGGTGGAAGTGACCAATGGGGAAATATTACGACTGGTTTAGAGTTGATTCGTAAAATGAATCCTGAAGGGGAAAAAGCCTTTGGCTTAACGATTCCTTTAGTGACAAAAGCAGATGGAACGAAATTTGGCAAAACGGAAAGTGGAGCAATATGGTTAGATCCAGAAAAGACATCACCATATGAATTCTATCAATTTTGGATTAATACAGCAGATGCAGATGTTGTGAAGTATCTTAAATACTTTACATTCTTATCTCGTGATGAAATCGAGAAGCTTGAGAAAGCTGTTGAAGAAGAGCCACATTTACGTCATGCACAAAAAGCATTAGCAGAAGAAATGACTCGTTTAATACATGGCGAAGATTCGTTAAAGCAAGCTATAAAAATTACAGATGCTCTTTTCAGTGGGGAAGTAAAAAATTTGACAGCTGAAGAAATAAAACAAGGCTTTAAAGATGTTCCATCATTTAATTTCAGTAATAGCGAAGAAATAGGGTTAGTTGACTTATTAGTGGAAGCTAAAATTTCACCTTCTAAACGACAAGCTCGTGAAGATATTCAGAATGGAGCAGTCTATATTAATGGCGATAGAAATACAGATGTACAGTATGTGCTAGGTGAACAGGATCGTATTGAAGAGCAATTTACGATTATACGTAGAGGGAAGAAAAAGTATTACCTTATCCGTTATTAATGATAATAGATAGAAATCATCTGCACCATAATTGTTAGAATCAATAACACTAACAATAGTGGTGCAGTTTTTTCTGGTTATATCCTTTAACAATGTTTCCATTGAAGGTAAAAAAATTTTAGTAGTTTAATTTCGTTAAGTTTTTTGGAATTTTATATTGTTCTAATGCTTCATATAAAGTGATATTTTCTACTTCCAACATACTGTCTGGAAATAATAATTCTATTGCAAATATATTTGCTTCTTTTTCCTTCTTATCAGCAGAGTAAAAGGTACTCTTTTTTAAGAAAGGAGTATTTACCTCTGGATGCAAAATTACATGTCCTAATTCATGACCACAAATGAACTTTTTTCCATATTCACTCGCCTTTTCATTAATATGAATAATAGGAACCCTGAAATTTTTACTAAAATATCCTAGTGTATTTCCTAAATTTTCATAAGTTATAATTATTCCCATCATTTTTGCAATCTTAAATGGACAGTTTGTCCCATATTTATCTATAAGTTCATTGGCTTTCCCCTTTATTGATAACATCTAAACACCTACTTACGATATTTTTTAGGAGTGAACTTTTGTTTTGCAATCCTTTTAGCTAATCTTAAAGAATTCTCTAATGAAGCAATCAATAATTCACGATCCTCATCATCCATATCGTCGAGAGTTTGACCATCAAATGCAGCATAACTCCCTTTGTTGTTTAAACCATCAATCATTTTCTGAAGTTCTTTTTTTATATCTCTTTCATCTTTTTCTGTAAGTTCTGGGTTAAAAGTTTCATCTTTCTTTTCAGATCTACCAAGTAAGTAATCTGTGGTCGTATCTAAGATACTTGCAATTTGATTTAAGACTTCTGCACTTGGCTTAGTTCTTCCACGTTCGATATGACCTAAATTTGATCGTCCCATACCTAACTTTTTAGCTACATCTTCTTGAGTTAACCCCTTTTCTAATCTACGCTCTTTTATCCTTTTACCTAAAGACATAAATGTTCCCCCTGAAAAAAATATAAAAATAGTCTTAAAAATAATTGACGGTACTATAAGTACCATTTATAATCAAGGTACATCAAATGTTAAGTGAGGTGAAAAACTGTTGACTGCTCAAAAAAGACAAGCACTTATTGAATCAAGGCAAGCTCTTAGATTAACCCGTACTGAACTTGCAACGTTAGTAGGTGTAAGTTTCGAGCATATAAAAAGTCTTGAATATGGAAGAGTCAATCCTAGTATTCCCTTAATGTATAAATTATGTAAGGAATTGAATTCCACACCAGAAGAACTATTTAAAGACATCGTCTGTATTTGAGGGTATTTTTTGTACCTATTATTGAGTATAGGTAGTAATAATGGTACTGTCAATACCTATTTTGGCTCTTTTATTTTTTTATTGATAATGGTACTTAGAGTACCGATGGTGTTTAGGAGGTGAACATTCTTGTCCTTTAATCAAATTAATATTGAATTAAACCAAAAAAGAAACCCGCATGCAATTATTTTTAGAAAATGACTTTTTCTTTTTTACATGATTCTCGAATGAAGGAAAACATATTGGTTTTACAGTCAAGGTCTTGAAGGATGAAATAATGAATGGTAATGACTAGGGCGTGGACAGACGAATTTAAGAAGAGGAGTTAATTCAAATGAATCCTATTCTTTTTAGTACCTATAGTAATTCTTATAGGCATTCTGATTAGAGCATTTTTTTCTATAAAAATTAAATCTAATCTATTTTAAATACTTCTCAATTAACTAAATCATATGATACAGAACAAAAGGTTATTTACAGAAATTATCAAAGGAATGCTGAAAGGTATTGGTTATATAAAGATGGTTATCGAGAAAGAAATAACAGTAAGTACTGCAAATAAGAAAATAATGTAATTACAACTACCTTATCATTATGTTATTTCCAAACAATAAGAGGTGAGGATATGGCAAGGTTTCGAATGGTTCATACTGAATTTTGGGATGATCCTAAAGTGGTTGAAGAAATGACACCAGAGGACAAGTATTTCTTTTTATATCTTCTTACAAATTCTAATACTACTCAAATAGGAATCTACCAAATTACAAAAAAACAAATGGCATTTGATATGGGTTACTCACTTGAAAGTGTAAATGTCTTGTTAGAGAGATTTATTAATCATCATAAAATAGTTCGTTTTAGTACTGAATCACGAGAAATAGCACTTAAAAATTGGGGAAGATATAACTTCAATAAAGGTGGAAAGCCAATTATAGATTGCGTTAAGTCAGAGCTAAAAGCTGTTAAAGATACATCATTAATTAAGTATGTTGCTGAACGAATCGAAAAAAATGAAATCAAAAGTTTATACGAGGCGTATTACGAATCGTCAACGTCAGGTGGACAAGAAAAAGAATTAGAAAAAGAAGAAAAAGAAGAAAAAGAATTTATTCCTTATGTGGAAGTCGTTTCATATCTAAATTTAAAAACGAATTCTTCGTATCGGTTTACATCTAAGAAAACACAAAATTTAATTAAAGCACGATGGAATGAAGGATTTAAACTAGAGGATTTTAAAAATGTCATTGATAAGAAATCAGTAGAATGGCTGAATGATGATAAAATGAATAAATTTCTAAGACCAGAGACATTGTTTGGAACCAAGTTTGAATCCTATCTAAATCAAAAAGGCGGTGGATCCAATAGAAAAACTAACGAAACCGCACAGTTTGCAGAAGAGTATGATCTTCCATTCTGAATACTGCCAAGAACATACATACAGAAAGAATGGGAAAGAGATTGTAAATCCTATTCAAAAAATGGTCATCGGGGGACACGTTGTTTGCCCTCGATGCGAATTAGAAAAAGAGCATCAAGCTTTAACAAATGAGGTACAAGCTTACTATGATGGTTTTCAGAGTCAGAAAATATATAACATATTTTTAAATAAAAGCATTATAACTGATCAAACCATTTTAAATGCTTCATTTGAAAATTATGAAACAAGTATTCAAGAAGAGCGGCAAAATAAAAGCACGTGCATCGAAATTGCAGAGAGATTAAAAAGTGGACAAGTATTTAATCCATTTTTGCAAGGTATACAAGGAACGGGGAAAAGTCATTTAGCCTATTCCATTCTTAAAAGAATCAATGATGCCAAGTTAAATAAATCATGTTTATTTATAAATGTTGAGGACATGATGAGGAAGATTAAAGATTCCTTTAGCAATCGTCAAAGTAAATATACAGAACGGTACTTTGTTGATTTACTCTCGTCCGTAGACTTCCTAGCACTAGATGATGTTGGAGCTGAAACAGGAGCCATTGATACGGATAAAACAGCTTCAGACTTTGTGCAACGGATTTTATATGCTATTACTTCTACAAGACAAGATAAAGCGACTATTCTAACAACTAATTTATCAAGCGAAGTCCTTTTCAAATTGTATGACAAGAAATTAGTATCGAGGCTTTTGAAAAACCCAAAGTATGTGTTATTTAAAGAAACTAAAGATAAGAGATTAGCAAGTATTCCATTTTAAGAGAATGGCGGATCAAATT
Source organism: Heyndrickxia oleronia (assembly GCF_017809215.1). Taxonomy (GTDB): domain Bacteria; phylum Bacillota; class Bacilli; order Bacillales; family Bacillaceae_C; genus Heyndrickxia; species Heyndrickxia oleronia. Next base: position 1,598,355 of record NZ_CP065424.1, read on the forward strand.
TATTCAACAATCTTTGTGATCCTAGATGTGTAGCGATCTTCAGTCGATAGTTATTATATAAACTTTACTTAAATAGCAACAATGTTTAAGAAAAGAACCTTGTTAAACAGAGACAAAATCATCCCGTCAGCTAACTTAATAATCCCATTAGGAGGGGTATTGGTGAGAGCAAAAGAACTAGAAATTAATATAGAGGATATGTCAATAAAAAAGGAACTTGAACTTGGGAAAGTTTTAGTTGTCATTTTAGATGGAAATCAAAGAAAAGCAAAGTGGGTAGAAGCCGTTGAACACGGCTTTACAATTATAGAGACAGCTAAGGGGAAAGCTACTAAAATTAAGTTTGAAGAGGGTGAACTTTTTTAAAAATTGATAGGGTTTTAATTATGTTTCCTTCACAAAAATTGAGATAGATAATGTGTAGCGATCCTCAGTTAATAATTATTAGTTATAGCTTTACTTAAATAGCAACAATGTTAGAGAAAAGACTTTTTAAAAAAGGTAATAGCGTCCCAATTAATTGTATTGCACCAGTAATCTTAGAGATATCATTCATTATATTCAAGGGTGATTTCTTTCTTAACAGAAGAAAATACTAAATTGATTGTACCTTTCATTCATGATAAAGATTATGAGGAAATAGAAGAGTCCAAGACCGAAAGCGTGAGGACACGAAACGACAACTTTTTATGCTGCCGTATCGTGTCCTTTTTTATTTGTTTAAAAGGGGATGAAAAAATGAATAAATCATTTAAAGAACAACTAAATCAATGGGAAAAACAACATAAGGTTTTGATTAGAAAAGAGCATGAGACGAACAGAAGGCGGAAATTAGACAGTTTATCTGATGATGAGATAAAAGATCTTATGGGAGTGAATCGAGATACTTATAGACGTGGTAGAGGTGGAGCAATCCGTAGAAAGTAGAAGGTCGAGGGTGATAAAATGAAACAGTTAGATTTTCAATTAGATCAAATTAATCGCGTAGAAACAAAGAAAAATGTAGAAAAAGCATTAGAAAAATACCGTATTATGCTTCTTACTCAAGAATTAGATCGTTTACCGAGAGTAACTCAAGATTTCTCAATTGTACCGCCTGCAAAAACAAATAAATTTTATTCTTCAACAGAAGATGCTGCTGTTGCCAATGCTGATTATGAAAGGGAAAGAAGTGAATACATTAGACGCATTAGTATGGCTGTGAATCGCCTTGGGTATAAAGAAAGAGCCATTTTAATAGATCGATATATGACCGAAGATGATGTTTATGATTATGAGGTTTACAACAACATGAATTTAAGCGAAAGAACTTACCACAGAATTAAATCAAGAGCTATTTATAAATTGGCATTTGCCTTACGATTAGAAGTTTATAAAAGAGATATTTCTTATCATAGGCATGAACAAACCTAATTTATCTACTTTCTGTTACAGGTACACCTATTTGAGATAAAGTCAAAAAATATATAATAATATATCGTCATGCGAATGAAGTAAGATCAGAGTTAATGCGAACAATATATTCTTACATTAATATTCATTGCTTTTTGAAATGAATTTAAAAATATATAATGGCAGAACTATGGCAGGAAAACGACAGAACAAAAGGGGATTTATGTGATAAATTTATATCATAGACAATTTATCAAGGAGCCAGCAATCGTTGGTTCCTTTTCTTTTTACTCCATTTCAGGTTACATTGTTTATAATCCCTAAGAAATGACAAGAGTAAAATATTAAAAGAATTTTGGGCAATGGGAAAATAATACTCATTAAAGAAATGAAGCAAGATCGTTGGTTTTTAAAAGCTGTTGTTCTAAAGGAAAAGGGAATATAAAAAGGGAAAGCATCCAAAGTATTGGGTGTTTTTTTTATGCCTAAAGGGGGTGATGTTATGAAATAAATTAAAAAATAGATTACTAGATAATACGGATAATATTAATCACAACAAGGAGAGAGATAATTATGGAAACCTATACTACTGAACTACAACAAGAGGATGGAAACACAATACTTAATAACTCTGCATTTGTACAAGACATTAAAGTTGTAAAAGACAGAGATAAAGAGTCTGGGACAGACTATTGGATAACAACGGTGAAAAATAAGGATTCAGATGGAAACTTAATTAAATTAAAAAGAGGTTTTGCACCTGCAACTACTGAAGATAATAAGGCTATTTCTGTGAGGAAATTTGCTAATGATAATAGAGTTACTTTTGCTGTGAATGCTTCAATTTTCAATACGACAACTAAGGAAATTACTGGTACTCATATCTTTAATTCACAGATTCTTAATGAGAATAAAACACTTCAAAGATATACTTTAGGAATTAAAGCCGATAATACTCTAACATATTTTAATCCTGGTACTTCCGCTCAAGAAATGCTAAATAGTGGTTGTGTGAATGCATTGACAGCTTTCACTCCGTTAATTACTAATGGAGTTGCTGTACCACAGAGTATACTTGATACGAACGCAAATGGTTCTGTAAGAAATCCTAGACAAGTCATTGGACAAATGGCCAATAAAGACCTGGTGTTTTTTACTTGTGAAGGGAGAAAACCAGACCAAGCAGGAATGTTTGATAAGGATGTCATTCGTATTCTTTTAGCGAAAAATGTACAGTTTGCCTATATGCTTGATGGTGGTGGTTCTACAGAAACTGTTATTCGAGGACATTTATTAAATACACCTATCGACGATAAAGGTTTTACTGAAAGACCTGTTCCGGATTTCTTATATTTTTCTAAGGAAATGCAAATCCCTAGAGATATAGATCTTGCGAATATTCATGAAGATATCGGTGAAGTGAAAAAGAAACTTGATGATACAACTAATTCTGTAGGTATGTTTTCTCGAACAGTAAAAGTTGTTAAAGACCTAAATTCCCTAGAAGATTCAGGAATATATTGGTGTGATAGAAATGCTGCTGGCGTACCAAATGCTAATAATAGTTGGGCAGTATTGCACATTCGTCATAGTGACGCAAATGCAATGCAACTGGGTATTCCATATAACCAGAATACAAACTCTGGGGGATTACAAATGCGAAGAACTAATGCAGCAACTAAGGAATGGTATTCTTGGCGTCCAATGTAATATATTAGTGAAGAAAAGATAATGTAATTGCACGGTGGCGGAATAGGTAGACGCTTGGCAAGGGGGATAAGAAACTAACGCTATATGTATATATTATGGTGTTCTCCCTTTAAACCTAGTTTCATGTAAGGTGCAAATCCTTACCCGTGTTTTAGTCATATAGAAATTTAAAGCATCCAAAATATTGGGTGCTTTTTTATATGGAGGCGGGTCATGTATTGGCGCTACTTAAACTTTGTTATTTGGAATGGTAATTAGTGCATCTCTCACTAAATGTGAATCATACCAGGCTAAGACATACACCAAGACCTCAGCAACGCTTTGAATCGATCAAGGCTTTTTTTTATATAGGTGGTGATAACATATGGATGCAAGTTTAGCACAATATTTCCTAACACAAGGACCCTTTGCGGTCCTATTTGTTTGGCTTTTTTATTCTTCAAGAAAGGAAAGCCAAGAAAGAGAAAAACAATTATATCAAACGATTGATGATCAGAATGAAATCATTAAAAGGTTTAGTACAAAGTACGACATCATTATAACAAAATTAGATGACATGGAGGAGCGATTACCATTCAAAGAGTAATCGTCTTTTTTTATTGCTTGAAAGGAGGTGAGATCAATGGATAAAGGTAATGTCATATTGGCTATTTTAGTGAATTAGTTTCTAGAGGGATTCGGACTTTATGAAATACCAGAAACAGAGGAAGAACAAACAGTATTATTATCAGGTGGATTTACTGCTTCAATTGTTTGGTTCAAAAACTTACGGCAAAAGGAAAGAAACAAAGAGAAGTTTTAAAAGTTAGAGGGTTACTAAGTAATCAATCAATTTTTTTGTCAGATAGCCTGTACCAAATAGTAAGGAAAATCATTTTATATATTAAAGGAGTAGATGCTAAATGTTTAAATTATTTTTAGATCCAGGTCATGGTGGTAGTGATCCAGGTGCAGTAGGTAATGGGATTCAAGAAAAGGATATTACTTTAAAGATTGCTACAAAAATAAGGGATTTTCTCTTAAATGAGTACAGCGATGTATCTATTCTTATGTCTAGAACAGGGGATACGTATCCAACATTAAGTGACCGTACAAATGCAGCTAATTCATGGGGAGCTAACTATTTCTTGTCCATTCATATTAATGCTGGGGGTGGAACTGGATTTGAAAGCTTTGTTTATCCTGGAGTAGGTACTCCGACAACTACTTATCAATCTACTATTCATAATGAAGTAATGAAACTTAATCAATTATCGGATAGAGGGAAAAAACAAAGTAACCTTCATGTACTACGTGAATCTAATATGCCTGCTCTTTTAACTGAAAATGGATTTATTGATAATGCTAATGACGCGGCAAAAATGAAAAGTGATTCTTGGATAACAGATGTAGCTCGTGGTCATGTGAATGGCTTAGCTAAGGCTTTTAATTTACAAAAGAAGAGTGGGGCAGTTTATCACACTGTTATTGCGGGTGATACAGTATATTCACTAAGTAGACAGTATGGAAGCACTATTCAGCAGATACGTGATTGGAATGGTCTTGATGCGAATTATACAATTTATGTAGGACAAGTATTGAGAGTTAAATAATAAATTAATTGAACAAAAAAATGAGCTCTTCTCAATAGAGAGGGGCTTTTTCTTATTTAACTAACGCCCCTTCCAGTTTAAGTACATTTTTTCGCAAACTTAATAACAAAGTTAAATTATTAGATTGAACAACGGATTATATATCAATATAAAATAAGAATTTGTATTTTCACATCATTTATCTTTAGTTAAATCGCTTTTTATTAGAGATATTAGACGGAACATCTCCATTGTAAATACCATACCAGTTACCCAAACTGCGCTAAAAACATAACCTGCTAATAAATCACTTGGTTTGAGATGATGAACATAAATTCCACTAATAAAATACGCGGCTAAAATAAAGATAAACACAAAAAACATTGCACCTATATAAAAATAATTTCTGCTATGGCGCATCATCATAATAAAGAAAAAAGCAAAGGTCATCAGAAAAAGCGCTGCTTCACTATTTGGAAAATCAGGACTGATATTATTTTTACTAAGCATGTAATGAAATATCCATCGAATTCCTTTTGAAAAAAGAACCCCCCCAATTAATGTTGAAACAAAAAAGGTCAACTCAAGCCATTTATTTTTTCTATTAATAAAGATTACAACTATTGTTAATAGTGCAATTGCACCCAAGACCTTCCAAGATGAAAGGGAAAATAAAGAATACATTATCCAATGCCAATGAATATTAAATATTGTAAAAATAAGGGTATTTACTATGATGTTTAAATGGCCAAATTCATTACTGATAAGATCTTGAATTAGTCCAACCATTAATGTAAAAAAGGTGATAAATAAAATGAAGATGACCAAAATTAAAAACTTTATTTTTAAAAAACTTTTAAACCTTCTAAAAGCAGCCTGATGTAGTAGAACTATCGATTCTTTAATATAATTTCTATTTGTTCTAAATATAAAATAGATAAGTGCAAAAAAACCGATTACGATACTGAACAATACTACCCATTTTTTTATTTCCCCTTGATATTGATCCCATTGAGGCCCGAAAACATTCCCCAGAGCTATGAATGTCCCTACCCAAAGAAAAACTCCAATATAGGAGAAGATACAAAATGAAACAAATGGTAGCTTAATCACACCAGTAATAATACTGGCAATATGTCTGACTCCAGGAATAAAATAAGAAATAATTAGCAAAACTTTTCCATACTTCCCATACCACTTGGACATTCTTTCCATTTTTTCTGGGCCCATGTGAAAATAGTGACCAAATTTCCTGAAAAACGGAACTCCAAGTTTATATCCTATCCAATAAGATATAGTAGCTCCCACCACGCCACCAACCCCTGCAAAGAGAATGGAAAGAATGATATTCATTTTCCCTTGATAGCAAAGAACACCTACATAACTCATTAATGCTTCATTAGGAATAGGGACGATTATAAGTTCCAACAAAAGTGATAAGAACAAAACAATATATCCATATTGATTTAATAACTGGATAATCTCATTCATCAATTTACATCTCCAATTTAAACAATAAAAATGCTAAAGTATCCACAATGTTCAATAAAATAACCTTATGCTACTCCACATATCATCCACCTGGAAAGATTATTTAATTTATCATTGTAAAATATAAAATAAACTATTGATAACAAAGCTTATTATTAGTAATGCCCAATGAAATGATTTCTTTGGGATCAATAAAGATTAATAAACTTTTAACTTTTTGTATTATCCAAGAAATGATTGAAAAAATAAAAATTACAACACTGATAAAACCGATTAACAGTGGGGAATTCATTTTAAAAATGAAAGTGGTAACATGACCAGAGTTTTTAAAGATTTCAAAAAGAATTGATGATGTCTCATTAACAAATATACCTATAAATAAAACAGAGAATGATAGGTATAAAATTCCGTTGGTCGGATTATTTTTTTATTATCCTTTTCTTAATATCAATAAAATATCCCTTAACAATTACCCTCTTTAATATAAGTTCCAATGCTCTCACTCCTATTGAATGAAAACTTTTTAGAAAAAAAAACGGACGCTGGCTTTAAGGGTTTTCAGCGTCTTTTACATGTTTTTATAAATTATTCTTATTAATCAATATCGCTTGAAAGGAAAGAATATATAAAGAATAGAGGGGAAATTATGAAGCTAACCTACCCCGTTTGGGAAACAAAAAAAATCTCCGTAGCGACTTAATCTTCTTTAACTCTTGCCCACGTAGTTTAATTAAAGTTAGTTAGTTAGTAATTGATAAACCTATGCTAAAATAAAAAAAGCTTTGCCAGTAATTCAAGCGAAAGCACCCTTTAACGTACATTTTTTTAACCTGTATTGTAAAAGGATGAAGTTAAAAACTCCATCCATGGTAAAAAGTTAAAAACTTTCATCGAATTCTCTACGTCTACGTCTCTCTTCAACATCAACATCAATATCAATATCAAGGTCTTGATCCTGGTCGTTTTCTTGTTCTTGTTCAGCTCTAACGTTCGAATTACTTCTGCTGTTTAAACGAACATCTACTCTTGAATTACCTGAGTTCGTTACTGTTGCACGAGCTATATTGGTATTTCTATCAAAGTTGCGTACATTTGACTCAGCCTCTGATTCGGATTCATTTCTTAAACGATTGTCAATATCTGTGTCAACATCAACATTTGTATTGTTATTTCGCCTTCTTTCCATTTTAAAATTCCTCCTTATTAATTTTTTCAAAATTATTATATTCGCTATGTATAATGTGGCCTGGTCATATGTACTAGCACTACTACCCATTTTTAGTAAGACAAATACTCTATAACCCTATACCGTATTATTCTTGTGTTAAGTTGAAAAGATGTTTATAAGCCCAATGTTACTCCAATAAACAAACAGTTCCAATAAGCCGATTATGTTTCAGATTTATATGTACTAACTATAAAGAATTTATTGCAATACATACAATAAGACCAACATGGGCGCTCAGTCATAAAATGAAATTTGTAATTCAACATATGTATTTTTTATCAATCGGCTTCGTATTTAATGTTGTGTTCTTGAATTAAATCAATATTTCGTTTGTGAAAGGTATAGTTCTTTAATTGGCTTTGTATATTTGCATAAAGTTCTATTTTCTCTAATTCTGCTAGTGGTATCCATTTAACACCAGTCTGATTAGGGTCGGGAATTTCAGGTAGTTTAGGGAAGGAACCTTTTTTGATAACACAATCAAACATCATTACTAATGTATGAGTTTTACCAAATTTATTGTTATTAAGGTGCGGTACATATTCATAAGCGAAAGCTAATGGACCTACTTCTACGTTAACACTCGCCTCTTCCTTAGCTTCCCTTTTTACTGCTTCTATAATTGATTCTTTTGGTTCCACCCCACCAGCAGGGAAATCATAAACAAGTCCTCTAATCGGGTCATTATATTCTGTTAATAAAACTAAATCATCTTTAATAATTATTGCCCCAGCTCGTATCCTTATATGGTTTGACAAAATACCCACATCCTATCGTTGTGATAAATTTTTATAAAGTATTGCTGAAAATAATATTTGAGTTTCACTATTCCCTTTATTATAGAAATTTGACCTCTTTTTTACATTAACTTTTATTTGATTGTAAACTATTTAAACAATATTCTCTTGAAACCTATAAACTTATTTTCTTTAGTTGATGTATATGAAAAGTTAACATCTAATGGTCTTTGAGTCATATTGGCACTGAAATAATCTTTCTTTTCGATTAAATGCATATCTCTTTCGTCTACTCCTATTTACTTGGTATCTATAAAAATTTATACCATTACTCCCAAATAATTTCTATTTATTTTCCAGTAAAAAACATTGAATAAAGAACAGTTGTTCGCATATAATAAGAACAATAGTTCGTATTATATAGAGGTAATAAATAATGGGGTAAAAATTCCTAAAAAAAACTAAACCTCAAAGACCTACTCGCGATGAATTTGAATTAGAGGAATTAGGGAGTATGCTTGCTGAAGCATTTCAAGACAAAACTTTAGTTAACCTTACAGTGTGGGAGAAAGGAGAAGTTCAACAAACGTAAGGCACCATCACTTCAACAAAATTAATACATGTGGAAAGTAAAATGGAAACAATAAAGATTCCTTTTATGGATATATTGCAGATATCAACTGCCCATCATTAGAAAATAGGAGGGACAATCGATGAAAGGGTTACTTCATAAAGCTTCAACTGCTGGTGAAAGGCTTGAAATGATTTATCTGTCCAATGAAGGTGAGATCACTCAACGTATTATCAAAGTGAAGAAAGTTGGAGAAAATTATTTTCGTGCATATTGCTATACAAGAAACCAGATTCGCACATTTAGTATGAGTAACATTTTATCGATTGGCCCTGTTAGAAAACATCTTAGAAAAGGGGCTTAATAATGATTAATTACGATGAACTTCCACATAATCAAATTCTTTGTATCGATATGAAGTCGTTTTACGCTAGCTGCAGCGCCGTAATGAGAGGATTGGATCCAATGACATGTTATCTTGCTGTAGTTGGTAACAAAGAGCAACCTGGTAGTATTGTGCTTGCTGCCTCACCACGATTAAAAAAAGAATTTGGTGTTAAATCAGCATCTTCTAGGCTTTTTAATATTCCGGATGATAAGCGAATTATAATAGAAGAGGCTAAAATGTCTTCATATTTAAAAATATCTACAGAAATCATAAAAATCTTTAATAGGTATGCTCCAATGGAAGATATTCATGTTTATTCTGTTGATGAAAGCTTTATTAAGGTCGATGGCTTGAAAAATCTTTTTGGTAATGCTTATACAATTGCACAGATGATCAAAGATGAGATTTACAAAAATTTTGGTTTGCCCTGCACTATTGGTATTGGACCTAATATGCTTATGGCAAAATTAGCCTTAGATTTAGAATCTAAAAAAGTACCAAGTGGTATTGCTGTATGGACCTACGAAGATATCCCAACCAAACTATGGCCAGTGTCTCCGTTAAGTGAAATGTGGGGGATAGGGAGGAGAATGGAAAGAAATTTAAATAGAATGGGGATTTTTAATGTAGGACAATTAGCAAAGTATCCTTTGGAAATGTTAGAAAAGAAATTTGGAATAATTGGAAACCAACTTTATCATCATGCCTGGGGAGTAGATTTATCTGATCTAGGCGCACCACTTTTACAAGGGCAAATAAGTTATGGAAAAGGACAAATACTCCTTCGTGACTATAAAGAGGAGCATGAAATTAAGGCGGTAATATTGGAAATGTGCGAGGAAGTTGCACGTAGGGCGCGATCTGCTAAAAAGGCAGGACGGACAATAAGCTTAGGCATTGGATACAGTGACTCTGATTTTGGAGGGGGATTCCATCGATCACATACTATTGATGAACCAACTAATGTTACAATGGATATTTATAATGAGTGTTTAAAGCTTTTTCATCAATTTTATGAGGGGAAAAGTGTACGTCAAATATCAATAACACTTTCAAAAATCACAGATGATGTGACATTACAATTAAATTTATTTGAGCCTGATAAATTGAAATTACATGACTTAGGTTATGTTGTAGATAAAATAAGGGATCGCTTTGGTTCCGCAGCATTATTGAGAGCTGTATCTTTTACTGAAGCTGGAACATCACTGAAACGTTCAGCACTTGTTGGGGGGCATAAAGCATGATTCGTGACAGAGGTAATAAGAAATGGGTATCACTTATGCTCCCCGAACATATCAAGATGTTAAAGGATATGAAAGTGGATCTAAATAGACAAAGTAGACCAATGATTGATGAATACCAGGTTCAGGAGTTTGAAGAACGGATAAAGTATGCACAAGAATATAAGTTGCTGCTGGAATTCAGTATATTTGATCAGGGTTTTATAAAAAATAGTATTGGAAGAGTAATTAAATTAGATCCTTTATCCAAGCAAATTAAGATAAAGACAATGAAATCTGAATTTGAGTATATAAATTTCACCGATGTTATAGAAATTAAGATTTTAGATTAAAACCGCCCGCGTGGACGGTTTATTTTGTTTCTCCATTTATTAAAATCTTTATCGCATTTATAGATCCAATAACACCTACTACATTATTAACTCTTAGTTTCAATGATTCATGACCATCTCGGGATAATGGACCACATGCTTTATTCTTAATGTTCTAGAATAAGAAGAAAAGCAGTATAAAATAAATGGATCTCATCTATCCACTTATTAGAAAAGGCAGCCCGAAAAGTCCTCCAATCATTTACATGAGAATACATATTCTACAAACCTAAAAAATACAAAAAGCCTAGAAAACATTGATAAATCAATGTTTTCTAGGCTTTTAAAATTACTATTAACGAGAGTAGAACTCAACGATGAATGATTCGTTAATTTCTGCTGGTAATTCAGAACGTTCTGGTAAACGAGTGAAAGTACCTTCAAGTTTATCTGCATCAAAAGTAAGGTATTCAGGTACGAAGTTATTAACTTCGATTGCTTCTTTGATGATAGATAAATTGTTAGATTTTTCACGAACACCAATTGTTTGACCAGGTGCTACGCGGTAAGATGGAATATCAACACGCTTACCATTAACAAGAATATGACCGTGGTTAACAAGCTGACGTGCTTGACGACGAGTACGTGCTAAACCTAGACGATATACAAGGTTATCTAAACGTGATTCAAGAAGAATCATGAAGTTTTCACCGTGCTTACCTTGCATTTTTCCTGCTTTTAAGTAAGTGTTATGGAATTGGCGTTCATTTACTCCATACATATGGCGAAGCTTTTGCTTCTCTTGTAATTGAAGACCATATTCAGATAATTTTTTACGTTGGTTTGGACCATGTTGTCCTGGTGCATAAGGGCGTTTTTCTAGTTCTTTACCAGTTCCGCTTAAAGAAATGCCAAGACGACGTGATAATTTCCAACTTGGACCAGTATAACGAGCCATTTAAGACTCCTCCTTCATTGTTTTTATTTTGTATAAAATAAAAACCAGGTGTGAACAAAAATTAAGTGTATATTGTTTTCATGTACCATCGCCCTAGCAGCAGAGGGTTACGCGATACACCTCATTTTAGAAATAGAATCTAAAACGGGAACAACATACGATCATAAAGTTGTCCGCAAAGGCTGCATTATTTTACACAAAGAGTATTATATGATGGATAAATTAGAAAGTCAAGTTAGCTTGAATAGCTTAATAATAAATTGTTAAGAAGATAATGCAAAAAAAATAGAATATAGTATAATAGTACTAGATGAAATCCGGAAATAAATAGGTATTAAGGATTATTATTGAAATTTAAAATTTGAAATTGATTCTATAGGTGATAAAAAATGAATCTAAGCGTACAAAATTTCTTATTATATTATAAATCTAGACTATTTGATTTAATGGAAGCCCCTAAAGATAAAAGAATTACTGAATGGATATCCATCCTTGTAGAGTGTTTGGAAGTCAGAAAAGCAGTTTTTTATAAGAGAAAGAAGGAAATTAATAATCAGCTTTGTTTGGAATATACATACTCAAATGAAGAGATTGAGTATCCAAATTGTATAAATAAAGAAATAACACAGTCTTTGTTTAGTGAATCTAATTATGTTGATCGAAAAAAGCTTGCGGAATATCGAATGCTTTTTAAAGGGTTTAATTCAGCATTTAATTTTATATATAAGGGACAAGAAGTAGGCTGTTTGTTTTTATGTAGTAATGAAGATAGTCTGAATAAATATATTGCCCCGCACCAAACTTCTTTTATATATGAGAGTGGAAAATTTATTAGTGTTTTAGAAAGCATCTCTTGTATTGTGGAAGAGGAAAAGAAATTTAAAGAATTATTTAGAGTGACTGAAACATTTCACGATTCAATGGATGTGGATGCAATTTTATATGAAATTATAAATACACTCAGAAGAGTTTTTCCACACTTTACATATACTTTACTATTGTCGAATGATACTAAACATGATAAGAATTTACCGATAAAAGAAATTCAATTCGATGACGCAGACGAAGCTGTGATGAAATCCTTTCTAAATGGGGAAACCAATATTGTGGAAAAACCTCAGCAAAAAACGATGCTATACGCCCCATTAAGCGGTAAACAAGGTGTTTATGGTGTATTGCAAGTAGTCACCTTTTCTTCCTTTGTTTTTCAAAATAGCGAAGTAGAATTTATTCGTTTACTTGCAAATACTGGTGGAAGTGCATTGGAAAACGCTAAATTATATGAACAATCTCAACGATTAGTTGAGGATCTACAGTTGATTAATGAGACGTCACATCGATTAAATTCATCAGCAAGATTAGATGAAACCTTACATTTTCTTAACTCACAAATATTAAAATCATTTCACACAAATATTACTGGATATTTTTTATTAAATGAAGAAAAAAGAACGATTTTGGATGGAAGTCATGATTTTTTTACAACATCCCAAGGTAAGGCATATCTTGATTTTGTTACAGATGTAATGATGAAAAGAAAGGAATCAATTATTTTTAGTAATGTTAAAAAGCAAATGGAACATTTATCTCCTTATTCATCCTTAATGGCTGTACCTATGATTGAAGGGGAAACCATTAAAGGGTTCTGTGTTGTTTTAAATGAACAACCTTATTATTTTACATTTGATATGTTTAAATTATTTCAGTCTTTAATTCATCATTCAACATTAGCTGTCACCAATTCAATGTTAAGAGAGGAATTGGAAAAGATGGTAATAACAGATCATTTGACACAACTATATGCAAAAAACTATTTAAATGATACAATCCAACGATCCATGGAGAATGATGAAGAAGGAACATTCCTCCTATTGGATATTGACAATTTTAAGGTAGTCAATGATACATATGGACATCAAATTGGTGATGAAATCTTAATACAAGTAGCAAAATTAATTAATCAAAATATTCGTCAAACTGATATTGGGGCACGATGGGGAGGAGAAGAACTAGCAATCTATCTTCCGGGTGCACCATTGGAAGTAGGAGCTCGTGTAGCGAATAGATTAGTGAAAGCTGTCTATGAAAATACAAATCCTCAAGTGACAATCTCTTGTGGGGTTTCCTATTGGACGAGGAATAGAGAGGATCAGGTGCCGAATCTTTTTAATCGGGCTGATATTGGTTTATACCTTGCAAAAGAGTTGGGAAAGAATCAAGTAGTTGTACAAGAGATTGGTAATAAGTAGTGTGAAAAGGAGCTTTCCAGTAACGGAAAACTCCTTTTTTCATCTATCAACAATTTAACTTATAAATGTTTAACTAAAGCGTCAACAAATTCTTTTAAATGTATCTCATCAACTTCATCGAACCGATTGATTTCTGGACTATCAATATCTAATACACCGATTACTTCATTATTTTTTATAATTGGAACGACAATCTCTGACTGTGAAGCAGAGTCACAGGCAATATGGCCTGGGAATTGATTTACATCCTCGACCCTTAAAGTTTTACGTTCTTTGACCGCAGTACCACAAACACCTTTCCCAAAAGGTATCCGAACACATGCAGGGAGTCCTTGAAATGGCCCTAATACGAGCTCATTTCCCTCTACTAAATAAAAACCTACCCAATTGATTCGATCTAAAAACTGATTCAGTAAGGCTGCTGCATTACTTAAATTTGCAATCATATTAGACTCATCTTCAATAAGTGCAGTAAGTTGCTTCTTTACTAATTGATATTTTTCATCTCGTGTACCTTCATAGGCTGTTGTATGAAACATAGTCATCACCCAATTTCAACAAATTTTTACTTAAAGCAACAAATTCTCGTTGATTATACAGGATATTGTCGATATTTTCTTAAAGGAAAATATTTGGATCAACAAGAAATAGTATATTAAACAGTTGAATTACTTTTAGCATAAATAGATGATTGATTCAAGTTAAATGATTGAAATGAGGGATATCAGATGGCGAAGATGTCTACAAAGGATTCGATTATTGATGCAGCCATATCATTATTTAATATTAAAGGATATTCGGGAACATCGGTGAGAGATATTGCAAAAAAAGCAAGGGTGAATCCTGCAAATATATCCTATTATTTCGACGGAAAACAGGGCCTTCTGGAAAAATGCTTTATTCATTTTTTTGAAGCCTATCTGGCATTTTTTGAGGAAGAAGTTCAATCATTAAAATTTGATCGTCCAGAAAATTGTTTAAAAAGAGCCATCTACAAGATTTTATATTTTCAAAGTACCAATCATTTATTAGCACGATTCGTTTGGAGAGAGGTATCCATTGACTCTCAAATTGTTAGAGAAATTACCTCATCATACTTCATGAAGGAAAGATATTTAATTAAAAAATTAATTGAAGAGATAAATGCAGGAAAAGTATTTTCGAATTCAGATATTCATTTTTTGATTATTCAACTAAGGAGTTTGTTAACCATGCCATTTCTTAATGGGCAGTACTTACGTGAGGTCTGGAATGTTTCTCCTCATGAGCGATACTTTGTTGAAAAATACTATCAGCATCTTGATAGGTGGATTGAAGAATCACTAGTAAGTAGGAATAGTCGATTGAATATTCCTGTCTAATATAGGCTGTTTTCGTATAGTTTGTCGCTCTTTTCCCAGTGAATTGGTGTATTAGTTCGTTAAGAGGATGATTCAGTACATAACTGGACCATCCTTCTTTTTTTTATAAATCATACAAATGAACTAGAAAGCTCTACGAAAATTGTAAAAAATGTTTAATTTAATAGTCAAAAATTGTCGTTACATGGTATCATTAATACTACATTACATATTTAATTAATTGATTTATTAAAAATAGATAAGTGAACGTTGGAACAGGAGGCTTACGATGGAGTTAGTCATCGGCGCAATCTTAATTATTCTCATCATATTTGTAAGTGGTTATATTATTAAGAAAAAATTTTATAAAGAAATTGATCGACTTGAATCTTGGAAAATTGAAATTATGAATCGTCCCGTAATAGACGAACTAGGAAAAGTAAAACAGCTTAACATGACCGGTGAAACCGAGGAAATGTTTGAAAGATGGAGAAAAAATTGGGATGACATTGTTGCTGTAGAACTACCTGATATTGAAGATCACCTGTTTGATTCTGAGGAATTTACGGACAAATATCGTTTTAAGTTGGCAAAGGAGTCGAATCAAAAAATAGAAGCCATTCTAACAAACATTGATGCGAAAATAGATAAAATTCTTGGGGAGTTAAATGAATTGATCGGCAGTGAGGAGTCAAATCGTGCTGAAATGGAGGAGCTCAGTGCCGAGCATAAAAAAATAAAAAAGACATTATTGATTCAGCGCCATACATATGGAACATCAATTGATGCATTAGAAAAGAAATTAGACTCTTTATCGGAACAATTTGTTGTTTACAATGATCTTACAGCAAATGGTGATTACTTGAAGGCAAGAGAAGTAGTCATCATGCTAAAGGATGAAATTCAAACACTTACAGAAAAAATCGAAAAAATTCCAGACTTAATTACTGAGGTTAACATCATCCCTTCACAATTAAATGAGATTGAAGAAGGATATAAAGAAATGATTGACCAAGGTTTCATATTGGATCACCTAAACATGGATAAAGAATTGGCAGAATTAAGAAAGTCGTTAGAGATCAATACGGATCTTCTTGTGAAAACAGAAGTTAAAGAAGTTGAGTCAGGAATATATGAACAAAAGGAAAAAATAGACCTATTATATGAATTGCTAGAAAAAGAGGTTCATGAAAAGCATTTTATCATTAAAAATCGTGAAGAAACAAAGAACCAATTAGAGAGAATAAAAGAATCAAACGAGCAAATTAAAGAGGAAGTTAATTTTGTCCAACAAAGTTATCAATTATTAGACGGAGAATTGAATACGCCTTATAGTCTGGAGAAACAATTAACAAAATTAACGAAGAGATTTGAAGTCCTTGAAACTAAGATTACAGAAGACCATTCTGCATTTACGATTCTTGGTGCTGATTTAAGAGAAATACGTGAAGGGATAGAAAAGCTAAACCAGGATCAACACGATTTCTCATTACATTTACAAAACTTGCGAAAAGATGAATTAGAAGCACGTGATAAACTTACTGAATTAAGAAGAAAAACGAATGAGGCAACAAGGCTAATTACCAAAAGTAATATACCAGGGCTTCCAGATGATTATAAACAATTAATGGATGATGTTAATAAACATATTCAAGATGTTTTTAAAAGCTTAAATGAAAAACCTTTGAATATTAAGGCTATACAAGATTTCTTGCAGAACGCCATTGAAGCAGTAGATGTTTTCTATAATAAATCGGTTGAAATGATTGAGACAGTCGTGTTAGTCGAGAAAGTCATACAGTATGGGAACCGCTACCGTGCAAGAAATCGAAACCTTGCAGAAGGTTTACAAAGAGCAGAGGAATATTTTAGAAGCTATGATTACTATTCAGCTTTAGAAGAAGCCGCTTCAGCAATCGAAGGTGTAGAGCCGGGAGCACTGAAACAAATTGAGGAAATGATAACTAAAGAAGAAATTTAGGACGATGGCAGAGTTGCTTTCGTCTTTTTACTTCTAGATAACACAGTTATAATACTAGATCTATAAAAAAGAGTTATCCTAGATTTTCCTTGGTGAAATGTGTTAGGGAGATTAAAACTAAAACGACATAAAATGTAGGAAGTAGTTTTTTATTAGGATTCTGTTCTCAAATCTTGTTGCTATCACGAATAAATATAGGGTGAAGACCATCCTCACCCGCTTTAGTTTATTGAGAAAAGAGCTGCCAATTATACGGAAAAAATCCTTATCGAAAAAATAGTTCCAAGACCTTGTTATCATGGTGGAAGCTAATCAAGGAACTTGCGCTTTTCTCATCCTATGTTATGATTTATCATTGTTGGAATATTAAATATGAAGGTGTTAATGAATGATTTATTTTGATAATAGTGCAACAACGAAACCTTATAATGAAGTAATTGAAGCATTTGCAAAAGTTTCCCAAGAGTACTATGCAAATCCTTCTTCACTTCATAATTTTGGTGGAAAAGTCGAAACATTAGTTCATCAGGCAAGAAAGCAAATCGCTTCACTTTTACAAGTGAAGGATAATGAAATATATTTTACTTCAGGTGGTACAGAAGGGAATAATTTAGCGATTAAAGGGACCGCTCTTCAGTATCGTTCTCGTGGGAATCATATTATTACGACAACGGTTGAGCATCCATCTGTTTATGAAGCTTGTGAGCAATTGCGCTCATTAGGTTTTGACATTACCTATTTACCTGTCAATCAAAAGGGACAGGTTGAGCTAGATGATCTCAAATCGGCCATTAAAGATGAAACTATACTGGTCTCCATCATGCATGTTAATAATGAAATGGGTACGATCCAACCAATTGAGGAAATTGGCCAACTTCTTAATGAATATTCTAAGATTTTGTTTCATGTTGACCATGTTCAAGGAATTGGAAAAGTCCCGTTAAACTTAAAACAAGCTCATGTGGATTTTTGTACGATTTCTGCCCATAAATTTCATGGCTTGAAAGGGAGCGGAATTCTTTATATCCGTAATGGTGTCCGAATTTCTCCGTTATTTTCAGGAGGAAATCAAGAAAATAAAGTAAGAAGTGGTACAGAAAATGTAGGTGGAATTGTCACAATGGCAAAAGCGCTTAGATTAACTGAAGCCAATCGGAAGCAAAAACTTGAAGAAATGATTTCAATAAGAGATTTTTTAATTTCAAGTTTAACGAAGCTTCCAACTATAAAGGTTCACACAGTCCCATCCGTTTCTGCACCCCATATTATTAATTTTTCTGCAATTGGATTAAGGGGAGAAGTAGTTGTCCATGCACTAGAGGCTGAAAAAATCTATGTATCAACGACAAGTGCATGTTCTTCTAAGCAAAAATCAATCAGTAGGACACTTCAAGCAATAGGGGTGACTGAGGATATAGCCGAAGGCGCAGTTCGTATTAGCCTTTCGTATGAAAATACGATGGATGAAGCAAAAATATTTATGAGTAAGTTAGAAAGTATAATTAATAAATTGAATGAAGTAATGAGGGATACACAGTGAAATATGACCGCATATTAATTCGATATGGTGAACTATCAACAAAAGGTAAAAATAGAAACCATTTTATCACCCATTTAAAAAGAAATATTCGCAGTGTCTTAAAGGAATTTAAAGGACTTGTCATTCAAGGTGGGCATGACCGAATGTACATTTTATTAAATGGGCATGATAGTCAACCAATAATGGAGGAACTTTCAAAAGTTTTTGGAATTCAGTCCTTTAGTTTAGCAGTAAAAACAGAAAAGAATCTTGATGAAATGAAAGATGTAGGCTTAACACTTGTTAAACAGCTGTATCAAGAAGGAATGACTTTTAAGGTTTCAACAAGACGTGGGGATAAATCATTTCAATACGATACAAATGATATCAATCATGCGATTGGCTCACATATTCTAATGAATATGGATTCAATTAACGTCAATGTAAAGAAACCCGACATTAATCTGATTGTTGATGTCAGAAGGGATGGCGTCTATTTATCAAGTGAAATTATTCGTGGTGCAGGTGGTCTTCCAGTGGGT
The DNA here is from genome assembly GCF_017809215.1 of Heyndrickxia oleronia. GTDB lineage: Bacteria > Bacillota > Bacilli > Bacillales > Bacillaceae_C > Heyndrickxia > Heyndrickxia oleronia. The sequence goes on from NZ_CP065424.1 coordinate 1,617,587, forward strand.
TCTTCTGGAAAGGCTATGTTAATGCTATCTGGAGGAATAGATAGTCCTGTTGCAGGTTATTTAACAATGAAACGCGGTGTGAAAATAGAGGCGGTTCATTTCCATAGCCCACCTTTTACTAGTGAACGTGCAAAGCAAAAAGCCATTGATCTTGCTAAAAAAATGGCCCCTTATAATGGGAATGTAAAAATGCATATTGTTCCATTTACAAAAATTCAAGAGATTATCCATAAGGAAATTCCAGAAGGCTATTCAATGACAGCAACAAGAAGAATGATGTTAAGAATTACGGATGAAATACGACGCAAGAACAGTGGTCTTGCTATCGTAACCGGAGAAAGTTTGGGGCAGGTAGCTAGTCAAACTTTAGAAAGTATGATTGCAATTAATGATGTAACATCAACGCCAATTCTTCGTCCATTAGTCTCAATGGATAAAATAGAAATTATTGATATTGCTCAAAAGATTGATACATTTGAAATATCCAACTTACCGTATGAGGATTGTTGTACGATCTTTACTCCTCCTGCACCAAAAACACGACCAAAACTTGATAAAATGCAGTATTTTGAAAGTAAGGTGGATTTTGATTCACTTATTCAGGAAACATTGCAAAATATAGAAACGATTAATGTTTCAACGGAAGTGAAAGAAGATATAGAGGATTTTGCGGATCTACTCTAAATTTCTTAATAAATTTTTATTCTTGCTAAAGGTAGTATTGGATAAAAGAGCCTTAATAAAAACAGATTTTTTATCGACATTAATAATTTTCGGTAAAAAATCTGTTTTTTATAGTGTTTGAATAAGGTACATTACTTGTATTATCATCAATAATGATCTTTTTATTGAATAAGTGTGTTGATGAATGCTATTACTATTATTACCAATACAAAGTATCCACTGTTTACCTTTTTATTTCCCTTAACAAACAAGTATCTTATAACTTCTTCAATGATTTTATAGAGAATTAACAAAAAAACAAGTAATGGAATGATCCAATACCATTGGTTTACTCCTAATTTAATGTTTGCTGTTACAAAACTTATTATCAATAAGCCAATAATAAAAGTAATAAATGTAACCAAATCTTGTTGTGGTCGTTTAAATAACCATTGAAATCCTTTGATCATTTTACTCCTTCTTTCTACATAAGAACTACAACTAGATCGCTAGAAATTTTTAATATTTATTTATTTTAACATATTTCAATTGAGATGGAAAAAAATTACTATACCTGCAGCAGATAGTTAGGTAAATAATTGTTTTTTTAGATAAGTAACCATTCTTTTATTGCCGAACACATGAATAAATTTGTTTAATGTGACGATAGAGTAAATAGTTAGGGAGGTATAGAAATTTTCTAGAAAAATCCTTATAAAAAAGGAAGAATTACCAATAGAAATTCCGTATGAAGGTTTGTGTTTTCGCACACTCTATACTCACAAGGAGGTGAAGACACATGCCAAACAATAATCAATTACTAGCACCAGGAGCGGAACAAGCATTAGATCAAATGAAATATGAAATTGCTCAAGAATTTGGTGTAAATCTTGGAGCAGATACAACTTCACGTGCTAACGGATCAGTTGGTGGTGAAATTACAAAACGCCTTGTATCTATGGCTGAACAACAATTAGGTGGAAGTTTTCGTTAAAAAATTTAATACTTTGGCTTAGGGAAGCGGCATAACCCGCTTCCCTATTTGTGTTCCTCTCTCTTGGTTAACTATTTTAAATTTTAAAATTATTTAGTATAATATTAAATAGAGTAATGAGTTTGAGGATTTTATCACCTAATTATTTGTAAGGGGGAAACATTATGAAGCGTGAAGATTTATTAGCACCTAAAGAGTACAATATTGTTGAAGAGATAGAAAAATATGCATCTAGTCCTTCAAAATTAGCCATTAAATGGGTGAATGAATTAGGTGAAACTAAAGAAATTACATACAAAGAATTAATAAATAAGGTAAATAAAACGGGGAATGTTTTTTTAGAGAATGGACTTAAAAAAGGAGATACTATATTAGTCATCATTCCAAGAATAATTGAAGCTTATCAAGTGTATCTAGCAGCATTAAAAACAGGAATAGTTGTTATTCCATGTTCAGAAATGTTAAAAACGAAAGATTTACAGTATCGTATTGAACATGGAGATGTAAAAGGAGTCGTTTCATATTTTCCTTATATTGAAGAGGTTAATCAAGTAAAAAATTCTAATAAGCTTAAACATTTTGTGATAGGAAAAGAGACAAATGATTGGCTTCTATTAGATCAATTAATGGAGAATGCAAGTGATGAATTAGATGTAGCAAAAACATTACAGGATGATATGGCATTTCTCTCTTATACATCAGGGACAACAGGAAATCCCAAAGGTGTGGTACACACTCATGGATGGGGCTATGCCCATTTGCGAACTGCTGCACCTCATTGGCTTGGTATTAAAGAAGATGATATTGTTTGGGCAACAGCTGGTCCAGGATGGCAAAAATGGATTTGGAGCCCCTTTCTTTCTGTATTAGGATCAGGTGCAACCGGTCTCGTTTATTATGGTAAATTCGAACCTAAAACCTATTTAAATCTTCTTGATAAATATGGTGTGAATGTTCTATGCTGTACGCCAACAGAATATCGTCTAATGGCTAAAGTTGATAATTTAGCCGACTATCAGCTGAAGCAACTGCATAGTGCTGTTTCTGCAGGAGAACCATTAAATAGAGAAGTAATAGACACTTTTGAAAAGCATTTTCAAGTAACAGTACGTGATGGATATGGACAAACGGAAAATACATTATTAGTTGGTGTAACAAAAGGGATGAAAGTAAAACCTGGATCAATGGGGAAACCGACACCCGGAAATCGTGTGGAAGTGATTGATGAACATGGTGTACCATGCAATATAGGTGAAGTCGGAGATATCGCCGTTCATATTGAAACACCCGCATTATTTCAAAAGTATTATAAAGATCCTGAACGTACGGCTATGCAATTTAGAGGTGACTATTATATTACAGGAGATAAAGCGAAAGTAGATGAGGATGGTTATCTTTGGTTTGAAGGACGGTCTGATGATATTATTATCAGTTCTGGGTATACGATCGGACCATTTGAAGTGGAGGATGCGCTTGTAAAACATCCAGTAGTTAAGGAATGTGCAGTTGTCGCAAGTCCAGATGATGTACGCGGGAATATTGTCAAAGCCTATGTCGTACTAAGAGATGGAGTCGTTGATTTGGATAAAGAGAGCCTAGTTAAAGCATTACAGGATCATGTGAAAGACTTGACAGCACCTTATAAATATCCTCGTGAAATAGAATTTATAGATGAATTGCCGAAAACAACTTCTGGTAAAATAAGGAGAATTGAACTGAGACTTAAGGAATATGAAAAATTAAATAAATAAATGTATGAGCAGATGAAGCTGTTTGAAGATAAGTCAAACAGCTTTATCTGTTTTCTATTCTCCTAGTATAATGGCGAAATAAAAATAACTTCGCGATTATCAACGGCTGAAGGCAATATAGTAAGAAGTTTACTCTATTAAAATTTTTGTCTAAAAATATTGTTAAAAAAGGATTGTATTCATAAATGTTACGTTTTAAAATAGTAATTATTTCGAAAATCTAAAGAATAGAGGAATTTGGATGAAACATGGGGAAAAAATAGGTGTTTTTTATGCTGCCTTTTCATACATTATTTGGGGAGTTCTCCCGGTATATTGGAAATGGCTCAGCAGTGTATCTGCTGAAGAAATATTAGCAAATCGGATATTTTGGTCTTTTATATTTATGCTTGTGCTTTTAGCCGTAACTAAAAAGTGGAAGGTATTTTTACAAACATTAAAAGGTTTAAAGGTCAATAAAAAGGTATTTCTTTCACTTATTTTAGCCTCTCTTCTCATTACTGCGAATTGGTTTATTTATATATGGGCCGTTAATGAGAATCATATCGTGGAAACAAGTCTTGGCTATTATATTAATCCACTTATAAGCATATTATTAGGGGTTTTCATTCTAAAAGAAAAACTGAATAAAGCACAAATCATCTCATTCTGTATTGCTGCACTTGGTGTATTAATATTAACGATTTCCTATGGCGATTTTCCTTGGATATCTTTTAGTCTAGCAATAACTTTTGGACTTTATGGATTAGTAAAAAAGATGATTAAAGTAGATTCTGCAATCGGTCTAACGCTGGAAACTATGACAGTTGCTCCACTTGCGTTAATATATATGATTTATCTATTGTTTACTAGCAATTTTTCATTTTTAAATGGATCGTTAAAAATCGATCTTCTACTAATTGGAGCTGGGGCAGCTACAGCGATTCCATTACTCTTATTTGCTAAAGGAGCTCAAAGAATTCCTTTGTATTTATTAGGATTTCTCCAGTATATTGCCCCAACGATTATGCTTATTCTAGGTGTACTTGTCTATCACGAACACTTTAGTACTGCACACATGATTGCATTTATTTGCATATGGACTGCAGCTATTGTTCTATCAATTGGCAATTCAAAATGGTTTATAAGTTTGACGAATCGTATCAAAAAAGATAAAAGCTTCAGTGCATAGAAAGGAGCAATCCATAGTGATTGCTCTTTTCTATTAGTAACTTGATCAAATTTTGTTTTTAGAAGGGTAAGATTGTTTTATTTATAAAAAAATTCTTTGCACTTTTTCCCAGAAAGAATTATCTTTTAATTTTACAGTTTTAATTTTTTTATCGTTTAATGAGATATCAATTTTATCAACATGTTGAATACTGATTGCTTCATTATCCATCCCCATGATAGGATAATCATTTCCAGACTGGACGACTTTTAGTGTTAGTTTTCTGCTACCACTGAGAATAAATGAGGAGCCTAATGTTCGATATTGATTATTATTGAGTGATGCCAACTCGCTTACCTGTATACAAGGAAGAAGTGGATCAACAATCGCACCATTCACGGATTTATTATATGCTGTACTCCCGGTTGGTGTGGCAATTAATAATCCATCTCCTCTAAAGGTTTCAAAGAGGAGGTCGTCGATGTAAACGTCCATGACAAATGTTTTAATAATGCTAGATCGGATGCTAAATTCATTTAAGCAATAAAACGATCCTTGTTGATCAATATTGACTTGAATAATTGGGTATCTTCTTACTTCGATTTTATCCTTGTTCATCGCTTCAACCATTTCGGATAGGTCATCAATATGAAAATCACAATACATACCTAAACGATCCTTTGTTGATACCCCTACATATAAACAATCATCTCTAAATCCAGATTTACGAACAGCTTGCAAAAAGGTGCCATCACTACCAACACTTACGATAATATTAGCGTCTCGATCATTATCAACGATATGAAAGTCATATTGAATCGCGGTCTTTTTTAGTAATTCTACTTTTTCTTCTATATCTTGTTGATTACTATAAAAATAAATATTTCTCCGTTCAGACATATAGAAACCCCTTTCTATTCTTTCTGTTTTAACGATTTCTAAAATCTTGCAATTAGGTATACAATTAGTTTACCATTTTTACATAGGAAAAGGGAGGAGATGACAAATGAATAAAAAAAGATGGGCTGCATTAGCTATTGCAGTATTTCTATTTGGTGTTTCTATTATTGTGAATGTAGCAACTGTAGCTTTCACGACTGACATAACGTCAATTTTTGATGAAATATTCACCAAGCCTGAACGATCATTTTCCGAGGAAATTATTGAGGATGGAAATGAATTGAGGAAAGTAGCTGTTCTTGATGTAGAGGGAGTGATTCAGGATACTGGAAGTAGTTCATTGCTTGATAGTAGTACATATAATCACAAAGGATTTATGGAACAACTTAATTATGTAAAAGATAATAATGATATAAAGGCAGTTATTTTAAGAGTGAATTCTCCTGGTGGAGGGGTTGTTGAGTCCGCTGAGATTCATGACAAAATTATCGAAATTCAAAAGGAATCGAAAAAGCCAGTGTATGTATCAATGGGAGCAATGGCGGCTTCAGGTGGATATTATATTTCTGCTCCAGCAGAAAAAATCTTCGCCACTCCTGAAACGATGACAGGTTCGCTTGGAGTGATTATGCAAGGAATTAACTACTCTGAACTTGCTAAAAATTTCGGGGTTGATTTTGTAACTATTAAAAGTGGACCTTATAAGGATATCATGAGCTCATCAAGAAAAATGACAGAAGATGAGAAGAAAATTATTCAAAACATGGTTAATAATTCATATGAAGGATTTGTTCGTGTAATAGCTGAAGGTAGACACTTGACTGAAAAAGATGTTCGTAAGATTGCCGATGGTCGAGTTTACGATGGAAGACAGGCAAAGGATCTCAATTTAATTGATGATTTCGGTTATCTAGATGATGTTATTGAGCGAGTAAAAAAGGATTATCATTTAAAAAATGCAGAAGTAGTTCGCTTTTCAAATAATGGGGGATTCGGATCACTTTTTTCTTTGACTGCTCAAAAGTTAATGGGGCGAGAAGCCGAGGCGACAGGCTTATTAAAAATGTTATCCCAACCTAATGCTCCTAGATTGATGTACATGTATTCCGAATAAGGAGGGAGTAGAATGACAGAAGGTACTAATGTTGAGCAGGAAATACAGTTAGATGCTGGATCACAAGGAGATGTTATAAATACTCTTCAGAATCACATGGAATACGAGTATGCTGGATTTTGGATGAGATTTTGGGCCTATCTTCTCGATTTAGTTGTTATCGCGAGTATTGAACGATTGATCATCAAGCCCGTTTTCAGAGTAGCAGATTTATCCTTTGATTCCAGTATGTTTTCTCCATTTACTATTGCTTCAGTGTTAATTTTTTATTTATATTTTATTCTTATGACAAAATACTTTCATGCAACAATTGGTAAAATGGTTTTTGGATTGAGGGTTATATCCTTAAAAGAAGAAAGTAGGCTTTCATGGCTGACAATTATTTTTCGTGAAGGAATTGGCCGATATATCTCCGTTCTCATTAAATTATTATACTTACTCGTTGCATTTACACCGAAAAAGCAAGCCCTGCATGATATTTTTGCAGATACCTCAGTGATATATGAACGTGTAAGAAAACAATTTCAACCTGCTTGATTTTTTACCCGCTAACAGCGGGTTTATTTTTTTGCTCCTTTGACGATAATGGTAGGCTGAAAGGTTGTGAAAAAATGATCGTTGCTCTCATTATCATTGCAATTATTTTCCTTTTATTTTTGGTTATTTGGTTTACAACGGTCAGCATTTTAATTGATTTTTCCCATAGACAAGACGATGATCATTTAATCATTCAACTGATTATTTGGAAGGTGATCCGTTACAAGATAAAAGTGCCAAAAATCAAAGTAGAACAAGATGAACCTACCATCACCTTTAAAAAGGAAACAAATACAGGAGCAAATGAGCACAGTGAAATTACTCCTGAAGAAATTTCAGATAAGCTAGCTGATTTTAAGGAGCTGCTTGAGCATGTTCTTGGTTTAAAAACCATCATTTCTAAATTTTTAAAGAGAATTAAAGTTGAACAGCTGGAATGGTATACAACTATTGGTCTTAAAGATGCAGCACTTACTGGGAAAATGACCGGTGTTATTTGGGCAGTAAAGGGTCTACTGATTGCCTTTCTTAGTATGCATATGAATCTTATTCAATTACCTACTTATTCAGTTACGCCCTCCTTTCAAATACCTTTATCTGAAACAACACTAAAATGTATGTTTAAATTACGAATCGGGAATGCTATTCTAGCAGGATTAAAAGTATTTAAGTTTTGGAGAGGCGGTAAGGGATCATTTAGAACTAAACCTTTATCGAAAGTATCGAAGGAAGATCCTGGTCAATCCATGTAAACAAATTGATAGGAGGATTTCTATGAGTGAACATCCGATTGAAGGATTAATGTCAGCTGCAATGGAAAACTTAAAGGAAATGATTGATGTTAATACCATTATTGGGGATCCTGTTGAAACACCGGATGGAAGTGTGATTTTAACTGTATCAAAAGTTGGATTTGGATTTGCAGCTGGAGGAAGTCAATTTAATGCAAGTGGGAAATCTGAGTCTGGTAGTCAAGGACAAGGAAGTAAAAACGAACTGCCATTTGGTGGAGGTAGTGGGGGTGGAGTTTCGATTACACCGATTGCCTTTCTGATAGTAAACTCTCAAGGGGTAAAAATGCTTCATCTTGATGAAGGTACACATTTGCTAGAAAAAATATTAGATGTAGCACCTAGTGTAGTAGATAAAATTCAGGCAATGATGAAGAAAAATAATCAGAATACAGGTTCGAACGGGTGGAAAAATCATCAGCCATCTACTCAGAAACAAGATTTTGACTTTTAAACTCGCCAATGGCGAGTTTTTAATTGGAAAAAATATAAATAGTTCAGTATGATAAAGAGAGATGAGTAAATAAAGGAGGAAATGAATATGACGAATGTTACATTTAAAGGAAATCCGGTTACAATTTTAGGGAATGAAGTAAAGGTCGGTGATCAAGCACCAAACTTTACAGTTTTAGCAAACGATCTTTCAGAAGTAACTCTTAATGATACAAAAGGTAAGGTACGTCTTATCAGTGTTGTACCTTCTGTTGATACTGGTGTTTGTGATGCTCAAACACGTAAATTTAATGAAGAAGCCTCTAAATTAAATGGTGTAGAAGTTTTAACGATTTCAGTTGATCTACCTTTTGCTCAAAGTCGTTGGTGTGCAGCAAGTGGTCTTGATAACGTTCAAACTTTTTCTGACCACCGTGATTTATCTTTTGGTGAAGCATATGGTGTTATAATGAAAGAATTACGCTTACTTGCTCGTTCTGTGTTTGTTGTGGATAGTAATGACAAGATTACATATGTAGAATATGTTAGTGAAGGAACGAATCATCCTAATTATGAAAAAGCAATTGAGGCTGTTAAGCAAGCAAAGTAATTAAAAGTAAGAATTATGCGGATAGGTAATAGGTTAAAACGTAGATTTTAACTAATCTTTGCGAAAGAACCTTCTAAAAAGAGGGTGTCCCATTTTATCTGATGGGTCATCCTCTTTTATGTTGATTGAAGAATTTGTAGAGAGAAGGAAAAGGAGGAAAAACATGAAGATTTCACCAATGGAAACGATATTTAATATATTTAATGAGACAGCCACGATTTTACAAGATGAACTGAATTGCTCGTATTTAGAAGCTCTTGCTGAGACAGGTGAGAATTTATTTCATGGTAATATTATTCAGGAAGAATTAAGTGAATTAACTGTTAAAAGATTACAAAAAAAATATAGTGAATTAAAGATAGATATGTTCAGTCAAGAGCAAATTCGTAAAGCCTATCAATTAGCCATTTTAAAAGGTATGAAGGATAGTGTACAATCCAACCATCAAATGACACCTGATTCAATTGGGCTAGTCTTTAGTTATTTAATAAAAAAATTCATGGCAGAATTGAGTTCTTTTTCATTATTAGATCCAGCTGTAGGAACCGGGAATTTACTAACAACCATTTTAAATCAAATGGATGATACAGAGATAACATCCTATGGTGTAGATATTGATGATTTACTCATAAAATTAGCTTACATCGGTGCAAACTTACAAAGCCAGCCTATACAATTCTTTAACCAAGATTCATTAGAGCCATTATTTATAGAATCAGTGGATGCTGTTGTATGTGATTTACCAGTGGGGTATTATCCGAATGATGAAGGTGCAGAAAAATATACATTAAAAGCAGATAAAGGACATTCTTATGCACATCATTTGTTTATTGAGCAAAGTATTAATCAAACAAAACCAGGTGGATATTTATTTTTTCTTATTCCAAATGGTTTATTTGAATCGGAACAGGCACCTAAGCTCCACAAATTTTTATCAGAGCAAGTAAATATACAAGGAATATTAAAACTTCCTGAATCCATGTTTAAAAATCCAAATGCAGCAAAAAGTATATTTGTTTTACAAAAGAAAGCTCCGGCCTTAAAGGCACCTAAGCAAGTATTAATCGCCAATCTTCCTTCCCTTTCCAATCAATCTTCAATGGAAAATATGATTGGAAAAATTGATAAATGGTTCATGGAAAATAAACTAGAACAGTAGTTGTTATTTCTTGACTTTACGATTGTATTTTGTAATAAAAATGATGAAGAGGTCACCTACCTAGGTGGCCTCTTATTTTTCCCTTTTTAGGTTATTTAATGGTATTTCCAAATCATTTGAATTAACTTTCTTTTTTAGTGTAAACGCTTTTACTCTGCTTAATGCTTGATAATATCTATTTTGGGGATTACAATGATAAATCGAATAGTAAGTATAGATAAAATTCATACTATCGAGTTTAACTTTCAAAAGATGAGAGGGAAGGTAGAAATGGCGAAAATTATAGCGATAAATGCTGGAAGCTCTTCACTAAAATTTCAATTATTTCAAATGCCTGAAGAACGTGTTATAACAAAAGGTCTAATTGAAAGAATTGGATTATCAGATTCAATCTTTACGATAACGGTAGATAATGAGAAACACGAGGAGATTCTTGATATTCCCAATCATGAAGTAGCAGTAAAACTCCTTTTAGATCGTTTAACTAAGCTTCACATCATTCATTCCTTAGATGAAATTGAAGGAGTGGGTCATCGTGTTGTACATGGAGGAGAAACATATAATGATTCTGTTCTTATAACCGATGAAGTCATTCAACAGCTAATTGAACTTTCAGAATTAGCTCCTCTTCATAATCCAGCTAATATTACAGGGATCCAAGCATTCAAATCTGTTTTGCCGAACATTCCATCAGTAGCTGTTTTTGATACGGCATTTCATCAAACAATGCCGGAAAATTCGTTTTTATATAGCTTACCTTATGATTATTATAAAAAATATGGCATACGTAAATATGGTTTCCATGGAACGTCACATAAATATGTTTCCCTTCGTGCGGCAGAAATGCTAGGACGCCCAGTTGAACAATTAAGATTAATATCTTGTCATCTTGGTAATGGTGCTAGTATTGCTGCAATAGAAGGAGGGAAATCGATTGATACATCCATGGGTTTTACTCCATTAGCAGGAGTAGCGATGGGAACGCGTTCTGGGAATATTGATCCAGCTCTCATTCCTTTCATTATGGATAAAACTGGTAAAACAGCTGATGAAGTACTTGAGGTTCTAAATAAAAAATCAGGTATGTTAGGAGTATCTGGTTTATCAAGTGACCTTCGCGATATTGAACAAGAAGCGGCAAAGGGCAATAAACGTGCAGAATTAGCTTTAGAAGTATTTGCGAATCGGATTCATAAATATATCGGTTCCTACTCTGCAAGAATGTCCGGTGTCGATGCAATTATTTTTACTGCAGGAATTGGCGAGAATAGTGAACTTATTCGTGCGCGGGTACTGCATGGATTAGAATTTATGGGTGTATATTGGGATCCTTCTTTAAATAAAATCCGTGGGAAGGAAGCATTTATTAATTACCCTCATTCTCCAGTTAAAGTCATGGTTATACCGACCAATGAAGAGGTTATGATTGCACGCGATGTTGTGCGATTATCTAAATAAGACAAAAAGGCAAACATATTCGTTTGCCTTTTTGTTTTTTTGAAGAATAACATCATGTTCGTTAATTTATAATGACTAAAGGAATTATTTTAGCGATATGATATACTTGGTTAAACTGGATAAATATCTACATAACGAGGTGAATCCTGATGAAATGGACCAATAGAGATCAAGCCGTCTGGGAAGAAATCGAAAACTATATTCAGTCTATCCGTTCAAACGATTTTAAAGATACATATATTCAATGGGTGGATCAAGCAATTTCGTTTATACCTAAACATTTATCCGACATTTTTTTTGAAAAATTAGATTCTTGGTTATTTCATTTACATTCATTTATTCAAGCTTCTCAAATACAAGAGGATGCAAGAATAAGAATTCTTACTAGTGCACGTGTATTTGATGAAAGTATACAAACCATTGCAGATATGCGAAAACTATCGATTGATCAGCTTTCTTTTATTGCAGATCAACATAGTGCAAGACATCGTTTATATGCATTAGCACAAGGAGGAATGACGGGAACGGGGAAATCAATTTTACTTAGTACTGATTTTTTAGTTCTAATGATGTTAAATTTGCGATCGGTACAAATTACTGCAATTTCTTATGGATATGATGTAAAAACCCCACTTGAATTGATGATTTCTCTTAAAGTGTTTCATGCTGCGACATTACCAAAAAGATTGAGAAGAGAAGCATGGGAAGGTATTGTCATTGATCTCCAGGAAGACCCCTATTTTTATCAAGGTCCCGAAAATTTATTATCATATCAATGGCTGGAAGAACCCTTTAAGCAAATTTTAAAAACATATTTTATCACAATGTTTAAATCGAAGCCGTCAATTATTCCGATTGCAATTGGAGCAGGGCTTAATTATCAATTTTCAAGAAAAGTAACTGATTTTGCAGATAAATTTTACAAATATAGACATTTACTTGATAAAGGATGATTGGAATGGGTGTTACAAAGCATAAAGAGAACGGCACTCGAAAAGTTAGTTGTGGTGTTATTACAGTTAGTGATACAAGAACAACTGAGACGGATAGAAGCGGGAAATTAATGATGGATTTATTAACTACAAAAGGTCATCGTGTGCATGATTATCGAATTGTTATTGATCAAGGAGCACAAATTTTAGAAGCGGTCGAGAACATGGCGGAGAATAATCATATAGAAGTCATTTTAATGAATGGTGGCACAGGTATTGCAATAAGGGATGTTACCATTGAAACGGTTAGTCCTCTATTTGATAAGGAGCTTACAGGCTTTGGTGAGTTATTTCGGTATTTAAGCTATATAGAGGATATTGGTTCAGCAGCCATGCTATCAAGAGCGACAGCGGGTGTTTATAAAAATAAAATCATCTTTATCACACCTGGCTCTACTGGAGCAGTTAAGCTTGCAATGACGAAACTAATTATTCCAGAACTCCCTCATATTATTCATGAGTTAGCAAAAGATATACGATAAATTTTCATTATAGAAGCGACAAACAGCGTTAAACATTCCTCTTCCAAATTTTAGAGAGCATAACTAATCCTATAATTCAAACAATATAGGTTAGAAAATAGGAAGGGGTAAGATGATGAATAAAAAAGAATTATTCTATGATGAACAAGGTGTAGAGCAAATCAGTAATCAAATAATGAGTGCTTATACGAGTGGCACAGTTGATCGACCAGATATAAATGATGAAGAAGAAAATAGTAAATAAAGGCTTCAAAGGCTCTTATAATGTTTGCAAATTATTTTAAACTTTACCTTAACAGCAATATTATATGAGTAACGATCCTAATAGAAAAGGAATCAGCTTAGCTGATTCCTTTTTTATTTTATTTAAGGCTGTTTTCGTATAGTTTGTTGTTTGTGTAAAAGCCCAACTGCCGGCTTTTACACCTAATAAAGATTCATCGGTTCTTATGAAGATTGCAGCTCTTTTCTCAGAGAAATAAAAGGTGTAGTGGTCTTCAGCCGATAGTAGTTATTAGTTAAAATTTTACTTAAATAGCAACAATGCTTGAGAAAAGAGCCTTATTTAATAATTTGCAATTCCTTAGGGAAGGCAGTTAAAATTTCTACTCCATCTTTTGTGACAAATACATCATCTTCTATACGGACACCAGCAACATTAGGGACGTAAATTCCTGGTTCAATAGTAAAGACCATTCCTTCTTGAATAATAAGTTCATTAGTATTTGTTACAGAAGGATATTCATGAACACCAATACCTAATCCATGACCAAGTCGATGTGGGAAGTATTGTCCATAGCCAGCTTCAGTAATAATATTTCTAGCAATATTATCTAAATCTTTTGCTTGGACACCTGGCTTGGTTGCATTTATTGCTTCTATCTCTGCTTTTAATACAGTATTATAAATTTTTTCTTGTTCTTCATTAAAATGATCGTAAGCAACTGTACGAGTAATATCTGAACAATATCCTTCATATACAACACCTAAATCAAAAAGAACAAAGTCGCCTTTTTTAATTTTAGTTAGGCCAGGGTTACCATGGGGTGAGGCAGCATTTGCTCCAGTTAGCACCATCGTTGAGAAGGACATTTCAGAGATTCCCTTTTTCTTTAATTCATATTCAATGGCAGCAATAATATCTAATTCTGTTTTGCCTTCTTTAATTTCACTAACACCTGTTTGCACAGCGAAATCAGCAAATTCCGCTGCTTTTTTTAATAGCTCTTTTTCTTTCTCGTTCTTAATCAAACGTAACTGACGTAGTTTTTCTTCGGCAGCGATGAATTTAGTGCCCTCAAATCGATTGATTAACTGTTCATATCTTTCTACAATTACATGTTCTTTTTCCAATGCCATTGTATGTATATTCGTTACACGACTTTTCATGTTTTTTTCAAGTGTATCCCATGGATTGTCGGTATCTGAACATCCAATCACTTCATATTCCCATCCAGTAGCCTTTGCATCGTTAACATCCAATGATGGACAGATTAGGAATGGTTCAGCTTCCTGAAACACTGCAATACCGAGTAGTCGTTCATGAGGATCACTTCGAAATCCACTTAAATAAAATACGTTTTCAGTTGAAGTTATAAAGGCAGAATCTATATTTTCTTGTTTAAGCCAATTCATTAATTCATGTAGTCGTTGATTCATTTTTTTCATCTCCTTAAATACGTATATATACAGAATAGCAGAAATGATTCAGACTATCTATTTTTGAAGCTGTATGAAATATAAAAGTTTCTTTTAATTTTAGTTCAAAAAGGGTATTTTGTAATATGATGAAGGATTTCTTTAGTTTCTATGGAAATAAAGAAATAGGCTAGTTTTTTTAAAAGGAGAGAGAGTAAATGAAGGTATCCTATCATGGTCATTCAATTGTAAAGGTTGAAACGAAAGGTAAGACAATTTTATTCGACCCATTTATTACGGGAAATTCACAAACTGATTTAAAGGTAGAAAATGAACATCCTGATTATATTATTCTGACACATGGGCATGGGGATCATGTCGGTGACACAGTTGAACTTGCCAAAAAAAGCGGGGCTCTAGTGATTGCGAATAATGAAATTGCCAATTATTTAAGCTGGCAGGGAATTAATACTCATCCTATGCATATTGGAGGTTCGTTCGAATTTGAATTTGGAAAAGTAAAATTAACACCTGCTTTTCACGGATCTGCATTAATCACCGAAAATAAAGAAATAATTTATCTAGGAATGCCTACAGGAGTACTATTAATGGTAGAAGGTAAAACGATCTATCATGCGGGTGATACAGGGTTATTTTCAGATATGAAACTGATAGGTGAGAGACATCCTATTGATTTAGCGTTTTTACCAATTGGAGATAATTTTACGATGGGGCCTGAGGATGCTGCAATTGCAGCCAAGTTCTGTCAAGCTAAGGTCGTTGTACCAATCCATTACAATACCTTTCCACCAATCAAACAGGATCCACAGGTTTTTATTGACTTATTAGAAAAAAATAATGGAAAGATAATGAGTGCTGGAGATTCAATGAATCTTTAAAAAAGAGGACCTATGTGGTCTTCTTTTTTTCTTTATATTTAGTATTTGACCGTGTGGTTTGTGCATAGAATAATACAAGCTTATTTATGGGGAGGGAATAAATCATGAGAAACAGATACTTACTATGTATGCTATTAACCATATTAATGCTGTATTATGCACTACCTCATTTATCATTTTCACTTGAAAATAAGCAGGGCATTTTTTCATTAGCATGGTTAGGATTATCATTACTAGTTTTCGCAGGAAACCTTTCGGCTTGGCTCTATACACCAAAAAAATATCGAGCGAATCAAAAAATTGCTGAAACCACTCGAAAACGTGCACGTTCGAATTAAGTGTTTTTCGCGCTAAAAATTGAATTGCCAAGCTATTCACCTTATAATGTAACTAATATAGTAAGCGGAAAGAATTGGGTGGGGAGCTTGGCAACAAAACATGAACAAATATTACAATATATAGATAATTTACCAATTGGTGAAAAAATTTCAGTTAGACAAATTGCCAAGGCATTAAATGTAAGTGAAGGTACTGCTTATCGAGCGATTAAGGATGCTGAAAATAAAGGATATGTCAGTACGATTGAAAGAGTTGGTACCATTCGCATTGAAAGTAAGAAGAAAAACAATATTGAAAAGTTAACCTTTGCAGAAGTTGTGAATATTGTTGATGGACAAGTACTAGGTGGCAAAAAAGGACTACATAAAACGTTAACTCGATTTGTTATTGGTGCCATGAAGCTTGAGGCGATGATGAAGTATACGGGTGCCGGAAATTTACTTATTATCGGAAATCGGACAAAGGCTCATGAATTAGCATTAAGAGCTGGAGCAGCCGTCTTAATAACAGGTGGTTTTGATACAGACGAAGAAGTAAAGAAACTAGCGGATGAATTAGAATTACCTATCTTATCAACAAGCTATGATACTTTTACAGTTGCAACGATGATTAACCGAGCCATTTATGATCAATTAATTAAGAAGGAAATCATATTAGTTGAAGATATCTTAACCCCAATTGATCAAACTGCCTATTTACTGAATAATGATAATCTAGGTAGTTGGTATAAAAAAAATAAATTGACCTCCCATAGTCGCTTTCCTGTTGTTGATAAAGGAATGAAAGTACTTGGAATGGTCACTTCAAAAGATATTATCGAACATGATTATCAGGTGACAATTGAGAAGGTAATGACCAAAAATCCTATTACCGTAGGATTAAAGACAAGTGTTACTTCAGCTGCACATATGATGATTTGGGAAGGGATTGAGGTTCTTCCTGTTGTAGATGATTATCATCGACTATTTGGCATCATTAGTAGGCAGGATGTGTTAAAAGCTTTACAAATGTCCCAACGTCAGCCACAAGTTGGTGAAACAATTGATGATATTATTACAACTCAGATCGATGCAAATAGTAGTGATGAAAGCTATTATTTTGAAGTTTCCCCGCAAATGACAAATCCCCTAGGGACGATCTCTTATGGGGTATTTACTACACTTGTGTATGAAGCAGCTTCCAGAAAATTAAAAAAGCAAAAAAAGGGCGATATAGTAATTGAGAATTTAACAATCTATTTTATTAAGCCTGTACAAATCGAGAGTACAATTGAGGTTGTTCCGACCATTTTAGAGGCAGGGCGTAAATTCGGGAAAATGGACGTTGAAGTATTTAATGAAGGGCAGCTTGTGGGAAAAGCTTTATTAATGTGTCAATTAATTGATAGGTAAGTATATGTGAAAAAGGGATGTCCTTTACTAGGACACCCTCTTTCTATTCAGCGATTATTCATTTATTTCCTCAAGTTCCTTTATAGCAAAAGGTTTAAAATAACGCAATGACTTAATCCCTGCCCACACACTAAAAAAGCCTAAAAGGATAAAAATTCCTCCTATAATGTAGGTAATGGTCGAAGGGTGTAGGAATAATTGATTAATACCAAACAAACCAACGAATAAGCCAAGTGCAATACCTGATTTTCCAGATAAATATTTTTTCTCCATTGGAAGACGACTTCTGACAAATTTTATTTTATAGAATACATAGAATGTCAGTGATAAAATAATTAACAATACTAAAAAAGGCATTTACTTCCCTCCAACACGTATAATAACAATATTGATTTTATTGTAACGAGTTTTAAATGAAAAAGCCACAGAGGTTCATTAAATAATCTTGACAATTTATAAAGGGGTTAAAAGAATGAAAGATCAAATTTTAAAAACTATAAAACAATATGAAACGATCATCGTTCATCGTCATGTTCGACCTGATCCGGATGCATATGGTTCACAAGGTGGGCTTGTAGAAATTTTACGTACTTCATTTCCGGATAAAAAAATTTATGCTGTCGGAAAACCGGATCCATCATTGGAATTCCTAAGACAATTAGACATTGTGCCAGACGAGACTTACCAAAATGCATTAGTGATTGTTTGTGACACGGCAAATGAAGAAAGAATATGTGACCGTCGGTATAAACTGGGAGATAAATTGATTAAAATCGACCATCATCCAAATGAAGATGCATATGGAGATTTGCTTTGGGTAGATACTTCAGCTTCATCCACCAGTGAAATGATTTATGAATTCTATCTATTTGGATTGGAAAAAGGGTTAAAAATAAACGATGAGGCCGCAAGACTAATCTATAGCGGGATTGTTGGTGATACTGGAAGATTTTTATATCCGAGTACAACCCAAAAGACATTTGATTTCGCAGGTGAGCTAATTAAGTTTTCCTTCGATCGTAACGAATTATATGACAAAATGTATGAGCGTGATCCAAAGGTGATTAAATTGCATGGATATGTTCTACAAAACTTTGAAATGTATGTCAATGGGGCAGCAGTTGTTAAGCTTAGTAAAGATCTATTGAAGAAATTTAATGTCATTCCTTCAGAAGCATCCTTATTAGTTAGTACACTTGGCGATGTTAAAGGGATCAAGGCTTGGTGTTTTTTTATTGAAGAAGAAGATCAAATTCGTGTCCGACTTCGCTCGAAAGGACCAGTTATTAATCAATTAGCAAAGAAATACAATGGCGGAGGACATCCATTAGCAGCAGGAGCATCAGTTTATTCATGGAATGAAGTGGATACAGTAATAGATGACTTGATTGAATTGTGCAAAGACTAGTCATGTCGACTAGTCTAAGAAATTAATATAAATACGTGCAATTGGCTTATTGCAGTTGAGCGATTATATGTCATCTCCTAGCGCCTAACCTTTCATGAGAAAAACTAGTAATCAATGAAAATTTTGATCCTCTCATCTAGTTAGATCAAGGCGCTTGACAATTTCTCGACGACCATCAACTCAGTTTTATTTCGAGTTCAATACTTATCGTAGAATAGAAAACGATGTTTTTTATCGTATATTTGTATGGACGATTGTTAAATTTATCAATTCTATTCTCGATTGTTTTATAAACTAAATCTTTATTTTTGTAAGTGTTATATAAGTCCTTAGCGATAAGGGAGCTTAAGTCATCTTTAATCCTATTCTCGGCTTCCATAATACTTAAATGGTCAATTTTATATTTTTCATAGTTCTTAATTTTTACTTGAACTTTTTGTATAATTAAAAGCTCGGCGTTTTTCCGATTTAGTTCTTTATAGTCTTCTTGCCATATTTTTTTATCTTGTTCCAGATTATTGATAATTTCTGTTTGTGATTTGATTTTCTTAGCTTGTTTCTCTTGCAATACCCCAAACATAAACAGAAAGATAATCCAGCTTATACATCCTCCAATGACTACTCCAGCAATGAAACGCTGCCATGCAGGTCGACGATATAAAGGCGGAATTCTCATTGACCATGCTCCTGTGTTAACCATGAAATAATTAAAGAAGCCGTATTCGCTCCTCCCATCGCTGATAAGATGAGTAAAAATTGTTTAAATAGATCCTTTGTTTCTCCGTTTAAAAATCCTTTTTCAAAGCTATAAACTGTATCAAATGTACCCCCAATTGCAGCGATAATTGCCCAGATTCTTAGGCCTTTGGAAATTCTGGAAATCTCCCATAAGACCTGTTCACCAGTTATAAAAGCTGCAAGTCCACCTATTAAGGTGCCCCCTAACATCACCCCGAGTGCGATAAAAAAACTATTAAAAAATGCGGGGAAAAAAGCTTCATCCATATATATCCACTCCAACTACCATAAATTAGGTGAAGATTTTAGTGAATTCTTTTACAAGGATATTTCCGTATAGATTGTTGAATCAAAAAGTGTACATTAATTTTAAAACTTACCAATTGTAAAGCTTGTAACTATAAATTCGACAAAGTTTAAGAATAGAGCCTGTTACAATATATATGGGACAACTTAGTTAGTTATGTAGAGAATTAATAAAAAAGATCAAATGGGAACATATTTTCTTTTTTGACCATAGCGATTTATAATAGATACAAAGAAGATCAATAAGGAGGGGACGATAGATGTCATTTGTTCATTTACAAATTTCAACGGCATATAGTTTGTTATCAAGCACAGTCTCCATTCATAAATTAATTGAGAAGGCGAAAAAGCTAAACTACCATGCATTAGCTATAACAGATAGAAATGTTTTATACGGTGTTGTGCCGTTTTATAAAGAATGTGTAAAAAATAATATAAAACCAATTATCGGATTAACGATTGATGTGATAAGTGAAATCAATCAAGAGCAATCATACCCTCTAGTTCTATTGGCAAAAAACAAAAAAGGTTATGAAAATCTTTTGAAACTATCCAGTACTATACAAACAAAATCTAAACAAGGCATTCCATTAAAATGGTTAAGAGGTTATCGCTCTGGTTTATTTGCTTTTACTCCCGGGTTAAAGGGTGAAATTGAACAGTATCTTTTAAATGGAGATAATGAAGCTGCGAAAGAGGTTGCAGTAACTTTTAAAAATCTATTTGAAAAGGACTCTTTCTTTTTTTCTTTGCAGAATCATGGTCTACCAGAAGAAAAAAAGCTAATTGAACAGTTAATCGAGTTAGGATATAAATATGAGATAAAACAAATTGTCACTAATGATGTTCAATATATAGATAAAGAAGATGCCTTTAGTCATGAATGTTTAATGGCCATTCGTGAAAATCAAAAATTAAGTGATGATGAACGACCTAAGCTCATGTCTGAGGAATATTATTTAAAAGATAAAGAAAGTATCGCTGAGGATTTTGCAGCATATATAGATGCATTAGAAAATACCATTTTAGTAGCGGAAGCTTGTCATGTTCAAATAGAAATGAACCGTAAGCTTCTTCCGAAATTCCCAGTACCTAATAATCAAACGGCTTCTAGTTTTTTACGAGATTTGTGTAGAAATGGTTTAAAAGAAAGGATAACAAATCTAACAACCACATACATGGAGCGGTTAGACTACGAATTAGATATTATTGAGCGAATGGAATTTAGCGATTATTTTTTAATTGTTTGGGATTTTATGAAGTTTGCCAGGGATAACGGAATTTATACAGGACCAGGGCGGGGATCAGCGGCAGGCTCTCTCGTAGCCTACGTATTATATATAACGGATGTTGATCCTATTTCCTATGGATTACTGTTTGAGCGTTTTTTAAATCCTGAACGTGTCTCAATGCCTGATATTGATATTGATTTTCCAGATCATCGTCGTGATGAAGTTATCCAATATGTAACAGAGAAATATGATAATCTCCATGTTGCACAAATTATTACATTTGGGACATTTGCAGCAAAAGCCGCTGCTAGAGATGTAGCGAGAACTTTTGGTTTCAATTCCAAGGAATTGGAACAGCTCTCAAGAATGATACCAACTAAACTTGGAATTACTTTGGAACAAGCTTATAAAGAATCAGAACGGCTGCAGAGTTTTGTAAAAGAATCAAATCTTCATAAGAAACTATTTGAAACAGCTCTAAAGTTGGAAGGAATACCTAGACATGTTTCAACACATGCGGCAGGGGTGGTCATCAGTAAGGAGCCACTAGTCAATTTAATTCCCATTCAAGAAGGACATGCAGGGGTATATTTAACGCAATATACTATGGATATACTAGAGGAGATTGGCCTCTTAAAAATGGATTTTCTAGGTCTCCGTAATTTATCTCTCATAGAAAGAATTCTAACTAATATCTCAAAAGGAACAAAGAAAGTAATCAATCTTTCTCATATCCCATTGAATGATGAAAAAACCTTTCAATTATTAAGTAAAGGAGATACAACTGGGGTATTTCAACTTGAATCTGATGGAATGAGAAATGTATTAAAAAGGTTGAAACCAAACGAATTTGAGGATATCGTTGCTGTCAATGCATTATTTAGACCAGGACCAATGGAGAATATCCCAACTTATATTGATAGAAAACATGGGAGAGAAAAAGTTTATTACCCTCATCCGGATTTAGAACCAATTTTAAAAAATACGTATGGTGTTATTGTATATCAAGAACAAATTATGCAAATTGCCTCAAAGATGGCTCGTTTTTCTTTAGGAGAAGCGGACTTATTAAGAAGAGCAGTAAGTAAGAAGAAAAGGGATGTTCTTGATCGAGAGAGAAAGCATTTTGTAACGGGTGCAATTAACAATGGATATGATCAAAGTACAGCTAATGAAATATATGATTTAATCGTTCGATTTGCTAATTATGGATTTAATAGAAGCCATGCAGTTGCATATAGTGTAATAGCCTATCAATTAGCCTATTTAAAGGCACATTACCCATTATATTTTTTGTCGGCATTATTAACCTCTGCAATTGGAAATGAGGATAAAATTTCACAGTATATACGTGAGGCAAAACAAATGGGACTTACTATTCTCCCTCCTTCAATTAATAAAAGCTACTTTCCGTTTACAGTTGAGAAAGGAGCGATACGTTATAGTTTAGCTGCAATCAAAGGGATTGGAGTTGCCGGGTTAAAGGATATATTAGACGTTAGATCGTCCAAACCATTTAGTGATTTGTTCGATTTTTGTTTAAGGACAGTCTATAAATCCATTAATCGGAATGTACTAGAAGGATTAATTTTTGCTGGTGCGTTTGATGAGTTTAATCAAGATCGTGCAACACTTTTAGCTAGTGTGGACGTGGCTATTCAGCATGCTGAGTTAGTCAAACCTGATGAAACTGAATTAGATTTATTTGTAGATGAAGAACTATTTCATATAAAACCCAAATACCTAGAAGTTGAACCTATGAAATCAATTGAAAAGCTGAACTTTGAAAAGCAAGTTTTAGGTGTCTATTTATCCGACCATCCGATAGGCCCTTACAAAAATCTATTAGAGGAATTTTCAAATCTGACTATCGATAGGTGCCAAACTAGTCAGCGCAAAGTAGCAATGGGAGGCCTCATATTAAATGCGCGGACAATTAGGACAAAAAAAGGAGAATTGATGTGCTTTATAAGGTTTAGTGACCCAACTGGTGAAATGGAAGGGGTAATTTTCCCGAATATTTACCAACGATATCGTGAACTTTGTAAAGAGGGACAAATTGTCTTGCTTAAAGGGAATTTAGAGGAACGTAATGGTGGAATACAATTAATTGTGCAAGAAATTGTTGATATTCATTGCTTAGAAGAAAGAAAGAAAAAATTATTTCTTCGAATCCCGCAATCATTTTCAACACATGAAAGTTTGCAAAAAATAAAAGCGATTATTCATGCTTTTAATGGGGAAACATCAGTCATACTTTTTTACGAAGAAAATGAACGAACGATTCAACTCCCGAAGAAAGAATCCGTTAATCCTACACAGGAATGTATTGACCAGTTAAAAGGATTTTTAGGAGAGCAGAATGTCGTTTTACAATAATAATATTTTTCACTGAAAAGAGAATTATGATATATTATGTAATAGACCAATGTGGTCAGACCACCTAAATGAAAGTTTCGGAGGAAGAATAAAGGAGTGGAAGAACTTTGACTTTGCGAGAAGAAGCCCTACATATGCATAGGATAAACAAAGGAAAACTAGAGTCTAAATCTAAAGTTGTTGTAAAAAATGCAAAGGATTTAAGTTTAGCCTATTCACCAGGAGTAGCTGAACCTTGTAAAATGATATATGACAAACCTGAAACTGTATATGAATATACAATGAAGGGGAATATGGTAGCTGTAGTTACTGATGGAACTGCTGTATTAGGATTAGGAAATATTGGACCGGAAGCTGCATTACCAGTAATGGAAGGAAAAGCAGTATTATTTAAGAGCTTTGCTGGTGTAGATGCTTTCCCAATATGTTTAAATACTACGGATGTTGATAAAATTGTTGAAACTGTAAAATTATTAGAACCTACATTTGGTGGAGTTAATTTAGAAGATATCGCTGCACCGAACTGCTTTGAAGTAGAGGAAAGATTAAAAAAAGAAACGAATATCCCAATTTTTCACGATGATCAGCATGGAACAGCTATTGTTACAGTTGCTGGTTTATTAAATGCATTGAAATTAGTTGGCAAAAAAATAAGTGAAATTAAGGTAGTCGCAAGTGGAGCAGGTGCTGCTGGAATTGCAATTATTCGACTACTTCACCACTACGGTGTTCGTGATATTATTATGTGTGATTCAAAAGGTGCAATATTTGAAGGTCGTTCATATGGAATGAATCGCATTAAATCAGAGGTTGCCAAATATACGAACCGTGATCGATTGGAAGGAACCTTAGCTGATGTTATTCAAGGTGCAGATGTATTTATTGGTGTATCTGTAGCTGGGGCATTAACAAAAGAAATGGTTGAAACAATGAATAAAGATTCAATTATTTTCGCAATGGCTAATCCTGATCCTGAGATTATGCCTGATTTAGCGAAGGCAGCGGGGGCAAAAGTAATAGGTACTGGACGTTCGGATTTTCCTAACCAAGTGAATAATGTTTTGGCGTTTCCTGGGATCTTCCGAGGTGCTTTAGACGTTCGTGCTACACATATTAATGAAAAAATGAAACAAGCTGCAGTTGAAGCAATTGCAAATCTTATTGATGAAAAAGAGCTTGATGCAGATTATGTGATTCCTAGACCATTTGATTCACGAGTTGCCCCAGCTGTAGCAGCTGCTGTTGCGAAAGCTGCGATGGAAACAGGTGTTGCACGTATAAAAGTGGACCCAGAGGAAGTGAGAGCAAGAACAGAAAAGCTTGCTGTAATCGGTAAAGGTGAGTGATTTATTAAGTGGAGAAACAAACAAGTAAAACAAAGGCTTATCTTGAGATTGTTAATCAAATTCGTCAAATGATTCATGATGACGGACTTGTATCTGGGGATAAGCTTCCCTCTGAACGTGAATTATCAGAGCGTCTCAATATCGGACGATCATCTGTGAGAGAAGGATTGAGAGCTCTAGAGTTACTTGGTTTAATTGAAACACGTAGAGGGGAAGGAACATTTCTTCGCGATTTTGCAGACCATTATTTAGTTGAATTATTAAGTACCTTTATTTTACAGGATGAAAAAGTAAAAAATGATGTTTTTGTTACTAAAGAATTATTGGAAAAAGGTGCAATTAGACTTATTATTCAACAAAAGGATAAAGATTCAATTTTCTTATTAAAGACCAAAATGGAACAAGGAGTCTACTTATTAGAAGATGATTTCTTTTTTGAGTTAGTTCAACTTACAAATATACGCTTATTACTTAAAATTTGGTTATTAATAAAAGAATATGCATCACAATTAAATGTTTCTAGAGAAATAAACAATATAGAACCATATAAAAAGCTCATTAATGCTATATTGGATGAAGACTTACTTTTATCACTCCACTTATATGAACAAATAAGAAAATTGTAAAAGAGCGACAAGGAGGATTATCTTTTGCTTAAAGACTTTTTTTCGAAACCAAAGAAAAGAAAATATGCAACCATTCCGTCAGAGGCTGCTAAACACGATGTTCCTGAAGGAATAATGTCAAAATGTCCTAACTGTCGGAAGATTTTATATACAAAGGAATTGCAGAAAAACTTAAAAGTATGTATGCATTGTGGTTATCATCATCCGATGAATGCGTATGAACGTGTGGAAAGCTTTATTGATGAGGGGACTTTTAAAGAATTCGATCGACATCTACAATCCGAAAACCCTTTAAACTTTCCTGATTATCTAGAAAAACTGAAAAAAGATCAACAAAAAACAAAAATGAATGAAGCTGTTTTAACGGGTAGCGGAAATGTAAATGACATACCAATAATCCTTGCAATAATGGATTCAACTTTCCGAATGGGAAGTATGGGATCAGTAGTAGGGGAAAAAATAACGAGAGCCATAGAAGAAGCGGATAAACAGGGAGTTCCTTTTGTTATTTTTACCGCTTCTGGTGGAGCCAGAATGCAAGAAGCTGTTCTTTCATTAATGCAAATGGCAAAAACAAGTGCAGCACTAAAGAAATTTAGTGATAATGGTGGATTAGCTTTATCAATTATGACTCATCCTACCACTGGTGGGGTTTCAGCAAGTTTTGCTTCCTTAGGTGACTATAATTTTGCTGAACCAGGTGCATTAATTGGATTTGCTGGCCGAAGAATAATTGAACAAACGGTACGCGAGGAATTACCAGAGGACTTCCAAACGGCGGAGTACTTATTAAAGCATGGACAGTTAGATGCAATTATTGATCGATTAGAGTTAAAAGATACCATTACAAATGTTCTTGAAATTCATAAGCAAGCAGGTGAAATAACATGGTAAATGAGCTTGAATTCGAGAAGCCGTTACTGGAGCTACAGAAAAAAATTGCAGAACTTAAAAAGCTTACAAAAGACTCAGATGTTGATTTATCAGCAGAAATTAACAAGCTAGAGGCAAGACTTGTAAAAGTGGAAGCTGATATTTATGAAAACATGAAGCCTTGGGATCGTGTACAGATTGCTAGATTTCCAAGTAGACCGACTACCCTTGATTATATTCCACATCTTTTTACTGACTTTTTTGAGTTACATGGGGATCGTGTATTCGGAGACGATGAAGCGATTATTGGTGGAATAGCTAAATATAAAGGACTGCCTGTTACAGTAATCGGACAGCAACGAGGCAGAGATACGAAGGAAAACATACGGAGAAATTTTGGTATGCCTCATCCAGAAGGGTATCGTAAAGCTTTAAGATTAATGAAGCAAGCGGATAAATTCAATCGACCTATTATTAGTTTTATTGATACTAAAGGTGCATTTCCTGGAAAAGCTGCTGAAGAAAGAGGTATTTCCGAATCAATTGCGAAAAATCTTTTTGAAATGGCTGGCTTAAGAGTACCTGTTATTTGTATTGTTATTGGAGAAGGAGCAAGTGGTGGTGCGTTAGGTATAGGTGTTGGCAATCATATTCATGTTCTTGAAAATTCTTGGTTTTCCGTCATTGCTCCTGAGTCTGCTGCAACAATACTCTGGAAGGATGCAAGTCAAGCCAAACGTGCTGCGGAAATTATGAAAATTACTGCCCCTGACCTTAAACAATTGGGCGTTATCGATGAAGTAATCCCTGAGGTAAAAGGTGGAGCACATAAGGACATTGCATCTCAAGCAGAAGCAATTGATAAAGTGTTAGCAAAATCGTTAAAGGATTTAGTAGGTTTATCATCTGAAGTTCTTATTGAACAGCGCTATAATAAATATCGTGTTATTGGTGAATTTACAGAATTAAAGGATTATGTTAGTAGTAAATAATAGATAATTAGAAATGTAAGCAATCGTTGAACCGATTGCTTACATTATTTTTATCCAAAGTTTTAGCTGTCCTTCCACAGGTGAAATGAAACGTGTAGCGGTTTTCAATTGATGTTTTTAGTTAAAATTTTACTTTAATAGCAACAATGTTTGGGAAAAGAGCCTTTTCATAAAAAAATTTTTTATGATAACGTTTTCTCGTCTTCTAAAAGTTTGAGAACAAGAATATAAAGTGGTATTTTAGAAATATTAAAAGGTATTCATTATGAAGGTTTTTACCTTTTCACAATCTACTATTAAATGTGAGATAAAATTAGAGGTGGTTATCATGAAACGTATTGGTATTTTAACAAGTGGTGGAGATGCACCTGGAATGAATGCAGCTATTCGTGCGGTAGTGCGTAAAGCGATTTATCATGATTTAGAGGTATATGGAGTTTATAACGGTTATAGTGGTCTTATAAATGGAAAAATAGAAAGACTAGAAGTAGGATCCGTAGGTGATATTATACATCGTGGTGGTACAATGCTTCATTCTGCACGTTGTGAAGAATTTAAAACTAAAGAAGGACAACAAAAAGGTATTGAACAACTGAATAAATTTGGAATTGAAGGTTTAGTAGTGATTGGAGGGGACGGTTCGTATCAAGGAGCTAAAGCATTAACAGAACATGGATTTCCATGTATCGGTGTTCCAGGTACGATTGATAATGATATTCCAGGAACTGATTTTACCATCGGTTTTGACACTGCATTAAATACTGTATTAGATTCCATTGATAAAATTCGAGATACTGCTTCATCACATGAGAGAACATTTATTATTGAAGTGATGGGAAGAAATGCTGGAGATATTGCTCTTTGGTCTGGATTAGCAGGCGGAGCCGAAACAATATTAATTCCAGAGGATCCATATGATATGGAAGAAATTGCAGATCGTCTTCGAAAAGGAAATGAGCGTGGAAAAAAACATAGTATTATTGTAGTCGCTGAAGGAGTTAAAAGTGCTCATGACTTTGCAAAAGAATTAGAGGCAGCAAGTCATTTTGATACACGAATTTCTGTTCTTGGACATATTCAGCGGGGAGGTTCTCCGACAGCTAGTGATAGAGTATTAGCTAGTCGTCTAGGTGCACGAGCTGTGGAGTTACTAATTGAAGGAAAAGGTGGAAGAGCAGTAGGAATTCAAAATAACCAATTAGTGGATTATGATATACTGGAGATATTAGGTACACCTCATAAAGTTGATCTTGATATGTATCGATTGTCAAAAGAACTATCAATTTAGAAATATGAAGAAGGAGAAGCAAAATGAAAAAAACGAAAATTGTCTGTACAATTGGACCAGCTAGTGAAAGTATTGAAATGCTAGAAAAACTCATGGAATCAGGTATGGATGTTGCCCGTTTGAATTTCTCACATGGTAGCCACGAAGAACATGAGGCAAGAATTAAAAATATTCGTCAGGCAGCTAAAAATACTAATAAAACGGTTGCTATTTTACTTGATACAAAAGGACCTGAAATTCGTACAAATGATATGGTGGATGGTGCGATTGAATTACGTGAAGGCAATCAAATCATTATCTCGATGAGTGAGGTATTAGGAACAACTGAAAAGTTCTCTGTGACATATGATGGATTGATTCATGATATTAGTGTTGGCTCTAAAATTTTATTAGACGATGGACTAATTGAATTGGAAGTTACTTCCGTAGATATGAATAAACAAGAAATACATACTTTAATTTTGAACAGTGGAATATTAAAAAATAAAAAAGGTGTCAATGTTCCTGGTGTATCCGTAAATCTACCTGGTATTACAGAAAAGGATGCTAGTGATATTCTATTTGGGATACAACAAGGAGTTAATTTTATTGCTGCATCCTTTGTACGTAGATCCTCAGATGTACTAGAAATTAGACAATTATTAGAAGAAAATAATGCGACACATATTCAAATCATACCAAAGATTGAGAATCAAGAAGGTGTCGATAATATCGATGAAATATTAGCAGTATCAGACGGGTTAATGGTAGCGCGTGGAGATTTAGGTGTGGAAATTCCTACGGAAGCTGTTCCGCTTGTTCAAAAAAGCTTAATTAAAAAATGTAATGAACAAGGTAAACCGGTTATTACAGCTACCCAAATGTTGGATTCTATGCAAAGAAATCCAAGACCTACAAGAGCAGAAGCTAGTGATGTTGCTAACGCTATTTTTGATGGTACAGATGCAATCATGCTTTCAGGTGAAACTGCTGCTGGCTCTTATCCAGTTGAAGCTGTACAAACAATGTATAAAATAGCTATTCATGCAGAGCAAGCATTGAATCATGATGAAATACTTTCTTATCATAGTAAAAACAGTGAACACAATATGACTGATGCCATTTGTCAATCGGTTGCTCATACGGCCATCAATCTGGATGTTAATGCGATCATTACTCCTACTGAGAGTGGTCATACAGCTAGGATGATTTCTAAATACCGTCCAAAAGCTCCGATTGTTGCTGTAACATCTAATGAAAAGGTATATTTAAATCTTGCCTTAGTTTGGGGAGTTACGCCACGAATTGGTCAAAAAGTTGAAACAACAGATGAAATGTTAGAACTTGCCGTACAGGAAAGCCTAAACACAGATATTGTTAAGCATGGAGATTTAGTAGTTATTACTGCGGGAGTGCCAGTAGGTGAAGCTGGAACCACGAATCTAATGAAAGTTCATGTAGTAGGGGATGTTGTTGCAAAAGGTCAAGGCGTAGGAAGAAAATCTGCCTATGGAAAAGTAGTTATAGCAAAAAGTGCAGCGGAAGCTCAAGCCAAGGTTGAACCAGGTTCTATTTTAGTTACTCATGGAGTAGATAAAGAAATGGTACCAATCGTAAAAAAATGTAGTGCGTTAATTACTGAAGAAGGTGGATTAACAAGCGATGCTGCAGTAGTAGGAATCAATTTAGGAATACCAGTTATTGTAGGGGTTGAAAAAGCTACAAGCTTATTGGTAGAAGGTCAGGAAATCACGGTTGATCCATCTCGTGGAGTCATTTATAATGGCCATGCAAGTGTGCTATAATTTGAAATTTATATAATTAGTGAAGGCTCTTTTTTCAAATTTATAACTATTTAAGTAAAGCTATAACTAATAAATATCAACCGAGGATGGCTATATGTTTCAATTTACTGAGCAAAGAGCTGCAATCTTTATAAGAACCGCTGGAATCCTTTATTTGGAGTAAAAGCAGGTAGTTGGGCTTTTACAAAAGTAACAAACTATAAGGAAACAGCTTTAGTAAAAAAAATGACGTGAGACTATGTTCACGTCATTTTTTAATTACATTTGGTTTCCCTAAAATGAAATTCCAAATATCTTGAAAAACATTAGCTCTATGCAAGGTTGTGATGATTACTAAGGTAACAGGCCCAAGTATCAATCCTAGGAATCCCACAAGCTTAAAGCCGACAAATAACGCAATTAGTGTTGCGAGTGGATTTAAACCAATACTTGAAGATAAAATTTTTGGTTCCATTAATTGTCTCTGTACAACGACAACGGTGTACAGAACTCCTAGTCCTATTGCTAGAGGAATATTACCTACAATTGCTTCATAGATAATCCAAGGAATAAATACAACTCCAGTTCCTAAATAGGGAAGAATATCAACAATTCCACTAACTAAAGCAATCGTAATTGCGTAGTCTACCCTTAAAATTAATAACCCAATTAGTACGATTACCAAAGTTATTGAAATCAAAGTAAGCTGGGCACGAACAAAACCAAATAATGCCTTTTTTAGATCGGTTATCACTGTTCGAAAACTTTTCATCGCCCGTTCTGGAAGAAGCTTTCCACTAAATCTAGATAGTCTATTCCAATCTTTACTTATAAAAAATGTGGCTAATAAAGAAAAAACTAAAACAGTTGCAGCATTTGGAATCCAGGAAACTAATGCTGGTAGTTTGAGGAAAAAGTTTTGCAAAAAGTTACCAGCACTAGAAGCGATTTTTTGACCAGCTGTTTGAATATTAGTCATAATAGTATCTTGTTGACCAGCATCTAAATTTTTAAATAAACTCGCTGCTTGATTATATATAGGTAAAACCTGTCCAGCAATAAAATCCTCAATATATTCAACTAATGTATTCACATGTTTTGGCACAACATCAGCTAAATAATTCGTTCCTGATACAATTTCAGCAATTAATAAAGTAATCAATCCAATGAAAATACTGATGATTAAAATGATAGATACAATCACTGCAAGTGCACGAGGAAATCTTGCTTTTCTCTCCAAGAAATTGACTAAAGGATTAATAAGTAGTGCAATCACTATGGCGATGAGAAATGGATAAGTAACCTTTGATACGAAATAAAAGATAAACGCACCACCTAAAACGATTCCTAAAACTATTAAAAATCGAATGGTACGATTGACATAAACGGGATTCAATTTACAGCCCCCAATCGTTTTAATATGTATATTTTACAACGTGTAAAGTTAAAAAAAAAGTAATAAAGATATACAGAGAAAACTCTAATTATTAATCAATCTATATTAAATGAAATAAAATTATTTTAATATAATAATGTGCAGTTAACACAAATTGTGATATCTGCATAAAACAGATAATAACGAATTTAAAGATAGAAAAATACACATAATTAACAAGGTGAAAATTAATGACTAGAAATTGTTTCATTCAGAAAATAATATTAGCAAAATTAATTGCAAAAAATGTAGAAAATTATTACACATACTTACCTTCTTTGTTTATAATAGAAATGTAAGCGAATTAACAATGCCCCAAAATAGACAAGAATTTTAATTATATTATAATAGGATATGTGACCGCTTGCATTCGTTAGTACATAGTGGGGCAAACGTGTTAATCCCGAAGATTTTCGGGTATAGAAATAACTAAAGTATTATTATCATATCAGCATCCTTAATTAGGATAATAGAAGGATAAAAAGGAGAGATGATCATGACAGCAACGAAAGGTCTAGAAGGAATTGTTGCAGCTAGTACTTCAATCAGTTCAATCATCGATGATACCCTTACATATGTAGGTTATAACATTGATGATTTAGCAGAAAATGCTAGCTTTGAAGAAGTAATTTATTTATTATGGCATCTTAAACTACCTAACAAAGAAGAACTAAATGATTTAAAACAACAATTAGCGAATAATATGGAGTTACCTCAAGAAGTAATTAATGCAATGAAAGCATACCCAGTAAAAAATATTCATCCAATGGCTGCATTGCGTACAGCTGTTTCAACTTTAGGACTTTACGATGAAGAAGCAGATGTAATGGAAGAAGCAGCAAATTTCCGTAAAGCTGTTCGTCTTCAAGCAAAAATGCCTGCCATTGTAGCAGCATTTGCACGTATTCGTAAAGGGCTGGAACCAATTGCACCAAGAACTGACTTCGGTTTTGCTGCTAACTTTCTTTATATGCTAACTGGAGAAGAACCAGAAGCAATTGCGATTGAGGCATTCAACAAAGCTCTCGTTCTTCATGCTGATCATGAACTTAATGCTTCTACATTTACTGCACGTGTTTGTGTTGCTACATTGTCAGATGTTTACTCAGGTGTAACAGCAGCAATTGGTGCATTAAAAGGACCTCTTCATGGTGGTGCGAATGAGCAAGTAATGAAAATGCTAAGTGAAATTGGCTCCGTAGAAAATGTTGATTCCTATATTCACGGCAAGCTTTCAAATAAAGAGAAGATTATGGGATTTGGACATCGTGTTTATCGCCAAGGTGACCCTCGTGCTAAACATTTGAAAGCAATGTCAGAAAAATTAACTAAATTAACTGGTGAGCCTCAATACTATGAAATGTCTACAAAAATTGAAGAAATCGTTACTTCAGAAAAGGCTCTTCCACCAAATGTTGATTTCTATTCTGCATCTGTCTACCATAGCTTAGGAATCGATCATGATTTATTTACACCAATTTTTGCGGTTAGTCGTGTTTCTGGATGGTTGGCACATATCCTTGAACAATATTCAAATAACCGTTTGATCCGACCACGTGCTGAATATGTAGGTCCTGGAATGCAAACGTATGTACCAATTGAAAATCGTTAAGACAAATTATTTACAAATTTAAAAAAAATTGGTCTAATATACATGTAATCTTCGGGTTAGAAGTTTGCTCTTCTAACCTTTGATACTGTTTTTGCATTAATATCTCACCCTCGAGATTTAAAAAGTTTTTTAAAGTCAATCGAGGTGCTTGAGCTTTTAAAATGAATTGGAGGGAAAGAAATGTCACAAGGTGAAAAAATCAGAGTAGAAAATGGCGTGTTAAACACACCAAATAATCCAATTATCCCATTTATTGAAGGTGACGGTACAGGACCTGATATTTGGGCAGCATCACAAAGAGTGCTAGATGCAGCTGTTGAAAAAGCATACAAAGGTGAGCGTAAAATTGAGTGGAAAGAAGTTTATGCTGGTCAAAAAGCATTCGATAAAACTGGTGAATGGCTTCCTTCTGAGACTCTAGACGTAATTCGTGAATATTTAATAGCAATTAAGGGACCACTTACTACTCCTGTTGGAGGCGGTATTCGTTCATTAAATGTAGCTTTACGTCAAGAGTTAGACTTATTTGTATGTTTACGCCCAGTTCGTTATTTTGAGGGTGTTCCATCTCCTGTTAAACGTCCTGAAGATACTGATATGGTAATCTTCCGTGAAAACACTGAGGATATTTATGCAGGTATTGAATATCAAGAAGGTTCTGCAGAAGTGAAGAAAGTCATTGAATTTTTACAAAACGAAATGGGTGTGAATAAAATTCGCTTCCCTGAAACTTCTGGAATTGGTATTAAGCCGGTATCTGCAGAAGGAACGAAGCGTTTGGTACGCGCAGCAATTAACTATGCTATTAAAGAAGGACGCAAATCTGTAACACTTGTACATAAAGGAAATATTATGAAGTTTACAGAAGGAGCATTTAAAAACTGGGGTTATGAGTTAGCCGAACAAGAATTCGGCGATAAAGTATTCACTTGGGCACAGTACGATAAAATTAAAGATGAACAAGGTTTAGATGCTGCGAATAAAGCACAAGATGAAGCTTTAGCTGCTGGAAAAATTCTTGTAAAGGATTCAATCGCTGATATCTTCTTACAACAAATATTAACTCGTCCACGTGAATTTGATGTGGTTGCAACAATGAACTTAAATGGTGACTATATTTCTGATGCACTTGCTGCTCAAGTAGGTGGAATTGGTATTGCTCCAGGAGCAAACATCAACTATGAAACTGGTCATGCTATTTTCGAAGCAACACACGGAACAGCACCTAAATATGCTGGATTAGATAAAGTAAATCCATCTTCAGTAATCCTTTCTGGTGTTCTTTTACTTGAACACTTAGGTTGGAATGAAGCTGCTAACTTAATTACTAAATCTATGGAAAAAACAATTGCTTCAAAAGTTGTCACTTATGATTTTGCTCGTCTAATGGATGGGGCTACAGAAGTGAAATGTTCTGAATTTGGAACAGAGCTAATCAAAAATATGGAAATATAATAAGGGAGCCTGGCAACAGGTGACAAAAAAATGCCGGTTGATACTTATCGCCGGCAGTTTTAATATAGATCTGTACAGAATCATTACATGACTAACCATTCAAGGAGGATTTTTTAAATGACTATGAACAGAAAAAAAATCTCAGTTATTGGTGGCGGTTTTACTGGTGCAACTACAGCATTCCTTTTAGCACAAAAAGAGCTTGGAGATATTGTACTTGTTGATATTCCTCAAGCCGAAAATCCTACAAAAGGGAAGGCACTTGATATGTTAGAAGCTGGTCCTGTTCAAGGGTTTGATGCTAATATTATCGGAACGTCTAATTATGCAGATACAAAAGATTCTGATGTAGTTGTCATTACAGCAGGTATTGCTCGTAAACCAGGTATGAGTCGTGATGACTTAGTACAAACAAACCAAAAAGTAATGAAAAGTGTAACACAGGAAATAGTTAAGTATTCTCCAAACTGCTTCATTATCGTATTAACCAATCCAGTTGATGCAATGACATACACAGTATTCAAAGAGTCCGGATTCCCTAAAAACCGTGTAATCGGTCAATCAGGTGTACTTGATACTGCTCGCTTCCGTACATTTGTTGCACAGGAATTAAATTTATCCGTAAAGGATATAACGGGATTCGTTCTTGGTGGCCATGGGGATGATATGGTACCGTTAGTGCGCTATTCTTATGCTGGCGGCATTCCTTTGGAAACATTAATTCCAAAGGAGCGGTTAGATGCTATTGTTGCACGTACACGTACTGGTGGTGGAGAAATTGTAAACTTACTAGGTAATGGTAGTGCTTATTATGCACCTGCAGCTTCTTTAGTGGAAATGGTTGAGGCACTTGTAAAAGATCAACGCAGGGTTCTGCCTTCCATCGCTTATTTAGAAGGTGAATATGGATATGATGGGATCTATCTTGGAGTTCCAACGGTCCTAGGTGCTAATGGTATTGAAAAAATAATCGAACTAGAATTGACAGCAGAGGAAAAAGCTGCGCTTGATAAATCGGCTGAATCTGTTAAAAATGTAATGAATGTATTAGCTTAAATAAATAGAAAAAGGGATTTTTCGAAAGGATTTGATTCTTTTGAAAAATCCCTTTTTCTATCGAAGTACTTATTAAATATTATGATATAATAAATGTAATCGTTTTCAAAAACAAAGGGGAGATGTTGTAATGCTTTTAGGAAAAAGGAGAAAGATTGGGAGAAAAATTGAAGAAATATCTATTGGAGAAAAATTAACCTTAACTGAAACAGTTGAGGATAAGGACCTCCTTCTATATTTAGGACTGACAAATGATGCAAATCCATTATACATACAACATGATTATGCTGCCCAAACTCCATTCGAAAAGCCAATTGTACCAACAATCATGCTAACAGGTATGATTACATCGGCTATATCCAAGTATTTACCAGGTCCGGGGTCACATGTGGTTACTCAGAAATTAGAATTTTTAAAACCTATCTATCATTATAGCTCGATTCATTTCCTATTCGAAGTAGTAGATGTACATCCAGATAAACATTTGATAGATATTCAAATTCAAGCAACCAATGATGCAAACGAAACAGTTATTCAAGGTTTTTTAACTGTATGTCCACCACATAGAATAGAAACATTAAATGAAAAAGTATTAGATAATTTTTGAAACGATCCAATAATCGGATCGTTTTTATTTTTTTCGGAACCTTTTACAAATAAATACGTACATAAAGATAGATAAATAGGGGGAGAAAGGGTGGTTTGATTGAGTTTAAAAAGAATTTATACAATTACAGGATTCATTATAGCAATCATTATCCTTGGGATTGTGCTTGTTTCTTCTTGGTATACTGTGGATGAATCAGAGCAAGCAGTGATACTAACATTTGGTAAAGCAGAGGAAGCTATCCAGGAACCAGGACTCCATTTTAAGTTACCTTGGCCAGTCCAATCGGTTGAAAAGCTTTCACGAGAGACTTTTAGTTTGCAATTTG
This sequence comes from Heyndrickxia oleronia, assembly GCF_017809215.1. Classification (GTDB taxonomy): domain Bacteria; phylum Bacillota; class Bacilli; order Bacillales; family Bacillaceae_C; genus Heyndrickxia; species Heyndrickxia oleronia. The sequence goes on from NZ_CP065424.1 coordinate 1,654,331, forward strand.
GTTATGATCAAAAGAAAAATAAGGTGAAAGATTACCCTGATGAAACAAAAATGATTACTGGGGATGAAAACATCCTCATGGCTGATTTAGTTGTACAATGGAAAATAACTAATCCGGAGAAATATCTATTTAATTCTGAGCAGCCGAATCAAATTTTATATAACGCTACATCATCTTCTTTGAGAAGTATTATAGGAAGCTCGAAAATTGATGATGCACTTACATCTGGGAAAGCTGAAATAGAGGCAGGTGTCCGTGAATTATTGACTTCATTAATTGAAAAATATGACATTGGTATTTCAATAATGGCGGTAAAATTACAGGATGTTGAGCTCCCGAATACAGATGTCCGAAAAGCCTTTACAGATGTCACGGATGCGAGAGAAACAATGAATACGAAAATTAATGAAGCAAAGAAATACGAAAATAAGCGAATGAATGAAGCAGAAGGAGAGAAGGAAGCACTAATATCTAGAGCCGAAGGGGAAAAAGCATCCAGAATTCAAATAGCTCGTGGGGATGTTGCAGTATTCAATAAACTTTATAATGAATACAAAAAAAATCCTGAAATTACTAAAGAGCGCCTAGTCATTGAAACGCTTGAGCAGGTTCTTCCTGGGGCAGAAATCTACATTATGAATGATGACGGGAATACGATGAAATACCTGCCGATCCGTCCGTTAGAAAAAGAAACACCAATAACAGAAAAGAAAGAAGAGGGAGGCGACCAAAATAATGAAGGATGATAACGTCATTAATATGAAAGAGACAAAGCTTGGGGAAATGAACTGGAGAAAGTATACAAAGATTGGGATGTTTTTTATTATTTTAATCATTATTTTCGGGCTAATCCTATCAAATATCTTTATTGTTAAAGAGGGAGAATATAAGGTCATCCGGCAATTTGGTGAAGTGGTAAAAATCAAAAGTGAACCAGGATTGGGCTTTAAGCTGCCATTTATTCAAAGTGTGACAACACTTCCAAAATATCAAATGACCTATGATGTCTCGAAAGCAGAAATTAATACAAAAGATAAGAAACGAATGATTATAGATAATTATGCTATTTGGAAAATAGTAGACCCTAAAAAAATGATTACCAATGCTAGAAATGTTGATAATGCTGAAAATAGAATGGAAGAGTTTATTTATTCAGTTGTCCGTGCCGAATTAGGAAACTTAAATTATGAAGAAATTATTAATGATGAAGTATCATCGAGAGGAAGTTTAAATGATAAGGTTACTGATATGGTTAACGATCTTTTAGCTAAGGATAACTACGGCATCGTCGTAACTGATGTTCGGACGAAAAGAACCGACTTACCTGAGGAAAATGAGCAATCCGTTTATACTCGAATGATTTCTGAAAGAGAAACGAAGGCACAAGAATATTTGTCTAAGGGTGATGCTGAGAAAAATACGATCGAGGCCAAAACGGATAAAGTAGTAAAAGAAATGCTTTCAAAAGCTCAAGCGGATGCAGAAGTAATCCGATCCGAAGGAGAAGGAGAGGCAGCTAAAATCTATAATGAAGCTTTCTCGAAAGATAAAGAGTTTTACCATCTTTTTAGAACATTAGAATCATACAAAAAGACAATTGGTGACCAAACAATGATCATTCTCCCATCAGATTCACCATATGCAAAATTATTAATGGGCTATACAAAATAATAGACTGATATGGTCAGCAACGATGCTGGCCATTTTCCTTTTCAGGCGTGTACATGATAAAATGGGGTAAGGTAACTACTCGGATACGATAAATCTGGAGGGGAAACGATTGGAAAAAAAGCTAATATTAATTGATGGAAATAGTATCGCCTATCGGGCATTTTTTGCCTTACCATTATTAAACAATGATAAAGGGATCCATACCAATGCCATTTACGGTTTTACAACGATGCTAATGAAAATTTTGAATGAAGAAAAGCCTTCTCATTTATTAGTGGCTTTTGACGCAGGGAAGACGACTTTTCGTCATAACACATTTAAAGAATATAAAGGAACGAGGCAGAAAACACCACCTGAGCTTTCGGAACAATTTCCATTTATTAGAGAGCTACTAGATGCCTATGGGATTAAAAGGTATGAATTAGAAAACTATGAAGCTGATGATATTATTGGGACACTCTCTCTTCAGGCTGAAAAAGATGGTTTTGAAGTGAAGGTAATATCTGGAGATAAGGATTTAACACAGCTTAGCTCAGAACATACAACAGTATGCATTACCAAAAAAGGGATCACAGAAATAGAGGAGTATACACCAGAGCACATTAAAGAAAAGTATGGTTTAACTCCAGAGCAAATTATTGATATGAAGGGATTAATGGGTGATTCATCGGATAATATTCCTGGAATTCCTGGAGTCGGAGAGAAAACAGCCATTAAACTATTAAAGGAATATGAAACAGTAGAAAACTTATTACAATCTATTGATCAAGTTAGTGGAAAGAAATTAAAAGAAAAAATCGAGGAATATCAAGAACAAGCAATCATGAGTAAAAAGCTTGCAACAATTACTCGTGAAGCTCCTGTAACTATATCAGTGGATGAAACAGCTTATGAAAATAGTAATGATGAAAAACTAGTTACTCTTTTCAAGGAGCTAGGTTTTAATTCATTAATAGATAAATTAGATGTCAAACATAACCCTGATCAAAAGGAAGAGTTCGACAAGCTCGAATATCAAATAATTGAAGAAATCACAGATGAACTGTTTACGAACGAGAGTGCTCTTTATTTGGAAATCTTTGAAGAGAATTATCATACGGGTGAAATAATTGGTCTAAGTATTTGTAATGAAAATGGAGTATTTTATTTACCGGTAAAGACTGCTTTGAATTCTAGTGCATTTAAAACATGGGCGCAAGACGAAACAAAGAAAAAATTTGTATATGATGGAAAAGCTGCAGTTGTTGCTTTAAGACGTTTTGGTGTGGAGCTGAAAGGAATAGATTTTGACTTATTAATTGCTTCTTATTTACTCAATCCTTCGGAAACTGTGGAAGATTTTGCATCCGTTGCGAAACGTCACGGGTATAACATGGTTCATAGTGATGAAGAGGTGTTCGGTAAAGGGGTGAAGCGAAAAGTTCCAGAAGAGAACATCCTTGCTGATCATGTAGTGAGAAAGGTTGTTGGAATTGCTAGCTTGGTTAATTCTTGCTTAGAGGAGCTTGAGAAAAATGATCAGCTAGAACTCTTTACAGAGCTTGAGCTACCTCTTTCATTTATATTAGCAGATATGGAATCAACTGGAATCATGGTGAATATTGACCGTTTAAAACAGATGGGGGAAGAATTGACTGAACGTTTACAATCAATAGAAGAAAAAGTGTTCGAATTAGCTGGTGAGTCATTTAATATTAATTCTCCAAAGCAATTAGGTGTTATATTATTTGAAAAACTAGGATTACCTGTGTATAAGAAAACTAAAACGGGTTATTCAACATCTGCAGATGTACTTGAAAAGCTTGAATCTGAACATGAGATTGTTAAGGAAATCCTCCACTATCGTCAATTAGGTAAATTACAATCTACCTATATTGAAGGTTTATTAAAAGTTGTTCATTTAGACAATAGTAGGATTCATACAAGATATAATCAAGTTCTTGCTCAAACAGGAAGACTAAGCTCAGTTGACCCCAATCTTCAAAATATCCCCATTCGACTAGAGGAGGGACGTAAATTAAGACAAGCCTTTATCCCAACTGAAGAGGATTGGTTCATTTTCTCTGCTGATTACTCACAAGTAGAGTTGCGTGTATTAGCTCATATTGCGGGTGATAAAAAGCTTATCGAAGCTTTTAACGAAGATATGGATATTCATACGAAGACAGCGATGGATGTATTCCATGTGAAAAAAGATGAAGTAACCAATAATATGCGTCGGCAAGCAAAAGCAGTTAACTTTGGAATAGTTTATGGAATTAGTGATTATGGGTTATCACAAAATTTAGGTATTACAAGGAAGGAAGCAGGGAAATTTATTGAACGCTATTTTGCGAGTTATCCTGGGGTAAAAGATTTTATGACGGATATTGTTCAGGACGCAAAACAAAAGGGTTATGTTTCAACAATTCTAAAAAGAAGAAGATATATACCTGAAATAACTAGCAGAAACTTTAATATTCGTAGCTTTGCCGAGAGAACTGCAATGAATACACCGATTCAAGGAAGTGCCGCTGATATTATTAAGAAAGCAATGATTGATATGGCGGCTAGATTAAAACAAGAAAACCTACAAGCACGTCTTCTTTTACAGGTACACGATGAATTGATTTTTGAAGCTCCTAGTAATGAAATAGATATTTTAAAGAAAATTGTACCTGAAGTGATGGAAAATGCAGTTCAATTAGTTGTACCTCTTAAGGTTGACTATGCATACGGTCCTACATGGTTTGATGCAAAATAAGTAATAAAAGAGGAGATTTATGATGCCTGAATTACCGGAAGTAGAAACGATTAGAAGAACATTACAGAATCTTGTAGTAGGGAAAACGATTGATAATGTACAGGTGCATTGGCCTAAAATCGTAAAAAAGCCGGTTGAGGTTGAACAATTTAAGGATGCATTGATTGGGGAAACAATTACAGATGTTAATCGAAGAGGGAAGTTTCTAATTATTAATCTAAATACTTACGCTCTCGTTTCCCATCTACGTATGGAAGGGAAATATGGTTTATTTAATAGTGATGAACCATATGATAAGCATACACATGTCATATTTCATTTTACTGATGGAACAGAGCTGCGTTATCGCGATGTCCGAAAATTTGGGACAATGCATTTATTTTTGAAGGGTGAAGAAAACAACGACCTTCCATTATCACAATTAGGTCCTGAACCGTTTTCAAGCTCATTTACTAACCAATATTTGCAGGGAAAACTTAAGAAAACTGAACGAAAGATAAAACCTGTACTTTTAGACCAAACAATTGTTACAGGACTTGGAAATATTTATGTGGATGAAGCATTGTTTAGAGCAAAGATACATCCTGAACGAAAGGCCAACACCTTGAATAGCGATGAACTAATAAATCTTCATCAAGAAATTATCGCTACCTTATCTGAAGCTGTAGAAAAAGGTGGGAGTACGATTCGTTCCTATGTAAATTCCCAAGGAGAGATTGGTATGTTCCAATTGCAATTACTTGCATATGGGCGTAAAGGGGAAGAATGTAAACGATGTGGAACCCCTATAGAAAAAATTGTCACTGCGGGTCGAGGAACTCATTTTTGTCCAAACTGTCAAAAGAATAGGCCCTAATTAAATTTTAACATCTGATAAGCTCCTTCCATATATTATAGTTAGTGATGTGAGAACAGGAAGGAGCTTTATCATGGGCTTTCAGTTATCACTCTTTTTAATGGCTTTTGCTGTTAGTTTAGATAATTTTAGTGCAGGTTTTACTTATGGTTTAAGAAAAATGAAAATCCCGATAAAATCTATATTGATTATAGCGATTTGTTCAGGACTTTCATTGGGAATTGCATGTGTCTTTGGGAGGATTCTACAGTCGTTTATCGATCCTAATCTCGCCAATCGATTGGGTGGTATCATATTAATTTTGATTGGCATTTGGGTCTTGTATCAATTTTTTAAGCCAGAAAAGGTATCAACAAAAGAGGATGAAAAAGTAGTATTAAATGTTGAAATTCGTTCACTCGGTGTAGTCATAAATATATTAAAAAAGCCAACGAGTGCGGATTTTGACAATTCCGGAGCCATAAATGGAATTGAAGCGTTTATGCTTGGATTTGCTTTGTCTTTAGATGCCTTTGGAGCTGGAATTGGAGCAGCTATGCTTGGATATTCTCCAACCTACTTAAGTATTCTAGTTGCGTTAATGAGCTTTTTATTTGTAACAGGTGGATTAAAATTAGGAAAAATGTTCTCCCATCTTAATTGGATGCAAAAAATTTCTTTTTTACCGGGTGTATTACTAATATTAATCGGAGTATTTAAATTTTAGTGAGGTTTTAGTGAGGTTATAAATATGGCAAAGATTATAGGACTAACCGGTGGTATTGCGAGTGGAAAAAGTACAGTTTCTAACTTATTAAGAAGAAAAGGCTTTGCTATTGTGGATGCAGATATTGCTGCTAGAAAAGTTGTTGAAATTGGTGAAGATGCCTATAAACAAATAGTTGAAGCCTTTGGTCCAGAGATTTTACAACAAGATCAGAATCTGGACAGAAAAAAACTGGGAACCATTGTTTTTCATGATGAAGAAAAACGGCTAATGCTAAATCAAATTGTTCATCCCGCTGTTAGAGAATACATGCAAAAAGAAAAAGAAACAGCTCTTAAACAGGGAAAAGAGACGGTTATTATGGACATTCCATTATTGTTTGAAAGTAACCTCGGTTATATGGTAGATCAAACGATCCTAGTCTATGTTGAGCAATCCATTCAATTACAAAGACTGATGGATAGAAATCAATTCACGGAGGCAGAGGCGATGGCAAGAATTCAATCACAAATGCCACTTGAAGAAAAAATTGAGAAATCTGATGCTGTGATTAATAATAATGGAACGATTGATGAGACAGAACAACAATTAGATGAAATCATTACAAAATGGTTCCTTAAACCTTAAATTTATAAGGTAAATAGAATAACACAAATAAGGGAGATTCCTATAAATATTAGGAATCTCCCTATTTTTATTTGGAATTTATAAATAGAAACATATTTGTACTTACATAATTCGATTAATGTGTTATACTATTTTTAGAAAATCCACTTAATGAGTATAACTTTAATATTGGAGGCTAACATTGATGAAAACAAGAATAGCAATTAATGGATTTGGTCGAATTGGACGAATGGTATTCCGAAAAGCGATATTAGAGAATGAATTAGATATAGTAGCGATCAATGCAAGTTATCCTGCAGAAAGCTTAGCACATTTAATTAAGTATGATACTACACATGGGAAATTTGAGGCAGATATTCTGTCAACTGAAGAAGCATTAATTGTTAATGGACATCGAATTAAACTCCTTAATCAACGTAATCCAGGAGAACTTCCGTGGAAAGAGCTGAATATAGATATTGTTATTGAGGCAACTGGTAAATTTAATTCACGAGAAAAGGCTGAACTTCATTTACAAGCCGGTGCCAAAAAAGTGATCTTAACTGCCCCTGGGAAAAATGAAGATGTAACTATTGTCATGGGAGTAAATGAAGGCGCATTAAAAATTAATGAACATGACATCATTTCAAATGCATCATGCACAACAAACTGTTTAGCACCAGTAGCAAAAGTATTAAATGAGCAATTTGGCATTGAAAACGGATTAATGACAACTATCCATGCCTATACGAATGACCAAAATAATATAGATAATCCGCATAAAGATTTACGACGTGCCCGTGCATGTGCGCAATCCATTATACCTACAACAACAGGAGCTGCTAAAGCGTTAGCCCTCGTTCTACCAGAACTGAAGGGGAAGCTACACGGAATGGCTTTAAGGGTACCAACTCCAAATGTCTCCTTAGTTGATTTAGTTGTAGATTTGAAGAAAGAAGTTACTATTGAAGAGGTAAATGAGGCGTTTATTACAGCTGCCTCAGGCTCCTTGCATGGAATCCTAGAATTTACGACAGAGCCACTAGTATCAGTTGATTTTAATACGAATCCACATTCAACTATTATTGATGGCTTATCGACCATAGTGATGGATGGACGGAAAGTGAAAGTTCTTGCATGGTATGATAATGAGTGGGGATATTCCTGTCGAGTTGTAGATTTAACTAAATTTGTTGCCAAAGAAATGAATACAAAGTCAAAGGTAAACATAGGATAAAATATATGAGCTTGCTATCCATGGATAGCAAGCTTTTTTTATCATTCTATTGCAAAAAGAATTTAAACAAAGTATACTATTTTTCGTGAAGTTAAAAATTTAATATTTGTGGCTACTTAAAGGGTTAGGACCTCTTTGGACTAACTTTCCCCCGTGGTAGTTACATTTGTGCTTTTCACAATGTTTTTTAACCGCAAAAATATTAAGTTTGAAGGGGGAACGATCAATGGAAACTATGGGTCGTCATGTAATTTCTGAATTATGGGGTTGCGATTTTGAAAAGTTAAACAATATGGATTTTATTGAAAAAACATTTGTTGATGCAGCATTAAAATCTGGCGCTGAAATTCGCGAGGTGGCTTTTCATAAATTTGCTCCACAAGGTGTGAGCGGTGTAGTTATTATTTCTGAGTCACATTTAACTATTCACAGCTTTCCGGAACATGGATATGCTAGTATTGATGTTTACACATGCGGGAATTTAGATCCGAATATTGCCGCAGATTATATAGCAGAAAGTTTACATGCTGAAAAGAGGGAAACGATTGAATTACCTCGTGGCATGGGAGCCGTACAAATTAGCAAAGAACAAGTAAATGTATGAGAAAATAATATAAAAAAAGAGCAACGAGGTGTATAGACATACACCTCGTTTTTTTCTTGTGCTTTTCACAAGTTTTCTATATCATGAAGATATTAATGATCTTTGAACGGAGTTGATCATATGAAATGTCCTTCATGCTCACATAATGGAACTCGCGTGGTTGATTCACGCCCTATTGATGAAGGCCGCTCTATACGGAGAAGAAGAGAATGCGAAATATGTAACTATCGTTTTACAACATTCGAAAAGGTCGAAGAATCTCCTCTTATCGTCGTGAAAAAGGAAGGGGTACGCGAGGAGTTTAGTCGTGATAAAATATTACGAGGTTTAATAAAAGCTTGTGAAAAAAGACCTGTGGCTCTTGCGGAATTAGAAAAAATAACGTTAGATATAGAGCAGCACTTAAGAAATCAAGGATATTCTGAGGTTAACTCGGAGTTAATTGGTGAACTGGTTATGGACAAGTTAGCAAAAGTAGATGAGGTTGCATATGTCCGGTTTGCTTCGGTTTATAGGCAGTTTAAGGATATCAATGTTTTTCTTGAGGAATTGAAAGAACTAATAAAAAAAGATTAGCAAATGGAGGGTGACCCAACTAATGAGTGTTTTACACTTAGGGTCACCTTTTCAAATCAATGTGTTTTGAGGAAGTGTAGACATGAATCAGATGTGGAATGAGGTACAGCCTGTTGATCGGTACCAGGTAACTTCAAATGGAATCCTACATGAATATGATCGGAAGGTCATCTCGTTTCTTTATCAACCATTAATTGGAACTAATTGTTATAGCTTGTATTCGACTCTTTGGAACGAAATTGAAATCAATAGGATATGGTCGGATGATTGGACACATTATCATTTAATGAATTTTTTGGGATTAAATTTGAGAGAAATTTATGAAGCCCGTTTAAAGCTTGAGGGAATTGGACTATTGAAAACATACATGAAAAAAGATGGGGAAGAACGAGGTTTTATTTATGAGCTCCAGCCACCCTTATCCCCTGAACAATTTTTTACGGATGGGATGTTAAATGTTTTTTTATATAGACAATTAGGGCATAGTCATTTTCAACGGATGAAAAAGTTTTTCTCGGACCATGTGATTGACAGAGATTCACATAAAGAAATTACTCGATCATTTCAGGATGTATTTACTACGAATAATGATCCTTTTATCCAGGATATGGATGCTCAAAACGCAAGTCTTATTGAAAACAATAGTCAGTATATCTCAAGAAATGAAACGAGTAAGATACAAATAGAAGTAGCGAATTTTGATTTTGAATTATTGTTTGCTGGATTAAATGAATACCTAATTCCAAGGAAAGCTATCACTCGTCAAGTGAAGGAAGCAATATCCAACCTTGCATTCTTATATAGTATTAACGCGATTGAGATGAAAAGTTTATTACTGAGTTCATTAAATGCAGAACAGGAAATTGATATTAATGATTTGAGAAAAGCAGCGAGAGATTGGTATCAACTGGAACATGCAGATGGGGTCCCGCAATTAGTTGACCGAATTCAACCGGGATTGCAACGTCAAGCTGGTGTAAATGATACAATGACACAGGAAGAACAATTAGTCCATTATTTGGAAACAACCTCGCCGCGTCAATTATTAATTGATATTTCGGACGGTGCAGAACCTTCCAAAGGCGACCTTGTTGCAATCGAAGAGATAATGTTTCAACAGCAGCTTCCTCCAGGAGTTGTCAATGTACTAATTCATTATGTTATGCTTAAGACAGATATGAAACTCACTAAAAATTATATAGAAAAAATAGCCTCTCATTGGGCAAGAAAAAAAGTCAAGACGGTGAAAGAGGCAATGGATCTTGCAAAAAATGAGCACCGACAGTATCAGCAATGGGCTAAAAACAAGGATCAAAAAACACAAAGAAAACAACCGATTCGCAAAGAAAAATTACCTGATTGGTTTAATGAAGAAAATAATCAGACCGAAGAAAAAAATCAACTGAAAGAGAAAGAGTCGATGGAGGAAAAGCGCCGAAGATTAGAATCAATTCAAAATCAATATAAAAATCGGAGGTGAAGTATAGATGGAAAATATAAATGATACATTAAAGAGATTTACTATGAATAGTCGTTTTCAACAACAAATGAATGATATAAAAAGAGAAGTGATCAATCACCCGGATATACGTGAGTTTCTTAGAAAGCACCAAGATGAGATTACTACATCAATGATTGAAAAAAGTTTAATGAAGCTATATGAGTATAAGGATCAATCAAAGGACTGTAGGGACTGTCCTAGTTTAGATTCTTGTGTAAATATGATGAAAGGTTTTGAACCAGAAATTATTTTGCGAAGAGACTCGATTGATCTCCACTATCGTCCATGTAAAAAGAAACGAATAGCTGACGAAAGAAAGAAATCAAGAGAATTAATTCAAAGCATTTATGTACCAAAGGAAATATTACAAGCTTCATTTGGTGATTTTTCATTGGAATCGGATGGACGGTTAACGGCATATGAGTATGCAGAGCGATTTGCTCGAGAATATGAACTAGGTAAAAAAATGAAGGGGCTCTATCTTTATGGGAAATTTGGTGTTGGGAAATCCTATTTATTAGGGGCGATTGCTAATCATTTAGCTGAAAATAAACAAATTTCCTCCTTGATTGTTTATGTGCCAGAGTTTTTCCGAGAAATGAAGCAATCATTAAGTGATCATTCTACAAATGAAAAACTAGAGGTTGTAAAAAAAGCCCCTCTATTAATGCTAGATGATATTGGTGCAGAAGTAATGACAAGTTGGACACGTGACGAAATATTAGGATCGATCATGCAATTTCGTATGCAAGAAAACTTACCTACCTTTTTTTCATCCAATTTTGATTATGGGGAACTACAACATCATCTTACTTATTCTCAAAGAGGAGAAGAAGAAAAAATAAAAGCTGCCCGAATCATGGAAAGAATTAAATACTTATCGATTCCAATACGTGTAGATGGACCGAATATGCGACACTAGTCTAGATACATTTAAGTAACTACTACTTCTAAATTGTCCAAGCATCCCATATATATATATCATGGATGATTCCATGTAGAGGGGGGATATGCTTGGATTTTGTTTTTAAAGAATTATCTGATGCAATTTGGCTACATGAATATTTTATCAAGAAAAATCAAACGATAACATTTTATGAAACAACTTTTCAAAATCAAAAGCAATATATTTTAACGATTGATAATCATAAGGTTCCAATACAAGAAATACAATCTGGATTTATTCAATTTATTCTAATAAAAAAACGAATGGATTGGGCTCGAGATATTCTCAAAGAATATTTTTATTATAAAGAGGAGTCCGAACAAGATAATATTTTGGACATTGTAACGGAAATGTTTGATGGCGAACGTCCAGAACTTATGAAAATGGTTGGTGTAATGAATGATGAAGTGATGATACGAGAGGCAATTCTCTCTTTATTTGATGATCATAAATCGATTTCTTTTGACTCATTAATCAAGTTTCGCTTAAAAAAATATTTTGAACAATTGATTCAATATGTTGAAATGGCGATAGATGAATATAAAATGGAACAAGAGTATCAAGTATTTATTCAAATGTTAAGAGATTATTTGGCTAATCGTAAGGCATGTATGGACACTGTTCGTATTTATTTTGGTGAGTATGGGAAGTTTTATAGTAAAGAATATCAGGAATTATCAAAAGAGCAGATTTCAGAAATGATTGATAGAAGATTAATTACGAATCATCCAGTCTATATTGATTCTGTTACAATTGCTCCTTTACTGTCCATTGCGCCCAAAAAAATATATTTATACGCAGATTCTGCAGATAATGGATTGATCCGAACCATTCAAAATATTTTTGAAGAAAGAGTTATCCTTTTAGAGAAAGAACAATTTTGGAAAGAAAAAAACAGTTATCCTATTAATCACTAAAAAATTTATTGACACACCTCTTGATTTTCTCGGGTGAACCATCTATAATTACGTACATATTCAATCAAAATAGTTAAATGTATTGATGAGGACAAGAGTATTCCTTTACGGTTCCCAGAGAGGAAAGAAATGGTGAAAGCTTTCCAACACGAATTGAGTACTTACCACCTCTAAACTTCAACTGCGAACGTTTAAACTATTAGTAGTTGACGGACACATTCCGTTATAATGATCCGAAGTCATATCATCACATTGATATGAAAACTTAGGGTGGAACCACGTGTATATAACTCGTCCCTTTCATAGGGAACGAGTTTTTTTATTTTAGGGCTCTTTAAAAAGTTTTGTAGCAAGTGAGTATAATGAATGCTATTGATTACAACTAAAAAATGTAGTAAAAACGCAAAAAGAGTCTACATAATATAATCTGCTGTCGTACCAAATAAGGTACTCACGCATTAATGAAGGAGTGGTACAGAATGTCAGAAGTGATTAAAATGACTTTTCCAGATGGTGCTGTAAAGGAATTTCCTAATGGAACAACTACTGAAGATATTGCAGCATCTATTAGTCCTGGATTAAAGAAAAAAGCAATTGCAGGGAAAGTGAATGAAAAATTAATTGATCTTCGTACGCCAATTGCGTTTGATGGATCAATTGAAATCGTTACACCCGACCATAAGGATGCATTAGAGGTACTACGTCATAGTACAGCTCATTTAATGGCACAAGCTGTTCGGAGAATTTTTGGAAATGTGAAATTAGGAGTAGGGCCAGTTATCGAAGGTGGATTTTATTATGATATGGACCTTGAAGTATCTATCACACCTGAGGATTTACCGAAAATAGAAAAAGAAATGAAGAAAATTATTAGCGAAAATCTTGAAATCGTACGTAAGGAAGTTTCTCGTGATGAAGCAAAAGAACTTTTTGCTGGTGATGAATATAAGCAAGAACTCATTGATGCAATTCCTGCTGATGAAAAAGTAACGATTTATGAACAAGGTGAATTCTTTGATCTATGCCGTGGAGTACATGTTCCTTCTACAGGTAAAATTAAAGAATTTAAATTATTAAGCATTGCGGGAGCATATTGGCGCGGCAATAGCGATAATAAAATGCTTCAACGTGTATATGGAACAGCCTTCTTTAAAAAAGAGGACTTAGAACAGCATTTGAAATTTCTAGAAGAAGCGAAGGAAAGAGATCATCGTAAAATCGGGAAAGAATTAAATTTATTTACAACTTCCCAAAAAGTGGGACAAGGTCTTCCAATGTGGCTACCAAAGGGAGCAACAATCCGTCGTATTGTTGAGCGTTATATTGTCGATAAGGAAGAACGTCTTGGCTATAATCATGTGTATACACCAATTATGGGGAGTGTTGACTTATATAAAACAAGTGGACACTGGGATCATTACCAAGAAGATATGTTCCCTGTAATGGAGATGGATAATGAACAATTAGTTCTTCGTCCAATGAACTGTCCGCACCATATGATGATTTATAAAAATGGCATTCATAGTTATCGAGAATTGCCAATTCGAATAGCTGAGCTAGGTACAATGCACCGTTATGAAATGTCAGGTGCACTTTCAGGATTACAACGTGTTCGCGGAATGACTTTGAATGATGCACATATATTTGTACGTCCTGATCAAATAAAAGAGGAATTCCAACGTGTAGTTGAATTAATCATTGCCGTCTACAAAGATTTTGATATCACTGACTATTCCTTCCGTTTATCCTATCGTGATCCGGAAGATAAAGAAAAGTACTTTGATGATGATGAGATGTGGAATAAAGCACAAAGCATGTTAAAAGAAGCAATGGATGGATTAGGACTTGAATACTTTGAAGCAGATGGTGAAGCAGCTTTCTATGGTCCGAAATTAGATGTTCAAGTTCGTACAGCATTAGGAAAAGACGAAACTCTTTCTACAGTTCAACTTGATTTCTTATTACCTGAACGCTTTGATTTAACATATGTAGGAGAGGATGGGAAACCGCATCGTCCAGTCGTTATCCACCGTGGAGTGGTATCAACAATGGAACGCTTTGTCGCTTATTTAATCGAGGAATACAAAGGTGCGTTCCCTACTTGGTTAGCTCCTGTACAAGCTGTAGTTATCCCTGTATCACCTGAAGTTCATATTGATTATGCGAAACAAGTCGAGGAAAAACTTCGTGCTGAAGGATTTAGGGTTGAATTAGATTCACGGGATGAAAAAATTGGTTATAAAATTCGTGAGCATCAAATGCAAAAAATTCCATACATGCTTGTCGTTGGAGATAATGAGGTAAGCGACAATGCCGTTAATGTACGTAAGTATGGCGAACAAAAATCTGAAACAGTATCTTTTGAACAATTTGTCGCAGATTTAAAAAAAGAAGTTGTAAAATAAAAAAAGTCTAATGTTAGTTATGCACTTGGAGCTCGTCAAAGCTGGACTGACTTTGGTAGTGCATGCCATATTTTCTTATCTTTAAAAAAACTATTGCAGATTAGTTAGGATTTTGCTAATATAGATGATGTTGCAAAAAGAAATTCTAATGATTAAAAGCCATTTGACATCAAATTATGATGTATGATATATTATCTAAGGTAAATTGAATATTTATTTGAGGAAAAGAAGAAGCACCCGCTTCTCGCCTGATTGACGCAAGTTTGCAGTTGGCAGGTTTCGAAATTCATCACATTCTAACTATTCATGCGAATGTAAAGTGCGGGTCCTTTTTACGGCCTGCACTTTTCTTGTTTATGAAACCTATGTTAACGATAAAAATTGTGTTCAAATGAGATCAGGCAGGAATTCTTAACCCAAATCATGTATTCGACTAAAGTTGCTTTATGCGATCAGAAAATCTGATCCCCGCAAAAAACCTTGGAGGTGGCTAATTATTAGCAAAGATATGATGGTTAATGATGGCATTCGTGCCCGAGAAGTTCGTCTTATTGGTCAAAATGGCGAACAGCTAGGTGTTAAATCTCGAAATGAAGCAATAGAGATCGCATCACGAGTGAATCTTGATCTTGTTCTTGTTGCTCCAAATGCAAAACCGCCAGTAGCCAAAATTATGGACTATGGTAAATATCGATTTGAACAACAAAAGAAAGAAAAAGAAGCACGTAAAAACCAAAAAGTCATCAATTTAAAAGAGGTTCGTTTGAGCCCTACGATTGATGAAC
This sequence comes from Heyndrickxia oleronia, assembly GCF_017809215.1. Classification (GTDB taxonomy): domain Bacteria; phylum Bacillota; class Bacilli; order Bacillales; family Bacillaceae_C; genus Heyndrickxia; species Heyndrickxia oleronia. The sequence goes on from NZ_CP065424.1 coordinate 1,669,884, forward strand.
ATGACTTCAATACTAAGCTTCGCAATGCACGTAAGTTTCTTGAAAAGGGCGATAAAGTAAAAGCTTCTATTCGTTTCAAAGGTCGTGCCATTACACATAAAGAAATTGGTCAAAAAGTTCTTGATCGTTTTGCAAATGAATGTGATGACCTTGGCACAATAGAATCTAAGCCAAAAATGGACGGTCGTAGTATGTTCTTAGTATTAGCACCAAAAACTGAAAAGTAATGTCTGAAGGAGGAAATATCCTATGCCAAAAATGAAAACTCACCGCGGCTCAGCAAAGCGTTTCAAAAGAACAGGTTCTGGCAAACTAAAACGTTCTCATGCTTACAGAAGCCATTTATTTGCAAATAAAGTAACGAAACAAAAACGTAAACTTCGTAAAGCAACACTAGTATCAAAAGGTGATTTTAAACGTATTCGTCATATGCTTGACAATCTTAAGTAATGAGCGATTTATATAGGAGGGAAATAATATGCCACGTGTAAAAGGCGGAATTGTTAGCCGCAGACGTCGTAAAAAAGTTCTTAAATTAGCAAAAGGTTATTTTGGTTCAAAACATACATTATATAAAACTGCCAATGAGCAAGTAATGAAATCTTATATGTATGCTTACCGTGACCGTCGTCAGAAAAAACGCGACTTCCGTAAGCTTTGGATTACTCGTATTAATGCAGCTGCACGTATGAACGGTCTTTCTTACAGCCGTTTAATGCATGGATTAAAGCTTGCTGGTATCGAAGTAAACCGTAAAATGCTTGCTGATTTAGCTATTCATGATGAAAAAGCATTTACAGAACTTGCTAACCAAGCAAAATCTCAATTTGCAAAATAATTTTTTTAGAATTTAGTCATCCTTGTTTTGAATGAGGGTGACTTTTCTTATTTATGAGGGATGAAAAATGTTAAAAGGACTATTAATAAGCTACTGCTTTATTGTAAATGTTATTGGATTTATCGTTATGGGCAGGGATAAAAAATTAGCCAAAGCACATAAATGGAGAATTCAAGAAAAAACTCTATGGGGATTGGCCTTCATTGGTGGAGCCATTGGAATGACAATCGCCATGAATGTATTTCATCATAAAACAAGGCATCTTCTATTTAAAGTGGGTTTTCCATTCCTTGCAATTGTTGATCTTGTTATTTTTATAATTCTCTTAAGATAGTCATAACCATTGATTTTATTAAATATGTTTAAATAGAGTACAACATCTTGAGTAAATCAACAGTGGTGGGGTGAAATAAGATGGATGAGAGATTATTAATGCTATTCTCTTTTGTGGAGGGTAGCATCGTATTGGCACCCTTTATGTTTATTCTATTTCATTTACTTCGGCAGTTTTTATTTATCCCTGTAGCAGTGGTTTGCATGGCTGGGGGAATATTATTTGGCAGTATGCTAGGAATTATATACTCTTTAATTGGATTATTACTTTTGTCTGCTATGTTTTATGCTTGCATTAAGAGAATGCCAAAAACATATGAAAAGCTTTTGAAAATAAAATTAAAATGTTTTGGTCATCACGCAAAATTAACTACAGGACAAATTGCAGTTTTACGACTAATACCATTCTTTCATTATCATTTATTAAATATTTGTTTACTTGAAAGACACCCAGACTTTAGAGGCTACTTAAAGGGATCTGTTCTTTCAAATATCCCACTAGTCGTTTTTTATACCGTATTCGGTCAATTTATCTCACGCTTTACCCCTACAATTATTATCATCATTCTCTTTGCATTATCCATCCTATTTTTTATTTTACGAGAAAAAGTGGTTGTAATTAAATGGAGAGAATTTTTTCCTGAAGCATAAAAAAACTGCTGAGCCTATCAGCAGTTTTTGTTTTTTGTTACTAGTTCTTTAATTGGACTTTTCCAATCAATAGTAGCATTAGGATACCTTAGGGTGATTTCCTTTTCTAAAAAAAGAAAGTCTTGATAGGTTAATCCGTTTAATGCATTTACATTATGAGGCCATACAAAAATTGAAATAACCTCAAAGGATTGGTCTGTTGTTCCTAAATACTTTTCTCCCTCAAATAGAACGCCATTGTAAGTAATGAGAAAGTTTTTTCGAATATTTTCTGAGTCATCAAAAAAGAAATACCGTTTTTCTTCATGTGCTAACTCCAATTTCCGCTTTGGATTAAAAAGATATTTTATCATTTTAACGATAAGGTAAAGGATTAAAAAGAAAATTGCTAGTCTTACGAACCAAAGCATGGTTTTAGCCTCCAATATTGTAATCTTTTCAATGCATACGATTAAGTTTCAAAAAGGATTCATTTTTTTAATATTTTTTTATGAAATTTAATTTTTGTATTTTTTTGATTATATCTATTATAATAATAGCTGTACATATACACTATTATTGGAGGTCAGACAAATGGCAAAGCTTGATGAAACACTAATAATGCTGAAAGACCTAACTGATGCAAAAGGTATTCCGGGCAATGAACATGAACCTAGAGAGGTAATGAAAAAATACATTGAATCCTATGCAGATGAAATTGAGTATGATGGTTTGGGCAGTTTAATTGCCAAAAAAATTGGCGATGAAAATGGTCCAAAAATTATGGTTGCCGGTCATTTAGATGAAGTTGGCTTTATGGTTACACAAATTGATGATAAGGGCTTCTTACGCTTCCAAACGGTAGGTGGCTGGTGGTCACAAGTCATGCTTGCTCAGCGAGTAACAATTGTGACGAAAAAGGGTGATTTAACTGGGGTCATTGGTTCCAAGCCACCACATATTTTATCTCCCGAAGCTCGTAAAAAGCCTTATGAAATAAAAGATATGTTTATTGACATTGGTGCATCAAGCAGAGAAGAGGCAATGGAGTGGGGCGTGCTTCCTGGTGATATGGTTGTACCGTACTTCGAGTTCACTGTGATGAACAATGAAAAAATGCTATTAGCGAAAGCTTGGGATAACCGTATTGGCTGTGCTATTGCAATTGATGTTTTAAAGAATTTAAAAAATGAAAAGCACCCTAACATTGTTTACGGAGTAGGAAATGTTCAGGAGGAAGTCGGACTTCGTGGAGCGAAAACTGCTGCAGCGAAAATTGAACCTGATATCGGCTTTGGTGTTGATGTAGGAATTGCTGGAGATACACCAGGAATTACTGAAAAAGAAGCTTTAAGTAAAATGGGGAAAGGACCACAAATTATTCTTTATGATGCTTCAATGGTCTCCCATAAAGGCTTACGAGATTTAGTTGTAGGGGTTGCTGAAGAATTAGATATTCCATATCAATTTGATTCAATTGCTGGTGGAGGAACAGACGCGGGATCTATCCACTTAACAGCTAATGGTGTACCATCACTTGCAATTACAATTGCTACACGTTATATTCATTCTCATGCAGCTATGTTGCATCGAGATGACTATGAAAATGCTGTGAAGCTCATTACTGAGGTGATCAAACGCTTAGACCGTGAAACAGTAAATAAATTAACATTTGAATAAGATCCTTAAGTGTTTTGACCTTATAGGAAACTGAATTTTTTTATATATAAAGGACTGTCATATGACAGTCCTTTATATTGAAGTTTACCCCTTCAATCCTTCTTCTAATGTTTCTAGCATCATATGCTTTTCTTGGTCATCTGCATGATTCCAAATGACTTCAAATAATACTCCTAAGCCTGGAAGCATTTTTTCTTCGCCTCTTTGAATTGCATCTACAATGGTATCTTTAAGTTGTTCCTGATTGTTACCAGAAACATTATGAATTATTGCATTACGGAGATTTAAATTCATGTAATACACTCCTTTTTTCAAATTAATCATTGTTAGGATGTCACTTAAACCAATGTTATATGTATAAATATTAGGTTATAATGAGATATTGAGAAATGGAAAGGGAGTACAGAAGGTGAAGTTTATTGAGTCAATTAAAAATCAACAAGTAAAGCAATGGAAAAAATTATTAACTAAAAAAGAGCGTGAAAAAACACAGACCTATTTAGTAGAAGGATTTCATCTTGTTGAAGAGGCGTTAAAAGATAAAAATAATATTATTGAAATTATATTAAGTGAAGATATTGAGATTCCAGTAACTTGGGATATTCAGCAATTATCATTGACTAAAATTACTTCGGAAATTAGTAAGGCAATATCAGATACTGAAACAACACAAGGTGTATTTGCAATATGTAAGATGAAGCAACCGAGCTTTCAAACATTAAAGGGAAAATCCTTTTTATTAATCGATGCCGTCCAGGATCCAGGAAATTTAGGGACAATCATCCGAACAGCTGACGCAGCAGGAATGGATGCTGTTATTTTAGGTGAAGGGACTGTGGACTTATTCAATCCTAAAGTTCTACGTTCTGCTCAAGGAAGTCATTTTCATATTCCTGTTCTTTTTGGAAGGCTTGAGGATTGGATTCAAAAATTTAATCAAAACCAAATACCAGTGTATGGAACATCATTGGAAAATGGAGTATCTTACAAACAAGTAGAACCTAGTTCTGAATTCGCTTTATTGGTTGGCAATGAAGGAAATGGTGTGTCTATGGATTTACTTAGCCTAACGAAGAATAATTTATATATCCCTATCATTGGGCAAGCAGAATCATTAAACGTAGCCGTAGCTGCTGGCATATTAATGTATTATTTAAAGGTTTAAAATAAAATTTGATATTCATTCCATAAAATACTATAATATAAACAATTGCATAAAATAAAAGACACTGAAAGGGAAAAGTAACTTAATGTCACCATTAAGGGAGAAAATGCCTTTGACTGAGAGCATTTTTATGGAAAAATTAAGTGAAGTTCACCCCTGGAGTCAGCATCGGGACCGTTGCTAATAACGTAAAGATGCCTCGGTGAAAAGCCGTTATGAAATGAAGATGAGCATGAAAAAGATGCTAATTAGGGTGGTACCGCGATGATAACCTCGTCCCTTTGTAGGATGAGGTTTTTTTATGTTTTTTTATGAGCGGGTAAAAAGTCTATGTAGGCTTTTTTGTCAGCTCATCATTAAGAGGAGGTAAAATAATGGAGCAAAAATTAAAAGATTTGCAAACGGAAGCATTAGCGAAAATTGAACAAGCTGAAGACTTGAAAACATTAAATGAAATTCGTGTTGCATATTTAGGTAAAAAAGGACCGATAACAGAGGTTTTAAGAGGAATGGGACAGTTATCTGCTGATGAACGTCCAAAAATGGGAGCTCTTGCAAATGAGGTGAGGGAATCCATTAGTCAAAAGATTGAAGCAAAGCACACATCATTAGAGAAGGAAGCAGTTGAAAAACAATTAGCCGCGGAGACAATTGATATCACCTTGCCTGGACGTCCTGTCAAGAGTGGAAATCATCATCCATTAACAAGGGTAGTCGAGGAAATAGAAGATTTCTTTATTGGCATGGGTTATAAAATTGCCGAAGGACCTGAAGTGGAAAAGGATTACTATAATTTTGAGGCACTAAATTTACCAAAAGGGCATCCTGCTCGAGATATGCAAGATTCTTTTTATATTACGGAAGATCTTCTTCTTCGTACACATACATCACCAGTCCAAGCGAGAACAATGGAAAAGCATGAAGGCAAAGGGCCAGTGAAAATTATTTGCCCAGGTAAAGTCTATCGTCGTGATAATGATGATGCAACCCATTCTCATCAATTTATGCAAATCGAAGGACTTGTGGTTGATGAAAACATAACAATGGGTGATTTAAAGGGAACATTAGAATTATTTGCGAAAAAAATGTTTGGTGAAGAGCGTGAAATTCGCTTACGTCCAAGTTTCTTCCCATTTACTGAACCTTCAGTAGAGGTAGATGTCTCTTGTTTCTCATGTGGGGGAAAAGGCTGTAATGTTTGTAAAAAAACAGGCTGGATTGAAATGCTTGGAGCAGGGATGGTTCATCCTAATGTTCTACAAATGGCAGGATTTGATGCAAATAAATATACCGGTTTTGCTTTCGGGATCGGAGCAGAGAGAATTGCAATGCTAAAATATGGTATAGATGATATTCGTCATATGTACACCAATGATACTCGATTCTTAAAACAATTTTCCACACATGAATAAAAGGTAGGGAGGAAAAAACATGTTTGTTTCATATAAATGGTTAAAGGAATATATTGATTTAAAAGATATTTCCGCTGAAGAATTAGCAGAAAAGATTACTAGAAGTGGTATTGAGGTAGAAGGAGTAGAACATAAAGCTTCTTCAATTAAAGGTGTCGTTGTTGGCTACGTAATGGAATGTGAAAAACATCCAAATGCTGATAAATTGAACAAATGTTTAGTGGATCTAGGTGGGGAAGCGCCTGTACAAATCATTTGTGGAGCGAAGAACGTAGCAAAGGGGCAAAAAGTTGCAGTTGCCACAGTTGGAGCTGTTTTGCCGGGTAATTTTAAAATTAAAAAGTCAAAACTTCGTGGTGAAGAGTCTAATGGTATGATCTGTTCCCTACAAGAACTTGGGATTGAGGGAAAATTAATCCCTAAAGATTTCGCTGAAGGGATTTATGTATTTCCTAGCGATGTAGAAGTTGGGTCTGACGCTATTGCGTTACTGAATCTAGATGATAAGATTCTAGAATTAGGCTTAACTCCGAACCGTTCTGATTGTTTAAGTATGTTAGGTGTGGCATATGAAGTGGCTGCTATCCTTGGCACTGATGTGAAATTACCAAATACAAAGGGAGAATCTTCAGTGGAAAAAGCTTCTGATTATGTATCGATTAAGGTCGAAGCACCAGAAGAAAATCCACTATATGTAGCAAAGATTATTAAAAATGTTAAAATAGGACCGTCTCCATTATGGATGCAAACAAGATTAATGGCGGCAGATATTCGCCCACATAATAATGTCGTTGATATTACGAATTATATATTACTTGAATATGGTCAACCCCTACATGCATTTGACTATGATAAGCTAGGTTCAAAGGAAATAATCGTACGCCTTGCACATGAAGGTGAAACGATCATTACGCTTGATGATAGTAAGAGAACATTAAAAGCAAATCATTTAGTTATTACGAATGGGAAAGAACCAGTGGCAATGGCTGGTGTGATGGGTGGAGCGAACTCAGAAGTTGGTGATACAACGACAACGGTTTTACTTGAATCAGCTTATTTCAATGGTCAAACTGTTCGTAATGCATCAAAGGATCATGGCTTACGCAGTGAAGCAAGTGCTCGTTTTGAAAAAGGAGTTGATCCAAATCGTATTCATGATGCCGCGGAGCGTGCAGCGAAGTTAATAGCAGAATATGCAGATGGTGAAATTCTTGAAGGTATAGTTGAAGTGAATACAATGAAAATTGAACCAGCAGTTATTGAAATTTCATTAGAGAAAATAAACCGAGTGCTTGGAACGGAAATTACTGAAACACAAGTTTTAGATATATTTACTAGACTTCAATTTGAAGTGAAAACAGAAGATACAACTTTTATAGTAACTGTACCAACTAGACGTGGGGATATTACGATTCAAGAGGATCTTATCGAAGAGGTAGCTAGACTTTATGGATATGATCATCTACCTACAACTTTACCTACAGGTGCAACAACACCTGGTGGATTAACAGATGTTCAGAGTAAACGACGTGCGGCAAAAAGATATCTGGAAGGTGCAGGATTATATCAAGCAATTACCTATTCATTAACTAATGAAGAGAAATCAACAATGTATGCATTAGACAAACGTGAGCCGATACGTCTAGCAATGCCAATGAGTGAGGAAAGAAGCCATTTACGTTTAAGCATTCTTCCAGGTTTATTAGATGTTGTTTCATATAATCTTGCTAGAAAAAATGAATCGGTAGCTTTATATGAAGTTGGTTCTGTATTTTTAAAAACAACAGATCAGGAGCAACCAGAGGAATTTGAGCATTTAGCTGGTGCAATTACTGGTATATGGCATTCTCAGCTTTGGCAAGGTGAAAAAAAATCGGTTGATTTCTTTGTCGCTAAAGGAATTCTTGAAGGACTATTTGATAAACTTGGTGTTAGTCATTCAATTGTTTATAGAGCGGCTGCTATCGAAGGAATGCATCCAGGTAGAACAGCAGAAATCTTATGGAATGATGAAGTGATTGGATTTGTTGGGCAAATTCATCCGCAAGTACAAAAAGATATGGATTTAAAAGAAACTTATGTATTTGAATTAAAAACAGCATCAATTTTTGCAAATGAAGTTCAACCACTGCACTATACATCAATTCCACGATTCCCTTCAATGACAAGGGATATTGCACTTGTTGTTGATCGCAATGTAGAAGCTGGCACTCTTCAACAAATTATTGTCAGTGCAGGAGGCTCTTTATTAAAAGAGGTATCTATTTTTGATCTTTATGAAGGTGAGCACATGGAGCCAGGAAAGAAATCCATTGCTTTCTCATTAAAATATTTTGATCCAGAACGAACATTAACAGATGAAGAAGTAGTTAAGGCACATGACAAAGTACTCGAGGCAGTGAAGCAGCAGGCAGGTGCGGAGTTAAGGGGTTAAGCTTATCCAAGGAATACATTGGGATAATTTTTTGACTTCATGCTATATAAACACACCACTATGTGTCATCGAGAAAGTTTGAAGACTAAAAAAGAATCTAATTAAAGTGTAAACACTTAAATTAGATTCTTTTTTTTTGTGAAAGTTTAAGGAGAACTAGTCCCTGCTAAGGAATCCGAAAAATCTTAATAGATTAAGGAATAAATTAATGAAATCTAAGTACAGATTGAGAGCTAATAATGGCACTGCTTCATCAGTAAAGTCCATATTTTTCATACGATTAAAATCGTACATAATGTATAGTGAAAATACGACTGTTCCGATAATTGAAGCTACGAATAGTGCTGTTGATGAAAAAGGAACAAAAATATTGATTAATCCTATCACAACAAGAGCTAGTAGGGCAGTTAATAGAAATCCGCTTAAAAACGATAAATCTTTTTTGGTTTTTGTACCAACGAAACTCATTACTGCAAATATAACTAGTGTTCCAGTGAAAGCTGATATTAGTACTTGTGCTCCTGATGTAGCTGCATAATAAGCAACAATTGGATAGGTTGTAATACCTGAAATAAAAGTAAAGGCAAATAAAAATGCGTAACCAACACTTTTACGCTTACGAACGAAAAATGCAGCTAATAGCAATACGAATTCTACGATCATTAAAGGCATAAATAGTGCTGGAGGAACCATTGTCCCAATTAACATCCCGACAACTGCTACGAGTAGGGATAAAGCAAAAGCCTTAAGCACGGAACCCATTAGGTCACGCTTACTACTTGTCGAATATACCTCTTGCATTATTATCTCACTTCTCCTTTTTTTACTGTATTCTATCATATATTTACATACTATTATATATACGGAAATTTATTCAACAAGGTTTCATTTTTTAGGATTTTTTTCTCAATACCATATTGTTAATTAGCTAATGTTTAACTAATAAAAATAGATATACTGAAAAGTCTTCTTTCCACTTCGAAAATAGGCTATTTTAAAAAGATAAGGAGATAAATTTCTATACTATTTATAAAGTTAAATTGCTTTAGCTCCAATTGCTAATATATTTCTACATCCTCCAATGGTAATATCCCTATGTTTCCAAAATTTTGTCCAACGATTCTTCAAGAATATCTTATATTAGCTTTATCGCTTTCTCAGTATTAGCAAAATGGAGTTTTGCTAAATGCTTTAAACTTGATTTTCCATTTTGTTTAATCAATTGAGCTGCTACTTGATCAACTTTGTGTCCGGCTCCTTTTGGTAAAGAAACCCCGACTTTCTTGCTTAATTCATCAAAAGCTTTAACAAAAGCATATCTAGCTAAAATAGAGGCAGCAGCTACAGCTAAATGCACGCTTTCACCTTTTGTACTAAATAATACATTCTCTTGAATGATTTCTTTTTGTCCCTTAAGGTGTCGGTAATATGTATCTGCCTCAACAAATTGATCAATCAATATGGCTTCAGGTGTTATTGGAGATATTTTCTTCAATAACTTACTAATTGCCTGGTTATGTAATATAGCTTTCATTTTACCTTGGGTCATACCTGATGATTGTAATTCATTATATTTTTCATTATGTAATGTAAGCAAGCTGTATGGAATAATATGAAGTAAATCCTTAGCAATTGTGATAATTTGTGTATCAGTAAGGTTTTTAGAATCCTTTACACCTAGTTCTTTTAATAAAGGTATTTGTTCTTTATCAACATACGCGCTTACGACTGTAATAGGGCCGAAATAATCTCCAGTTCCAACTTCATCTGAACCGATGATTGATAGTGAACTTAGGTTCCGAGGTAAAGGATTTCCTGATGTTTGGTGTTTAATCGGGTCTACCTGTTTTACTACTGGATTTCCCCAGTTACTTGCTTCTTCAGAATGATTATTGCCTTGAAACATTACTTTACCTGAACGATAGGCGGTGATCGTACACCCATTATGCTTTGCAGTAAAAATAGCACCTGGTGGCTTTTTTTCAAGTAATGAATGAGAATAATGTTCGTTCATTAATTGAATTGTTTTAGTTGAAACTTTAATTACAGTATTTGACATGAACAATCCTCCAAATCTTATTAGAACAATGTTTTTCTATCATTATCTTATTCGACATTACTGGACAATTTCTTCCCAACCCTGTAAATTCATGCTATTATATACAATAGGATTGTTTTTAGGGGGGCAATGAATTTGACTGAGAAAAATCGAACAACAGTTGGAATATATGGACAGCAATATACCATTATTGGTACAGAGTCAACAAGTCATATACGTGAAGTTGCCTCAATTGTTGATGCTAAAATGCGTGAAATTCGTTCCAATAACCCCTCATTGGATACAAGTAAACTTGCTGTCTTAACTGCTGTCAATACAGTAAATGAATATCTTAAATTAAAGGAGCAATACGAGCTTCTGATTAAAAACTTCAATAATTAAAGGAATGAAAAAATGATTAATTTAGTGATTCTATTAATCTTAGTAATTGGATTTTTTGTTGGTCTAAAGAGAGGATTTATCCTTCAGCTTATCCATATTACAGGATTTATTATTGCTTTTATTATAGCATACATGTATTTTAAAGATTTAGCTCCGCATCTAAAGTTATGGATTCCGTACCCTGCGTTAGATGATAATAATTCAATAGTTATGCTTTTAAAAGGAATGAATTTAGAAACAGCTTATTATCGAGCGATTGCATTTGCCATCATTTTCTTTGCAGTAAAAATCATTTTACATATTATCGGTTCTGCACTAGATTTTGTTGCTCGTTTACCAATAATTAAGCCGTTGAATATATGGGCTGGTGGGATTTTAGGTTTTGTAGAAGTATATTTAATTATCTTTATTTTATTATATATTGCTGCCTTATTACCAATAGATTCAATCCAAACATCTTTGGACCAATCTTTCATTGCTAAAGGTATCATTAAAAATACACCTTTTCTTTCAAAACAAATTGAAGAATGGTGGATTACGAATATATCCTAACTTCTCTTTTATAGAGGAGTTTTTTTCTTACAAGGGAAAAATGCCTTTTTCGATCATTTTTGCTAATATATATACTAGGAAGTTCCTTGATAGGAAGGGGATTGAAATGAAAGTCAATAAAAAGGAAGTTGTTCGGTTATTAGAGCAAATTGCTACTTATATGGAATTAAAAGGCGAGAATGCCTTTAAAATAGCAGCATTTAGAAAGGCAGCAGCAGCGTTAGAAACAGATGTTAGAAGCCTTGAGGAAATTGAAGATTTCACTTCGATTAATGGAATAGGAAAAGGGACGAATGAAGTCATTATTGAATATATACAAAGTGGACAATCTAGTGTCCTTAAGGAATTACAAAATGAAGTACCTAAAGGGCTGATTCCTTTATTACAGCTCCCCAGCTTAGGTGGAAAAAAGATTTCAAGATTATATCATGAATTAGATATTATAGATGTTCAATCTTTAAAAGCTGCTTGTGAAGAAGGAAAAGTACAAACATTAAAGGGCTTTGGTAAAAAGACTGAAGAAAAAATTTTGGAAGCCATTGAAACTTTTAGTCTAAAGCCTACTCGTTTTCCTCTGGCATATATGTTAAAGCATATCCGATTACTTGATGAGGAATTAAGACATATGGATGGAATTATCCAGTTTTCTCATGCTGGAAGCTTAAGAAGAGTACAGGAAACTTTAAAGGATTTGGATTATGTTATTTCAACCCATGAGCCAAAACTGGTAAAAGAACAGCTTTTAAGGCTCAATGAAGCAAAGGAAGCGATTGCTAGTGGAAATACAAAGGTTTCCATTACTATTTCAGATGTACATGATGTGAATGTGGATTTTAGACTCGTTACACCAGAGGAATTTGCTACTGCATTACACCATTTCACTGGTTCAAAGCAACATAATGTCCGCATGAGGCAGCTTGCTAAGCAACGCGGAGAAAAAATCAGTGAGTATGGTGTTGAATTGATTGAAACTGGTGAAACGCTTACTTTTGAAAGTGAAGAAGAGTTTTATCATCATTTTGATTTACCCTTTATTCCACCTGAAATTCGTGAGGACGGCAAGGAAGTAGATGAGTATACTTTTGAGAAAGAATTGCTTACACTAAAGGATATTCAAGGCGACCTGCATATGCATACGACATGGTCTGATGGTGCTCATACATTGGAAGATATGATTAATGCTTGTAGGGAAAAAGGGTATAAATATATGGCTATAACAGATCATTCCCGTTATTTAACGGTAGCAAATGGCCTTACTCCTGAGAGACTAAGAGAGCAAAATGAAGAAATTAAGCGCTTAAATGATAAATATGATGATATATTGATTTTATCAGGGATTGAAATGGATATTCTTCCGGATGGAACACTCGATTATGAGGATGAATTATTAGCAGAATTAGATATTGTCATTGCATCTATTCATTCTAGCTTTAATCAACCGAAAGCGAAAATAATGGATCGTTTAAAAACAGCATTAATGAATCCACATGTTGATATCATTGCACATCCGACAGGACGATTAATTGGGCGTCGGCAAGGCTATGATGTCGATATTGAGTTATTAATTGAATTGGCAAAAGAAACAAATACAGTTCTCGAATTAAATTCAAATCCTAATCGTCTGGACTTAACATCGACATATGTTAGAAAAGCACAAGAAAATGGTGTCAAAATAGTCATCAATACCGATGCTCATCATAAAGAGGATTTGGAATTTATGGAATACGGCGTTGGTACAGCAAGAAAAGGATGGATACAAAAAAAATCTGTATTAAATACTATGGAACCGGATGAATTGATCGATTTTTTAAGAAAGAAAAACAAATAAAACATATGGTTCTAGGATGAGACTAAATTATCGTGGTCAAATCTATGTTTGTTTTAATCCTTAAACCACTAGAGAATATAGGAGGCTTGCAATTTCTATGCAAGATAAGATACTCAAAACGTTAGAATTTAATAAAATTAAAGAACTACTATTAGAACATGCTTCTTCAACACTTGGTCAAGATAAAATTAAACAACTTGTCCCTTCATCCTCGTTTGAAGAAGTGTTAGATTTACAGGCAGAAACGGATGAGGCAGTACATGTTTTACGATTAAAAGGGCATATCCCACTAAGTGGGATACATGATATTCGTCCACATATTAAAAGAGCACAAATAGGTGGAATCTTAAATCCAATGGAATTAGTCCATACGGCTAGTACGATTTATGCTGGACGAACAATCAAAAGATTTATTGAAGGTTTACTTGAAAATAGTGTTGAAATTCCAATTTTAGAACAAAAGGCAGAACAAATTATAATTCTCACTCCCCTTGAACATAAGATTAAAAATGCTATAGATGAAAATGGGGACATTCTTGACGGAGCTAGTGAAGCATTAAGACAAATTCGCCAAAAATTGAGATCAAATGAGGGCCGAATTCGTGAAAAATTAGAGAGTTTAATTCGTTCTCGTAATGCATCAAAGATGTTATCGGATGCAATTGTTACTATTAGAAATGATCGGTACGTTATTCCTGTTAAGCAGGAATATCGATCTAACTATGGGGGGATTGTTCACGATCAGTCTTCCTCTGGACAAACATTATTTATTGAACCACAGTCTGTAGTTGAATTAAATAATCAATTGAGAGAACTCCATATGAAAGAGCAGCAAGAGATTGAAAGAATCTTGAGTGAACTTTCCGCAGATGTCGCGGATGTCGGAGAGGATTTAACTACAACTGTTATGATATTAGGTGAATTTGATTTTATTTTTGCCAAGGCTCTGTTTGGAAAATCTTTGAAAGCAACTAGACCGATAATGAATAATAATGGTATTGTCAATTTATATAAGGCGAGACATCCTTTAATACCAATTAACGAAGTGGTTGCTAATGATATTAGTTTAGGAAAGGACTATACCACCATTCTTATAACTGGTCCAAATACAGGTGGTAAAACGATAACTCTTAAAACGATCGGTATTTGTACGCTAATGGCTCAGGCAGGATTACAAATTCCTGCATTGGATGGGTCGGAGCTTGCAGTATTTACTGATGTTTTTGCAGATATTGGTGATGAACAATCTATAGAACAAAGTTTAAGCACGTTTTCCTCCCATATGGTGAATATTGTTGATATATTGAAACATGTAAACCATGAAAGTCTTGTATTATTTGATGAATTAGGGGCAGGTACAGATCCCCAGGAAGGTGCAGCTTTAGCAATATCTATTTTAGATGAGGTCTATCACCGAGGCGCAAGAGTAGTCGCGACTACCCATTATCCAGAGTTAAAAGCATATGGCTATAATCGAGAAGGAGTCATCAATGCAAGTGTTGAGTTTAATGTTGAAACGTTAAGCCCAACCTATAAGCTCTTGATTGGTGTACCCGGACGAAGTAATGCATTTGAAATCTCAAAAAGATTAGGCCTTTCAGAATCAATTATTCATCATGCGAGATCATATATTGGAACAGATACGAATAAAGTCGAAAATATGATTGCTTCTTTAGAAAAAAGTAAACGAGATGCTGAAAGAGAACGACAGGAAGCTCAAGATTATTTAAAAGATGCTGAAAAGCTCCATAAGGATTTGCAGAAGCAAATGGCTGAATTTTACACACAGCGTGATCGGATGTATGAAAAGGCAGAATCCAAAGCAGCAAATGTCGTTGAAAAGGCTCAGGAAGAAGCAGAAGAAATTATTCGTGAATTAAGAAAAATGCGTTTAGAAAATCATGCTTCAATAAAAGAACATGAGTTGATTGAAGCGAGAAAACGACTAAGTGATGCGGTACCAAATTTCGAAAAATCGACTGTAAAGAAAACAGCAAATAAAAAACGTGTACTTGCCCCCGGTGATGAGGTGAAAGTTATCAGCTTTAATCAAAAAGGGCAATTGCTTGAAAAAGTAAGTGATAAAGAATGGCAAGTTCAAATGGGGATTATGAAAATGAAAGTAAAGGAATCAGATATGGAATTTATCCAATCCCAGCAAAAAGTGGAAACCAAACCACTTGCTACTGTTAAAGGTAAGGATTATCATGTCAGTCTTGAACTTGATTTACGTGGAGAAAGGTATGAAAATGCTTTATTAAGGGTCGAGAAATATATAGATGATGCCCTTCTTGCTGGATATCCTCGTGTATCAATTATTCACGGGAAAGGAACAGGTGCCCTTCGACATGGTGTTCAAGAATATTTGAAACAACATCGTTCTGTCAAACGTATAAGATTAGGTGATGCAGGTGAAGGTGGAAGCGGTATAACTGTTGTTGAATTTAAGTAAATATTAATTTGTACCAAGATATCATAAAAACATTATCTTCACTGTCGCTTAATTCTATGAAATAAAGGAGTCAAAGGGTATGAGGATAAATTTTTGGGAAAACCCATTTGTACAAACAGCAGGGTACTACAGCGTTGTTATCCTATGTATGATTGTTTTTTTAGTCATTTTCGAGCTGGTTACAAAATATAAAAACTGGGATGAAATAAAAAAAGGAAATATTGCTGTTGCATTGGCTACGGGTGGTAAAATATTTGGGATTGCCAATATTTTTAGATATTCTATTCAGCATCATGATTCACTTTTTATTATGATCGGCTGGGGATTCTATGGTTTTGTTTTATTGTTAATTGGTTATTTTATCTATGAATTTTTAACGCCAAAGTTTAAAATTGATGTTGAAATTGAAAATGATAATCGCGCAGTAGGTTTTATTTCCATGGTCATTTCAATTGGGTTATCATTTGTCATTGGAGAAAGTATTTCTTAACAGGAAGGACACAGGTGAATAGGGAAAATGGAAACATTAGCAAAAGTTTTACTCGCTGTATGTGCGTGTTTCTTAATTGTCGGTATTATATATATGGTTATGTCATAAGTTATGAAGGGCTGCGATGCAGCCCTGTTTATATTTAGGGAAATGAATTATTTGTCTTTTTCAAATTGTCACTTGAATACCAATGGTCTATAATAAAGAGGGAACAGTTTAAATTTTCTAACACTAAGGGTAGGAGGGGGACATATGGATAATAAGCCATGGTTAAATCAATATCCTGAAGAGATACCAGCTACATTAACGTATGAGGAAAAGCCGGTACATTCTTATTTAACTGAAGCTGCAAGGCTCTATTCAAATAAAATGGCTATTCATTTTATGGGGAAAGAGTTAACTTTTCAGGAAATCTATGAATCTGCTTTGAAATTTGCAAACTACTTAAAAAAGCTAGGAGTAGAAAAGGGAGATAGGGTAGCTATAATGTTACCAAATGGACCTCAATCTGTTATTGGTTATTTTGGTGTACTATATGCAGGTGCAATTGTTGTTCAAACGAATCCTTTATATACAGAAAGAGAATTAGAATATCAAATGGACGACTCTGGTGCAAAGGTGATTTTGACGTTAGATATCCTTTTTCCAAGAGTTTCAAAAGTGATGAAAAATACGCAAATTGAGCACATTATTGTAACCGCTATCAAAGACTACTTACCTTTCCCGAAAAATCTTATTTATCCTTTTATCCAAAAAAAGCAAACCGGTTTGACAGTTAATGTGTCACACGAAGGTAATCATCATCTTCTAAAAAAAATCCTTACTGAAACGGAGGCAGTGCCACTAAATATTGATTTTGATTTTGAAAATGATTTAGCACTGTTGCAATACACAGGCGGTACAACCGGTTTTCCAAAAGGAGTGATGCTTACACATAAAAATCTTATTGCTAATGCAACAATGTGTGATGCCTGGTTATATAAAGCGAAAAAAGGGGAAGAAATTGTTCTTGGGCTATTACCCTTTTTTCATGTATATGGTATGACAGCGGTCTTATTATTATCGATCATGCAAGGATATAAAATGGTGTTGTTACCAAAGTTTGATGCAGAAACTACCTTAAAGACAATTGAAAAACAGCGTCCTACTTTATTTCCAGGAGCACCAACAATCTATATAGGTTTATTAAATCATCCAGATATTCAAAAATATGACCTTTCATCCATTAATTCTTGTATTAGCGGATCTGCTGCTCTACCAGTGGAAGTACAACAGAAATTTGAAAAAGTAACAGGTGGAAAGCTTGTTGAAGGTTATGGTTTATCGGAATCGTCACCCGTAACCCATGCAAATTTTGTTTGGGAAGAAAAGCGTGTAAAAGGAAGCATAGGTGTTCCTTGGCCAGATACGGATGCAGCTATTTTTTCCATGGAAGATGGCACCCCATTGCCATATGGTGAAATTGGTGAGCTTGCCGTAAAGGGTCCGCAAGTAATGAAAGGATATTGGAATCGACCAGAGGAAACAGATCAGGTTTTAAAAAATGGCTGGTTATATACGGGTGATTTAGGGTATATGGATGAAAATGGCTATTTTTATATTGTTGATCGGAAAAAAGATATGATAATTGCTGGCGGATATAATATTTATCCTCGTGAAATTGAAGAGGTTTTATATGAACATCCGGATATCCAGGAAGCAGTTGTTGCAGGAGTACCCGATCCATATAGGGGCGAAACAGTAAAGGCATACATCGTGTTAAAAGAAAATGCTACTGTAACGAAAGAAGAATTAAATACATTTACAAGAAAATATTTAGCTGCATATAAAGTTCCTAGAATTTATGAATTTAGAAAGGAATTACCAAAAACAGCAGTGGGTAAAATTTTAAGGCGTTCATTAATAGATGAAGAACGTAAAAAGCACGGGTAATCGGTTAGAAATTAGAATCAACTAATTTTGTGGAGCCCGAGCGTGGCTCTTTTTTCAAAAGAAGAACCTTGACAATATTTATGATTATTTATATCATAGGAATATGAATGAATAATCATTCATTTCTACTTAAGTAATAGCGAGTGTGTGATTTAATAATAATTGGAACAATTTATTTTTGGCCCTCATCTCTCGCTTTGAATATTCGAAAGGTGATGGTTATATATATGAAGACTAATAAACCGAAATACAAGCAAATTATTGATGCTGCTGTCATTGTAATCGCAGAAAATGGATATCATCAAGCTCAAGTTTCAAAGATTGCGAAACAAGCAGGCGTTGCGGACGGAACAATCTATCTTTATTTTAAAAATAAGGAAGATATTCTCATTTCTTTGTTTCGGGAGAAAATGGGGAATTTCATTGATAAAATTGATGAAGAAATAGCAGGAAAACAAACCGCTGCGGAGAAATTATTAGTAATGATAGAAAGCCATTATAAAATCTTATCAAGTGATCACCAATTAGCCATTGTTACACAATTGGAATTGCGTCAATCAAATAAGGAACTTCGTTTGAAAATTAATGAGGTTTTAAAAGGGTATTTAAAATTAATCGATAGAATCATTGAACATGGTATGAATACAGGCGAATTCAGACAAGATACAGAAGTAAGGCTTGTCCGCCAAATGATTTTTGGAACGATTGACGAAACGGTAACAACATGGGTAATGAATGAAGAAAAGTATGATTTAGTTGCACAAGCTCCAGCCGTTCAACAATTACTAATCAACGGTATGGGTGCATGAAGAAAATAGAGGTAGGAGGATGGACATGGAGTTTCTAACCTATACAAAAGAAGAACAAGTTGCATTCATTGCGATTAATCGACCACCTGCTAATGCTTTAGGTTCAGCAGTCATTGATGAGTTATCAGAGCTTCTCGATCAATTAGAAGCTGATCGTGATATCCGAGTATTACTCCTACATGGAGACGGTCGCTTTTTTTCAGCTGGTGCGGATATTAAAGAATTTACAACGATCGGTTCAGATGATGAATTTGGTAGATTAGGAGAAAAAGGACAGCGATTATTTGAAAGAATGGAAAAGTTTGAAAAACCAATTATAGCTGCTATACATGGGGCAGCATTAGGAGGGGGACTTGAATTAGCTATGGCTTGTCATATTCGTTTGGTGACGGCTACAGCTAAATTAGGACTGCCAGAGCTCCAATTGGGATTAGTTCCTGGGTTCGCTGGAACACAAAGGCTTCCTAGATATGTAGGGATGGCAAAAGCGGCTGAAATGTTATTTACAAGTGAACCAATTTCCGGTAAAGATGCCGTTGCATATGGTCTAGCAAATCATGCTTATTCAGACGATGAATTATTAGTAAAAGCCAAGGAATTGGCATATAAAATTGCAAAGAAGAGTCCTATTGCATTAAAAGCTGCCATCGAACTATTAAACTATGGAAAAACGAAAGAATTTTACGAAGGGGTAAAACGTGAAGCAGAACTATTTGCTAAAGTTTTCGCTTCGAAAGATGGACAAGAAGGAATACAAGCGTTTATTGAAAAGCGTGAACCGCAATTTAAAGGGGAGTAAAAGAGCTTTGCTCTTTTAATTATATTATTAGTAGATGGTATAAGAAGCTACTTCTTAAACCGATCTATCATTAAAAAATTCAAAATCTTTAAAACTGAGAAAATGTTTTTAAATTCTAGGAGGGACATTCATGAATATCTTCGTACTTTTAAAAAGAACTTTTGATACTGAGGAAAAAATAACAATTACTAATGGATCAATCAATGAGGATGGTGCAGAATTTATTATTAATCCTTATGATGAATATGCTGTTGAAGAAGCAATCCTAGTTCGTGATGAACATGGTGGAGAAGTTACTGTTGTAACGGTAGGCAATGAAGAAGCTGAAAAACAATTGCGAACTGCCCTTGCAATGGGAGCTGATAAGGCAGTATTAATCAATACAGAGGATGATTTAGATCATGCAGATCAATTTTCCACAGCTAAGATTCTAGCAGAGTATTTAAAAGATAAAGATGCAGATTTAATTATTGGTGGAAATGTAGCGATTGATGGTGGTTCAGGACAAGTAGGACCACGTGTTGCAGATCTATTGGGCATCCCGTATGTAACGACCATTACAAAACTAGAAATTACTGGTGAAAAAGTATCGGTTATTCGTGATGTTGAAGGGGATTCTGAAGTTATCGAAACAACTTTACCATTATTAGTTACTGCACAGCAAGGATTGAATGAACCACGCTATCCATCATTACCTGGCATAATGAAAGCGAAGAAAAAGCCTTTAGAAGAACTTGAATTAGATGATCTCGATCTTGATGAGGATGATGTAGAAGCAAAAACAAAAACGATTGAAGTGTATTTACCATCTCAAAAAAAAGCAGGAAAAATTCTTTCAGGTGAGTTAGCTGACCAAGTAGTAGAGCTTGTAAATCTTCTTCATAAAGAGGCAAAAGTTATTTAAAATTTATATTCCTATTGGGAAGCTAAATAGATTCTTACAATACCATTTTATCAAACTTTGTTCACATACAGGAGGGAATTGAAATGGCAAGAAAAGTGTTAGTATTAGGGGAAGTTCGTGACGGTTCATTACGTAATGTTTCATTTGAAGCAATTGCTGCAGGGAAGACGGTTGCTGAGGGTGGAGAGCTAGTTGGAGTGTTAATAGGCAATAATGTAAACGCTTTAGGACAAGAGCTTATACAATATGGGGCAGATCGCGTGGTAATTGTTGAGGATGAGAAATTAGCCCAATATTCATCTGATGGTTACTCACAAGCCTTTATGGCAGTCGTAGAGGCAGAAAATCCGGAAGGAATCATAATGGGGCATACCGCACTAGGAAAAGATTTATCACCTAAAATCGCAAGTAAACTCGAAACAGGTTTGATTTCAGATGTAACTCATGTTGACGTATCAGGCGGTAATTTAGTTTTTACTCGACCAATTTATTCCGGAAAAGCATTTGAAAAGAAAATTGTTACAGATGGGATACTATTTGCCACAATCCGTCCTAATAATATAAATCCATTGGAAAAAGAAGATGCGAAAACAGGTGATATTAGTTCAATCTCTGTTGAAATCAAAGATCTTCGTACAATCATAAAAGAAGTGGTACGTAAAGCAAGTGAAGGAGTGGATTTGTCTGAGGCAAAAGTTG
Organism: Heyndrickxia oleronia; assembly: GCF_017809215.1. GTDB lineage: Bacteria > Bacillota > Bacilli > Bacillales > Bacillaceae_C > Heyndrickxia > Heyndrickxia oleronia. The sequence continues at coordinate 1,691,281 of NZ_CP065424.1, forward strand.
TTATTGCTGGTGGACGTGGAGTGAAAAGTGCTGACGGATTTGAACCTTTAAAAGAATTAGCGGAAGTATTAGGTGGTGCAGTCGGTGCTTCTCGGGGGGCTTGTGATGCAGATTACTGTGACTATTCCTTGCAAATTGGTCAAACAGGGAAGGTAGTTACACCGGATCTTTATATTGCCTGTGGAATTTCGGGAGCGATTCAGCATTTAGCAGGTATGTCTAACTCAAAAGTTATTGTTGCTATTAATAAGGATCCAGAAGCAAATATCTTTAAAGTAGCAGACTATGGAATTGTCGGTGATTTATTTGAAGTTGTTCCAATGTTAACAGAAGAATTTAAAAAATTGAAAGTATCTGCCTCATAATCTGAATGTTTACGGAGAAAAGTTCATCTTTCTCCGTTTTTTTATGTTTTTTTCTATCATATATGTTTGCTATTTAGGAAAAGTTGAAGACAAGTCACCCCTAATTTACTGAAAAAAAAGCTACATGCCTTAGAAAGCCCTCTGTATCCTATAATAGATGCTTAAAATCAGGCGGCAGCTTTTGCAAAAGCAATAAATTATGTGATAACAACTTTTATTATTTACTACATAATGGACATAGCCCATTTAATAAAATAGAGAAAAGGCAATATGTTAGGGGTGGTCCTTTGTCCTACTTCTGGATTATTCGGCAATCACTTGAATGGAATATACCCTTAGGATTAATTAGCTTATTTTTATTAAGTATTTATATATTTACTATGAGAAAAATTAGATTGCAAAAGAAACAATATGTTTTCTTTTTTTGTGGTATAGTTTTATTTTATTTGTTAGTAGGGAGCCCTTTATACACTCTTAGTCATTTATCTTTTATCACGCATATGTTGCATATTAGTCTTCTATTTTTCCTAATCCCGCCTTTACTGTTACTTGGAATTCCTAAAAGTCTTTTCCTTAATCGAAAGATGATGAAGCTACAAATTGATCCTTATTTAAATATAATCCTATTTGCGCTTTTTCTTTATCTCTATCATACACCTGCATTTTTAAGTATGCTTACTGAAGTAAAAGGCTACCATGAAATATTTTTATTCATAATGATTTTATTATCTATTTTTCTATGGATTCCTTCCATTTCAGCAAGAATAAATAAAAATGTATGCTTTTCAATTAGCTATAAAAAAGTAAATATTTGGTTGATCACCCCATCCTGTCTAATATTGATTATTCTACCCTCTAATTCCGCTAATCCATTATTGAATGACATGTTAAATTTATGTTTGCCAACCGGTGTTGATTCGACTCTTTTTAAACCGATTATTCCTCCTCAACTCGATCAGCAATTAGCCGGGCTATTAATGTTTCTTATGCATAAGATGGGAATGGTATTTGCTCATAGGTCCAAAAAACATAGTTCAAAAAACAATGATCCTAAATGTTCACTTGATTTCTTTTTTAAACATAAGTTCTAGTCCAATTTTTGTAACAATAAACTATAGTAACTATGTTTTTAAAGCTGGTGAAAATGATGAATGAAACAATGCAGATAGATATTAAAGGAATGCATTGCAGTGCCTGCTCTGCTCGAATTGAAAAGGTTATTTCAAAAATGGATGGAGTATTAAAGGTTAATGTAAACTTAGCCACTGAAAAAGGACGAATCATATATGATCCGAATCTTACGAGTAAACTATTGATTTTCAACAGAATTAAAAAGATTGGGTACGAAGCAGTCATTTCTAAAAATGCTCAGAATTTAATAGAGTCGAAGCGAAGAGAAATGAGAGGACTTGCTTGGAAGTTTTTTATTTCAGCAATTTTGGCATTACCATTCATTTGGACAATGTTTTCACATTTAAACATTTCGTTTATACCTGTCCCAGAGTTGTTTTTAAATCCATGGTTTCAATTGGCATTAGCGACCCCTGTTCAGTTTTTCATCGCGTTGCCCTTTTACGAAGGTGCTTGGAGCGCAATAAAAAATAGAAGTGCAAACATGGATGTACTTGTGGTACTAAGTACGTCAGCTGCTTATTTCTACAGCCATTATTTGACTTTTTCATCATCAAGAACAACTGGGCTGCATTATGAAACAAGTGTATTAATTATTACATTTGTTTTATTAGGAAAACTTATGGAAGCTAAATCGAAACGAAAAACGATGGATGCCATAAAAAAATTAAATCAATTACAAGTAAAATCAGCTATTAAATATATGAATGGAAAAGAATCAAAGACTTTTATCCATCAAATTATTCCCGGGGATATAGTAATTGTGAAACCTGGTGAAAGGATACCAATCGATGGACAAGTAATTGAAGGGATTTCAACCGTCAATGAATCGATGCTGACCGGTGAAAGTCTCCCGGTAGAAAAAAATATAGGAAATACAGTCTATTCAGGAACGATGAATGAAAACGGATTATTAAAGATTAAAGCGACTAAAAAGGAAAATGATTCTTTTCTTTCAAAAATAATTGAAATCGTAGAGGAAGCCCAAATTTCTAAACCACCTATCCAGCATATTGCAGATAAATTCACTGCAATATTTGTTCCAATTGTAGTGCTAATTGCAGTGGCAACCTTCATACTTTGGTATGGCTATTTAAATCCAGGACAAGTTAATGAAGCCCTAGAAAAAACAATCGCTGTTTTAATTATTTCTTGTCCATGTGCTTTAGGCTTAGCTACTCCAACATCAATTATGGTGGGAAGTGGGAAGGCAGCTCAAATTGGTATTCTTTTTAAAGAAGGTAAACTAATTGAACTTTTATCCAAAAACAATATGATTGTTCTTGATAAGACAGGGACGATTACAAAAGGGAACCCTGTAGTAACAGATATATTTATACAAAATATTGAGGAAAAATTTTTTCTACAATCAGTCAGTGCCCTTGAAATGAATACGAATCATCCAATTGCAAGGGCAATTGTACGTGAGGCAGAAAAAAGGACTGATAACTTACCTAAAGCGACAAATGTTACCACGCTTCCTGGACATGGGGTCAAAGGTATTGTTGAAAGTAAGAAAATTATAATTGCTAACCCTTCCTATTTTAAAACACAGACAAACCATACACTTATTGGAATAGAAGAAAAAATAAATAAGTTAGAAGGACAAGGGAAGACTGTGATGCTTATTTCAATCGATGATCAACTTGTTGGAATAATAGCTGTTGCAGATGAGGTAAAGAACTCTTCAAAAAGGGCAGTGCAAAGATTAAAGCAAATGGGTCTGAAAATCATGATCCTTTCAGGAGATAATAAAAACTCGGTTAAAATGATTGGTGAAATGGTTGGTATTAAGCATGTTGAGGCAGAAGTGACACCAGAAATGAAAGCAAGCTGGATAAAAAAACTACAAAATGAAGGCAAAAAAGTAATAATGGTAGGAGATGGGATAAATGATGCTCCTGCATTAACGAGTGCTAATGTAGGAATGGCGATGGGAAATGGCTCAGATATAGCCATTGAATCTGGTGATATTACGATATTAAATAATGATTTAAATAAAATTGCTGATGCTATGATCATTAGTAAAAAAACAATGAGAAATATTAAGCAAAATTTTATCTGGGCATTTATTTACAATGTAATTAGTATCCCTCTTGCTATTACAGGTGTGCTTCCACCTTGGTTTGCAAGTGCAGCTATGGCATTTAGCTCCGTTTCAGTTGTTTTAAATTCATTGCGTTTAAAAAATATTAAATTTTAAATGATCTGTCCTTTAGAATAACTAAAAAAATAAGTGGGAATTTTAATGTAGAAACAAATTATTAGCATCTCAATATGAAGGATGTTATACTTGCGTTAGAATTACAGTTATATATAGGAGGTCATTAAACAAATGGCAATTACTCATGTTACTGATCAAAATTTCTCTTCAGAAACTTCTGAAGGATTAGTATTAACAGATTTCTGGGCAACTTGGTGTGGGCCATGTAAGATGATTGCACCAGTACTTGAAGAATTAGATGCTGAAATGGGAGATAAAGTTAAAATCGTAAAATTAGATGTTGATGAAAACCAAGAAACAGCTAGTAAGTACGGTGTAATGAGCATCCCAACATTAATCTTAATGAAAGATGGTCAAGAAATTGATAAAGTTATTGGCTATCAACCTAAAGAAGCATTAGTTGAATTAGTAAATAAACATTTATAATATAAGAATCCGGGTCATATTGACTCGGATTTTTTAGAGGAAACGCATTTTCGACTTTTATGAAAGGTAGAAGAATATGAATGATGTTATCAAAAATAAGTTAGCTCTTCTTCCTGACCAGCCTGGTTGCTACTTAATGAAAGATCGTCAAGGAACCATCATTTATGTTGGGAAGGCGAAGATATTAAAGAACCGAGTTCGCTCTTATTTTACAGGTTCTCATGACGGGAAAACACAAAGGTTAGTAAGTGAAATTGAAGATTTTGAATACATTATCACATCCTCCAATATAGAAGCTCTTATTCTAGAAATAAATCTTATAAAAAAACACGATCCCAAATATAATGTCATGTTAAAGGATGACAAGAGTTATCCATATATTAAGCTTACCCATGAAAGACATCCTAAATTAATTACAACTAGAAAAGTAAAACGTGATAAGGGAAAATATTTCGGACCGTATCCAAATGTACAGGCAGCTAATGAAACAAAAAAACTCCTGGATCGAATCTATCCTCTTAGAAAATGTTCCACACTTCCAGATAGAGTATGCTTATACTATCACCTTGGACAGTGTTTAGCTCCCTGTATTAATAAGGTGAAAGAGGATACCTATAAAAACATCGTTGATGATATAACTAAATTTTTAAATGGTGGCTACAAGGAAATTAAGCTTGAACTCTCAAGAAAAATGGAAGAGGCAGCTGAAAATTTAGAATTTGAAAGAGCAAAAGAGTATCGAGACCAGATTTTAAATATAGAAACAACAATGGAAAAGCAAAAAATAACGATGACTGATTTTACTGACAGAGATGTTTTTGGTTTTTCAGTTGATAAGGGCTGGATGTGTGTTCAAGTCTTTTTTATTCGACAAGGCAAACTTATCGAACGTGATGTTTCTATGTTCCCAATATACAATGAGCCTGAAGAAGAGTTTTTAACCTTTTTAGGACAATTCTATTTAAAGCCTAATCACTTTAAACCAAAAGAGATATTGCTTCCAGAGAATGTAGATATTGAGATTTGTGAACAATTACTGGAGACCAAAGTATTGCAGCCAAAAAAAGGTCAAAAGAAAGACTTAATCAAAATGGCTGAAAAAAATGCTTCTATTGCCTTAAACGAAAAGTTTGCACTTATTGAAAGGGATGAAGAACGGACCATTAAAGCAGTAGAAAATCTTGGTGAAGCGATGGGAATTTATACGCCACATCGTATTGAGGCTTTCGATAACTCAAATATCCAAGGAACAAATCCTGTATCAGCGATGGTTGTATTTATTGATGGAAAATCCGCGAAAAAAGAATATCGGAAGTATAAAATTAAAACTGTACAAGGACCCGATGATTACGAATCAATGAGAGAAGTAATTAGAAGAAGATATAGTAGGGCATTAAGAGAAGAATTACCTTTACCGGATTTAATTATTATTGATGGTGGAAAGGGACAAATTGAAGCTGCACGGGACATACTTGAAAACGAATTAGGATTATCAATACCGCTTGCTGGACTTGCAAAAGATGAAAAACATAAAACATCACAATTATTGGCTGGAAATCCTTTAGAGATGGTACCTCTACCAAGAAATAGCCAGGAGTTTTACTTACTACAAAGAATTCAAGACGAAGTCCATCGTTTCGCTATTTCATTCCATCGTCAATTAAGAGGGAAGAATGCTTTTCAATCGATTTTAGATGAGATAACAGGTATTGGTCCAAAACGTAAAAAGCAACTTCTTCGCCATTTTGGCTCGATGAAGAATATGAAAGAGGCATCAGTGGATGACTTTATAAAGCTCGGTATTCCAAAAAATGTTGCAGTCATACTAAAAGAAAAATTAGACAATTAAGGTAGTCAACTATAGAGCACTATGCTATAATGATAAAAAATTTAATACTTTTATTACTAATTTAGTGGTAGAGGTGCGAAACTAAAGAGTAAAGGCTTGGAGAATGATGAGATTCGTTGAAAAGCTTTGAAAGGGAGTTTCGCCGAAGTGAAAACAGACTCATTCTTTGTTTTCGCTGGTTCAGGGTTTAAGAAATACTGAACTGTCAAGGTATATCACCTTGGAGAGCTATCTCGCAAAGTGTTTTTTCGTAATGTTTATTATTACGTCATCACAAGCAATGAGATATCGTTCTCATTGCTTTTTTTTGTAGGGATAGGAGTTTATATCATGGGAAAGAGGGCGGATTCATTGGGAGTTGTAGTACTAAAATTTGGTGGAACCTCGGTTGGAAATGTTGAGCGTATTAAAAACACTGCAAATCGAATTTTAGATGAAAAAAAGATGGGAAATCAAGTGGTCGTTGTTGTTTCAGCAATGGGTAAAACAACCGATCAACTTGTAACTCTAGCAAAGGAACTATCAAGCTATCCAAATAAAAGGGAAATGGATATGCTATTATCGACTGGAGAGCAGGTGACAATATCACTTCTCTCTATGGCATTAGCAGAAAAAGGTCATTCAGCGATTTCATTTACAGGTTGGCAGGCAGGTATATTAACCGAATCTGTACATAGTAACGCTCGTATTATTGATATTGACCAAAAAAGGATTATTAACCAATTGGCTGAAGGGAATATTGTGATTGTTGCAGGCTTTCAAGGTGTATCAACGGATGGAGAAATTACAACTTTGGGTAGAGGTGGTTCAGATACAACTGCAGTAGCTCTGGCTGCCGCATTAGAAGCAGAAAAGTGTGTAATATATACGGATGTAACCGGTGTATATACTTCTGATCCAAGATTTATACCACAAGCAAGAAAGCTTGAAGCCATTTCCTATGATGAAATGCTAGAGCTTAGTAATTTAGGTGCAGGAGTCTTGCATTCCCGGGCTGTTGAATTTGCTAAAAATTATCAAATTCCATTAGAAGTATGTTCAAGTTTAGAAAGAGTAGCCGGTACAGTTATTGAGGAGGAAGTTACAGTGGAAAAAAGTTTAGTAGTCCGTGGAGTCGCATTTGAGGGAGATATTACAAGAATTACTATCTTTGGTTTGAAAAATAGCTTTCAAAATCTTTCATCCGTTTTTACTACATTAGCAAATAACAATATAAACGTGGACATCATTATTCAAAATCAAACAGACGGAGAGGATGCTTATCTTTCATTTTCGATAAAAAATGATGATCTACATGATACAAGTAAAATTTTAGAAGATTATCAAGAAACATTGGGTTTTGATCATTTTGAATATGAAGCTGGTCTTGCAAAAGTATCGATCATTGGTTCTGGGATGATCTCAAATCCCGGTGTAGCAGCAAAGATGTTTTCCACATTAGCTGAACAAAATATAATGATTAAAATGGTAAGTACTTCTGAAATAAAAGTATCTACAGTTATCGAAGAGCAACAGATGATTAAGGCAGTAGAATCATTACATACTGCTTTTGGTCTTGATTTAGTCGCAATGAAATAAAATAATGAAGGGTGACCTTGACGGTCACCCTTCATCATTTTAAATATCCGTATCCTTGACATCCCAACGAACAATTAATTTGATTTTTCTATGACGTTTAATGATTTCTTCATATGCCTCAGTTCTTAGCTTGCGTTGTGTTTGAATTTGTTCAGCGATAAAACCTGCTTCTAATTTAAAGCAACTTTCAGTTTTTAAATCAAATTGTCGGCTTATAATGGAACTTGTGAGTTCAAGCTCCATTCCCTTTTTATCTTCTTTTATCAAATGAAGAGATCCCCAGCCTGCTTCTTCAAAAAAGGATATTATCTCATCCATTGATACAAGAGGAAATTTTCTTGCGAGATGTTTCCCAGACCAATATAATATTTCAGGTGTTTCTTTACCAAGTATATCTGGTATCAATATATCACGAATCAATTCGTATCCAAAGGCAGGAACGCTAAGATCCAAATTTTCTGTGTTCATTTCTAATTCTGCAGAAGATTTCAAGTTATTCCCCTCTTTCTCTATGTTTATTATTATATACAAAATTTCATTTCAGTTTAATAAAAATTTTGGAAAGGAATGCAATGAAAAATTATTTTAATAATTCAAAATGATTAGTGCTGCTAGCAATAATTTACTTTATCAATGATTTATATGATTAATACAGCAAAAAAGTATTCGTATTTATGTCGAAATAATGTATACGTTTCCTTGACGGTCACTAAGAGCGGGAGTAAAATGGATATGTCACATAAATGCTATATTTTTGCGTAGGATATTCAAAAAAAATTTTTTTGAATTACTTTGCTATGCACACACGCTTTTATTAATAAGGGGGGTATAATGTGGCCGGAAATCGTGAGTTTTTAAATCGCAGATTGCATTCATTACTAGGAGTTGTGCCAATTGGAATATTCTTAATTGTCCACCTAGTTGTGAACCATTTTGCAACAGGCGGAGAAGAATCATTCAACAATGCTGTAGGCTTCATGGAAAGTCTACCATTCCTTATTTTCCTTGAAATTATTGTTATTTATTTACCTTTGCTGTTCCATGCAATTTATGGATTATACATTGCGTTTACAGCAAAAAACAATACGAGTAAATTGGGTTATTTTCGAAATTGGATGTTTCTGTTCCAACGAATTTCAGGAGTAATCGTGTTAATCTTTCTTGCATGGCACGTATATGAAACTCGAATTCAAGCAGCTTTAGGGAATGCAGAACTTAATTTCAACTTAATGGAAGATGTATTTTCAAACCCATGGATGATAGGGTTCTACATAGTTGGATTAATTGCAACTACTTTCCACTTCTCTAATGGTTTATGGTCTTTCTGTGTTAGCTGGGGAATTACACAATCTCCACGTTCACAACAAATTGCTAGTTATGTTGTATTAGTAGTATTTGTCGTATTATCAATAATTGGAATTCGTGCAATATTCGCTTTCGTATAAGAGTAAAACAGCAATAAGTAACATTCTTTTAGGAATTATGTTATGAGAAGGAGTGAGTCTTCCAGTGAGTAGAGGAAAAATCATCGTAGTCGGCGGTGGATTAGCTGGCTTGATGTCAACAGTAAAAATTGCAGAGGCAGGAAAACAAGTAGATTTATTTTCATTAGTGCCAGTCAAACGTTCTCACTCTGTTTGTGCACAAGGTGGAATTAACGGTGCAGTGAATACAAAGGGTGAAGGAGATTCACCATGGATTCACTTTGATGATACCGTTTACGGCGGAGATTTTTTGGCTAATCAGCCTCCGGTTAAAGCGATGTGTGAAGCAGCGCCAGGAATTATTCATTTATTCGATCGTATGGGTGTAATGTTTAACCGTACACCAGAAGGTTTATTAGACTTCCGTCGTTTCGGTGGAACTCAACATCACCGTACAGCTTTCGCAGGAGCAACGACTGGTCAACAGTTATTGTACGCGCTCGATGAACAAGTTCGCCGCCATGAAGTAGCAGGTCTAGTAAATAAATTTGAAGGCTGGGAATTTTTAGGGATTGTTCAAGATGATGAAGGAGTTTGTCGTGGAATTGTTGCTCAAAACTTGACATCAATGGAAATTCAAGCTTTTGAGGCAGACGCAGTTATTATTGCATCAGGTGGTCCTGGTATCATTTTCGGAAAATCCACAAACTCCATTATAAATACTGGTTCAGCTGCATCTATTGTTTACCAACAAGGTGCAACTTATGCAAATGGTGAGTTTATTCAGATCCATCCAACGGCTATTCCTGGTGATGACAAATTACGTCTCATGAGTGAATCAGCACGTGGGGAAGGTGGACGAGTTTGGACATATAAAGATGGGAAACCATGGTATTTCCTTGAAGAAAAATATCCTGCTTATGGAAACCTAGTACCTAGAGATATCGCCACTCGTGAAATTTTTAATGTGTGTGTAGATATGAAACTTGGAATTAATGGGGAAAACATGGTATATCTAGATTTATCCCATAAGGATCCACATGAGCTTGATGTAAAACTTGGTGGTATCATTGAAATATATGAAAAATTTGTTGGTGAAGACCCACATAAAGTACCTATGAAAATCTTCCCTGCTGTCCATTATTCAATGGGTGGATTATGGGTTGACTATAAACAACATACAAAGATCCAAGGCTTATTTGCTGCTGGTGAATGTGATTATTCTCAGCATGGTGGTAACCGTTTAGGAGCTAACTCCTTACTATCTGCTATTTATGGTGGTATGGTTGCTGGTCCTGAAGCAGTAAATTATATTAATGGATTAGAAAAGAGCACGGATAGCTTATCTTCTTCGATTTTCGATCAGGCTATTAAAAAAGAAGAAGAAAAATGGAATGATATTTTATCATTAGATGGTAATGAAAATGCATATCTTCTTCACAAAGAACTTGGGGAATGGATGACTGATAATGTAACGGTTGTACGTTACAATGACCGTCTTCAAAAAACTGATGATAAAATACTTGAATTGATGGAGCGCTATAATAACATCAACGTAAATGATACAGCAAAATGGAGTAACCAGGGTGCAACATTTACACGTCAGTTAAAAAATATGCTTCATCTTGCTCGTGTCATTACGATTGGTGCATTAAATCGTAATGAAAGTCGTGGTGCTCATTACAAACCGGAATTCGCAAAACGTAATGACGAAGAATGGTTAAAAACGACTATGGCTGATTTCGATGCTTCTACGAATACTCCGAAATTTAGCTACGAGGATGTAGATGTATCCCTTATTAAGCCTCGTGAACGCGACTACACTAAGAAACATTAATAACTATTAGTGTTTTACGTTATTAACTTTATGAACGCGACTATACTAAAACGAAAGAGGAGAAATAAGGATGAGTGAACAAAAAACGGTACGCTTTATTATTACTCGTCAAGATAATCCAAATTCTGCTCCGTACCAAGAAGAATTTGTATTACCGTATCGTCCAAATATGAACGTAATTTCATCATTAATGGAAATTCGTCGGAATCCAGTAAATGCAAAAGGTGAAAAGACAACACCTATTACTTGGGATATGAACTGTTTGGAAGAAGTTTGTGGCGCCTGTTCAATGGTTATAAATGGAAAGCCTAGACAGTCCTGTTCTGCTTTAATTGATAAACTGGAACAACCGATTCGTTTAGAACCAATGCGTACATTCCCAGTTATTCGTGACCTGCAAGTAGATCGCAGTCGTATGTTTGATTCCTTGAAAAAGGTAAAGGCATGGATTCCAATTGATGGTACTTATGATCTAGGTGAAGGGCCACGTATGCCAGAGAAAAAACGTCAATGGGCATATGAATTATCTAAATGTATGACTTGTGGTGTTTGCTTAGAAGCATGTCCGAATGTAAATAGCAAATCCAATTTTATTGGACCGGCTCCACTATCACAAGTTCGTTTATTTAATAGCCACCCTACAGGTGCAATGAATAAAGATGAGCGTTTAGAAGCAATCATGGGAGATGGAGGACTTGCAAACTGTGGTAACTCTCAAAACTGTGTGCAATCTTGTCCAAAAGGTATTCCTTTGACTACTTCCATCGCTTCATTAAATCGTGCAGCTACATTCCAAATGTTTAAAAACTTCTTCGGAAGCGATCATATGGTAGATTAATTTAAACGGCCGTCCACATGTGTGGGCGGCTTTTTACTTATATAACATCCCTCTATCTAACCCCGTTTTATTCCACTTCTAGCTTTTTTATGGAAATAAAAAAGAGTAAACTATAAATTTCAGAAGTTGGATTTACCTGATAATTCAGTGAAAACACTTTCCACAGAATTATTTTCTCGCTATAATAGAATAGAATGAATGGTCATTCATTTATAGGGGAGGAGAAATAAATGATGAAAAATATATCCTATATAGAAAACTTTGATGAATGGAGAAAAGGCTTTTCTTTTTATCATCCTATAACTGTTCGTTTTTCAGAAACAGATATGTTTGGTCACTTAAATAACACAGTTCCATTTACTTATTTTGAGGAGGCGAGAATTGAATTTTTAAAACAAAAAGCATTTATGCAAGATTGGATAAAGGAGACAACTCATGCAATTCCCGTTGTAGCTGATCTACAATGTGATTACATAAAGCAGGTATTTTTCGGTGAGACGCTTAATATTTTTGTTAAGGCTAATAAAGTTGGAACCTCTTCGGTAGATATTCATTATATGGCAGTAAATGAACAAAATGAAATTTGTTTTGTCGGAAGAGGTGCAATGGTTCAAATTTCAACAGAGACAGGGAAAGGAATACCTTGGACTGAAGAGGAAAAATTAAAATTAGTTAATAGTTATTAAAAATTATCAGTATTAATTTCAGTCGTAAGCTACAAAAAAATAAATAAACAGCACATTTTTCTCTTTTTCTTTTATTCCTTGCTAATACAATGTCACTCTAATTATTTCTTTCACATATGATAATCTGACAATCAAATTACCCATCCCCGCGGTTTAAAGCTGGCGAAGGCAAGGAGGGTTACAATAGTTGAAGGACAACGAATTCACACACAAACCGCTGCTTACAAAAAGAGAAAGAGAAGTGTTCGAGCTGTTAGTTCAAGATAAGACAACAAAAGAAATTGCAAGCGAATTGTTTATAAGCGAGAAAACAGTTCGAAATCATATTTCCAATGCCATGCAAAAGCTTGGAGTCAAGGGGCGTTCTCAAGCTGTAGTGGAACTTCTTCGCATGGGAGAATTAAAGCTTTAACCAAGAAACCGACTGCCAGACTGCAGTCGGTTTTGCTTTGAATTTTTAATGTGAAGCTTAATAAAAACATGCTTGAATTTTTTTAGAAAAAAGGTGACAATATTTCTAGTACTATTTAATAGATAGCTTATGAAAGTTCAGAGGAATTGATGTTTGATTCGTGGGTTTAGTAAGAATGAACCATACTTAATATCCGACTTTCAACCTCTAACTTCTAATTGATAGGGGGTTCTTCATTAATGAATAATGAAGGAAATGTACAACAACATCCAAAAGATATTGTTGCAACAATAGAAAAGGATCTGCGTTATATCTCAGCAATTATTAAGCAAAAGGGCAGGGAATTATTAAGTAATTATACGATCACGCCTCCGCAATTTGTTGCCTTACAGTGGCTATTTGAAGAAGGGGACATGACAATTGGTGAATTATCGAATAAAATGTATTTAGCATTTAGTACTACTACTGATTTAATCGATCGCATGGAAAAGAACGAATTAGTTGTGAGGGTAAAAGATCCGCATGATCGACGAGTAGTACGTATTCACCTTTTGGATAAAGGGAAACAAATGATAGATGAAGTCATTCAAAAAAGACAAGGATATTTACAAGATATTCTTTTTAATTTTTCTTCAGATGAGGTTCTTCAATTAAAAGACAGCCTCATGAAATTACATCAAGAAATGAGAGAAGAATGAGGCGAGATTTTTGAACCAACCAATCGGTATTATTGATTCAGGTGTTGGAGGATTAACGGTTGTTAAGGAAGTACTCAAACAATTACCTAATGAAAGTATTATGTACGTTGGCGATACGGCACGTTGTCCATACGGCCCCAGACCTGTAAGTGAAGTGAAAGCTTTCACATGGCAAATGACAAGATTCTTATTAAAAAGAAATATTAAAATGCTTGTTATTGCCTGTAATACTGCAACAGCAGTTGTGTTAGACGAAATTCGTTCTGAACTAAAAATCCCTGTTCTTGGAGTTATTTATCCTGGAGCAAGGGCAGCCTTAAAATTAACAAAAACATTTAAGGTTGGCATATTAGGCACGATTGGTACTATTCAAAGTGGAGCGTATGATAGAGCTTTGAAATCAATTAATAAAAAGACAAGCATCACTTCCTTAGCATGTCCGAAGTTTGTACCGCTAGTTGAAAGCGGTGAATATAAAAGTGCTATTGCAAAAAAAATAGTTGCAGAGACATTGTATCCAATTCAAAAAAGTGATATTGATACATTAATACTTGGATGCACACACTATCCTTTGTTAGGAGAAATCATTAAGAATGTAATGGGTGATCAAGTGCAGGTGATTAGTTCAGGTGATGAAACCGCAAGAGAAATTAGTACAATCCTATATTTTCGTCATATTATGAATATGAATGAAACAACACCAAAACATCACTTTTTTACAACAGGATCGAGTAGTATTTTTAGTAATATTGCTTCATCATGGCTTGAACGAGAGATAAAGGATGTAGAGACCATATACTTAGGAGATGAATAACTCCTGAGTATATGGTTTTTTATTTTAAAACGGTCTATTTTGAAAAGAAAGCTCGTATACATATTAGTACAAACTGTCCTAGGAGGGGTACGATATGTCTAAAAAAACAAAGGCAACGGTAGCCGTTACATTATTGGCATCAAGTGTATATTTATCTGGTTGTGGTTTATTTGGAGAGGAAAAAATGGAGAAAATTGATCCTCCTCAAAAGGTTACTTCATTGAAAAATGCTGATTCCTTAAAAAGTACTGAAAAGAATAGTAATGAAGAAAAAAATACTGTGATGACTGAACTGTATTTAATTGATAAAAACGGTTATGTCGTTTCACAAACATTGCCATTACCGAATAAATCGGGAGTTGCTGCACAAGCTTTAGAATATTTGGTAAGTGATGGACCAGGTCAAGATTTAATACCTAACGGGTTCCGAACAGTCCTACCTGCAAACACAAATATAAGTGTGAACGTTGAAAAAGATGGTACTGCAGTAGTTGATTTTTCTAAGGAATTCAAAAATTACGATAAAGCGGATGAGGAAAAAATTCTTCAATCGATAACCTGGACATTAACCCAATTTGATTCAATCGATAAAGTTAAATTAATGGTAAATGGCGAACCTTTAAAGGAAATGCCAGTTAATGGAACACCGATTAATCAAGAAGGATTAACGCGAGCTAATGGTATCAATAATGACTTGTCAGATGTAATCGATGTGACTAATACACATCCGCTTACAGTCTATTATTTAGCTGAAAATGGTGGTCATTCATACTACGTACCTGTAACAAAACGTGTCCAGAATATAGAATCTACTGATGTGAATGCAGAGATTAAACAAATTGTTGCAGAATTAGTTAAAGGGCCTAATAAAAATTCTCCTCTTGTTAGTGCATTCCAATCTGATGTAGCGCTATTGGAAGATCCTGTTATTAAAGATGGGCAAGTTACGTTAAATTTTAATGAAAATATTCTAGGAAGCTTTGAGGAAAAGAAGATTGCAGACAGTGTTTTAAAACCACTGGTTTATACATTAACAGAGAAAAAGGAAATTAAAAGTGTAGCAGTTGAAGTTGATGGAAGTTCTAAACTTGTCAATGAAAATGGTGAGCCACTAACAGAACCAGTAACACGGCCGGAAAATGTGAACACTGGTAGTTTTTAATCATAAAAGTTTGATATACTATATACTGTGAATAAAGAGGTTGGCATTTTGCCACCTCTTTTTATTGGTAGAACTTTTTATTATATAAGTTAAGGGAGGATATTTACATGCGGGTTGATGGTAGGGAAAAACTACAATTACGACCAATACATATAGAAACTGATTACTTAAAACACCCTGAAGGTTCGGTATTAATTACAGTTGGTGATACAAAAGTAATTTGTACAGCAAGTATAGAAGATCGAGTGCCACCCTTTATGCGTGGGAGTGGCAAGGGATGGATAACTGCAGAATATTCAATGCTCCCACGGGCAACTGAACAGCGTAATATACGTGAATCTTCAAAAGGAAAGGTTTCCGGGAGAACGATGGAAATTCAACGCTTAATTGGGAGAGCATTGCGTGCAGTGGTAAATCTAGAGAGTATTGGCGAGAGAACAATATGGATCGATTGTGATGTCATTCAGGCAGACGGAGGCACACGTACAGCTTCGATTACAGGTGCCTTTATAGCAATGACTCAAGCGTTTTCGAAATTATATGAAAATAAAACGATTAAAACGTTTCCGATTACGGACTATCTTGCAGCAACGAGTGTGGGGATAATAAAGGATCATGGTGCAGTATTAGATTTAAATTATTCGGAAGATAGTCAGGCACTTGTTGATATGAATGTCGTCATGACGGGGGCAGGAAATTTTGTTGAATTACAAGGCACAGGAGAGGAAGCAACATTTTCCCCAAATGAATTGCAGCAATTAATTGAAACAGCAACGCATGGGTTGAGAGAAATCTTTTCCATTCAGCAAAAGGCATTAGGTCCAATCGCAAATCATATTACGCTTACATGTGAGGAATAAAAAATGAAACAACAAGTAATTATAGCAACAAAAAATAGTGGGAAAGCAAAAGAATTTGAGAGTTTATTTTCAGCATTTAATATTAAAGTAAAAACATTATTAGATTTTCCTGATGCAATAGATGTTGAAGAAACAGGACATACCTTTGAAGAAAATGCAGTATTAAAAGCAGAAACCATCGCTTCACAATTTGGTCAAATGGTACTAGCTGATGATAGTGGATTATGCATTGATGCATTGAATGGAAGACCAGGAATTTATTCTGCAAGATATGCAGGTGAAGAAAAAGATGATGAGAAAAATATTGATAAAGTTTTAAAAGAAATGAAAGATGTGCCTGCAGGTGATCGTGCAGCTCGGTTTTATTGTGCATTGGCTCTAGCAGTACCTGGAGAAAAAACAATAACTGTAACTGGAACATGTGAAGGTGAAATTCTTCGTGAGAGACATGGGGAAAATGGATTTGGATATGATCCGATATTTTTTCTTAAAGATAAAGGAGTAACAATGGCAGAAATACCATCATCAGAAAAAAATAAAATTAGTCACCGTGCAGCTGCTCTGCAAAATCTCTATATCATCCTTAAAGATAAATTGAATCAAGGTGAAATGAAATGAAGCTACTGATTGTAAGTGATAGTCATGGATTGAAAAAAGAATTAGGTGAACTTAAGCAGAGATACGAAAATCAGGTAGATGCAATGATCCATTGCGGTGATTCAGAACTTATGTCAAATGAGGACGAAGTTCAAGGGTTTTTAATTGTACGTGGTAATTGTGATTTTGATAAACAGTACCCGCTTGATATTCGTAAAAATATCAATGGCAATGAAATATTTATTACACATGGACATCATTACAATGTGAAAATGACCTTAATGAATTTGTCATATAAAGCAAAAGAAGTACATGCTGATTTTGTGTTTTTTGGACATTCACATATCCTTGGTGCTGAAATGATCAATGGAACCTTATTTTTAAATCCAGGTAGTTTTTTAATGCCTCGCGGGAGAAGAGAAAGAACATATGCACTTGTTCAAAAAGAAAAAAATATGATTACAATTCAATTTTTTACTGATGCTCATCAGGAGTTAGAGGAACTAAGATTAACTTTTTATATATAGTCAATTGGATCTATTGCAGTTCAAATAGAGCTGCAATAGAACATTAGAAAAAATCTATTGACTTTTTAATGGTAATTGAATAAAATGATAATTGTCTTATATAGTAATTTTGTAATATTGATATATATGTCCCAGTAGCTCAGCTGGATAGAGCACGACCGAGTATGCATCGAAGAAAAACATCAGCGTACCGATTGAGCCACATCCCAGAAAAGCAAACCGAAATCGGGACGACTGGAAGTTAAGCAGGTTAAAAAATTAAAATATGTCCCAGTAGCTCAGCTGGATAGAGCACGACCGAGTATGCATCGAAGAAAAACATCAGCGTACCGATTGAGCTGCATTCCAGAAAAGCAAACCGAAATCGGGACGACTGGAAGTTAAGCAGGTTAAAAAATTATAATATGTCCCAGTAGCTCAGCTGGATAGAGCACGACCGAGTATGCATCAAAGAAAAACATCAGCGTACCGATTGAGCTGCATCCCAGAAAAGCAAACCGAAATCGGGACGACTGGAAGTTAAGCAGGTTAAAAAATTATAATATGTCCCAGTAGCTCAGCTGGATAGAGCAACAGCCTTCTAAGCTGTGGGTCGCAGGTTCGAATCCTGCCTGGGACGCCATTCTTATTTACCTAAAGCCTACTGTTAAGTAAGCTTTTTTTGTTGTAGAAGGAAATAGCTAATCGTTTTTGTAATCATGTGTTCATTCATGCTACACTTGTTTTACTTTTATAAATAAAGGCGGTTTTTTTGATGAACAGCAATGATAAAGGACCCATGGATAAACAGAAAATAATTCCCTTTCCTTTTTTAAAGGATCGTCTAATGGAGCTTGGTCTTGAACATTTACATCATCACCGATATGCGGAAGCAGTAAATTTATTAAGACAAGCAAATGAAATGGATCCTAGTAATCAGGAAATTAGTACTGCATATCTCTTAGCTCTGTATGAAAACGGTGATTTTGAGGAAGCGAAAGAGTTATGTTTAAAATTATTGCACCAGGGAATTGGAGATTATTTTGAAATAAATGATGTTTACATTATGATTTTAATTCAAATGGGTGATCATCATGCTGTAGTACATACAATAAAGGCATTAATAGATGAAAAAGAAGTCCCTTTCGATAAATTGGATCATTATGAAAAACTACTTCAATTCAGTCAAACTCGAATGGACAATCCGTTTGAAAGTAGAAAACGTGTAGATCACGAGCCTTTATTTTCGTCAAAGGATATGAAGGAAAATATGTTTAAAATTGCCCAATTGGCAAACCAAAATATTTATCCTTATATAGACGAATTATTGGAGCATCTTCAAAATGAACGCGAACACCCATTTATACAGACTATGATATTAAATGTTTTGCGGGAACATCACTTTAACAGACAGGTAACGGTAAAGAAGTTTCATTATGATGGAGAAATTTCTCTTGATCAAATAAAACCGGTTTTTGAAACTCCGTTCTATTTAGAGCTAACGAACTTTTTAAAGGAAAAAATAGAGCATGAAAATCCAACTTTGTTTTCACAAATGAAAGAAATTTTGGATCGACACTTTTTCATACTTTACCCTTTTGAATTATCTCCCAAAAATAAAGCATTATGGGCAGCTGCATTATATGGTTATGTCGGAAAACTCTATGGGGATAATATAGATATTGATAAAATAGCAACTAAATTTGAAGCGGATGCTGAGAGTCTAGCAAATTCAATTGACTTTATTGAAAGACTTGAAGAAATTTCTTTACCGATTCTATAGCTCCTTCTTGAAACGGAGATAACGTGTGTTATAATGAAAGGGTTGTAATGTATTTTCATTTAAAAAGTAATGGCATTAATTAGAGGAATTATCTATCAAATCTGTTCATTACACTATCAAAATATAGATTGTTGGAGGGAAAGGTATGTCAGCAAAATGGGAAAAGCTTGAAGGTAACCAAGGTGTACTTACTGTAGAAGTTGATGCGGATACAGTAAAAGCTGGTTTAGATGAAGCTTTCAAAAAAGTAGTAAAACAAGTAAATGTTCCAGGATTCCGTAAAGGAAAAATGCCACGCGGAATGTTCGAACAACGTTTTGGTGTGGAATCTTTATACCAAGATGCTTTAGATGTGATTTTACCGGACGCATATGCAAAAGCAATTGAAGAAACAGGGATTGAGCCTGTAGATCGTCCTGAAATTGATATCGAGCAAATGGAAAAAGGAAAAGAACTAATCTTTAAAGCTACTGTTACAGTAAAACCAGAAGTTAAACTGGGTGAATACAAAGGCTTAGAAGTTGAAAAATTTGATACTGAAGTAACAGATGAAGATGTAGAGAATGAATTAAAAACATTACAAGAACGTCATGCAGAACTTGTTCTTAAAGAAGAAGGCGCTGCTGAAGATGGCGATACAGTAGTGATTGATTTTGAAGGTTTTGTTGATGGTGAAGCCTTCGAAGGTGGGAAAGCAGAAAACTATTCTCTAGTACTTGGATCAAATAGTTTCATTCCTGGTTTTGAAGAACAATTAGTTGGTGTAAAAGCTGGGGAAGAAAAAGATGTAGAAGTAACATTCCCAGAGGAATATCACGCTGCAGAATTAGCTGGCAAACCAGCTACGTTTAAAGTAACAGTTCATGAAATTAAAACTAAAGAACTTCCTGAATTAGATGATGAGTTCGCTAAAGATGTGGATAGTGAAGTTGAAACTCTTGCTGAACTTAAAGAAAAAACTAAAGCTAATTTAAAACATTCTAAAGAGCATGAAGCAGAGCATGCAGTTCAAGATGCAGTTGTAGAAAAAGCTACTGAAAATGCTGAAATGGATATTCCTGAAGCAATGATTACAACTGAAGTTGATCGTATGATGCAAGAATTTGCTCAACGTTTACAAATGCAAGGAATGAACCTTGACTTATACTTCCAATTCTCTGGTCAAGATGAACAAGCATTACGTGAACAAATGAAAGAAGACGCAACAAAACGTGTTCGTATGAATCTTACATTAGAAGCGATTGCTGAAGCTGAAAAAATTGAAGTTTCTGATGAAGAAGCTGAAGAAGAAATTACTAAAATGTCTGGTATGTACAACATGTCTGTTGAAGATATCAAAAATGCACTTGGTGGATTAGATACAGTCAAAAAAGATGTGAAAATTCGTAAAGCAGTCGAATTTCTTGTACAAAACAGCAAAACTGTTGCATAATATATAGAAAAGCGGAGGCGACTTGAACAGCCCCGACAAGCAAATGTTCTGATGCAAAAAAGTCTGTAGTTTGACTTTTCTTGCATCAGGTTATTTGACCTCGAGGGGCTAGGAGCCGGAGCTAGACAATATAGAAAAGCGGAGGCGGCTTTGCCTCATAAGAAAATAGGTTGCAAATGGAACAAGGCACGACTTTTCGTGCCTTGTTTTATAAAAATTTTAAATTATACATATAAGCAATAAAAATATTTATACATATGAGGAATATTTCATTTATTTTCGGGAAAATCTGGAGTAAGTAGGAAAATAAACTATCGACGTCGAAATAGTTAGTAGAGCTTAAAACTTCCTGTCAGGCATATAAATGTGATACAATCCAATACATAATTGTTTTAAGTACAACGGAACAGCCATTTTTTTGAAAAGAATAAAATAATTAGGAGTTTATCTCATAACAAATAAAAAGTACTATATCATCCATTATGATATATTATTTTTATTTTATAAAATGAATTCTTTTCAAGATAATACTTAGTAAGTAAGTCTTTATAAGGGGTGAATCTCATTGTTTAAATTCAACGATGAAAAACAACAGCTAAAATGTTCGTTTTGTGGTAAAACACAGGATCAGGTTCGTAAATTAGTTGCCGGACCAGGTGTATATATATGTGATGAGTGTATTGAGCTATGTACAGAAATTGTAGAAGAAGAGCTTGGTACAGAAGAAGAAGTTGAATTTAAAGATATACCAAAGCCATTAGAAATCCGTGAAATATTAAAAGAATATGTAATCGGTCAGGATCAAGCAAAAAAATCATTAGCAGTAGCAGTATATAATCATTACAAACGTATTAACTCAAATAGCAAGATTGATGATGTTGAACTTGCTAAAAGTAATATTTGTTTAATCGGACCTACTGGAAGTGGGAAAACCCTTCTTGCCCAAACGCTGGCAAGAATCTTGAATGTTCCATTTGCCATTGCTGATGCTACTTCATTAACAGAAGCAGGGTATGTAGGGGAAGATGTTGAAAATATCTTATTAAAATTAATCCAAGCTGCTGATTATGATGTAGAAAAGGCTGAAAAGGGTATTATCTATATTGATGAAATTGATAAGGTAGCACGTAAATCAGAAAATCCATCAATTACAAGAGATGTTTCTGGTGAAGGTGTACAACAAGCTTTATTAAAAATTCTTGAAGGGACTGTTGCAAGTGTTCCTCCACAAGGTGGTCGTAAACATCCACATCAAGAATTTATTCAAATTGATACGACAAATATATTATTTATTTGTGGTGGAGCCTTTGATGGAATTGAACAAATTATTAAGAGACGTCTTGGACAGAAGGTTATTGGATTTGGTGGCGAAAATAAATCAGCTGATATTGAAGATAAAAAATTATTGTCCAAAGTCTTACCAGAGGATTTACTGAAATTTGGTTTGATTCCTGAATTTATTGGACGCTTACCTATTATTGCAAGTTTAGAGCCACTAGATGAAGAAGCGTTAATTGAAATCTTAACAAAGCCAAAGAACGCATTAGTTAAACAATACCGTAAAATGCTTGAACTAGATGATGTAGAGCTTGAGTTTGAAGACAGTGCATTAAAAGAAATTGCGGCACGTGCAATTGAAAGAAAAACTGGCGCGCGTGGTTTACGTTCAATCATCGAGAGTATTATGCTTGATGTAATGTTTGACTTACCTTCACGAAGTGATATTAAAAAATGTATTGTAACAAAAGAAGCCGTACTAAATTCAGAACCACCAAAATTAATATTAGAAGATGGAACGGTTGTTGAAGGAAACGAACAAACGAAAACTGCCTAAATATAAAAAGCCTAGCGTAAATTAAAATGTACCCTATAAGATGGACACTTAAAAAAAGTCCTCCTTATGGGGTACTTTTATTTATAATGAAAGAAATAGTTAATGGGGCGGATGAAAATGTCGAAAATATTATTTACAGATCAAGAACAGAAATTATTGATGAAACATCCTTATGTAAAAGCTGTTAGTGAAAAAGCAATTACTTACACTGATGAATTTAAAGCATTAGCTATTAAAGAGTATGAAGAAGGAAAATTTCCACGTCAAATATTTGAAGATGCAGGATTTGATATTGAAATCGTTGGGACTGAACGAGCGAGTTCATCTTTAAAGAGATGGCGTAAAGCTTATAAAGAAAATGGTGTAGCTGGGCTTGAAGACACTCGAAAATACCATTCTGGACGACCACTTGAACGTGAATTAAGTTTAGAAGAAAAATATGCACGATTAGAAGCACAAAACGCCTTATTACGTGCAGAAAATGAACTGCTAAAAAGATCGATCTAGCAGAAAGGATGTTGGTGAAGAAAAGGAAAAACTAACAGCTGAACAGAAATTTGAATTGATCCAATTGGTCATTAAAAATATAACTTAAAGCGGATGGTGAGCTATCTTTGTGAACTAGTTGGTGTCTCTCGATCAGGTTATTATCGTTATTTTTCAGAAGAAGCACAACTTAATAGACAGGCTCGTGATGAGGGCAGAGAAAAAGTAAAGAAAATCATTTTAAAAGCTTATAATTTTCGTCGTCGTAAGAAAGGCGCACGTCAAATCAAGATGACCTTAGAAAATCAGTATCAAATTACATATAACCTAAAACGAATTCGTCGTATCATGAAAAATTCCAAATCATTTGCCCAATTCGAAAAGCAAACCCATATCGAAGAATGGCAAAAGCAACAAAAGAACATAGAACTTTACCGAACCTATTAAACCGCGAATTTAAGCAAGGAACCGCTAGAAAAGTATTATTAACAGACATTACATATTTAAGTTATGGAAAAGGAAAACGTGCCTACTTGTCCACTATAAAAGATGCCGAAACCAATGAAATCTTAGCATATGAGACATCAGATAAAATCACACTAGATATTGCGTTAAATACATTAAAGAAGTTGAAAAAGACTGGGATAAAGCTGGCCGAAGGCGCATTCATTCACTCAGATCAAGGGTTCCACTATACCAACCCCCAATTTCAAAAGATGGTAAAGAAAATGGGACTAGGGCAATCTATGTCACGTCGTGGAAACTGTTGGGATAATGCCCCACAAGAATCGTTCTTTGGACATTTTAAAGATGAAACGGATTTTAAAACGTGTGAATCATTAGAAGAAGTAAAAAGAGAGGTTCAGAGTTATATGACATATTACAATCATTACCGAGGTCAATGGAACTTAAAAAAGATGACACCTGCACAATACAGTCATCATCTTCTTCAAGTTGCCTAGTCTTTTTTTAAATGTCCTTTACAAAGGGTACACTTTAAATGTCGCTAGGCTTTTTATATGCAAAAAAATTAGTTTATTCCCCCAAACTGCAGGAGATACTAGTTGGTATACAAATCCGATGGAGCCGCTTTGTACTTCATCAGTTAACATGAAGGAAATTGAATGAAAGGGTTACGTAAGCAGAAGAAGGTAGATGATTTCCACTTACGTCCCTTTTTCCTTCATATAAAAAGCATCTTGGAGGGAATACGATGAGTTGGACAGGGATAGCATTATTTATTCAGTTGTTTTTTGGGGTGATTATAGGATTATATTTTTGGAACTTGTTAAAGAGCCAAAAAACACAAAAGATTTCTATAGATCGGGAATCACGAAAGGAAATGGAGCAATTGCGAAAGCTTCGTTCCATCAAATTAACGGAACCGTTGGCGGAAAAAGTCCGTCCATCTAAATTTGAAGATATTGTCGGACAAGAGGATGGCATTAAATCATTAAAAGCAGCACTTTGTGGTCCAAATCCACAACATGTCATTATTTATGGGCCACCGGGTGTAGGGAAAACAGCAGCAGCAAGACTAGTTCTGGAAGAGGCTAAACGCAATGAGAAATCTCCCTTTAAACAAACTTCTGTATTTATTGAGTTAGATGCAACAACCGCAAGATTTGATGAACGTGGCATAGCCGATCCGCTTATTGGTTCAGTCCATGATCCTATCTATCAAGGGGCAGGGGCGATGGGACAGGCTGGAATTCCACAACCAAAGCAGGGGGCAGTAACAAATGCACATGGCGGTGTACTTTTTATCGATGAAATTGGAGAACTACACTCAATTCAAATGAACAAACTATTAAAAGTATTAGAAGATCGTAAGGTATTTCTTGATAGTGCCTACTATAGTGCGGAAAATACTCAAATTCCGTCACATATTCATGATATATTCCAAAATGGATTACCAGCAGATTTTCGATTAATTGGTGCAACCACCCGAACTCCTAATGAAATACCTCCAGCTATCCGTTCTAGATGTATGGAGGTGTTTTTTCGGGATTTAGAACAAGATGAAATTGCTAAGGTAGCAAAAAAAGCCGCGGAAAAAGTTAATCTCACAATTGATAAATCAGGATTGCAAATTCTTTCCTCCTATGCTCGAAATGGTCGAGAAGCAGTAAATATGGTACAAATTGCAGCAGGATTAGCGATTCAAGAAGAAAGAAATGATATAAGTAATACAGATATTGAATGGATCATTCAATCTAGTCAATTAACTCCTAGATTAGAAAGAAAAATTGGCGAGAAATCGAATGTAGGTCTTGTAAATGGATTAGCAGTCACAGGTCCCAACAGTGGAATTTTACTTGAAATTGAAGTAACAGTTATTCCAGCGAAAGAAAAGGGGACGATAAACATTACTGGTATTGTTGAAGAGGAAAGTATTGGGGGACAGGGAAAATCGATCCGAAGAAAGAGTATGGCAAGAGGTTCAATTGAAAATGTCATTACTGTTTTACGAACAATGGGGGTACCTGCAGACCAATATGATATTCATGTAAATTTCCCAGGAGGAATACCAATCGATGGTCCATCTGCAGGAATTGCGATGGCTACTGGGATATATTCAGCTATCTATAAAATTCCTGTTGATCATTCAATTGCTATGACAGGAGAAATAAGCATACATGGAAATGTCAAGCCTGTTGGAGGCGTATTCGCTAAGGTGAAGGCGGCAAAACAAGCAGGAGTAAAAACAGTGATTATTCCTGAAGAAAACATGCAATCCATTTTAAATGAAATTGAAGGTATTACAATTATTCCTATACGTGAATTTGAAAGTGCGATTAAAATTGCTTTAATCCATCGTTTTGAGGAGGAGTCACCATTAAAGACGTCATTAGAAGCGATGGATAAAAAAAGCGTTTAATTCATATAAAGGGTGACCAATACGCAATAAATGTGCGTTTAAAGGTCACCCCATTAGAAGATTTGAATAGGATAAGAATGATATGTTCTTTAAAATGGACACGATTATTTAAATACGTTAGAATTGTAAAAAGATTCACCTAGTGAGTGGAAAGAATGCAATGGTTTATGGAGGTGCACTAATTTGCCAAAGAAAAAAGAACACACTGTTCCTCTGCTACCACTGCGAGGATTGCTTGTGTACCCTACAATGGTCCTTCATTTAGATGTGGGGCGTGAACATTCTGTTCAAGCTTTAGAACAATCTATGATGAACGATCACTTAATTTTTTTGACGACTCAAAAAGATGATTCAATAAATGAACCAAATGAAGAGGATCTATACCGTATGGGGACACTTACAAAGGTTAAGCAAATGCTTAAATTACCTAATGGAACTATACGAGTACTGGTAGAAGGATTATATCGAGCGGAAATTCAACATTTCTATGATGAAAATAATTATTATGCTGTTTCACTAAAAACATATGAGCAAAATGATACTAGTGATGTAGAAATGATTGCTTTGATGAGAACCATGCTTGAGTACTTTGAACAATACATAAAGCTATCTAAAAAAATCTCAGCAGAAACATTTGAAACAGTTTCTGATATTGAAGAGCCAGGTAGAATGGCCGATATTATTGCTTCACATCTACCTCTAAAATTATCTCAAAAACAGGAAGTCCTTGAAACCGTTGATATTAAAGCGCGTTTAAACAAAGTAATTGAAATTATTCATAATGAAAAAGAAGTATTAAACTTAGAAAAGAAGATTGGTCAACGTGTCAAAAAGTCAATGGAGCGTACACAAAAGGAATATTATTTACGTGAACAAATGAAAGCCATTCAAAAAGAACTAGGTGATAAAGAAGGGAAAACCGGTGAGGTAGCAGAATTTACGGAGAAAATTGAGAAATCCGGTATGCCTGAACATGTGAAGAAAACAGCGCTTAAAGAGCTAGACCGATATGAAAAGGTGCCTTCAAGCTCTGCTGAAAGCTCAGTCATACGTAATTATATTGACTGGTTAATTTCTCTTCCGTGGTCTAATGCGACAGAAGACGATTTAGATATTTCAAAGGCTGAAGAGATTTTAAATCGAGAGCATTATGGTCTTGATAAAGTAAAGGAACGTGTACTTGAGTATTTAGCTGTGCAGAAATTAACTCAATCCTTAAAAGGGCCAATCCTTTGTCTAGCCGGACCTCCTGGGGTCGGTAAAACAAGTCTTGCACGTTCTGTTGCAGAATCCTTAGGAAGAAAATTTGTTCGTATTTCTCTAGGTGGAGTAAGAGATGAGTCTGAGATTCGAGGTCATCGTAGAACATATGTTGGTGCTATGCCTGGGAGAATCATTCAAGGGATGAAGAAAGCAGGTACAATCAATCCAGTCTTTTTATTAGATGAAATTGATAAAATGTCTAATGATTTTCGTGGTGACCCTTCTGCAGCTATGCTAGAGGTATTAGATCCAGAACAAAACCATAGCTTTAGTGATCATTATATTGAAGAAACATATGACTTATCGAAGGTCATGTTTATTACAACGGCTAATGATTTGTCTTCTATACCTGGACCTCTCCGTGATAGAATGGAAATTATTTCCATACCTGGTTATACGGAATTGGAAAAAATTCATATTGCAAAGGATCATTTACTACAAAAGGAAATGAACGAACATGGTTTGACAAAGGGTCAATTGCAAGTGAGGGATGAAGCATTTCAAAAAATTGTTCGTTACTATACACGTGAAGCAGGAGTTAGAAGTTTAGAAAGAGAAATCGCATCGATTTGCAGAAAAACAGCAAAAATTATTGTTTCGTCAGAAAGAAAACGTGTAATCGTGACCGACAAAAATATTGAAGAATATTTAGGAAAGACAAGATATCACTACGGTCAGGCAGAAATAGAGGATCAAGTCGGTGTAGCGACAGGATTAGCATATACGACGGTAGGTGGTGACACCTTACAAATAGAGGTTTCTCTTTCTCCTGGTAAAGGCAAGCTTGTGTTGACAGGAAAATTAGGAGATGTAATGAAGGAATCTGCACAAACTGCCTTAAGTTTCGTTCGATCAAAAGCAATCGAATTTAAGCTAGAAGAAGATTTCTATGAAAAATATGATATACACATCCATGTACCTGAAGGTGCTGTTCCAAAAGATGGACCTTCGGCAGGGATAACAATCGCAACAGCTTTAACCTCTGCTTTAACAGGAATACCGATTCGTAAAGAAGTGGGTATGACAGGAGAAATTACTTTAAGAGGGAGAGTTTTACCGATTGGTGGCTTGAAGGAAAAAACTTTAAGTGCACATCGTGCTGGACTTACAACGATTATTTTACCAAAAGACAATGAAAAGGACATTGATGACATTCCAGAAAGCGTTAGAGGGGATCTTAAATTAATTCCTGTTTCAAATATGAATGAAGTCTTAAAGGTAGCATTAGCAGGTGAATTGAAATGAAAGTAAATCAAGCTGAATTAGTTATTAGCGCAGTTAGACAAGAGCAGTATCCAGATGAACGTATTCCTGAGTTTGCGCTTGCAGGACGTTCAAATGTAGGGAAATCATCATTTATTAATAAAATGATCAACAGAAAGGCTCTTGCAAGAACATCATCTAAACCAGGAAAAACTCAAACCTTGAATTTTTATAAAATTGAAGATAGCTTATTTTTTGTAGATGTTCCTGGCTATGGCTTTGCGAGAGTTTCCAAAAAAGAACGAGAAGCATGGGGGAAAATGATTGAGACTTATATAACGACACGTGAACAATTATGTGCCGTACTTCTTATCGTTGATTTACGACATCCTCCAACAAAAGATGATATATTAATGTATGACTTTTTAAAACATTATCAAATCCCTTGTTTGGTCATTGCAACAAAAGCAGACAAGATTCCTAAGGGGAAATGGCAAAAGCATTTAAAAATTACTAAAGAAACCCTAAATTTTGATCCGGAAGATGAAATTGTCCTTTTTTCATCAGAAACCGGTGAAGGCAAAGATAAGATATGGGGTATTCTAAATAAATGGATGTAAAAAAGACCTTCAAGTGGTATGCCCCCCAAAAATTAGAACAATCCATTCTAACTTTTGGGGCACAGCATAACACGAAGGTCTTTTTATTTGGCTCTTATCTCAAACATTATAGCTATTTTAAGTGAAGTTTTATCAATAATAAGAGTGTAGACTGTAACTCCTTTATTGAGAAAAGGACGATGAATTTTACAAAAACAGCTTTTTATTTTCGTTTAAAAAATAATAGATATATTCCGAGAATGATTAAAAGAAATGGCCAAAGATTGATGATATTCCCTGCTTTATTTTCCAATAAGCCTAACCATTGAAGTACTTCATTATAGAATAAAAGAATAATAGAAATAATTAAAAATAAAACACCATGAAATAAACCATTCCCTGTCCTTTGATAACGTAATAAAAAGCCTAAAGAAATGATTAAAATGAAGATTCCTATGTGATCTGGCCATATGGATAATCGATTAACAATGTGAAAATGAATACCAAAACCTGTTAAGATGACGCCAGGTAATATGGCTTCATAATCTTTTCCTCCATAGCCTTGTCCTAAAAATGCGATTCCTACAATAATAAGAAGGGTTGGCCAAGTAAGATATTCCTTCAATATGTCAATTTGACTATGTTCTAAATAAAAATAT
The DNA here is from genome assembly GCF_017809215.1 of Heyndrickxia oleronia. Lineage (GTDB taxonomy): Bacteria > Bacillota > Bacilli > Bacillales > Bacillaceae_C > Heyndrickxia > Heyndrickxia oleronia. Next base: position 1,720,828 of record NZ_CP065424.1, read on the forward strand.
AAACCAAACCCCAATAAAATCAATCCAGGAAAGATTTTTTGGTTTTTCATAATTAACCTGCTTTCGTTTCATTTACTTGATTCTAAGCTTATTTTTTGATACTGTACATATGGACTATGATTAATTATTACTAATATAACATAGGTTTCATTTTCTTTTCACATTTAATAAAAGAATAGGAAAATGGACATGATATAATAGAAAATATAAGGTTCATTAGTTGTCAAATTTTTTTGGGGGTGCCATTTTTTATGTACATCATAGCTGTTGGTTTAAATTATAAAACAGCCCCTGTAGAGATACGTGAAAGGCTGTCCTTTAATGAGGCGGATTTATCGGCTGCTACGACAGCATTAAAAAATAAAAAAAGCATTTTGGAAAATGTAATTGTTTCAACATGTAATCGAACAGAGGTTTATGCGGTTGTTGATCAACTGCATACAGGACGTTATTATATTAAAGATTTTCTCTCAGAATGGTTTCAAATTGATAAAGAGGAATTTACCCCTTACTTGTTTTTCTATGAACAGGATGGGGCGATTGAACATTTGTTTAAAGTTATTTGTGGATTGAATTCCATGGTTCTTGGTGAAACACAAATTCTAGGTCAAGTGAAGAACAGCTTCTTTATGAGTCAAGAAGTATCAGCAACTGGAACGATTTTTAATCACTTATTCAAAGAAGCGATTACTTTAGCTAAAAAGGCGCATTCTGAAACAGAAATTGGATCTAATGCTGTTTCTGTAAGCTATGCTGCAGTGGAGTTAGCTAAAAAGGTACTTGGTGATTTGAAAAATAAACATGTGTTAGTTGTTGGTGCCGGTAAGATGGGCAAGCTAGCGATTGAAAACCTATATGGCAGTGGAGCAACCAAGGTTTCCGTTATTAATCGGACATTTGAAAAAGCACAAGATCTAGCACAACAATTTAATGGGCAAGCTAAAACATTGCAGGAACTTCAATGTGCAATAGTTGAAGCAGACATTTTAATTAGCTCTACTGGTTCAAAAGATTATGTTATAACGAAGGATATGATGCTAGCGATTGAAAGGATGAGAAAGGGACGTCCTTTATTTATGGTTGATATTGCAGTACCACGTGACTTAGATCCTAGTATAGCTGATCTTGATAGTGTATTTTTATATGATATCGATGATTTAGAAGGTATTGTTGAAGCTAACCTTGCGGAAAGAAAAAAAGCTGCTGAAAATATCATGCTCATGATAGAGGAAGAAATTGTTCGTTTCAATGAATGGGTAAATATGCTAGGGGTAGTACCAGTTATTACTACTTTACGTGAAAAAGCCCTATCTATTCAGAAAGAGACAATGATGAGCATTGAAAGAAAAATGCCAAATTTAACTGAACGTGAACGGAAAATATTAAATAAACATACAAAGAGCATTGTTAATCAATTATTAAAGGACCCTGTTGCCCAGGCAAAGGAAATAGCAGCTCAACCAAATGCTGCCGAACAATTAGAGTTGTTTAAGAAAATCTTTAATATTGATGAACAACCAGAACAAATGGAAGAAAAAAGTCAAAGTACTTCACTAAAATGGAATGTTCAGCCTGTATAAAGCAGCAACCATTATTTTTGTAAGTGATAGGTAAGGGGAAGGACTCGTCCCTTACCAATCTCTTATTCTTTTCTTGAGAAAGGTTGAATTTTCTTATGTTTGATATGGTTATGTCGAGGCTTCATGAAGTAATGATTGTATTATATGCGATTAGTATCCTTTTATATTTTAATGATTTTCAACATCAAAATCAGAAGGCGAACAAGCTCGCTTATTGGTTACTTGCAATTGTTTGGTCTCTTCAAACAATTTTTTTGTTTATGTACGTATTTCGAACAGGAAGATTCCCTGTCCTTTCATTATTTGAGGGGATTTATTTCTATGCATGGGTATTACTAACCTTATCACTTATAATAAATAAAATATTAAGAGTAGATTTTACAGTTTTCTTTACGAATATTATTGGTTTTATTTTTATGGCAATACATACATTTGCACCTGTACATACACAGAGTACGGCAGTTTCAGAAAGATTAGTATCTGAATTATTATTTATTCATATAACAATGGCTATTCTATCTTATGCGGCATTTTCGTTTTCATTTGTTTTTTCGTCTCTCTATTTACTTCAGTATAAGTTGCTGAAGCAAAAAAAATGGGGCCACAGGCTATGGAGATTAAATGATTTATCTAAGCTTGAAAAGATGTCATACGTATTAAATGTTATTGGTGTTCCTATGCTTATATTGAGTTTGATTTTAGGACTCCAGTGGGCATTTATTAAACTATCCGTATTTCATTGGTATGATTCAAAAATTATTGGATCATTTATTATCCTGATTATATACAGTCTTATTCTTTATTTAAGAGAGCGGAGGAATATGTTTGGAAAATCCATTGCACTTTGGAATATCGCAGCATTTCTTGTAGTACTTATCAATTTCTTTTTAGTTAGCCGATTATCCGCGTTTCATTTTTGGTATTCATAGGAGGATTACATAATGAGGAAAATTATTATTGGATCACGTAGAAGTAAGTTAGCATTAACGCAAACCAATTGGGTAGCAGATCAATTAAAGAAACTAGGTGTCCCTTTTGAATTTGAAGTAAAGGAAATTGTAACAAAAGGAGATCGAATCCTTGATGTTACTTTATCAAAGGTTGGTGGAAAGGGACTTTTTGTCAAGGAAATTGAACAAGCATTATTGAATAAAGAAATTGATATGGCAGTTCACAGCATGAAAGATATGCCAGCAGTTTTACCTCAAGGTCTTACCATCGGCTGTATTCCGCATCGTGAAGACCACCGTGACGTATTAATTTCCAAAGGTCATATGACATTAAGGGATTTACCGAAAGGTGCAAAGGTAGGGACAAGTAGTCTACGTCGAAGTGCTCAAATACTAGCTGAGCGTCCGGATTTAGAAATCAAATGGATCCGTGGAAATATTGATACGCGATTAGCTAAGTTAGAGACAGATGAATATGATGCCATTATTTTGGCCGCAGCAGGTCTATCTCGTATGGGATGGAGTAGTGATGTTGTAACTGAATACTTAGAGCCTGAGGTTTGTCTTCCTGCTGTAGGTCAAGGAGCATTAGCTATCGAGTGTCGTGAAGATGACAAAGAATTGCTCGATGAATTATTAAAGCTAACATCTAAGGAAACAAAGGAAACAGTAACAGCAGAACGGGCATTTCTTCATAAAATGGAGGGTGGCTGTCAAGTTCCGATTGCTGGTTATGCAACAATTACCGATAATGCTCAAATTTCTTTAACTGCACTAGTTGCGGATCCTAATGGAAAAATCATATATAAAGAAACGGTTATGGGCGAAGACCCGGTCATTGTTGGAGAAAAGGCAGCTGCAATTCTTACAGAACAAGGCGCAAAACAATTAATTGATCGAGTTAAGCAGGAGCAAGAGTAAGATGATTTACGATTTGCCCCTAGCAGGCAAAAAAATATTGGTTACCCGGGGAGGTAGGAAAGGTGAGGAGCTTGCAAGTAAAATTATAAGTAAAGGTGGTAGCTCTTCTATCATCCCGCTGATTGATTTTACAGTAAATAATGATCAACATGCTCGCGAATATGTTCAAAAACTGCCTTCATATGATTGGATCATATTTACCAGTCAAAATGGTGTTAACTATTTCTTTGAAGAATGTACCCGATTAAATCCCAATTTTTGTCCGTCTGATATTAAAAATAATGTTGCGGCCGTTGGGAGTAAAACAAAGGAAGCTGTAGAGAAATATGGAGTTAAAGTAGGTTTCTATCCATCTCAATTTAGTGCGGCAGACTTTATTGTTGAGTTTCTAAAAAAGGAACACTCGACTAAACATATATTAATTGCGAAAGGCAATTTAGCTAGTAGAACGATTGCTGATGGACTAGAGGAAAAAAAAGTGTTAGTTGATGAATGGATTGTGTATCGAACTTTTTTTCCATATAAAAGTAGAGATAAGCTTGTCCAATTACTAGTAGATAGGGAATTGGATTATGCGACTTTTACTAGTCCTTCGACATTTCACCATTTTATGGAGGTTGTTACCTCCTGTTCATTGCAGTATGCCCTAAAAAATATTGAATTTATTGCGATTGGTGCTGTAACCAAAAAAGCAATTGAACAATATGGTTTTTCCGTTGCTGCAAGCCCAGAAGTGTATACTATAGAATCAATGTTAGATAGCTTATGTCAATTAGCGAAACTTAAGGAGGAAAAAAAATGAAAGACATGCAATTTAAACGTCATAGAAGACTTCGTAGTTCAGCGAATATGAGAGCATTGGTTCGTGAAACTCATTTACATATTGATGATTTGATTTATCCAATCTTTGTTGTCGAAGGAGAAAATATTAAAAAGGAAATTTCATCTATGCCAGGTATTTACAACCTATCCCTTGATCAGTTAAAAGGTGAAATGGATGAAGTAGTTGCTTTAGGCATTAAATCTGTCTTGTTATTTGGGGTGCCAAATGAGAAGGATGCTGAAGGGTCCGGTGCTTTCCACAATCATGGAATTGTCCAAGAAGCCACGCGTTTGATTAAAAAGATGTATCCTGAGATTATTATTATTGCCGATACCTGCCTCTGCGAATATACCGATCATGGACATTGTGGAGTGATTGCAGATGGAAAAATTCTAAATGATCCTAGCCTTGATCTATTGGCAAAAACAGCTGTAAGTCAAGCAGAGGCTGGTGCAGATATTATTGCCCCATCAAATATGATGGATGGGTTCGTCGCGGCCATTAGAAAGGGATTAGATGAAGCGGGTTATGAGGATATTCCAATTATGTCGTATGCAGTAAAATATGCTTCTGCATTCTATGGTCCATTTCGTGATGCAGCTGGAAGCACACCACAATTTGGAGATCGAAAAACCTATCAAATGGATCCTGCCAATCGCTTAGAAGCGTTAAGAGAAGCTGAATCAGATGTGGAAGAAGGAGCAGATTTTCTTATTGTCAAGCCAACACTTTCTTACCTTGATATTGTAAGGGATGTAAAAAATGAATTTAATCTTCCTGTAGTTGCTTATAATGTGAGTGGTGAGTATTCACTTATAAAAGCGGCTGCACAAAATGGTTGGGTCGATGAAAAGACTATTGTACTAGAAACGCTAACAAGTATGAAACGAGCTGGGTCCGATTTAATTATTACCTATTTTGCAAAAGATGTTGCAAAATGGTTAGCTGAATAACTGAATAAGATTATTTCATTGTTCTAGTTATTTTTGCTTGTTTTTTCCATCAGGTAGAAACTGTCATAAAAGAAAAAGCAGAATGAAAAACAATCCGAACTAAATGGGGGTTAATATGATGCGATCCTATGAAAATTCAAAGAAAGCATTTAAAGAAGCTATTACACTCATGCCCGGTGGGGTGAATAGTCCTGTTCGTGCCTTTAAGTCCGTCAATATGGATCCGATTTTTATGGAAAAGGGAAAAGGTTCAAAAATATATGATATTGATGGAAATGAATATATTGATTATGTTTTATCATGGGGACCACTAATACTAGGTCATACAAATGATCAAGTAGTCAGTGCCTTGAAGAAGGTTGCTGAGAATGGGACTAGCTTTGGTGCACCTACATTAGCTGAAAACAAGCTTGCAAAGCTAGTAAAAGAACGTGTACCATCTATTGAAATTGTCCGGATGGTTTCCTCTGGAACCGAAGCAACTATGAGTGCGTTAAGGCTTGCAAGAGGATATACAGGTCGCAATAAGATTTTAAAATTTGAGGGAAGCTATCATGGGCATGGTGATTCATTGTTAATTAAGGCAGGATCAGGTGTAGCTACACTAGGCTTACCTGACAGCCCTGGTGTACCTGAAGGTGTTGCTTCTAATACGGTTACTGTTCCTTATAATGATTTGGAGGGAGTTAAAGCTGCCTTCCAGCAATTTGGAGAAGACATTGCTTGTATTATTGTAGAACCAGTTGCAGGCAATATGGGTGTTGTTCCACCACAGCCAGGATTTTTAGAAGGATTGCGAGAAATAACTTCCCAGTATGAATCATTATTGATTTTTGATGAGGTTATGACTGGTTTCCGTGTTGATTATCATTGTGCACAAGGGTATTTTGGGATCACTCCAGATTTAACTTGCTTAGGGAAAGTAATTGGTGGAGGACTTCCTGTTGGTGCCTTTGGTGGAAAGGCAGAAATCATGGAAAAGATTGCACCAAGTGGTCCTGTTTACCAAGCTGGAACTTTATCTGGTAACCCATTAGCAATGACTGCTGGTTATGAAACACTTGTTCAATTGACTCCGGATACGTATAAAGAATTTATTAAAAAAGCAGACAAACTAGAACAAGGTTTGCATAATGCTGCAGTGAAATATGAAATTCCGCATACAATCAATCGAGCTGGTTCGATGATTGGTATTTTCTTAACAAATGAAGATGTAATAAATTATGATACAGCAAAAACTTCTGATTTACAGTTATTTGCTGAGTATTATCGAGGAATGGCAAATAATGGTGTATTCTTACCACCTTCTCAATTTGAGGGACTTTTCCTATCGACAGCCCATACAGATGAGGATATTGAAAAAACAATAAAAGCAGTTGAAACTACCTTTAAGACAATCAGAGGTTAGTGGATCTGAAACCACATGATGTTTTCCATCATGTGGTTTTTTTATTTAAAAAAATCATATTCTTCTTATTTCATTCATAAAAATATAAATGACATAGCTAGTTTTTATTGGAATTGAAGGGAGGAATCCACTTTGTCACAAAGTCAATCGTCACTGCGATTTTCATTAGAGGAGTATGTTTGGTTTAAAAAAGGACAGGAAGTTGATGAACTTCTATCCATTTCATTAGATCCACATATAACCATTCAAGAACAAGAGCAATATGTACAAATTATTGGTAATTTACAGCTGCAAGGTGAATACAAAGGGGGAGGAGAAGAGTACGAAGAAAAAGAATTAGATCTCCATGGAAAATTTGTTCATCAGGTTGAATATCGGGAAGATGAGGGTGTTTATCAATTTGAACATCGCTTTCCTGTTGATGTAACGATACCTAAGAATAGAATCAATCAACTCGAAGATATCGATGTAAGCATTGATATGTTTGACTATATACTACCGGAAAAAGGTAAATTAAAACTTACTGCGGATCTTTCGATTTTTGGAATTCGCAATGAAGAAATGGAAGAAAGTGATGAACAAGAAATACCGATATCATTATTAGAACCAGAAGTAAATGAACAAGTTTCGGAAACCGAATCCGAAGATAATACAGAAGAGTCTGTAAATGTTGACCCTGAATTGTTTGAAACAGAAAGTGAATCAATACCTGAATACCATTTAGAACGAGGACTACCAGTAAAACCACAACCTGAGGAGGAGGAAAAAGAGGGAAATAACGAAGAAGAGTTTGTAGATTTTAAAGTTGATGAAGAATTATTTCAACCGTTTGTCATTGAAGCAAGGAAAGAACCAGAAGATCATGAAGAAATGATAGAAAATAAAGAGGAAGAGCCTATTTTAAATCTAGGAATAGTAAATGAATCAGAAGAGGAATTTCTTCAAGTTTCTGGAGATCACAGAAATGAATCCTCTGCACATTATGAGGATACCAATGAGATTGAATCCTCTCCATCTGCCCAGTCAGAGGCAGAGGAAGAAGATGAATCTCCTGAAGAAGAAGATCAAAGTAAAACAAAGAAAAAGAAGAAATTTGGGAAGTACGAATCTATTTCATTAGCTGATTTTTTTGCTAGAAAAGCAGATGATAAAGCAGCGAAGCTAAAAGTGGTTATCGTTCAAAATGGGGAGACCCTCGATTATTTAGCTGATAAATATGAGATTAGTGTTCAACAAATATTAAGAATGAATCATTTAGAAATTAATCAAGACGTATATGAAGGGCAGGTTCTCTATATTCCTTCATATGTAAGTGCTACAAAAAAATAATTAAAGTCTAGCTCTTACTCCTAGCCTAGTGAATCGCTGTTGTTGATTATATGTAAATGTTCTCAGATGATGAAAATGGCAATACGTAGGGGTTAAGCAGGTGAAAGGATGGCTAAGACGAAAAAAACAGATATTCACACGATTATTAAACAATATGGTTTAAATGTTAATTTTTACGAGAGATATGGAAAAAGCTTTAAAGTTATTACGAATGAAGGAGTTTTTGCTTTAAAAAGAATCTCTCCACAAAAGGGTACAGATTTTGTAAAAAATGTTCAAATGCTATACCACCGTGGATATAATCGGATTGTGCCAATTTATCCTACAATGGATGGGAGATATGGGGTTCTCCATGAAAATGATTTATATTACTTAATGCCTTGGCTACCAAATGAAGAGAAAGAAGATAGAAATGAAAAACATCAAAAAATGTTTAGGGAGTTAGCTAGGCTTCATACTTTATCAGTTAAGGACATCCAACTTTCTAAAGAACAACGTAAAGAGCATTATGATCAAACTGTTTGGCAATGGGAAAGGGAAACCGAGTTTTTTGAAGAATTTTTAGAACGTAGTGAACAGAAGTGGTATATGTCACCATTTGAATTAATGTTTTGTACATTTTATCAGGATATCTTTCGAGCTGCAAAATATTCAAAAGAGCAACTTGAAAAATGGTATGAGGTTTCAAAGGATCAGGAAAAGGGAAGAACTGTCGTTGTTCATGGGAAAATTTCTACAGAGCATTTTTTATACGATGAGAGGGGCTATGGATATTTTTCTAACTTTGAACAATCAAATATCTTGTCCCCAATACATGATTTATTACCATTCTTAGCGAGAACATTAAATACATTTCCGAAACGTATGGATGAGTGTGTGGATTGGCTAAACACATATTTATCGCATTTTCCATTTCGAGAGGATGAAAAATACTTATTTCTTGGCTATTTAGCATATCCAGGTCCGATTCATCAAATAGTTGAGGAATATTATTTGAAGAAAACAAAAAAGAATGAATGGGAGTTTGTTAAACAACTTCAAAGAAAATATTGGTTATTAAAAAATACAGAATATGTGGTTATGCGAATGAATGAAATAGATAAACAAAAGACAGACCCTTCCTAGCTATTAAGGAGGGGTCTATATTGTTATCTTACCACCCCAGCCCATATTTGTTTTTAGCAAATATCTAGATCCATTCGTTTTGAAATGCAAAGGCAATTAAAATAAATATTGCTAATAACAAAACATCAAATGCAGTGGGTAATAAAATGGTTCGAATAGCTTGAAAGATAGTAAAAGGAATAATTAGTTGTTTACATATGCTTTTGAATGTTTTCATCCAAGACTGTAATGTATATTGATTAAATTTTTTTTTCATTCTTTCACCTTCCTCTTATCGATCCCCTTAGTAATAATGTATGATTAATAGGCGAATCTGTGTCAGAGTGTCAATTGAATGATTATCCATGAATTTTTTTAAAAAAATGGGCAATAATAATTGACGAGATGACTATTAATTAGATAGTATAATAAATAAAAATAAATCAAAATGTAAATGCAGTGATTGGGAAAAGTACAATGGGATACTACTTTATCAGAGGTATTTATCATACTTCTTCAGAGAGGGAAATCAATAGCTGAAAGATTTCCTAAGAGAGAACATTGGAAAAGTCACCCATGAGTAGCTTCTGTGAAACATAGCGGAGTAATGGAAGCCGGCGAAGAGCCGTTATCTTACATAAGTGCCAGAAACAGTTCTTTTAATGCTGTTTCTGTGAAAAAAGGTGGTACCGCGAAAATCGCTCCCTTCGTCCTTTTGACGATGGGAGTTTTTTATTTTTTTGGTACCCTTTACTGAAAGTGAGGAGAAAGAAATGGAAACAAATGAATTACAAATGTCAACCAAATATGATCCGAATGCCATAGAAAAGGACCGCTATGAATGGTGGCTAAAAGGAAAATTCTTTGAGGCAGCAGACGATCCAAATAAGGAACCGTATACAATCGTTATTCCACCTCCAAATGTGACGGGGAAATTGCATCTTGGTCATGCATGGGATACAACATTACAAGATATCCTAACAAGAATGAAGAGAATGCAGGGCTATGATGTATTATGGCTACCAGGAATGGATCACGCAGGAATCGCTACACAAGCTAAAGTTGAGGCGAAATTAAGAGAAAATGGTATATCAAAGTATGATCTCGGAAGAGAAAAATTTGTAGAAGAAACTTGGAAATGGAAAGAGGAGTATGCAGCTTTTATTCGCAAGCAATGGGCTAAGATTGGGTTAGGTTTAGATTATTCCCGCGAAAGATTTACTCTAGATGAAGGATTATCAGATGCAGTTAAAAAGGTGTTTGTTACTCTTTATAAAAAGGGACTTATTTATCGTGGGGAGTATATTATTAACTGGGACCCTGCAACCAAAACAGCATTATCTGATATTGAAGTAATATATAAAGATATACAGGGTGCTTTTTATCATATGCGTTATCCATTAGCAGATGGTTCAGGGCATATTGAGATTGCAACAACACGTCCGGAAACCATGCTAGGAGATACAGCTGTAGCTGTTCATCCGAATGATGATCGTTATAAACATTTAATCGGAAAAACGGTTATTTTACCAATAACAGGCCGTGAAATACCGATTGTTGGTGATGATTATGTAGATATGGAATTTGGTTCAGGTGCAGTTAAGATCACTCCAGCACATGATCCTAATGACTTTGAAATTGGAAACCGCCATAATTTAGAACGTATATTAGTTATGAATGAAGACGGAACCATGAATGATAAAGCAGGTAAATATGAAGGCATGGACCGTTTTGAATGTCGTAAACAAATCGTTAAAGATTTACAGGCAGAAAATGTACTCTTTAAAATAGAAGATCATATGCATTCTGTTGGACATTCTGAACGTAGTGGTGCTGTTGTTGAACCATATTTGTCAACACAATGGTTCGTTAAGATGCAGCCATTAGCAGACGCAGCAGTTGAATTACAAAAATCCGAATCAAAAGTTCACTTTGTACCTGAAAGATTTGAAAATACGTATTTACGATGGATGGAAAACATTCGTGATTGGTGTATTTCGCGCCAGCTTTGGTGGGGTCATCGAATTCCAGCTTGGTATCATAAGGAAACAGGTGAAATCTATGTTGATACAAAACCACCTACTGATATTGATAACTGGGAGCAAGATTCAGATGTATTAGATACATGGTTTAGTTCAGCACTGTGGCCATTCTCAACTATGGGTTGGCCCGATACTGAGGCAAAAGATTTTCTACGTTATTACCCAACGAATGCATTAGTAACTGGTTACGATATTATTTTCTTCTGGGTAGCTAGAATGATTTTTCAAGCGAAAGAATTTACTGGCGAAATACCATTTAAAGATGTATTAATTCATGGTCTTGTTCGTGATGAACAAGGTCGAAAGATGAGTAAATCTCTTGGAAATGGCGTTGATCCAATGGATGTTATCGATAAATATGGGGCAGATTCACTGCGTTATTTCTTATCGACAGGCAGCTCACCAGGTCAAGATTTAAGGTTCAGTATGGAAAAGGTTGAATCCATTTGGAATTTTGCCAATAAAATTTGGAATGCCTCACGCTTTGCCTTAATGAATATGAATGGATTAACTTTTGATGAAATTGATTTAAATGGTGAAAAATCAGTTGCAGATAAATGGATTTTAACTCGTTTAAATGAAACCATCGAAACAGTAACTAAACTTGCCGATAAGTATGAGTTTGGGGAAGTGGGTCGAGCTTTATATAACTTCATTTGGGATGATTTCTGTGATTGGTATATTGAAATGGCTAAATTACCACTTTATGGGGAAGACGAGACTGCTAAGAAAACAACTCGTTCTATTTTAGCGTATGTTTTAGATAACACGATGCGTCTTTTACATCCATTTATGCCATTTATTACAGAAGAAATTTGGCAAAATCTACCTCATCAAGGTGAATCGATTACGGTAGCAAATTGGCCTACGAAAAACAATGATTTACATGATGAGGCCGCAGCGGGTGAAATGAAATTATTAGTTGAAATCATTCGTTCGGTACGTAATATTCGTGCAGAAGTAAATACACCATTAAGTAAAAAGATTAAACTATTACTTAAGGCAAAGGATGAACAAGTACTAAGCATTTTAACAAAGAATCAGTCCTATATTGAACGTTTCTGTAATCCGGAAGAATTAATCATTGATATTGAAATGGATACACCAGCAAAAGCGATGACTGCTGTTGTAACAGGAGTTGAACTATTCCTTCCTCTGGAAGGTTTGATTAATATTGATGAAGAAATAGCACGTTTGGAAAAAGAATTAGATAAATGGTCTAAAGAAGTAGATAGAGTACAAAAGAAACTAGGTAATGAAAAATTCACAAGCAAAGCTCCAGCTCAGGTCGTTGAAGAGGAACGAGCAAAGGAAAAAGATTATTTAGAAAAACAAGCAGCGGTTAAAGCAAGAATAGAAGAATTAAAGCAAAATTAATGTTATTATCAACCGTGAGAGGCTGTCTAAAAAAACAGGCAGCCTCTTTATTATTACATCAGTAGAAAAAAGAGGGAATCGTAATGAAAACGTATGATGAAGCCATTCATTGGATTAATTCAAGATTAAGATTTGGTATTAAACCTGGTTTAGAACGAATGCAATGGATAATGGAAAAATTAGGATCTCCTGAAAAAAAATTAAAGGTCATCCATATTGGAGGAACAAACGGAAAAGGCTCGACGGTTACTTATCTTCGTTCGATCTTAAATGAAGCAGGCTATAAGGTAGGAACATTTACTTCACCTTACATTGAAACGTTTAACGAGCGTATAAGTGTAAATGGTGCCCCAATAAAGGATGAAGAGATTATTCAGCTAGTGAACGTCATCAAACCTTTAGTCGAAGAGATTGAAACAACAGAACTAGGAACAATGACAGAATTTGAAGTGATTACCGTGATGGCTATATATTACTTTGCTAATATGAATCCAATGGATATTAACATCTTTGAAGTAGGACTTGGTGGTAGATTAGACTCAACCAATATACTAGTTCCAATCATGAGTATTATTACAAATATTGGAATGGATCATATGAATATTCTTGGTAATACGGTTGAGGAAATTGCTACTGAAAAAGCAGGAATCATAAAAAAAGATACACCAATAATAACTGGGGCGAAGCAGGAAGAGGCTTTAAATGTCTTTATTGAAAAGTCAAAACTGTTAGGAGCCAAGCTCTTGGTAGGTGGGAAAGATTTCGCGATAGATGAAGTGAAAACATTGAAAAAAGGTGAACAATTTTCCTACCATTCAGCTGTATCATTTTATAAAAATATCGAAATTTCAATGCTTGGATATCACCAGGTTGAAAACGCGTCATTAGCAATCACTGCAGCTGATTTTTTGAAAATACCTGAACATGTAATAAGAGAAGGGTTAAAAAAAGCGTTTTGGCCGGGAAGAATGGAGATGGTCAGTGAAAAGCCTGTGGTAATCCTGGATGGCGCTCATAATCCAGAAGGAGTATTATCACTTGTCCAGACCATAGAGGAACATTTCCCGAATAAAAGAAGACATATCGTCTTTGCTGCCCTACGTGATAAAGAGTTAAAGCCTATGTTAAAAACATTAGCAAGTATTGATTCGAAAATATATTTTACCCAATTCGACTCACCGAGAATAACAGAAGCGGAGGAATTTTTGTCAATATATCCTATTCCTAATGCTAAGGTAAATAGTAATTGGCGCGAATTAATTGAAAATGTCTATATGACTTTAACGCGTGATGAGGTACTAATCATTTCAGGTTCATTATACTTTATTAGTGAAGTGAAACCCTACTTAAGAACAATCATTAAAGAAAATAACTACAAGGATTAATGAGAAAATATAATGACAATTTAACTATAATTTGGTAGAATATTTTATAAAATTGAGACTTATTAACTAGTTCAGGAGGGGCAAGAATGAGTAATCAAGCTATTAAACCAACTAAGCTTCTAATCATCTCATGGTTGCTAATTTTACCTGCTGGTATATATATAGCTTACCGTTTTTTCCCCTCTGTACCCATGAACCCACTTTTAATTTTAGTCTTTTTAGTTTTAGTAGGCGTAGTTGCCTATTTCCCCATCATTATTAATGATACTCCGATATTTTTAGTACAATGGGTAACGTTAGTAGCCTTTCTTTTACATGGTTTAATATATGAGATTATTTTTATGCAATTTTCCATCCTTATGCTGATGTTTTCATTAAAGATAGGAAAAGATGATAGTTATCGTTATTTTATTAATTCAATCATGTTTTTTGTTATTTCACTTTTTAGTGGAGCTGTATTTTATGCACTTGGAGGCAAAGTTGGGTATTTTTCCATTCAAGAATTAATTATTCCATTATTTGTATATCAAATTGTTCTTTTTATCTTAAATCAAATCCTTTTATACTGGTCGAAAATAATGTTAAAAAAGAAAGCAAAATTATTTGCTAAAGATATGATTTGGGATTTCTGTACATTAGTTATGATTCTTCCCCTTGGTCTTGCATTATATTATTTATTTGAAGAGATTAGCTATGTTGCATTTCTTTTAATTGGGATCCCCTTCCTTAGTTTTGGTTATGTGTTAAGAATGTATAATTCATCAGAAAGAATTAATGATTATCTACAGCGCGCCGCAGAAATAGGACATCAATTGACAGAGAGATTGCAGGTTAATGAAGTACTAGATGTATTTATTCAAAAAATATCGCAAATGTTACCGGTAGATTATGCCTATATTTTAGACGTAAAAAACGATAAACTTGTTCTTCTTAGAGGAGTAGAAAAAGGAGAGCAACAATTAAATAGTATTCCACCAATTGAAAAGAATGAAGGGATTAGTGGAATGGTATGGGGAACAAGAAAAGCCGTTTTCTACCATGAAAAATCTGAATGGGAGAAGGATGCAAAAGGATATATGCCTAAAGGTGCTGAAAGTATTATTTGTGTTCCTATTTTTAGAGAAAAAAAAGTAGAGGGTATATTATTTTTAGCGTCTACACGAAAGAAACAATATGAAAAATATCAAACGTCAATGTTAGATATTTTATGTTCTTATTTTGGCGTGGCGATATCAAATGCTAGACATTATGAAAAAACAAAAAATATAAGTGAACATTGTTCATTAACAAAATTATATAATTATCGATATTTTGATGATCTTCTTACGCGTGAATTTGAATTACTGAAAAAAGGTGACCGAAAAGAATTATCTATCATCATGTTAGATATAGATTATTTTAAGAAGATTAATGATACATATGGCCATCAAAGCGGAAATGAGATCCTTGTTCAAATGGCAAAAAGAATTCGTAGTTTAATAGGAAATAGAGGAACTGTAGCTAGGTATGGAGGAGAAGAATTTGTTATTCTTCTACCAGATACAAATAAGAAATCAGCATTACGGTTAGCGGAAATCGTTCGTTTAACTATTGCTAATCGCCCATTTAGTACACAAAATTTTTTAGACTTTGATGAAAAATATGAAAGTGTGGATATAACTGTCAGTATTGGAGTAGCTTCAGCACCAAATGATGCAGATGATGCCCTTGCTCTAATTCGCCATGCAGATCGAGCCTTATATATTGGAGCCAAGCGTGAGGGGAAAAATCGTGTAGCGGAATACGTGAAGTAATAATAAGATTTAGAAATATTTGTTTTTGTAGATATTTTATCCAATCAAACAATATAATAGACTTAGATAAACTATTATAACTTAAGGAGTATTTTACTCATATGGATAGTTTGATGATCGTATATTTTTTCATATTAGGTCTTGTATTTGGATCATTTTTTAATGTGATTGGATTAAGAGTCCCAGTTAATCAATCAATATTTTTTCCGAGATCACATTGTCCGAGTTGTAAACACCAATTACGCTGGTTCGAATTAATTCCTTTACTATCATTCCTCTTATTAAATGGAAAGTGTAAGCAGTGTAAATCCAAATTGTCAGTATTGTATCCTATAACGGAAATATTGACTGGAGCCTTATTTGCTTATTCTTATATGAAAATTGGATGGGATATTGATTTACTATTTGTTCTACTATTTATATCATTAATGATCATTATTACGGTAACAGATATTATTTATATGCTTATACCTGATAGAATATTGTTATTTTTCTGCAGTGTATTTATCTTCTTAAGAATATTTTATCCCACAAACCCATGGTGGGATTTCATTGTAGGTGCAATAATTGGTTTTTCTTTATTATTGTTCATTGCTATTATTAGCAAGGGTGCAATGGGCGGGGGAGATGTTAAACTTTTTTTTGTTATCGGATTAATACTGGGTACAAAGCTATCTTTGTTGACATTTATTTTAGCCACGATCCTCGGTGCCATCTACGGGATTTTTATCATTATTGTTGGAAAATATAAAAAAAGAAAACCGATTCCATTTGGCCCCTTTATTAGCTTAGCATCGATTATTTCTCTTTTTTACGGAAATGTTATTATTTCTTGGTATTTTGGTGTACTACTTTGAATGTATTGTGTAATCATCTCCTATTAAAAAATTTGACGAAATCCTTCACAGGCAAGACGACAAAAGTCTTGTTCTTTTTTTTTATCCATGTGGTAGCATATAACAAATATGCGCACGGAAGGGAGACAAAAATGGACAAGCAGAATCAAAATCCTAGGATCAAAATTAAAATAAATGGAGAAGAACGTCCATTTAAAGAGGAAATGGAAATCCATGATTGGAAAGTAGCGAAGAAGGAAACAGCTGCTGGTGCGGAAAACGCTTCAGAAGAGGATTCGTTTGATTGGGTGCTTCCTGAAATAGATGAAAACGAAGTCAATGAGTTTAAAAAAATCCATTATCCAAACATTCATTCCAAATCTAGTTTTAAAAATAAATTCAAAAGAAAATCAGGGAATCAACACCTATCAGCACTTTTGATTTCAGTAATCACTGCAGTAACTATTGGTGTCATTATTGGGATATTTATGTTGAAAATAGTTATTTATCAAACGAATTCATCAGGACAAGCAAATGTTTCTAAACAGACTGATACCAATCAAGCGCCATCTAATAATGGAATATCTTCGACGGTTCAAATTCCAACCCTAACATCTTCTTTTGTCCAAGGTGGTGTTTTTAAAGACCCTGAACCTATAGTAAATACGATTAAAAGTAAGGGGCTACCAGCGATTGTGCTTCCTATGAATAATCAGAATTATATTTATATAAGTGTTTCAGGTAATTTAGATACTGCTAAAGAATTAGCCTCTATATTAAAAGATAAAGGGGTTGAAGTTTATGCAAAGGAGCTAAGTATTGAAGGGAAAAAAATATCTATAACTACAAAAGATGAAGCAAAGCTTATTACTGAAGCGATTTCGCTTTTCCCGACATTAGCAGAAGAAATTTCAAAATCCTTTATTACTGGGCAAACGAACAGTGAAAAAATTGCATCACTTCAAGAAAAAATAAACAAAATAAATAGCATAAAGGACGTCAAAAGTAAGGATATTGATTTATTGAGGAAACTGGAAGTAACTAGTCTAAAGTCACTGATTAGCTTCAAAGATCTACAAAATAAGGAAGAATTAATGGATGCGCAAATGTCCTTATTAACCTTTGTTGAAAAAATAAATCAATTAAAATAGATTATTTTATATACTTTCCCTATTGAAGGTCGGAAATTCTAATTCAATAGGGATTAGTTTTGTAGAAGAAAAATTTCTTTTTTATGCCAAATTTCGATTATTTTCATTGTGAATGGTTATGTTATTTGATAGGATAATATTGTATCTCTCAACTTCTACTAAGAAAGTTTAGGTGAACACATGTCTAATTTAATATTAGCTTCATCATCTCCTCGCAGAAAAGAACTTCTAGCAAAGTTACAAACCCCATTTACGGTCGTAACCAGTCATGTGAATGAAGAATTTGAAAAAAATTACTCCCCAGAGCAAGTTGTTTTAGAGTTAGCGACAAGAAAGGCTAAAGCTGTATCAAGAGAGTATCCAAATTCCATTGTTATCGGAGCAGACACGATTGTTGTACATGCTCAGCAAATTCTTGGGAAACCAAAGGATAAAGATCATGCAAGAAGCATTCTTGAAGGGCTTTCAGGTAAAACACATTCGGTTCTAACTGGTGTTGCGATTATTCATGCGGAAAGCATTCAAACGTTTTACGAAAAAACAGATGTGACATTTTGGGAGCTGTCATCAAAGGAAATTGAAAATTATTTAAACAGTGGTGAACCATTCGACAAAGCTGGTGCGTACGGTATTCAAGGTTTAGGATCTTTATTCGTCAAATCCATACATGGTGATTTTTACAATGTTGTTGGTTTACCGATCTCACGATTAAAAAAAGTACTTGAGGAATGGAACCTATTATCCTCATGTTGATGTACGGCCTCTTAAAATGCGCATCTCGCCTAGGAGGTTACACTGAAAGTGGAAAAAATAATGATTCGCGATTACCCTGCTGGTGAACGTCCACGTGAAAGGCTTGTTAAACATGGAGCAAGGAGCCTTTCTAATCAAGAATTACTGGCCATTCTACTTAGAACAGGGACAAAGGATGAGTCAGTAATTCAAATGGCCAATCGCGTGTTGCAAGCCTTTGATGGATTAAGATTGTTAAAGGAAGCCTCATTAGAAGAAATAATGAAAATTAAAGGGATTGGGTTTGCGAAAGCCGTTCAAATTTTAGCTACTATTGAAATCGGTCGCAGAATAGGGAATCTTACCTATAATGACCGTTACATTATTCGAAGTCCAGAAGATGCTGCAAATTACGTTATGAATGATATGCGGTTTCTATCACAGGAACATTTCGTTTGTATATATTTAAGTACAAAAAATCAAGTGATCCATCAACAAACCATTTTTATCGGAAGCTTGAATGCCTCAATCGTCCACCCAAGGGAGGTATTTAAGGAAGCCTTCCGAAGATCCGCTGCATCCATTATCTGTATCCATAATCATCCATCGGGAGATCCAGGTCCTTCACGTGAAGATATTGAAGTAACCAAAAGATTAGTAGAGTGTGGTAAAATAATAGGGATTGAAATTTTAGACCATTTAATTATAGGGGACAAAAAATTCGTAAGTCTGAAAGAAAAAGGATATTTATAGTACTATTAATTTTGCTCTTGTTACGATATAATAATGTTTATGATTTTTGCAGAAACTTGTTTCTTCGCTAAAAAAAGACAATATTTTCACATGAACTACACAATATAAGATAGAGAAACATTGTTTTTGATATGGAGTAGTTCGTATTTTAGGATTAGAAGAAATAATGGTTTAGTTTGCTCCAATCATTCATATTCAGAATAAGTGGCTATAATTGAACAATTTTTGTTCATATAGCTTAAAAAAGAAAAGAAATTTGTATTTAAATGTTATAAGGCATGGATAAGCCTTAGGAAACATTTCAGAGTAGAAAGGGAGATACATCAATGTTTGGTAGTAGAGATCTTGGGATTGATCTAGGAACAGCGAATACACTCGTTTTTATAAAAGGAAAAGGAATCGTTGTACGGGAGCCTTCTGTTGTGGCCATACATACAGATACGAAACAAATCGTTGCCGTTGGTAATGATGCAAAAAATATGATTGGCCGTACTCCAGGTAATATTGTGGCAACTAGACCAATGAAGGATGGAGTTATTGCTGATTATGAAACAACAGCAACCATGATGAAATATTATATAAAGCAAGCAACGAAAAATAAAGGCGGAGGATTTTCTAGAAAACCATATGTGATGGTATGTGTACCATCTGGTATTACGTCTGTTGAAGAAAGAGCTGTTATTGATGCAACAAGACAAGCTGGCGCACGTGATGCATTTCCAATTGAAGAGCCTTTTGCAGCAGCGATCGGTGCCAACCTGCCGGTATGGGAACCTACTGGGAGTATGGTCGTTGATATTGGTGGCGGTACAACTGAAGTAGCTATTATCTCATTAGGTGGAATTGTAACGAGTCAATCTATCCGTGTAGCTGGTGATGAAATTGATGAATCCATTATTAGCTATATTCGAAAAACTTATAATCTTTTAATTGGTGACCGTACCGCTGAAGCGATTAAAATGGAAATAGGCTCAGCTGGAGAACCTGAAGGTATTGAACCGATGGAGATTCGCGGACGTGACTTATTAACAGGATTACCAAAAACCATTGAAATCACCGCTGAAGAGATTTCTATGGCTTTACATGATACTGTTCATGCTATTATTGATGCTGTGAAAGGCACATTGGAACAAACACCTCCTGAGCTTGCTGCGGATATTATGGACCGTGGAATCGTCTTAACCGGCGGAGGAGCCTTGCTACGTAACTTAGATAAAGTAATTAGTAAGGAAACAAGTATGCCAGTCTTAATTGCCGAAAATCCATTGGATTGTGTAGCAATTGGAACAGGTAACGCGCTTGAACATATTGATTTGTTTAAAAATAGAGTAAAAGATAGTAAATAAGGGGAAGGGGCATCATGCCCCTATCCTTCTTGTTTTTACTATACATAAATGGATTTTTTCTTAATGGGGTGGATAGTATGCCACAATTCTTTTTAAATAAACGTTTGATAATTTTGCTAATTAGTATTATTTTACTAGTAGCATTAATTGGTTATTCTTTACGTGATCATAAAAATGTATCGAAACCAGAACAATTTGTTAGAGATATAGTAGGTTTTGGACAATCAGTCATAGCTATACCTGCAAATGGAGTAGCTGATTTTTTCGGAAGTATTAAAGATATCCAAAATACATATACCGAAAATAAAAAATTGAAGGCTCGTTTAGAAGAACTGCCGAAATTATCTGCTGAAGTGGCAGATTTAAAACAGCAAAATGATGAATTGAAAAAAATCTTAGATAAAGAAGATTTAAGGGAATATTCATCAATACAAGCGACAATTATTTCGAGATCACCAGAACAATGGTATGAATATATCAATATAAATAAAGGCTCTGTCAATGGTGTTGCAAAAAATATGGCAGTAATAACATCAGAGGGACTTTTAGGAAAAGTAGTTGATACTTCAGAGTTCTATTCAAAAGTAGAGCTTTTGAGTTCAACAAATCCTAAAAATCGCATATCGGCTGTTATTAAAAGTGAAAAACCTGAATATGGCCTAATTGAAGGATATGATGAGGAAAACAAAGTGTTATTACTTAAAACGATTCCCTATGATGTGAAAGTAAAAAAAGGTGATGTCGTAGAAACCTCTGGTTTAGGAGGGATTTTTCCAAAGGATATTCTTATTGGTACGGTTGAAAAATTAGTGCCGGATGAAAATGGACTAACCCAAACCGCTTATGTAAAACCATATGCAAACTTTTACAGTATCGAACATGTGCAAATAATTGATCGCAAAGTGAAGCAGCATGGGGAGGGAGAATGATGAAACGCATTATTCTTCCTCTTATTTTAAGCATTTGTTTTATTAGTGAGAGTTTGTTTGTTCAATTTGTTCCAAGAGATCCCTTTGGAAGCAGAATGATTATTGTGCCACATTTTCTCTTAGTAGTACTATTGTTAATGGGTATTTACTATGTCAGAAATCGTGCCATTGTATTTGCGTTTATTTTCGGATTAATATTTGATGTATTTCATACAGGAATTCTGGGAGTTTATCTATTCTTGTTTCCATTATCTATCTATATTGCTTCCAAGATGATGAAGATACTCCAAACGAATATATTTATTGCTGGGCTTGTGACTATATTAAATGTTGCTATCGTTGAATTTCTAGTATACGAGCTAAATATTTTAATTGAACATGTATCAATGTCAATGATGACTTTTTTGAATATTAGACTTTTGCCAACATTAGTGGTTAATTTGATATTCTTTGTTATTTTTTCTTACCCATTAAAAAAATTAATGGAACGAAGAAAGAAGCAAGTGATAGCTGAATAATTTTATGAATCACAAATTAGAATAGAGGAAAATCACTTAGTATTGTCGAATATTATAGCCACTGAGGTGAGCAATTTGCGATGAGAAAAAGACAGAATGTGATGATTAAGGGTACAAAAGAAGGACTAATTCTACATTTGAACGACCAATGCTCCTACCTTGAATTGAAAGAAGAGTTAGAAGAAAAGCTTGTTGTTCATCATATAGAGAATGAAGAAAGTCCTTTAATCACTGTTAGAATACAAGTAGGAAATAGATATATATCTCCGGATCAAGAGGAAGAGTTAAAAGAATTAGTGCGTAATAAACGAAATTTAGTTGTTGAAGAAGTTCAGAGTAATGTAATAACGAAGGAATCTGCCGAAAAAATGCAAAAAGAGAATGAAATCTATTCGGTAACAACCATTGTTCGCTCTGGACAAGTATTAGAGGTACCAGGTGATTTATTACTGGTAGGAGATGTGAATCCTGGCGGAACCGCAATTGCTGGTGGTAATATCTTTATTATGGGGGCTCTTAAGGGTGTTGCACATGCAGGATTTAATGGTAATAAAGATGCTGTTGTTGCAGCATCATTAATGATGCCATCACAAATAAGAATCTCTGATTGCATTAATCGGGCCCCTGATCAGTATGGTAAAGAAGAACAGCATGGAATGGAATGTGCATACATAGACGACACTAATCATATTGTCATTGATCGTATTCAGGTATTAAAACATCTTAGACCAAATATTACTAGATTTAAAGGGGGATACTAATCATGGGTGAGGCAATAGTTATCACTTCCGGTAAGGGTGGTGTTGGTAAGACCACTACATCTGCTAATTTAGGTACGGCACTAGCTCTCCAAGGAAAGAAGGTTTGTCTTGTTGATACAGATATTGGACTTCGGAACTTGGATGTTGTGTTGGGACTTGAAAACAGAATCATTTATGATTTAGTAGATGTTGTGGAGGGCCGTTGTAAACCCCATCAAGCATTAGTAAAGGATAAAAGATTCGAAGATAAGTTATTTCTTCTCCCTGCTGCACAAACAAGTGATAAAACAGCGGTAAATCCAGAACAAATGAAAAATCTAATCAGTGAATTGAAGCAAGAGTACGATTATATTGTTATCGATTGTCCTGCTGGTATTGAACATGGATTCAAAAATGCCGTAGCTGGAGCAGATAAAGCAATCGTTGTAACAACACCAGAGAAGTCTGCTGTACGTGATGCAGATCGGATAATTGGTTTGCTAGAAAAAGAGAAACATATTGAAGCGCCAAGATTAGTCATTAACAGAATACGAAATCATTTAATGACCAATGGTGATATGCTTGATATTGATGAAATTACTACGCATCTTTCTATAGATTTAATAGGAATTGTACTAGATGATGAAGAAGTAATTAAATCCTCTAATCAAGGGGAACCGATTGTAATGAATCCAAATAGTAAAGCTTCAATTGCTTATCGAAATATTGCGAGAAGAATACTAGGTGAATCAGTTCCGTTGCAGCAATTGGAAGACCCTAAAACAGGTGTATTTGCAAAAATAAAAAAATTATTTGGTGTGAAAGCCTAATCAAACCCTCCTAATGGAGGGCTTTTTTAATATGATTTTGAAAAATATTGTTTTGGTGTAATTCACTAAAGCTTGTCATATCCGTCTTCTTTCATTCATATAATTGTACAAACTGTTTAAGGGAGAATGGTGATAGGATGGGAAATCGATCGGACGAAATTCGGAAACAAATAGAGAAAAGGAGGAAAACGAAAACATATCCAAAAAGAAGAAAAGTAGGTACCGTGAATTCTCCTTCTATTGATTGGGAAGAAAATGAGGAATACTCAATTTTTGAAGCAGATCCACCAAGTAAAATACACCCACTTTGGAATAAGGAAATCTTTCTTTTCAAAATTTTAATGTCTGCCATTCTAGTTTTGGTAATTGCTATCATTTTTAAAACGTCTTCTCCAAAGCTTGATTCTGTTAAAGGTTTTGTCGAAAACACAATGAAAACAGAATTTCAATTTGCTGCTGTATCTGCATGGTATGAAAAACAGTTTGGTAAGCCACTAGCTATCCTACCAATCAAGGAGAAAAAAAACGAGAGCTTAGATCTCGCTCAGGATCAATATGTGATGGATGCTTCGGCGAGAGTGCTTACAAATTTCTCTACTGACGGACGTGGAGTTTTGATTGAAACAAAATACGATGAAGCAGTAGAGGCGATGAGTGGAGGTCGGGTTGTTTTTGCTGGGAAAAAAAATGATCTAGGTAATACCGTTATTATCCAGCATTCAGATATGACAGAATCATGGTATGGAAATTTAGAAACCATTGATGTTAGTCAATATGAGGAGGTAAAGACAGGAAAGAAAGTTGGTACAGTATCAAATAAGGAGAATGGACGGTCTGGAGAATTTTATTTTGCAATTAAGCAGGGAAAAAAATTTATTGATCCTATTCAGGTGATAAAATTTGAATAATTTCATGGGGCTGCTCCGTAAAATCCATATTCATCCTTTATTTTGGATTGTTGTCGGTATTGCAGTCATAACTGCCAACTTTCAAGAATTACTAGTACTTTTTACGATTATATTTATTCATGAAATGGGACATAGTGTTATGGCCTATATTTTTTCATGGAGAATAAAGAGGATTTCAATTCTTCCATTTGGGGGAGTAGCTGAAATGGATGAACATGGGAATCGCCCTCTCAAGGAAGAGCTTTTTGTCATCATTGCAGGTCCCTTTCAGCATTTATGGATGGGCTTGATGATGTTACTACTAGAAAAAATGGGATTTGTATCAACCCATCTTTTTACTATCTTTATGGAATATAATATAATGATTCTTATTTTTAATTTATTGCCTATATGGCCACTTGATGGTGGTAAGCTTTTACACATCATTTTTTCTATGAATAAGCCCTTTCTTCAATCTATTCGGATCACTTTGTCGAGTTCAGTGATCTTTTTAATTGCTTTCCATTTAATTGCTATTCTTTATCATCCATTTAATTTAAATATATGGATTGTCGTGATTTATTTATATTTATCATTATGGGCAGAATGGAAGCAGATGAACTTTGTATTTATGAGATTTTTATTAGAGCGTTATTATGGAAAAAGAATAAGTTTTGAACGTTTACGTCCATTAAAGGTAAGTGGTGAGGACTTTTTATTTGATGTGCTCGGAAAGTTCCAACGTGGAAAAAAGCATCCACTTTTAATTGTAAAAAATGGTGAAGAAATTGGTCATCTAGATGAAAATGAGCTGTTGCATGCCTATTTTGCAGAAAAACAAACAGATGCAAAAGTAAAGGATCTCTTGTATAGTTATTGACGAGTAGTAATTTTGAGGAGCTGTCTAAAAGTGTTGAAACACTTATGGATTAGCTCTTTTAGCACTGATTATGGATAGGTGAATTTTATGAATGAAATCTTTATCGATGAGAAAATATCAGAAAAAAGATTTGCAACGAAGGAAACGGATCAAGTTTCAAGACTATTTATTGAACAACCCCATGATGAAACGAAAGTGGGGAATATTTATTTTGGCAAAGTAGTAGATGTAAAAAATGGAATGAATGCCTGTTTTATAGATATCGGCAGTGAAAAACATGGATACCTACATCGTGACCAATTGCCATTTTACTTACACAATGATGATCCAAATAAGAAATTTCACCCGATTTCAAAATTTATCAGTAAAGGTGAAAGTATTCTTGTTCAAGTAAAAAAAGATGAAACAAATATAAAAGGCCCCTTATTAACAGCATTGATTGAAATCAATGGTGATAAATTAATATATTTACCTGAGGGGGAGTATATTGCTGTATCAAAAAAAGGGAATATTCAGGATCGCGAAAAGTGGAGGACAATAGCTAATAATCATAAACAAGATCATGAAGGATTTATTATACGTACGGAAGCTTTCGATTCAACGGAAGAGGAGTGGAGGAATGAATTAGAATCTCTACGTAAACGGTATCAACATTTATTGAACGAGGTAGCGAAAGTAAAGTCTCCTGCACTTATTTATAAAACTTCATTATTTGAAAAAGAGTTATTTCAAGAATTAACTCGTTTGAAGGAAGGCAGAGTGATTTCTAATAATCAAAACAGATTGAAGGAAATAAAGCAGTATTTCCCTGAAAAATGGGAATATAAGCTCCATATTAGTGATGAAAATATTTTCTCATATTATAAGATTGAATCTGAAATAGACAGATCATTAAAGAGACTCATTTGGCTAGAAAATGGTTCATATATCGTAATCGATGAAACGGAAGCACTCATTAGTATCGATGTAAATACTGGTAAATTTTCCGGTACGAAAGGTTTCGAAGATACCGTTTTAAAGACCAATATTTTAGCTGCAAAAGAGATGGTTCGCCAAGTCCTGATAAGAGATTATGGTGGTATGATCCTAGTTGATTTTATAGATATGAAAAGTGAAAAGGATCGTCACTTAGTATTGGAAATTGTAAAAAATGAATTTAAGCAGGATTCAAAACATACTAGGGTAATAGGATTTTCTCCATTAGGAATTCTTCAATTAACAAGAAAGAAAACAAAAAAATCATTATCGGAGACTCTTTTAAATCCTTGCCCAGTTTGTGCTGGCAGAGGAAAAGTTGAAAGTAGGGAAACAATTGCTTTTCGTTTGGAGCGTGAACTATGGGAGAAACCTTTTAAAGAACATGAGGCAGTGTTTATCGAATTAACGGAAGATGTAAAAATCATTTTTTGTGGAGAAAATGATGTTCATCTTAAAAGATTAGAACAGTTATTAGGTATTCAAATCTATTTATCCATTATTCCATCTTGTCGTCCAATATATTATATTCGTCAGTTTGGAACGAAAGAAGAATTGGCAAAAAAGATGAGTAATTAAGCATTGACATAGGCCGGGTATTTTGATAAGATTTTCATGTTATGTTTGTAGCACCCGTGCTACAACCGCTCGAAACAGGTAATAAGTTTTTGCTTATTGCAAAACGCCTGGTTTTGGCGAGTCTGAGTTTATTAAGGAGGTGCAAGTATGTACGCGATTATTGAAACTGGTGGAAAACAAATCAAAGTTGAAGAAGGCCAAGCAATTACTATCGAAAAATTGAATGTTGCTGAAGGTGAAACTGTTACTTTTGACAAAGTTCTTTTCGTAGGTGGCGAAAATGTAAAAGTTGGTAGCCCTCTAGTTGAAGGTGCTTCTGTAACTGCTAAAGTTCAAAAGCAAGGTCGTTCTAAAAAATTGGTTGTTTTCAAGTATAAGCCAAAGAAAAACTATCACAAAAAACAAGGTCACCGTCAACCATTTACAAAAGTTGTGATTGAAAAAATCAATGCATAAGGGTGACTGAACATGATACATGTTCAAATTAAGCAAACATCTGGTGGGAATATTTCATCTTTTAAGATGAAGGGACATGCCGATTTTGCTGAAAAAGGCCAAGATATCGTTTGTGCAGGTGCTTCAGCTGTTTCATTCGGTGCGATTAATGCCATTATGGAATTGACTAAGATTGAACCCATGATTACACAATCAAATGGTGGCTTTCTTGAATGTACAATCCCTGATCATTTATCTGCTGATGAAGAGGAAAAGGTACAATTACTGTTACAAGGGATGGTCGTTTCATTACAAACGATTGAACGCGATTATGGTAAATATATCAAAATAACCTTCGGGTAGGAGGTGGAACAAATGTTAAGATTAGATCTTCAATTTTTCGCATCTAAAAAGGGAGTAGGTTCTACAAAGAACGGTCGTGACTCTATCGCGAAGCGTCTTGGCGCGAAGCGTGCGGATGGTCAATTAGTAACTGGTGGATCCATTCTTTACCGTCAACGCGGTACAAAAATTTATCCAGGTGAAAACGTTGGCCGTGGTGGCGACGATACTCTATACGCAAAAGTTGATGGTATCGTACGTTTCGAGCGTATGGGCCGTGACAAGAAAAAAGTGAGCGTATATCCTGTTGCACAAGAAGCTTAATATGACGATTAAAAAACTCTAATCGATTGGATCGGTTAGAGTTTTTTTTATCAAGTATAAATTCCATATAATTTGGTCCAACATTAACCTGTTTAAGGTCCTTCCAGCTAGTTTATTTCAACAGGTCTTCTTCCTACAAAAAAAGGCAACACCCTATCCTCTTTGTGTTCCCTGAATTGGTGAAGAGACTACAAAGGTGAATTGGGCATCTCAAATTTCACTCAACTGTACGCTGATAAACAAGCTTCCCATGCTTTTTTATTATATGCATTAAAATCCGTCTTTTGATATACTAATCAAAAGAATGATATGAATGTAATAGGAGAATCTATTAATGGAAAATTGGACGGTAGTTGATGTGCTACGCCATGCACGTCATGATTGGATGAATAGGCTTCAATTAATAAAAGGGAATATAGCATTGAATAAAATAGATAGTGTAGAACGAATTTTGGAAGAAATGATATTAGAGGCACAACAAGAATCTAGGCTTTCAAATTTAAAACTTCCTCATTTTGCAGAAATTCTTCTAACATTTAACTGGAAACCCCATCCATATCATATGGAATATGAAATACTTAATGAAAGTGGGGGCCTAACGGTCGATGATCAATGGTTATCTACTTGGATTCAATCATTTTTTCATATTCTTGACAGTGCTGTCGAACCTTATCAGGAAAATTACCTATCCATTACTTTTGAACGTTTTCAAGGTAAAACACGTTTTGTTTTTGATTTTAATGGAACAATAAAGGAACAAAAGCTGTCAATACTTAGTCAATGGTTTGCTGCTCAAAAAGAAATTGTTGAAGATGTAAAGATTAAAGAGATGGATATTTTGCATTTTTCTGCTGAATTTATATTGTAAGTTTTAAATATATTTCTTACATAATTAATATTAACAATAAGGGTGGTACTTCTATGTTTGTCGATCAAGTGAAAATTTACGTAAAAGGTGGAGACGGTGGAAATGGTATGGTTGCCTTTCGCCGTGAAAAATATGTGCCTAAAGGTGGACCCGCAGGTGGAGACGGTGGGAAAGGAGCAAACGTCGTTTTTGTTGTTGAAGAAGGACTTAGAACCTTAATGGATTTTAGATATCAACGACATTTCAAAGCAAACCGAGGAGAACACGGCATGTCAAAGGGCCAACATGGCCGAGGAGCCGAAGATATGATTGTAAAAGTTCCGCCTGGTACAGTCGTGAAAGATGATGATACAAATGAGATCATTGCTGATTTAACGGAGCATGGGCAACGTGCAATTGTTGCTAGAGGAGGTCGTGGAGGAAGGGGAAATATCAGATTTGCTACCCCAGCTAATCCGGCACCTGAGATATCCGAGAATGGGGAACCTGGCCAGGAACGATATATTGTACTCGAGTTAAAGGTTCTTGCTGACGTAGGGCTAGTAGGTTTTCCAAGTGTAGGTAAGTCTACACTATTGTCCATCGTTTCTGCGGCAAAACCTAAAATAGCGGAATATCATTTTACAACAATTGTTCCCAATTTAGGAGTAGTAGAGACGGGGGATGGCCGTAGTTTTGTAATGGCTGATTTGCCTGGATTAATTGAAGGTGCACATCAAGGTGTTGGATTGGGGCATCAATTTTTACGTCACATTGAAAGGACACGAGTGATTGTCCATGTGATCGATATGTCTGGATTAGAAGGAAGAGATCCATACCAAGATTATCTAACGATTAATCAGGAATTAAAAGAGTATAATCTGCGTTTAATGGAAAGACCGATGATAATTGTTGCTAACAAAATGGATATGCCTGATGCGGAAGAGAATCTAGCAAAGTTTAAAGAACAAATGAAAGAGGATTATCCAATCTTCCCTATATCAGCTATTACTCAAAATGGGTTAAGAGATCTATTATTTAAGATTGCAGACCTTTTAGAAACAACACCTGAATTCCCTATCCATGAAGTAGTAGAGGACGAAGAAATTAAACGTGTGGTTTACAAGCATGAAAAACAAGAACAAGAGTTTGAAATTACAAGGGAACCTGATGGTAGTTTTGTTGTAACAGGTGAAAAGCTGGAAAAACTATTTAAAATGACAAACTTTACTAGAGATGAATCAGTTAGACGATTTGCTCGTCAATTGCGTTCAATGGGTATCGACGATGCTTTAAGACAGCGCGGAGCAACAAATGGTGATATTGTAAAAATAATGGAATATGAATTTGAATTTATTGAATAATTGTATGGGTTGTCTGATAAGGGAGCAAACCGTTCGCTTATAGACAACCCTTGACTAAATTTTAGTACTACTGGAGGAAAGATCGTTGGGGAAAAAAGAGGTAGACTATAAATTTATACTAGTACGTGAAGACGTATTACCAGAGGCAATGAGAAAAACTCTTGAAGTAAAAGAGCTTCTTGAAAGGGGAAAAGCCGAATCTGTTGCTGATGCTGCACAGAGTGTTGATCTAAGTCGAAGTGCTTTTTATAAATATCGTGATACTGTATTTCCATTTCATTCCATTGTTAAGGAAAGAATGATTACTTTATTTTTTCATTTGGAAGATCGTTCTGGTACCCTACATGAGTTATTAGGAATTATCGCCACATCCTTATGTAATATATTAACGATTCACCAAACTATTCCTATTCAAGGACGTGCGAATGTTACCATTACCTTAGAGGTATCAGATATTATGATAAGTCTTGATGAATTGTTGTCTAAATTAAGACGCTTGGATTTTGTTGATAAGGTAGAGATACTAGGTTCGGGAGCATAAGAAATGAATATAAGGAGGGAGAAATAGATGCGTGTAGGTTATTTAGGGCCAAAGGCCACCTTTACAGATATTGCTGTCCAGAATACTTTTCCCGATGCAGAACGAATTGCATATACAACAATCCCTGATTGCTTAAATGCCGTTAAATGTAGGGAAGTAGATGTTGCTATTGTTCCATTTGAAAATGCGTTAGAAGGGACTGTTCACCTCACCATTGATTATTTATATCATGAAATAAATCCACCAATTAGAGCTGAAGTCATAGTCCCAATACAGCAACATTTAATGGTCCATCCTTTGCAAACCAATAATTGGACTGAAGTAGAGAAAATTTTATCACATCCACATGCCCTTGCCCAGTGTCATCAATTTCTGCATCAACAGTTTCGGGGGGTCACTCTAGAGCAATTCACTTCGACTGCTGCAGCTGCTAAGTACATAAGTGAACATCCAGAATTGAAGTTAGCTGCAATTGCAAATGAAATGGCTGCAGAAAAATATCATTTGCAAATTGTTAAAGAAAATATTCATGATTACCATTTCAATCATACACGGTTTATCGTATTAGCTCATGAAGATGTGAAGGTTAATAAAGAGCTTAAGCCTTTGTATCAAAAAACAACAATTATGGTAACTCTACCATCAGACAGAGCGGGTGCTTTACATCAAGTTTTATCAGCATTTGCCTGGAGACAAATTAATTTAAGTAAAATTGAATCAAGACCATTAAAAACCGGTTTAGGCCACTATTTTTTTATGATAGACATTAATCATGAAATGCAAAATCAATTAGTAAAAAATGCTTTAGAGGAAATCGAGGTACTTGGTTGCAAGGTGAAAGTATTAGGTAGTTATTCCTCATATAATGCAGTGAATCATGAGAAAGAGGTAGTCTCATAAGGGGTATTAAATTCCCTTCTGTGAGACCACCTCTTTATTCTTGAACATTAATTAAATAACCTGCATGTTTTAATTCTTCTTCTACTTTATGCAGTTGAGCTTCTTCCTTGGCTACAATCGTATGAATATGCACACCATGTGTTAAATTTGATAAGTAAACCGCTTGGGTATCTTTTACTTTTGAAATGAACTGTTTCACATCTTTTCGATTTGAAACCATGATAGAAGCTGTTAAATCACCGTACACAGGATGCTCAATTTTGACATCTTTTACTGTAACCCCATGGTCGACAATAAGATTAAGTTCTTCTTCTGCTTGCTCTGGGGTATGGAAGCAGGCAATTGTTTTTTCAAATAGCTGATTATCATGTGCATGACGTAAATATATATAACCTTGACTTGTAGCTACTATCGGTTCATTCTTTGCCTTTAGCAAGGTCATATCATTTACAATGACCTGGCGACTTACATTGGCTTTATTGGCTAAGTCTGCACCTGTTATCGGACTATTGCTTGTCATTAAAATATTTAATAAAAATTGTCGTCGATCTTCACCAAATAATTTTTTTTCCGCAGTCAAAAAAATAGACTCCCTTCTAGAATCCTTATTATATAAGGATTCTACCATAATTTGTATACCCTTTAAACCATTTTACTTTCTAAATTTATAAGCCACATCCAATATGTAATAAGGCATATTTTATTTTGTTTAAACATAAATTTTTTTTGAAGATTATTAGCACTTTGCCCATTTTAACATAGACTATATGGACTTATGCCTGAGGAGGGGAAATGAGTGAAGATCCATATTGTTCAAAAAGGCGATACTCTGTGGAATATTGCTAAAAAATATGGCGTTAATTTCGAGGAATTAAAGAAAATGAATGCCCAATTATCAAACCCGGAAATGATTATGCCTGGTATGAAAATTAAAGTACCAACGACCGGTGGAACAATTAAGAAAGAAATGGTAAGCCCAGTAAAGGAAATGCCTAAGGCTGAACAACCATACAAGGAACAACCTAAGGCAGTACATCCCTATAAGGAGAAGCCTACACCAACACTTCCAGTCCAAAAGGAAATAATAAAAGAGGTTCCAATAGAAAAAAAGGAAACCATTTATACGCCGATTATGCCTCAACCAGTTATTCCGGAAATAGATATTAATAATTATTACACAATGAATATGTCACAAATGCAGGCCCAAGTGCAAGCTCCACAACCATTTGTTCCACCACCGGTACATGAGGAAAAAGTCGAGAGTCCGATTGAAATGCCCATGCCAGTTCAAGAGGAGTGTGTTGAAATGTATCCGACTGTACCTTTTATGCCAGTAGCTGATTGTGGCTGTGGCCCAACACCTTATCCATACCATCAGCCATATGGCTTTCAAGCACCGATGGGGCAATATCCTATGGCACAAGGACCCGGAATACCAATGGGACAATTTCCTATGGCGCAAGGAGGACCTGTAGCACCAATGGGGCAAATGCCACATGAACAATGTGTACCGTATCAGCAAGTCATGCCACAATCTATGGGGGCACATCCAACTGCAGTGCCTGAAGCAGGTAATTGGATGTATGAAGATGAATCATCTTCTTCATCGATTCCAATGATGGCTAATCCTGGTATGCATCAAGGTGGCTATTATCAAGATCCACAATCAGGTTATTCTGGTATGAATCCTATGGAATACCAACATTTTAACCAAGGAGTCTACCCACCAGCAAATGAAGGGCAATACCCAAATATGCCACCAATGCAAACAATGCCATATAATCCTTATGAGCAACAACAAATGGGAATGTATGGAATGAGACCGAATAACCCTCAATATTATAGTCATCAACATTATGGGCACCACCATGATGATCATCACTATGATCATGACCATGACCATGATCACGACCATGATCATCACTATGATCATGATCATCATGGAACGGATCATGGCCATATGTATAGTCATCCTTATGGCCAACATGGGCACTACGGTCAATATGGACACTACGGACACTACGGTCAATATGGTCAACAACCATATGGCCAGCAACCATATGCCCAATATTCTTGGTATCCAAATGAAATGAATTATGGTCATATGTATCCTGGTACCCCATATTCGCAGGGCTATCCAGGAGGTTACCCATTCCCAAGACAAGAAGACAGTGATGATTTTGAGTAATTATAGCACTGGAGACGGACTCGAAAATCGTCTCCTTCTTTCTTTGTCTACAATTACAGGAGAAAAGTTTAGATATATAAAAAAAATTAAAGATGGGATATGGCTTTGCTATACAGATAGTAGTAAATGGATATTAAAGGAATTCTTTTCAGAAGAAAAATTGTTCAATCAAATTCATTTTGTTGAACAACTCTTTAAACATGACTTTTATTTTACATATCAATTTCATCCTATTCATCAAGAAAAAATCATAAAATTTGATCAACGTGTATTTGCTTTAGTTGAGTATTTAAAAAAAGGATCTACCTTTACGTATCAAACCTTTAGTGAGAGAACTAGTGCATTAAAATTACTCAAGCAATTTCATGAGACAACAAGTCAGTTTCGAGACATATTTAAACCAAACTTAACAGTATTTGATCAACAAATGAAATGGGAGCAACGCTTAAAAGAGTTTATAGCTAACATCCCACTCCTAATAAATTTTATCCCGACTTATTATTTAAACAAGTATGTAGATTGGGCAAAATGGGCATTATCTCAAATGGAGCGAAACAAATCTTTTTACAATGAAGGACCAAATTGTATTATTCATGGTGATGTCGCTCACCATAATTTTCTACTCAATCGATATCAGCAATTATATATCATTGATTTTGATCTCATCCAACTTGCAAACCCTATGATCGATTATTTGCAATTCGCAAATCGAGTTCTTCCTAATATTTCTTGGTCTTTAACTCGTCTAAGACGACATCAACTATTAAGCCCCTATCTAGAAATGAAAGAATTTTTAATTGCATTAATATTTCCCACAGATATTTTACGTGAATGGAATCGATATGTAAGATTAACTAAAAAAGAAGAAGGAAGTAAACCTCAATTACTGACTTATTTAAAAGAAATAACCTTAAACCATTTCAATATGAGGAGAATATTTACAGAAGAACTGGCCAAATCAATATGAGGAATGTTAAGGGAATAAAACCAATTACAAATAGTATAGAATAACCCCTTCTTCACAAAATATTAGTGAGCATTTTTGCTCTAGGTTAAATTTAGGGGGGGAACTGTTTGAATAAAAAACTGATAGTTGCACCCATTGCTTTATTTTTAATAAGTGGTTTAGCCGGTTGTGGACAAAACCAGGATAATGCAGGTAATACTCAAAACAAAAGTAATTTTCAACCTGTTGGGTACCACACTAATAACGCACAATATATTGATCATGATGGACCCATGCAAGAATTGATGGATTATACGTTTGGACGCGAAGATAATATAAAAAATAATAATCATTTACTTCCTTCCGGACACCCAGATGATTATGATCATCATGTGCAATCACCATTAACTCAATATGATACAAACTTTCGTGTTGTTAATCGTGATAGGCATCTACGTGACATTAATTATCATGGACATTTAAATCAGAGAAATTCTGCTGCCAAATCCTCTTATTATACAGCTTATGAAGGTGCACTGGCAGAAAAAGTAGCGAATCAAGCAGCAGCTGTGACGAATGTTTCAGATGCACGTGCATTTATTTATGGCGATAAAGTATTAGTTTCACTTGTTCTGAAGGATGATAATAATGCTAAGCAAACGAAAGTAAGAGTAAAGCAAGCGGTACAGCCTACACTTGGTAATCGCTCATTACTTATTACATCTGACCTTGGCACGTATTATCGTGTTCGTCAATTGGATAATGAATTAAGGAATGGTGGCCCGAAAGACACGGTTAAATTGGATGCGAAACATTTAATCGAATCCCAAAATATAGAACGAAATCGAGAATAAATATACTGACAAGAATAGTGGTAAAATCACTATTCTTTTTTTTATTATTGGATAATTTGATTAGAGTATGGTCATACTAACCACGTATAAACATACTTCCTTTTATTGAGGTGACAAACTATGAATTTTTTTGTTCGAATCGTCTTTGTATGTGTCATAGTATTGAGCGTATTCTATTCTTATTTATTGCAAGATGATCGCGAACAGGTAAAAGAAAATAAGACAGATAGTCAACCTAAATCGATTGAAGTTGCAACGAATCCTAAGAATAAAACTATAATATTAGAAAGAGTGTATATAGATGGGGAAGTAAGTGAGGAGATATTAAAAGAAAATGTAGATACCATTGAAGAAATAAAAGGAAAATATCAAAATTGGAATATCATCCAAATGGATGAGGAACAAATCGTATTACAGAAGAAAGTGAATGATATTTCCCCTTTACTAAAAGCGAATGGATATTTCGGTATTTCCGATAATGGGATTATCTCTATTTTTAATGGTAAGCCGAAAAAAGCAGATATCATTCAGTCATTCTTTCAAATAGATATTAAAAAACTAGAAGGTAAAAAACAAGAAGAGTTGAAAAAAGGAATACCAATCAAATCAAAAGAAGATTATGATAAGGTTCTTAAAGCGCTAAAACCTTATTCTATTCAAACCCAAGTGGAGTAAACCGGATCTAAAATGATCCGGTTTTTTTCTGTTCGTATTTACACATCTATTAAATGATTATGTTACAATGAAATGTAGCAAAGATGAGGAGAGAAGTAGTTTGTATGAATATATTATTGGAACAATAGGAATGGTGACTCCTGAAAATGTAGTTGTTGAAAATAATGGTATAGGATATCAGGTATATACTCCCAATCCATTTGTTTTTTCAACCACTCAAAAGGAGCCTGTTAAAATATACATATACCAGCATGTACGGGAGGATATTATTGCTCTATATGGCTTTCAAACAATGGAGGAAAAAACCCTGTTTAAAAAACTGTTAAATGTTTCTGGAATCGGTCCTAAAGGAGCTCTTGCTATCCTAGCATTTGGTGATCCTATGCAGGTGATAGGCGCTATTGAGGACGAGAATGAAGCATTTTTAGTCAAATTTCCTGGGGTTGGAAAAAAGACTGCTCGACAAATGATTCTTGATTTAAAAGGAAAATTACAGGATGTTGTACCTGATTATTTTCCAAATTTATTTAATAGTGATCGAGTAGAACAAGCTTCCCATACCTCCACACAGTTTGAAGAGGCAATATTAGCATTAAAAGCCCTTGGATACTCTGATAAAGAAATTAAGAAGATTTCATCAGACTTAAAACAAGAAAACTTAACTACCGATCAGTATATAAAAGTAGCATTGAAAAAATTAATGAAGTCATAGGGCTAATGACAATTTTCACTAGCATCTTCAAAAGGAGGGAGTTATATGGAAGATCGAGTGGTATCGGGAGAAGCGACTGAGCATGAACAAACATTTGAACAAAGCTTACGTCCACAGAGCTTATCTACCTATATAGGTCAGGAAAAAGTGAAAAACAATTTAGCAATTTTTATAGAAGCTGCTAAACAAAGACATGAATCGCTAGATCATGTTTTATTATATGGTCCTCCGGGTCTAGGGAAAACGACATTAGCCGCTGTTATTGCAAATGAAATGGGGGTTAATATGCGTACAACTTCCGGGCCGGCTATAGAACGACCTGGAGATTTAGCAGCTATATTAACAGCATTAGAACCTGGTGATGTATTATTTATTGATGAGATTCATCGCCTACCTCGTTCCATTGAGGAAATTCTTTATCCAGCTATGGAAGATTTTTGTTTAGACATAGTGATTGGAAAAGGACCAGGGGCAAGATCAGTACGATTGGATTTACCCCCTTTTACTTTAGTAGGTGCAACTACACGGGCAGGTGCTATTTCTGCACCATTAAGGGATCGATTTGGTGTTCTTTGTCGTTTGGAGTATTATAATGAAAAACAACTGACTGATATTGTTATAAGAACGTCTGAAATATTAAATACTGAAATAGAGGAAATAGGAGCAATAGAAATTGCTAGACGCTCTCGCGGAACTCCACGGATAGCCAATCGATTATTGCGCAGAGTTCGAGATTTTGCCCAAGTTAGAGGTGATGGAATAATTACTTTAGATTTGGCAGATTACTCACTCGAACTCCTCCAGGTCGATCGTCTTGGATTGGATCATATTGACCATAAATTACTAAAAGGAATAATTGAGAAATTTCGTGGTGGACCTGTAGGACTAGAAACGATTGCCGCTAGTATTGGAGAAGAGCCGGATACGATTGAAGATGTTTATGAACCTTATTTAATGCAAATTGGTTTTCTTCAACGTACACCAAGGGGAAGAATGGTGACAAATTTAGTTTATCAGCATTTTCAGCTCGAGATGCCGATGAAATAGTTTTTAATGATTAGTAAAAAGTGAAAAATAATATGAAGGTGACAACATGAAAATTGACTTATTTGATTTTAATTTACCAGAATCTTTAATTGCTCAAACCCCATTAAAGAATCGGTCTGATAGCCGTTTAATGGTATTAAATAAACAAACTGGTGAAATTGAACACCAAGTTTTTAAAAACAT
This sequence comes from Heyndrickxia oleronia, assembly GCF_017809215.1. Taxonomy (GTDB): domain Bacteria; phylum Bacillota; class Bacilli; order Bacillales; family Bacillaceae_C; genus Heyndrickxia; species Heyndrickxia oleronia. The sequence goes on from NZ_CP065424.1 coordinate 1,759,007, forward strand.
AACAAAATACTTAAAGCCTGGTGATTGTTTAGTTTTAAATGATACAAAAGTTTTACCTGCCAGATTATTTGGGATTAAAGAGGATACTGGGGCAAAAATTGAAGTATTATTATTAAAACAAATGGAAAATGATCGATGGGAAACATTGGTTAAGCCAGCAAAAAGAATAAAAGTAGGCTCAGAAATCGTCTTTGGCGATGGAAAGCTAAAGGCAAGATGTATTGCGGAAAAAGATCATGGTGGAAGAATAATAGAATTTCATTATGAAGGAATATTTTATGAAGTATTAAATGAACTTGGAGAAATGCCATTACCGCCTTATATAAAAGAGCAGTTAGAAGATCGGGATCGATATCAAACGGTCTATGCGAAAGAAACCGGATCTGCTGCTGCTCCGACAGCTGGACTGCATTTTACTGAAGAGCTTCTTACGGAAATAAAAAACATGGGTGTCCATATCACATTTTTAACTTTACATGTTGGACTAGGTACTTTTAGACCTGTTAGTGTTGAAGATATTCATGAGCACGAAATGCATGCTGAATTTTACCAAGTATCTGAAGAAACAGCTGATTTAATTAATCGTGTAAAACAACAGGGGGGTAGAATCATTTCAGTTGGAACAACTTCTACAAGAACTCTAGAAACAATCGCAAGTGCAAATAATGGTAAAATTATTGCTACAAGTGGATGGACAGATATTTTTATTTATCCAGGCTATGAATTTAAAGGGATAGATGGAATGATTACGAATTTCCATTTACCAAAATCAACATTAATTATGCTAGTTAGTGCCTTAGCAGGTAGACAAAATGTCTTACATGCATATGAAGAAGCAGTAAACGAAAAATATCGCTTTTTTAGCTTTGGCGATGCGATGTTAATTATATAATCGATTTGTATTAAATATTTCGCTGTTAACCCTGATGGCGTTTTAGCATTTGTATATTGGAAGGAGAATCATCTTTGACTGCAATTAAATATGAATTAATTAAAACATGTAAGCAAACCGGTGCCCGATTAGGGAAAATCCATACACCACACGGTTCTTATGATACACCTATGTTTATGCCAGTTGGCACTTTAGCAACAGTTAAAACTATGTCACCTGAAGAATTAAAACAAATAGGATCAGGTATCATCCTGAGTAATACCTATCACCTATGGCTTCGTCCTGGGCATGAAATTGTAAAGGAAGCGGGTGGACTACATCAATTTATGAATTGGGATCAAGCCATTTTAACAGATTCCGGTGGATTTCAAGTTTTTAGTTTAAGTGATTTTCGAAAAATTGAGGAAGAAGGAGTATATTTTCGTAATCACTTAAATGGGGATAAGTTATTTCTTTCTCCAGAAAAATCAATGGAAATCCAAAATGCACTGGGTTCTGATATTATGATGGCTTTTGATGAATGTCCACCATTCCCAGCAACACATGAATACATGAAAAAATCAGTTGAACGTACTTCTCGTTGGGCAGAACGCTGTTTGACTGCCCATTCAAGAAAGCACGATCAAGGATTATTTGGAATCGTTCAGGGTGGAGAATACGAGGATTTAAGAAAATTAAGCGCCAAGGATTTAACATCTCTAGATTTTCCTGGTTATGCTGTCGGTGGGCTATCTGTTGGAGAACCAAAAGATGTGATGAATCGTGTATTAGAATTTACAACTCCACTACTTCCAACAAATAAACCAAGATATTTAATGGGGGTTGGTTCACCAGATTCGTTAATTGATGGGGCAATTCGAGGCATTGATATGTTTGATTGTGTACTACCAACGAGAATTGGTAGAAACGGAACATGTATGACGAGCACAGGTCGATTGGTAATTAAAAATGCCAAATATGCTAGAGATTATAGGCCTTTAGATGAAAATTGTGATTGCTATACTTGTAAAAATTATTCACGAGCCTACATCCGTCACCTAATAAAATGTGACGAAACGTTCGGAATTAGACTTACAACTTACCATAATCTCTATTTTCTGATACAATTAATGCAACAAGTCAGACAAGCCATAAAGGAAGATAGACTTGGTGATTTTCGAGAAGAATTTTTTGAGCAATATGGATTTAACCGTCCGGATGCGAAAAATTTCTAAAACTGAAAGGAGGGAAATGAATGGGGAATTTAGGTGGATTAATACCTATTTTAATCATGTTTGTCCTATTTTACTTTTTGCTCATTAGACCAAATCAAAAAAGACAAAAATCTGTTCAAATGATGCAAAATAATTTGTCAAAAGGTGATAAGATTGTGACAATTGGCGGATTACATGGAACTGTCGATGCAATTGACGACAGACAAATTGTGATTAAATGTGGAGATGGAAGCCGTCTTACATATGATCGTTCTGCGATTAGAGAAGTAACAGAATCAGCAGCTTCTTCTCCTAGCGCTGAATAATGTATTACAAAAAAGAAGCAACCGTATGGATGCTTCTTTTTTTAGGCTTTTCTAGGAGGGGAGGATGTCATATTCACTCCTAAGACACCACCCATCATGGCAGTTAGAATATAGCAAATATGATAAATCGTTTGTTCAGAGGTGAAAAGCTTTTCGTAACCTAGATATTGAAAAAGAAAAATAATGAATGTGTAAACGATCCCTGTTAACCCACCAGAAAGCCACCCTTTTTGTTGTCCCTTTCCTCCACAAATGAATCCGCCAATAAATAAAGCGATAAATGAAATAATAGTAACAATTAGTTTTATTGAACCTTCTTGAAGCTCAGTGAATCTTAAAATGAAAGCAAAAATGACACTTGAAATGGTAATTAATACAAAGATTGTTAATACCCCAAAGATTAGACTAGTCCCTAGCTTTTTAGCTCCGATTTTTCATCTCTCCCTTCAGAAAATCCCTTTTTCTACTAGTACAAGCATATTCAAGAAAAACAAAATTAGACTAATATTTTTTTATTTTTGAAGAAGTAAGGATTAATGTTATAACAATTTTTTACCAAAGGTTTTGTCACTAAAAAGAGACATACTAAGTAGGAATGATTATACATAGGAGGATTTTAAAATGGGCTTGTATCAATACTTTACAATCGGTTGGAAGACAGTCATATTATATCTTCTTATTCTTGTGATTTTTCGATTAATGGGAAAACGTGAAATTGGGGAATTAAGTGTACTTGATTTAGTTATTTTTATTATGATCGGTGAATTAGCTGCTGTGGCAATTGAAAATCACGCAGAGCCTATTGGTCATACCATTCTTCCAATGGTCATCTTACTTGGGATCCAAGTTTTCTTTGCGTTAATTTCGTTGAAAAGCCCTACATTTCGTAAAATGATTGATGGCACTCCATCCATCGTTATTCGTAAAGGCAAAATTGATGAAAAAGCAATGAAAAGACAGCGTTATAATTTTGATGATTTATTAATGCAGTTAAGGCAAAAGGATATCAATAATATTGCAGATGTGGAGTATGCCATTTTAGAAACATCTGGTGAATTATCCATTGTAAAAAAGGATAAGAAAAAGAAACAAAAGCAAGTTTTTACGCTCCCATTTATTGTTGATGGTGAAATTTCGCATGAAAATCTTGCTAATCGCAAAGTTTCCGAAATGTGGCTTCGAAGAGAGTTAAGAAAAAGAGGATATTCCGATATAAATCAGATATCCTTCTGCAGTTTTCAAGATGGTGAATTTTATATTGATTTAAAGGATGAATCGGAATAGAGAAGGGATACAATATCCCTTCTAGACAAATTTTTTAATAATTGGTATATAAGATAAATCTTCTTTATTTATAAGTTTTGTTAGGAGTAATAATAATAGATAAACAATAGAAGTAATAATGATTCCACAGATTAGTCTTGTGAATATCGTTTCTTGTATTAAATAATGATGGTACCACCAATAGCCGATAAAACCAGATACTAAGGTAGTTATTAGAAATTTAACATATTCAAGAATATATATAGTAAATTGTATTTTTTTTATTATTGTAGTGTAGTGAAGTAATGTGACAAGTAAAGTGCTTGTCATTATTCCTAGTGCTGCCCCAGTAATTCCATAATCGGGATTAGATGCGAGGATAAAAATCATACCTAGTTTGACAATTGCACCAATCATACTATTTATCATTGCCGCTTTTGCTAGATCCAGTGCTTGTAAAGTTGCCTGTAGTGGACCTTGATAATATTGAAATATAAAAAATGGGGCCATAAGCTTTATTAAATTTGTTCCATTTTTAGACCCATACACGGTTTCCATAAGCGGTTCGGCGAAAACATACAAAATAACAACGGATATCCCCCCGGCAAGTAAAGCAAAGCGAAGGGCTTGCTGTAATCGATGCTCCACTAAAGAAAAATTTCTTTGTGAACTAGCTTCACTGATAGCAGGAACAAGTGCTGTAGATAGTGAATGGGTTACAAATGAAGGTAGCATAAGCAATGGCAATGCAAAACCTGTTAATACTCCATATTCCTTCGTAGCAAGGCTTGCGGTAAATCCAGCAATGGCTAAACTATGAGCAACAACAATAGGCTCTAAGAACCAAGAAACATTTCCAATAAGTCTGCTCCCTGTGGTTGGCAGTGCTACTCTCAAAAGTTCACTGATTGTTTCCTTTCCTTCCTTCATAACATGAAAAAAATTCCTTCTTACCTTAAATTTCTTTTTCAATTTAAACATAGTAAACATATAGGCTAGAGAAGCAAGTTCCCCAACAATAGAAGCAAACATTGCACCTGCAGCAGCATATTGAATCCCATATGGTAAAAAGAGAGTAGTCAGTACAGCAATTAATACAATTCGAACAGCTTGTTCAATCATTTGGGAAATTGCAAATGGTTTCATGTTTTGCATTCCTTGGAAATACCCTCTAAGAACAGCAGAGACGGCTACAATGGGAATGATAGGGGTGATTGCTACTAATGGATAGTAAATTCTTGGATCAGTAAATAAGGTTTTTGTTAAATAGGGTGCTAATAAAATTAATCCAGGTGTAAAGATAAGGGATAATGAAACCGTTATTGTAAGTGAAACCACTAGTATTTTTTTTATTTTTTTGCGATCTCCTAATGCGGCAGCCTCCGCCACACATTTCGAAATGGCTACAGGCAGTCCTACTTGTGTTATTGTAATAACAAGCATTAAAGTCGGAAATGCCATCATATATAAGCCCACACCTTCTCCACCAATAAAACGGGCAATAACCATCCTGTTAATGAAGCCAAGAACCCTTGTGATAAGGCCAGCAACAAGTAAAATCATTGTTCCTTTTAAAAATTTAGACATCCAATTGACCTACCTTCTCAAAAGCGGTATTTTCATATACAATAAAATGTATATGCAACAAGATGGACAAAGCATGACAAGTTCATTATAAAAGGAGCGAAGGGGATTGAGGGAGGCTAAACATATTTATGATCAATATTTTGGGGTATTAGAGCCAGCTTTAAAAAGTAAGGCAGAGGAATTTGAACTTATAGGATACGGTAAAATCGAAACTCGGGATTTATGGAACTTTTTAAAGAAAAAAATTTGGAAGAGGCGAACAGAAGATATTCATATGCATGAATTAGTATCAGATGTTTTAGCAATTAAAATAGGAGATTTTATGAACTTTACCACTGTAGAAACCTATCGCACTACTAGTTGGAATGTAGAATTAAATGAGGAAGAGCTACAAGCATTATTACATACAAAAGCCGATAATTTGTAACTTTTCTTTTTTTCTTTAAAGCTGTAAAAAATAGGCTTCGAATTATTTTCCTACATCCATACTTCGTAAATTTTAATCGATTATTACATGATTTAATATGGTATAAGTTTATAAAAAAGTGCTTAAAAGAAAAATTGACACATTTTTTTTTCTACTTCATAATGTTATTATCGTTTTTATTTTATATAGTTCCAGTTAGTGTCTTAAAGTTTCAATGTATTTTGATATTAAAGATGTTTGGTGAAAGCAATTGGTTTACACGCTTTTCTTAATTTGCTAGGAGGATTTTACATAATGGTAAAAAGAAGTCGTATTATAGCCTTTTTCTTAATTATTCTGCTATTTGCAGGATTAATGGGTGGGACAACCAATAGTATTTTGAAACATATTAATCTCGGCCTTGATTTACAAGGTGGTTTTGAAGTTCTTTATAAGGTTGAACCTGCGAAAAAGGGACAAAAAATTACAAAAGATGTAATGACGAATACCGTTGAAGCGTTAGATCGACGGGTAAATGCACTTGGAGTTAATGAACCTACTATCACTATCGAAGGAAAAGATAAAATTCGTGTTCAACTTGCGGGTGTCAAAGATCAAAAAGAAGCGAGAGATATATTAGCTACTACTGCGAATATTTCATTTCGCGATGTGAATGACAATAAATTAATGGATGGAACCGATTTAGTTGAAGGCAAAGCTAAACAATCCTATACGCAAAATGGACAGCCAAATGTCGTTTTGCAAGTAAAAGATCGTAAAAAGTTTCACGATGTAACACAAAAAATTGTAAATATGGAACCAAATAATCAATTAATTATTTGGCTCGATTTTGAAGAAGGAAAGGATTCCTATAAGGAAGAATTGAAAAAGAAGGATCCTAAATTCCTTTCAAATCCAAATGTGAGAGAAGTATTTAATACGGACACAGTTACTATCGAAGGGAACTTCACCATCCAAGAAGCACAAAATTTAGCATCATTACTAAAGGCTGGAGCACTTCCGGTAAAGTTAAAAGAAACTTACTCGACTTCAGTAGGAGCTAAATTCGGAGAGCATGCTTTAAATAAAACGATTGAAGCAGGGATCATTGGTGTTGCAGTAGTATTTTTATTTATGCTGTTCTATTATCGTTTACCAGGTCTTGTTGCCGTAGTAACCCTTTCTATCTATATTTATTTAACGCTATTGGTATTTGATTTGATCAATGGAGTTCTAACTTTGCCGGGTATTGCGGCATTAGTCCTCGGGGTAGGTATGGCAGTAGATGCCAATATTATCACGTACGAACGGATTAAAGAGGAATTAAGAGTAGGTCGAACGGTTAAAGCTGCATTTGCAGCTGGTAATAAGCAATCCTTTATGACGATATTTGATGCCAACATTACAACGATTTTGGCAGCTGTTGTATTGTTTGTTTATGGTTCAAGCTCTGTCAAGGGGTTTGCTACTTTACTAATTATTAGTATATTACTTAGCTTCATTACAGCCGTTTATGGTTCTAGACTTTTCTTAGGGCTTTGGGTGAATAGTAATCTTCTAAAGAATAAACCAGGCTTTTTTGGAGTAAAACAAAAGGATATGCACGACATTTCTGAAAATATGGATGCCCATAAGCTTCCTACAAAATTTGATCGCTTTGATTTTGTTAAGCATCATAATAAATTTTTCATGTTTTCGATCATTCTAACAATTGTTGGAATAATTGTTCTATCCGTATTTAAATTAAATTTAAGTATTGACTATACAAAAGGGACAAGGGTTGAAGTGTTGGCAAAACATTCATTAACTGCGTCTCAGCTACAGAAGGATGTTGATAAATTAAATTTATCGACTGAGGATATTGTTCTATCAGGGAATAAAAACGAGATCGGGGTTATGCGTTTTAAGGATGCCTTTAATAAAGCTGAAGTAGCGCATATTACGGATTACTTTACAAAGAAATATGGTCCAACAAATGTGAGCACCGTCTCTCCAACTGTAGGGAAGGAATTGGCGAAAAATGCCTTTAAATCGGTAATCATAGCTTCCATTGGAATAATTATTTACGTCGCGTTCCGTTTTGAATGGCGTATGGGAGTAGCGGCAGTTGTGGCACTTCTACATGATGCCTTTCTAATGGTTACCTTCTTTAGTATTACAAGGCTAGAAGTGGATCTTACCTTTATTGCGGCGATCTTGACGATTATAGGTTATTCAATTAATGATACGATTGTTACCTTTGACAGAATCCGTGACCATATGAAATTTAAAGGGCGTTTGAAAACAGCTGAAGATATTGCAGAAATTGTAAACGTAGGTTTGCGTCAAACGTTAACACGTTCAATTAATACTGTATTAACTGTAGTCATAACAGCTGCTGCATTGTTTATTTTCGGAAGCGAATCAATTCAAAACTTCTCAATTGCTTTACTTGTTGGTTTAATTATGGGTTGTTATTCTTCCATTTTCATTGCTGCACAACTATGGTATGTCTTAAAGAAACGTGAATTAAAGAAAAAAGGACCTATTAAAACAGTTAAAGAAAAACGTAAATGGTCTGATGAACCACAGGTGTAATTAAATAAAAATCAAAGCTATCTGATTAAATGTCAGATAGCTTTTTTATTTTTTATAAGGCTCTTTTCTCAAACATTGTTGCAATTCAAGTAAAGTTATAATTTTAAACCGATGATCACTACATTTTTTATTTTACTGAGAAAAGTGCTGCAATCTACATAAGACCCGTTAGTGGTGCTTATGCAAAATCAACAAATAATACGAAAACAGCCTTTTTATAATTGTCGAAAAATTGATAAGAAAAATAATTGACTATTTAATTTGATAATTATTATAATAAATATACTTATTATATAAAAATGTATAAAAAGTATAAAAATGATTGGGGGAAACGTAATGAATAAAGTAGTCATGATTACAGGCGCATCAAAAGGTTTGGGTAAAGCGTTAACTTATTATTTTGCAAATGAGGGTTGTGATTTAGCAATTTGTGCACGAGGTGAAGAGCATTTGTTGCAGGTTAAAAATGATATAGAAGCAATGGGTAACAACATTTTAGCTGTAGTGGCAGATGCATCCATTCCAAAAGATGTTGAACGATTTGTGGCAATGACTGAAGCTCATTTTGGAAAAATTGATGTACTCATTAATAATGCATCCATACTTGGTCCTAGTCCGATGCCATTTTTAATCGATTATCCAGAGGAAGATTTTATGGAGGTTATGCGTGTGAATTCGATCGGTCCATTTATTGTTTCAAGACGGGTATTACCAGGGATGTTATTGCGTAATCAAGGAAGTATTATTAATGTCACGTCTGAGGCAGGAAATACAGGATTTGCTGGATGGGGAGCATATGGTGTTTCAAAGTTTGCTTTAGAAGGATTAACGGAAACATGGGCCGATGAATTAAGTGAAACGAATATAAGGATAAACATGGTGGATCCTGGTGAAATGGATACGGAAATGCATAAACTTGCCGTACCCGACTGTGATTATGAACTTGCTGATCCTAATCAACTCGTAGATGTATTTGGCTATTTAGCATCTGACCAATCGATAGGCGTAACTGGAAAACGAATAAATGCACAGAATTTTTTTAGGGAAGGATGAACAGCATATGGTAACCAATGTATTGAATTTCCATTTACCTGATGAATTAAATGCAATTGCTCCTCCTGAGCGGAGAGGAGTAAGAAGAGATCATGTGAAAATGATGGTGCTTAATAAGAAGAATGGAAAAATAGATCATAGTTTGTTTTTTCGTTTAGACCAATATTTAAATAAAGATGATCTAATTATATTAAACTCAAGTCGAACAGTACCAGCAGATCTTCAAGGGATATGTGAACGGACTCAAAAGCAAGTTGGAATTCGCCTTGCTCATCAAAAAAATCCTTCATTATGGGAAGCACTTATAATTGGTGATCACTTGAAAAAGGGGGAAAAAGTAAAGTTCAATTCGAAATTAGAGGCAACAGTCACCCATTCGGATCCTAATCAACCATTTTCAATCCTTCAGTTTAATATGTGCTGTTCTGATTTATACAACCAAATTTATCAAATCGGTGAACCAGTAAGATATGAATATACAAAAGAAGCATGGTCATTAGACTATTATCAAACCGTTTTTGCAACAACGCCAGGTTCTGTTGAAATGCCTTCAGCTGGTAGAGCGTTTAGTTGGGAGCTTCTTTTTCGTCTTCAGAAAAAAGGTGTGAAAATAGCCTATCTTCAACTTCATACTGGTTTAAGTTATTTGTTAGATGATCGATGGCATTTAGGTCCTCTTGATAATTTTGAAAAGTACGTAATCAATGAGGCGACTGTAGAAGCTATTAAAAAGACAAAAAAAAATAATGGTAGAGTTATTGCAGTTGGTACGACGGTTGTCCGGGCTCTAGAATCTGCTGTTGATAAATATGGGGAAATCACAGAAAAGGATGGTTGGACCAATTTGTATATTGCCGCTGATACAAAGCTTCAAGTAGCTGATGGACTAATTACAGGTTTCCATGAACCAGAAGCCAGTCATTTGGATTTGTTAACTGCATTTGTCAATCCTAAGCATTTATATCATGCTTATCAAGAGGCACTGAGCCATAAATATTTATGGCATGAATTTGGAGATATGAATCTTATTATTTAATTATAAAAGAAGGTGGTCGTTTTTGAAGGTTCATCACTTTGGAATAGAAGTTTCAAATTTGGAAGAATCCATCTCTTTTTATATAAATATACTTAATTTAGAAGTGTGCAGTAAATTCCAATTCATGGATGAAGAGATTGTTTTTCTTTCAGGAAATGGTTTATTGATCGAATTAATCAAACGAAACCTTCCGACGATGAAGCTAACTTCTACTCATTTGGCATTAGAAATCGAGAATTTAGAAGAAATGATTAGTCATTTTAAAAGCAAAGGTTTGGTTCCAGTTGAGGGTCCTTATCAATTATCTAATGGGTGGAAAACTGTGTTTTATGAAGGCATTGATGGAGAGATATTGGAATTCTTAGAAACAAAGTATGATTAAGTCATTGATTTGTTAATCTTTAACTATTTTTCTCCCCTTTCATATAGATGACATCTAGAAATCGTCATTGTATAATATATAGGTTGGAGGGGTGGAAATATGTTAAAGTCAAAAACACGATGGGTCGTGCGAGATACAGATCAAAATGCTGTGAAACAACTCGTAAATCATTTAAACATAACTCCACTCGTAGCTACTCTATTAGTGAATCGTGGAATTGAAAAAATTGAAGATGCTAAATCCTTTTTATATGGTGAAAGTGAATCCTTTCATGACCCATATCTGCTTTATGGGATGGAAGAGGCAGTTGATAGAATACGCTTAGCTATAAAAAATAAAGAACAAATATTAATTTATGGAGATTATGATGCAGATGGTGTAAGTAGTACATCTGTCATGATGACCGTATTAAATGATTTAGATGCCAATGTGGATTTTTACATACCCAATCGTTTTACCGAAGGTTATGGTCCAAATGAAGAGGCATTTCGCTATGCAGCATCCATTGGAATTGATTTAATTATTACAGTTGATACCGGTATAGCAGCTGTACATGAAGCGGATATTGCCAAAGAGCTAGGAATGGATTTAATTATAACCGATCATCATGAACCGGGTCCTATTCTACCTCAGGCATTGTCAATTGTGCACCCGAAACACCCGGAAAGTCATTACCCGTTTAAAGAATTAGCAGGTGTAGGGGTTGCATTTAAAGTAGCTCATGCATTATATGGAAAAATTCCCGAACATTTACTAGATATTGTATCGATTGGAACTATTGCCGATTTAGTTCCATTACGTGGAGAAAATCGCCTTATTGTAAAAAATGGCCTTAAAAGATTAGTTAAAACTGAGAATAAAGGACTCCAAGCGCTGTTCGAGCTAACAAATACTAAACAATCAGATATTAATGAAGAGACAGTGGGGTTTGTTATTGGTCCAAGGTTAAATGCAGCTGGCAGGCTGGACAGTGCAGACCCTGCTGTAGAACTGTTACTTACTAACGATAAAATAGCAGCCGAAAATATTGCCCAAGAAATTGATGCAATGAATAAAGAACGCCAATCTATCGTCAATGAGATAACTAAAGAAGCCATTGCTATGGTGGAAGATAACATGGAATTAAAAGAAAGCCATGTACTTGTAATAGGTAAAGAGGGATGGAATGCAGGTGTAATTGGTATTGTTGCATCGAGGCTAGTAGAAAAATTTTATCGCCCTACTATTGTTTTGAGTTTCGATCCTTCAACAAATTTGGCTAAAGGATCTGCTCGTAGTATTGTTGGTTTTGATTTATTTAAAAGCTTATCAGCATGCAGGGATATTCTCCCTCATTTTGGAGGTCATCCAATGGCTGCTGGTATGACCTTGAAAATTGATGATGTTTCTCAACTAAGAAGTCGATTACATGAAATAGCTAAAGATGTATTAACAGAGGAAGATTTTGTTCCTATTACTGAAATTGATGCGTGTATTCCCATTGAGGATATCCATCTTGAAGCAATTGAACAATTAAATTTACTAGAACCTTATGGGATGTCTAATCCGAAGCCAAAAGTGTTAGTACAAGACTTATCTATTTCACAAATACGTCAAATAGGTGCTGACAATAAGCATTTGAAGGTAATATTTGAAAAGTCAGGAGTTCATTTGGATGGAGTCGGTTTTGGGTTAGGTGAATACTCCATGCAAATTTCCCCGCTTGCATCTGTTTCTGCTATTGGTGAACTTGCAGTAAATGAATGGAATAATATTAGAAAACCACAAATCTTTATCAAAGATATGATGATTGAAGAATGGCAACTTTTTGATGTAAGAGGACATAAACCTCTAAAAAAGTGGATTCAGCAAGTACCTATGGATAATAGTATATTTATTGTATTTCATGAAGATAACATTAAAGAACTTCAAAAATCAGAATTTAATGGTACAATCGTCCACTTGGAGGATATTTCACAAGCACAGTCTTTAAACATTAATGGTGGAAATATTATACTATTAGATCTTCCTCCTTCAAAAGAGATACTAGAATCATTGATAAACAACAAACAACCATCGAGGGTCTACACTTATTTTTATCATAAAGAAGAACATTTCTTTAGTACTTTACCAACTAGAGAACATTTTAAATGGTTTTATGCGTTTTTAAGAAAACGGGGGACATTTGATTTAAATCGCTTTGGGAATGATTTAGCAAGTCACCGTGGTTGGACAAGAGAAACGGTTGACTTTATGTCACAGGTGTTTTTTGAACTAGAATTTGTTACAATAAAGAATGGGTTAATTACAATTCATCCAGTTAAATCGAAAAGAGATTTATTGGAATCATCCACATATCAAGAAAAATTAGCAAAAATGACATTAGAAAATGAATTATTATTTTCATCCTATCAAGAATTAAAAAAATGGTTTGATGAAAGAATGATTGGTTTGCAAGATGTTGAGGAGGAAACAAAGCAATGGACTTAAAACAATTTGTTACAATTGTTCCAGATTGGCCCAAAGAAGGAATTGTATTTAAAGATATAACGACTTTAATGGATAATGGACAAGCATATAAATATGCGACAGATCAGATAGTAGAATACGCAAAAAAAAGAGAAATTGATTTAGTTGTAGGACCGGAAGCAAGAGGATTTATTATCGGATGTCCGGTTGCCTATGCACTTGAAGTAGGATTTGCTCCAGTAAGAAAACCAGGAAAACTACCTCGTGAAACGATAAAGGTAGAATATGGCCTTGAATATGGTAAAGACGCATTAACTATTCATAAGGATGCAATTAAACCTGGTCAAAGAGTATTAATTACAGATGACCTTCTCGCAACTGGTGGTACGATTGAGGCTACAATTAAATTAGTTGAAGAGCTTGGAGGAATTGTAGCTGGAATCGCTTTTTTAATTGAACTATCCTATCTTGAGGGAAGAAAAAAGCTGGATGTTTATGATATTTTAACGTTAATGAATTACTAATTTTCTTTACAATGCTATATTAGCTAAGTAGTAAAAAGCACTCGATTTGGGTGCTTTTTATCTTAGAATAAGGCTCTATTTCTAAAACATTGTTGCTATTTATATAAAGTGTTAACAAATAACTATCATCTGAAGACTACTACACCCTTCATTTTAATGAGAAAAGAGCTATAAACTTTATAAATATCGCTTTAATCTTTAATTGGGTGTAAAAGCCGTTAATCAGGCTTTTATATAGCACCAAACTATACAAAAATTACCTAGAATAATGAAACTTGTAGAAAAAACTGCATTATTCACTTTACTTTATACGTTTTTTTTTCGATAATAGTAATTATAATCATTTTAAACTTAGTATTGTTATTTTTATTAAATAGTTGTCCAAATATAGCGTCCTGACCCTAGTCGAAAACTAGTAATAAAGAAAATCAAAAAACGGATTTTCTTGGAAAGTTATAAAGCCAACTTTCCTTTTATAGAAAATCAAAAAACGGATTTTCTTGGAAAGTTATAAAGCCAACTTTCCTTTTATGGAAAATCAAAAAACGGATTTTCTTACGTCTTTAGGGCTGGCCTGGCCTGGCCAAGGCGCTTATGCTTTTCTATCTTACATTAAAAATTAAAGGTGATTTTATATATGGCGAAGGATCAAATAATGTCCGCCGAACAAGTAATTGATCGTACAACTAAATATTTGAACGAAGAACATGTTGCCTTAGTGCGTAAGGCATATGAATTCGCTGCTGACGCTCATAAAGAGCAGTATCGTAAGTCGGGTGAACCGTATATTATTCATCCTGTTCAGGTAGCAGGAATCTTAGCTGATTTGGAAATGGATCCGTCTACTGTAGCAGCAGGATTTTTACATGATGTAGTTGAAGACACAGCAGTAACATTAGAAGAGCTTTGCGAAGCATTTAATGAAGAAGTAGCAATGCTTGTCGACGGAGTAACAAAGCTTGGAAAGATTAAGTATAAATCGCATGAAGAACAACAAGCAGAAAATCATCGAAAAATGTTTGTTGCAATGGCGCAGGATATTCGTGTTATTCTCATAAAGCTTGCAGATAGGCTCCATAATATGAGAACACTGAAACATTTACCTGTTGAAAAACAGCGTAGGATTGCCAATGAAACGATAGAAATATTTGCTCCTCTTGCACATCGACTTGGAATTTCCAAAATAAAATGGGAGCTTGAAGATACCGCACTTCGTTATTTAAATCCCCAACAATATTATCGAATTGTCAACTTAATGAAAAAGAAGCGGGCAGAACGTGAGCAATATTTAGATGATGTCATCGAAGAAGTTAATGAAAGACTTGAAGATGTTTCCATTAAGGCTGAAATTTCTGGTCGTCCTAAGCATATTTATTCTATTTATCGTAAAATGGTTTTACAACATAAACAGTTTAATGAAATTTATGATTTGTTGGCTGTTCGCATTATCGTGAATAGTATAAAAGACTGTTATGCTGTATTAGGAATCATTCATACATGTTGGAAACCAATGCCAGGTAGGTTTAAGGACTATATTGCTATGCCTAAGCCAAATATGTATCAGTCTCTTCATACAACGGTCATTGGTCCAAAGGGTGATCCTCTTGAAGTTCAAATTCGAACGATTGAAATGCACCGGATATCAGAATATGGGGTTGCTGCTCACTGGGCATATAAAGAGGGCAAAGTCGTTAATAATCAAACCTCTTTTGAAAAGAAATTATCTTGGTTTAGAGAAATTCTTGAATTTCAAAATGAATCTGAAAATGCAGAAGAATTTATGGAATCATTAAAAATTGATTTATTTTCAGATATGGTTTTTGTCTTTACCCCTAAGGGTGATGTAATTGAATTAGCGTCTGGGTCTGTTCCAATTGATTTTGCTTACCGTGTCCATTCTGAGATTGGGAATAAAACCATTGGAGCAAAGGTAAATGGGAAAATGGTGACACTTGATTATAAATTAAAAACCGGTGATATAGTAGAAATATTAACTTCTAAGCATTCATATGGTCCTAGTCAAGATTGGGTAAAAATGGCTCAAACAACTCAAGCGAAAAATAAAATTCGCCAATTTTTTAAGCGCCAGCGTAAAGAAGAAAATATCGTTAAGGGTAAAGAATTAGTAGAAAAGGAAATAAAGAATTTAAATTTTGATTTAAAAGAGATATTAACAGCTGAAAATATAAAACGTGTATCAGAGAAGTTTAATTTTTCAAATGAAGACGATATGTATGCAGCAGTTGGATATAATGGTATTACTGCACTTCAAATTGCTAATCGACTGACAGAGAAATTAAGAAGAAAACGTGATCAAGAAGAGGCAGTTAATGAAATTGTAGCAGACATGAAGGCTCCAGCTAAACCGAAAAAACGGGATACTGGGGTAACGGTAAAAGGGATTGATAATTTACTCATTCGTTTATCTAGATGTTGCAATCCTGTCCCTGGAGATGAAATTGTTGGCTTCATTACTAAAGGAAGAGGTGTTTCTGTACACCGAACAGATTGTCCAAATGTTACTTCTGAGGAACTGCAAAACCGTTTAATCGAGGTTGAATGGGAATCTGATACAACCGTTAGTAAGGAATACAATGTTGAAATCGAAATTTCTGGTTATGATCGACGTGGCTTGTTAAATGAAGTTCTTCAAACGGTAAATGAGACGAAAACAAATATAACAGCTGTAAGTGGACGTTCTGATAGAAATAAAATGGCAACAATCATAATGTCTATCTCTATACAAAATATCAGCCATCTTCATAAAGTAGTTGAACGAATTAAGCAAATACCTGATATATATTCCGTTCGTCGGATTATGAGTTAGGTAGAAGTCGAATGACGAATGACTAATTGTTTTATTCAATAAATAGGGTGTTTTGATCGGTAGTTAGATGTAAAGGAGTCATATAGTATGAAGGTTGTATTGCAAAGAAGTAAGCAAGCCAGTGTTAAAGTGGATAGGGAAGTAGTAGGGGAAATATCCAATGGGTTTGTATTGCTAGTTGGAATTACACATGAAGATACAGAAAGAGATGCAAAATATTTAGCAGATAAAATCGTCCATTTAAGAGTTTTCGAAGATGAAAATGAAAAGATGAATTATTCTTTATTAGATGTAGGCGGTCAAATTTTATCTGTTTCCCAGTTCACATTATATGGTGATTGTCGTAAAGGAAGGCGTCCTAATTTTATGGAAGCTGCCAAGCCTGACAAAGCAGAAGAAATCTATCAACTTTTTAATCAAATGTTGAGAGATCATGGAATCTATGTAGCCACAGGGGAATTTGGAGCTATGATGGATGTTTCCTTAATCAATGATGGTCCTGTTACACTAATAATTGAAAGTTAATAAAAGGGGTGTCTAGTAAGAGGTCTGACTCTTTATTAGACATCCCTTTTACATTATTAGATACGATTAGCGATTAATTAAAATAATTGACTAGACCATTATATATTCCATCAGTCATTAATTCTTGGTACTTTTTACTGTTAATAGACGCTTCTTGAACAGGATTACTTAGATATCCTAATTCTAAAAGGACAGCAGGTTGTGTGTTTTCTCGAATGACATGAAAGTCACCAAAACGAACACCACGATTGTTCATTTCTAATATATTTGAAATTCCATTATTAATATTTTCTGCTAGTATCTTTTGATAGGAGTGATAGTAATAACTTGTATGGCCAACGACACTTTGATCATCAATACTGTCATAATGTAGACTAATAAAAGCATCTGCACGATGGATAGAAGACAGATTAACCCTTGCTGGTAGCGGCACAAAAGCATCTTTTTCTCTAGTTAAATAAACGATGGCACCGTCTTCTTTTAATTTATTTTTTAAAATTTCCGCAGTCTGTAAAGTAATATCTTTTTCAAATGTTCCACTAAATCCAATTGTACCTGAATCTCGTCCTCCATGACCTGGGTCAATAACAATGATTTTTCCCTTTAATCCTTTTTCTTTCTTTTTGTCATTGTCTTGAACTGTTTCCATTGTCGTTAATACGACCCAAGAGGCGACATATGCAAAGTTCCCGTTAGAAAGCTGAATTTTGTACCAATTATTCTTCGTTTCGACAACCGTATAGGAGTCTCCACTACTTCCTTTTCCAACAATTGGTGATGAGGTGCTCGGCTGACTTCGTAGGTTCGTTCCATTATGTATGATTGTTACGTTCAATTGTTGCGGAGTGTTCATTTCATTTTTACTATCAAACATAATATATTGGCGACTAACCCAACCTTTTTGTCCTCTATTACCAATTGAGATTTGGATCCAATCCTTTGACTCGTTCAAAATTTGAATGGCTTCACCTGCGTTTAATTTTCCAATAATGTTTCCTGAGAGATTGGGTGTAGAACGAATATTCAGTCCATCAACCGTAACTATACCCTTGCTTTCCAAATGCTTCTGTTGCTCATCTACCGAAACAAGATAATCTGCAACCCAACCTTTTTTCCCGTTTTCAAGTTGAATTTCATACCAATCTTGTTTTTCCTGCAGTAATCCATATGTTTCTCCTATTTTCCCTTTATGGATGATTGGATAAGAAAGTCCAGGTCCTTCTCGAATATTGAGAATTTCTACTTCAACCTTCACAGTTGCCTCGGCTTGTACATAATAGAAGGGTTGGATTGACCCTATAGTTATGAAGACTAATAAAGTAAACAATATAAAACTTCTTTTAATCAAGCGATGAAACACCCCTTCTAGAAATCAAGTGATGAAATATGTAAAGTGTCTAATATTCAGTTCTTGAAATATTTTAAAAATCCTTTTTTTATGAAAGAAAAAAAGGTGATTGGGAAAAGATAAAAATAAGACAAGAATTGATAATTTTAATGATGTTTTGAGGCGATTCATTTTTCTTCGACGATTGAGCGGTAAAACAATTCCAAGTATAGAAAATGAATAAGTATAAGGAATTAAAGGTAACCACGATTAATTTTGCTATCGAATCATGGAAAATACTTTCGTGTTTTTTGACAGAAAAAATTAGTAATAAAGGAGTAAAAGTGATGCGATCAAATGAAAAGAGCCAGTTAGTTACAAATGGGGGAAATCAAATATTTGGCACCAATTTACATTCGTTTATTGAAAGAGAAAATCAAGCAACTTCATTAGAGCTTGCATCGGAATTTGGGTTATCATTAGGCGACGTGAAATTATTAAAAAAGAAATTAGGGAGAAATTAATTTTGCCTTGACAATACTATTACTGCCCCGTATTATTATATAAATAAAATAAAAATATTCGCATATAACCAATGATAAAGAATAGTAGTTAAGAAACACATGAAAAGAGAGGAAATGTCCAAGGCTGAAAGCATTTCTACATGCTGACTTAATGAATGAACACTTTGTAGGTTTTGCCCTGAAAGAGGTTTTTCTAGTAGGGGTAAACGTCTAGCAGGCGTTAACTGTGTTAAGTGGAAGCATTTGCTTCAATTAGGGTGGCACCACGGGAATAAAACTCTCGTCCCTTGTTTTTTAAACAAGGGACTGAGGGTTTTTTTATTTATATGAATCAATTTTATATTTTTACTGCTGAGTAAAGTCTCAGTCCTTGGACATGAAGGAGGTTTAATAATGGCTATACAAATTCCACGAGGAACCCAGGATATTTTACCTGGAGAGGTAGAAAAGTGGCAGTTTATTGAGGCTGCTGCAAGGGATCTATGCAAAAAATATCAATATAAAGAAATAAGAACCCCGATATTTGAACATACAGAGCTATTTCAAAAGGGAGTAGGCGATACGACTGATATCGTTCAAAAGGAAATGTACTCGTTTGATGATCGTGGAGGAAGAAGTTTAACCCTACGTCCTGAAGGTACGGCATCAGTGGTCCGTTCCTATACCGAAAATAAAATGTTTGGAAATCCTAGTCAGCCTGTAAAGCTATTTTATAATGGTCCAATGTTTCGCTATGAAAGACCACAGGCTGGACGATTTCGCCAATTTGTTCAATTTGGAGTAGAGGCATTAGGTAGCCAGGATCCTGCGATAGATGCAGAGGTAATTTCTTTGGCAATGGAATTATATAGTCGTCTTGGATTAAAACATTTGAAATTAGTCATAAACAGTTTAGGTGATAAAGACAGCAGAATTGCTCATAGGAATGCACTTATCAATCATTTTAAACCAAGCATTGGGGAGTTTTGTTCAGACTGCCAAAATCGACTAGAAAAGAACCCTCTAAGAATACTCGATTGTAAAAAGGATAGAGACCATGAATTAATGAAATCTGCTCCATCAATTCTTGATTATTTAAACTCTGAATCGAAAGAATACTTTGATCAAGTATTAGTGTATTTACAGGAATTAGGGATTGAGTACGAGGTTGACCCTACCCTTGTTAGGGGACTAGATTACTATAACCATACAGCATTTGAGATTATGAGTAATGCTGAGGGGTTTGGAGCTATAACAACACTATGTGGTGGTGGTCGATATAATGGACTAGTCCAAGAAATGGGTGGACCTGAAACACCAGGAATTGGATTCGCTTTAAGCATTGAGCGATTACTAGCAGCTTTAACCGTGGAGGGAATCACACTCCCGTTTGAAGATGAAATTGATTGTTATATAGTTGCGCTAGGAAATGAAGCAAAACATAAAGCAATGATCATGCTACAACAGTTAAGAAAAGAAGGATTTTCAGCGGAAAAAGATTACCTCGACCGTAAAATGAAAGCACAATTTAAAGCAGCAGACCGTATGAAATCCAAGTATGTAGCTATTTTAGGTGAGGATGAACTAGAAAAAGGAATCACTAATTTGAAAAATATGGAAACGGGTGAACAGGTCGAGATTTCACTTGTTGATTTTATTAATGAATTTAAAAGGATCTGTAAGTAGGGGGCTAAGAAAGATGTTTGGACGTACTTATTATTGTGGAGAAGTTACAGAACAGCATATAGGTGAAACAGTTATATTAAAAGGATGGGTACAAAAGAGAAGGGATTTAGGGGGATTAATTTTTATCGATCTTCGTGACCGTTCAGGAATTGTACAAATAGTTTTCAACCCTGATTTTTCTTCAGAAGCTTTAGCAATTGCAAATAAAATTCGTTCAGAGTATGTATTAGATGTTAAAGGAACGGTAGTTGCAAGGGATGAATCTACAGTCAATGAAAAATTAAAGACTGGAAAAATTGAAATCAAAGTAGAAGAAGTGACAATTATTAATGAAGCGAAAACCCCACCATTTATGATTGAGGATCAGACAGATGTGGCAGAAGATCTTCGCTTGAAATATCGTTACCTTGATTTACGTAGACCGGTTATGTTCGAAACTTTTAAAATGCGTCATGATGTTACGAAATCATTTCGTCGTTTCCTTGATGACGAAGGGTTTTTAGATGTTGAAACACCAATTTTAACGAAGAGTACTCCAGAAGGAG
Organism: Heyndrickxia oleronia; assembly: GCF_017809215.1. Lineage (GTDB taxonomy): Bacteria > Bacillota > Bacilli > Bacillales > Bacillaceae_C > Heyndrickxia > Heyndrickxia oleronia. The sequence goes on from NZ_CP065424.1 coordinate 1,780,107, forward strand.
CACGTGATTATTTAGTTCCTAGTCGTGTACATCCTGGGGAATTTTATGCACTACCTCAATCTCCACAAATATTTAAACAATTATTAATGGTTTCTGGATTTGATAAATACTATCAAATTGCTCGTTGTTTCCGTGATGAAGATTTACGTGCTGACCGTCAGCCAGAGTTCACACAAATTGATATTGAAACAAGCTTCTATAGTCAAGAAGATATCATGGATATGACGGAAAGAATGATGTCTCGCTTAATGAAGGAAGTAAAAGGTATGGATCTTCCTACTCCATTACCAAGACTGACATATGATGAAGCAATGAGCAGATTCGGATCCGATAAACCAGATACGAGATTTGCAATGGAACTCATAAACGTTTCTGAACTTGTAAAAGATTCTGGATTTAAAGTTTTTGCAGCTGCAGTAGCTAATGGGGGGCAGGTAAAAGCCATTAATGTGAAGGGTGCAGCTAGTCAATATTCTCGAAAGGATATTGATCATTTAACAGAGTTTGTTTCTCGCTATGGTGCGAAAGGATTAGCTTGGTTAAAAGTGGAAGAAGAAGGTTTGAAAGGACCAATCTCTAAATTCTTCTCTCCTGAAGAACAAGAGCAAATGAGTACTATTTTAGAAGCTGTTACAGGAGATTTATTATTATTTGTGGCAGATAAGAAATCTGTTGTCGCTGATGCATTAGGTGCACTTCGTTTAAAATTAGGAAAAGAGCTTGGGTTAATTGATGAATCTAAATTTAATTTTCTCTGGGTAACAGATTGGCCATTATTCGAGTATGACGAAGAAGAAGGTCGATATTATGCAGCTCATCATCCGTTTACAATGCCAGCACGTGAGGATATAGAAAAATTAGAAACAGATCCGGTGAATGTTAAAGCACAGGCATATGATTTGGTTTTAAATGGTTATGAATTAGGTGGTGGCTCATTACGTATTTTCGAAAGAGACATCCAAGAAAAAATGTTCAAATGCCTTGGTTTCACTGAGGAGCAAGCTAGAGAACAATTTGGATTTCTTCTTGAAGCTTTCGATTACGGCACGCCACCACATGGAGGAATTGCTTTAGGTTTAGATCGAATTGTTATGTTATTAGCTGGACGTACCAATTTACGTGATACTATTGCATTTCCTAAAACGGCAAGTGCAAGCTGTTTATTAACTGAAGCACCAGGAACGGTAAGTGAACAGCAGTTACAAGATTTACATTTAGCATTAAATGTTAAAGAATAATTATGCAATGAATGATTGTCAAAATTCGTAACATTTTTCTGACTATAGTATGATTGAAAAATGAATTTTACTATGGTAAGATTTTAATCAATAAGATAAGTCCTGATGTGTACGTTCCATGTACCTATTCGTTTTGACCGAACATATTAACAATGGGAGTTTGGAGTTTTCATGTGGCATACATGCCTTATTGATAAGGACGTATAAAGCTGGAACAGAACACCCACCTGCTTTTAGAGCGGGTTCAAAACATTAGGATTTTACGACGGCATGATTGGGGCTTATCTCTCATATTAACCATTCAACCCTCTACAGATAGAGGGTTTTGTTATTGTTTAGCTTTGAGGCTTTTAGTTTCTAGTAGATTGATTTTATCTTAGGATTTGTTTATTCTTAATCAAGGAAATAAAAAAGCAAGGGGATATCTATCCCATTTTGCGATTAAGACAAAGTAGAATTTTGGAGATGATATTGTGCTTCATCAGTTTTCGAGAAATGAATTAGCAATTGGAGTAGAAGGAATTGAAAAAATTAAAAATAGTACTGTAGCGGTACTTGGTGTTGGCGGTGTAGGATCATTTGCTGCTGAGGCCTTAGCAAGATCAGGTGTTGGTAAATTAGTGTTAGTGGATAAAGATGATGTAGATATAACGAATATCAATCGTCAGTTGCCTGCTTTATTATCAACAGTCGGCCAATCTAAAGCGGATTTAATGAAAGAAAGAATTAAAGATATAAATCCTGAATGTGAAGTAATTGCTCTGAAAATGTTTTATACTGAAGAAACCTATGAGGAATTTTTTAGTCATCAATTAGACTATGTTGTTGATGCTTCAGATACTATTGCTTATAAGATTCATTTAATAAAAGAATGTTTAAATAGAAATATAAATATTATTTCAAGTATGGGTGCTGCAAATAAAATGGATCCAACCAGATTACAAATTGCGGACATCTTTAAAACACATACCGATCCTATTGCAAAAGTTATCCGTACAAGACTTAGAAAAGACGGAATTCGTAAAGGCATTCCTGTAGTCTTCTCCGATGAAAGTCCAATTGTTATTCGTGAAGATATTAGAAAGGTTGTTGGTAATGACGATGCAGAAATAAGAAAAGCTAAAATGCCTCCGTCCTCAAATGCCTTTGTTCCATCAACCGCAGGATTATTTATGGCAAGTTATGTCATTCGGGATATTGTCAAGGATATTCCAATAAAAAGAGTAAAAGATCGATAAAAGTCGTCCTTTAGGGCGACTTTTTTTATTTGGAATAAAAAAACATTAGCTAGAAAAAATAGTAAATTTATATTGACATGTATGTATGTGTTAGTGTACTATTTTTGTAGTACACTAATACAGTGTGATTTGGAGGTACATAATGAATTCGTTAGTTGGTTTGGTAAAGAAAGATTTAATGATTTCACGATTTTTATTTATCGTCTGGTTTGCAATCAATATTTTATTTATGATTGGCTCATTTTTTTTGTCTAAATACATGCATGAACCTATGGTGCCAATAGGTATATTCATCATGCTATTGGTGCTCAATACTATGTTAATTCCTGTTTTAGTATCTGCTTCTTTGAGAGTGGAAGGGAAAACTCAGTTATGGTTATATAATCCACAAAGCAGTACAAAATTGCTGCTATCAAAAATTATCACAGCCGTCAGCTATCAAGTAATCTCATTGATACTATTATTCGTTTATGGCTATATTGTTTTTAAATTTTCTATTTCTTCTACTATTAAATTGGATTCTATACTAATAAATGAATCATTTTCTGTTTCTATTTTTCTTATGGCTTTTGGTTTATATCTAACATTCTGGATTATGTTTTATTGGGCGATCTATCATTCATTAGGTAAATTTCCGAGGATTAGAAGGGTTCGTTGGTTAGTAATTGTAGTAATTTTTATTGTGTTATCAATTATGGAGGATCTAATCTTAAAAATCGACGCTTTTTCCAATCTATTAGATAAATGGCATTTTTCTATTGGCTTAAACCCTTCTTTTCAGTATAAAAACGCAACGTGGAATTTCACATTTGCAAATACAGATGTACCACTAATTCCTATTTTGATTTATATCTTCATTTCGCTCATCTTATTCGTTATCACCAGCTGGCTATTGGATAAGAAGGTTGAGGTGTAGACAGTATGACAGAAGAATTTCTTGCAACGAAGCCGATCTATTTGCAAATTGTTGAACGGATATGTCAGAAAATTATACGTGAAGAATTAAAATCAGGAGAAAAATTACCATCCGTTCGTGAAATGGCTATTCAATCTGGAGTGAATCCAAATACGATTCAACGAACATATGGGGAGTTGGAAAGAATGGATATTGTGGAATCAAGAAGAGGACAAGGTACATTTGTTACTGAAAATATAGATGTGCTTAAGCAACTAAAAGATCAAATGAAAACGGAAATTGTCGAGACCTATGTTAAAAGTATGCAGGAACTTGGTTTTACTAAAGGAGAGATGTTAGAAGGGCTTGAGCATTATTTAGGGTGGGATAAAGATGACAATTGAACTGAAGAATGTTACTAAAAAATATGGAAAAGAATTTTCTTTGAAAAATACGAGTATGACATTTGAAAAAGGAAAAATTTATGGTCTACTTGGTCCAAATGGAAGTGGTAAATCGACTACATTAAAAATGATTGGCGGTTTAGTCTATCCTAACAGTGGAGAAATTTTGGTTAATGGAAAAAAGGTAACTAGAAAAATATCGCAAACTGTCGCCTATTTAACTGAATCAGATATGTTTTATGATCCATTCACAGTTAAAGATATGATTCAATTTTATCAGTCCCAATTCAGCGATTTTAATATGGATAAAGCATTACTTCTTTTAACAGAATTAAAATTAGATCGTTCAAAAAAAATCAAACAGTTATCGAAAGGTAATCGTGGAAGATTAAAACTCGTCTTAGCTCTTGCAAGAAAAACATCTGTACTGTTACTAGATGAACCATTTTCTGGATTAGATCCGATGGTTAGAGATTCAATCGTAAAAAGTTTATTATCCTATATCGATTTTGGAGAACAAACTGTTATCATGGCAACACATGAAATTAATGAAATTGAACCATTATTAGATGAAGTTGTTGCTATTTATAATGGGAAGATTCTCGGTCATAAAAATGTGGAAGATTTAAGAGAAAAAGAAGGTTTGTCTGTCTTAAAATGGTTTAAACAAGAAATGGAGTATATTGACACGAAAGGGAGAGAGGAAAAATGAAACCAGTTGTTGAACTGAAAAATGTCACGAAAGTGATTAAAGGAAAAAAAATTATAGATAATTTAACTTTTAATATACAGGAGGGTGAAGTATTCGGATTTTTGGGTCCAAACGGTGCCGGTAAAACGACTACTATCCGAATGATAGTTGGTTTAATGAAAATTTCTTCTGGTGATATATTGGTTTGTGGAAAAAATGTAAAAAGCGAATATGAAGATGCATTGAGAAATGTTGGCGGGATTGTTGAAAATCCAGAAATGTATAAATTTCTTACGGGATATCAGAACTTAATGCAATATGCAAGGATGATTAAAGGGATTACAAAGGAAAAAATAAATGAGGTCATTGAATTGGTCGGTCTGGAAGATCGTATACACGAGAAGGTTAAAACGTATTCCCTAGGGATGAGACAACGTCTAGGCTTAGCACAAAGTTTATTGCATGAACCTAAAGTAATGATTTTAGACGAACCAACTAATGGGTTAGATCCCGCAGGAATTCGTGAAATTCGTGACCATTTAAGGAAACTAACTAAACAAAAAGGAATGGCTGTTATTGTATCTAGCCATCTTCTATCTGAAATGGAAATGATGTGTGACCGAATTGCGATTATACAAAAAGGAAAATTAATTGATGTACAAAAGGTTCATGATTTTGTTTATGAGGATGATAAACAAAAGTACTTTATCGAAGTAGAGTTAACTGATAATGCCAAGGAATCTTTGAAAACTTTACAAGAATATTCAATTAAACAAGTAGAGACTGGAATTGAAGTGGAAATTGAAAAAAATCAAGTCCCTGAATTCATTCAGTCTTTAATTCAGGCAGGAATTCGGATTTATGAAGTAAAGCCGATGTCAAAATCATTAGAAGATCGCTTTTTAGAGATCACGTCAAAGGAGGAGAAAGTACATGCTTAAACTGGTTTATAATGAATGGATTAAAATATTTAAACGTGTAGGCACTTATGTAATGATCGCATTAGTTCTAATTGGTGTGATTGGAAATGGTGCTCTGACCAAATACTATGAATCTAAAGTACAGCAACCATCTAACAAGGAATGGAGAGCAGGTATTACCCAGCAAATTAAAGCTGATGAACAAAATTTAAAGGATCTCCCAAAATCAGAAGATAAAATGAAAAAATATTATGAACAGAAGATTGAAATCAATCAATATCGTTTAGATCATAATATTCCTCCTTCAGATCAATCCAATGGTTACACTTTTATAAGTGATAATACCATGCTCATTTCATTTGTTGGTTTATTTACCATCATTATTGCCGCGGGAATTGTTGCTAGTGAATTTGGTTGGGGGACGATAAAATTACTATTAATTCGTCCGATTAATAGATGGAAAATATTATTATCAAAATATATTACGGTCCTATTATTTGGTATTCTATTACTTGCCATCCTATTTGCTTCTTCTGGAATCCTAGGATTTATCTTATTTGGAAACGAAGGAGATCATATTCACCTTGCATTTTCAAATGGCCATGTCGTCGAGCAAAATATGATCTTGTATTTGATGAAAACATATTTACTTTCTTCATTAGATGTAATCATGCTAACAACGATGGCCTTTATGATTTCAGCTGTATTTAGAAATAGCTCATTAGCCATTGGAATATCAATTTTCTTATTACTAATGGGGGGAAATGTTACCGCACTTATCGCAATGAAATATGAATGGGCTAAGTATATCCTGTTTGCTAATACAAATTTAATGCAATATTTTGATGGGACACCATTAGTATCAGGAATGACTCTTGGGTTTTCCATCATTATGTTACTTATATATTTTATTATTTTTATGCTACTCGCTTTTGGTATTTTTACTAAGAGGGATGTCGCAGCATAAAGGGATAAAGGGATGGACGATCCATCCCTTTTTTTGTTTTAGAGTTTTTCGGTTTTCAATAAAAAACGTTTAAAGATATAATGATGGATAGATATATCATTGGAGGTTTTTGATCGTGTATGGTGAACCACTTGCGTTTAGAATGCGTCCGACGACGATTGATGAAGTTGTTGGCCAAAAAGAAATTATCGGAAAACATACAAGCTTATATAAAATGATAAAAAATGGATTTGTCCCTTCTATGCTATTATATGGTGAACCAGGAATTGGAAAGACGTCCATTGCTTATGCGATAGCGGGGACAACAGAAATTCCATTTGTTGCACTTAATGCAACTACTGCAGGTAAGAAGGATGTAGAGGCAGTCGTAGATGAGACAAGATTAACCGGAAAATTAATATTATTTCTCGATGAGATTCATCGTTTTAATAAGGCACAGCAGGATTATTTATTACCACATGTGGAAAATGGAACAATAATCTTGATAGGAGCAACAACAGAAAACCCTTTTCATGATGTAAATCCTGCGATTCGTAGTAGATGTGGACAAATTAAGCAATTATCAAGACTAACAGAGGATGATATTCAAGAGCTTCTTAATCGTGCGATCCATGATAAACAAAAGGGATTAGGAGAGCTTGCCATCCAAATTACAAATGAACAAATACAAAAAATTGCAAGAGGATCTGGGGGAGATGCAAGAAAATCGTTAACTTTGTTAGAATCTATCGTTTATTCATCAAATAAAGAGAATGATACGTATATTATTCAAGATGAAATCATTGATGATTTAATAGGGAAAATTGGAGTTTATGGTGATAAAAAAGGTTCCAATTTTTATAATTTGTTGTCAAGTCTTCAAAAAAGTATACGTGGAAGTGATGTAGATGCAGCCCTTTACTATCTTGCACATTTATTAGAGTCAGGTGATCTGGTTGCAGTGAATCGGAGACTATTAGTTATAGCTTTTGAAGATATAGGTTTAGCAAACCCATCAGTTGGTACAAATGTATTATCCGCTATTACAGCTAGCGAGCGATTAGGCCTTCCAGAAGCAAGAATACCTCTATCTGTTGCAGTAGTGGAAATGTGTCTTTCATCAAAATCAAACTCCGCCTATAAAGCACTGGATAAAGCCATTTCAGATATTCGAGCAGGAAAAGTTGGTGAGATACCAAAACATTTACGTGATGGACATTATGCTGGTGCAAAAGTTCTTGGTCATGTTGGCTATAAATATCCCCATGATTATCCCATCGGCACTTTTGGTGGATGGGTAAAGCAAGAATATCTTCCAAGTAGTCTTGAAGGCACGAAGTATTATGAACCGATTGAAGCAGGAGAAGAAAAGAGGTTGGCAGCTATTTACCGAAAACTAGAAGAATTTAAGAAATAATCCCTATAAGCTTACTGAATATATTTATGTATTTAATTATGCTATAATGGCAAAAGCTTATTATTTTATATTGGGAATATAGGGACAAACGTACTGTTTCTATTTATCAATGGATGGAAGTATTGAATAATTAAAAAGAAATTAACTTTAATTAGTTGGATTTCTCATTGAATTAGTTTTATGTAAATAGATCAATTGGTTTAGTAGTAATGGTGTTAATGACAAGTAATTTTGTTCTAGTATTGCACGCAGAACAATTTATTTAGAAGGAAGCTAGTGAGCATTATGCATCTAAGTCTGACAATTGGCTCATGGTCCATTATTGTCGGATTTTTTGTTTAAGGATGTGTATGTGTAAAGTTCGTTAATAAGAAATATTGAAATAAATCGAGGTGCAGTTATGAAGATTTCAACAAAGGGCCGTTATGGTTTAACGATTATGATTGAATTAGGAAAAAGATTTGGCGAAGGTCCAACCTCTTTAAAAACCATCGCCCAAATGCATGATTTGTCAGAGCATTATCTGGAGCAATTAATTGCTCCGTTAAGAAATGCCGGGTTAGTTAAAAGTATTCGTGGGGCATATGGTGGATACATTTTAGCCGATGATCCATCTAAAATAACGGCTGGTGATATTATTAGAGTGTTAGAGGGGCCAATCAGTCCGGTTGAAGGAATTGAGGATGAAGAACCGGTTAAGAGATCCCTTTGGATAAAAATCCGTGATGCTGTTAAGGATGTTTTAGATAATACAACTATTCAAGACCTAGTCAATTATAAAGACGAAGGCGAAACTGATTCATATATGTTCTACATTTAAATAAGGCTGTTTTTTTGTATAGTTTAATGCTTTTAAAAGGTTTTACTGCCGTTTTTACTCTAATAAAGGATTCGGGTATAAGGCTGTATATAGCTCTTTTCGCAGAAGAATGATGGGTGAAGACGGACATTAACCTATTTTTTACAAGTAAAAGCTTGCTTCAATAACAATAATAGTTGAGAAAAGAGCCTAAAAAAGATTGTTTAATTAGAGGTGGAAATGAAATGGAAAAAATTTACCTTGATCATGCGGCGACTTCACCCGTACATCCGAAAGTGATTGATAAAATGATCAATGTATTAAATCAGTCCTTCGGAAATCCTTCTAGTATTCATTCATATGGACGGGAAGCAAGGGCGTTATTAGATGAATCAAGAACTTTGATAGCACAAAGTATTCACGCACAATTTAATGAAATTGTTTTTACGAGTGGTGGTACAGAAGCCGATAATTATGCAATCATCGGTGTAGCGGAAGCAATGAAGGAAAAAGGTAAACATATTATTACAACAAAAATTGAACATCATGCTGTTTTGCATACTTGTGAATATTTAGAGAAGCAAGGTTTTGAAATAACATATCTTGAAGTGAATGAAAAAGGACAAGTTGCAGTTGAAGAGGTAAAAGCAGCACTTCGAGATGATACTATTCTTGTGACGATTATGTATGGAAACAATGAAGTAGGAACCATACAGCCAATAAAAGAGATCGGAGAGCTTTTAAAAGATCATCAAGCTTATTTTCATACTGATGCGGTACAAGCCTATGGTGTATTAAAGATTAATGTAGAAGATCTAAATGTTGACTTACTTTCAGTATCTGCACATAAAATTAACGGGCCAAAAGGCATTGGTTTTATATATATTAAAACTGGTACTAAATTAGTATCAAGATTACATGGTGGAGAACAAGAATTAAAAAGACGTGCCGGCACTGAAAATATCACTTCCATTGTCGGTTTTGCGGAGGCAGTAAAAATTGCACAAGAAATGATGAATGAGAAGCAAAAATTATTTCTTCAATTTAAGCAAAAGTTCGTAGAAATTTTAGAAAAACAACAAATTGATTACCAGATAAATGGGTTTGTAGAAACAAATTCATTGCCACATTTGCTAAATATCAGTTTCCCTGGAACAGATGTAGAAGCAATGTTAGTAAATTTAGATTTAGCAGGGATTGCGGCTTCTAGTGGTTCAGCATGTACTGCAGGTTCAATTGAGCCTTCACATGTATTAGTAGCCATGTTCGGAAAAAACTCCGAGCGTTTAAGAAATTCCATTCGTTTTAGTTTTGGACTAGGTAATACACTAGATGAAATAGAAAAAGCTGCAAATGAAGTGGGAGCAATCGTGCGAAGAGTAAGTAGAAAGTAGGGAGGATACATGAAAAAGGAACCAAAAGATACAAGAGTAGTCGTAGGGATGTCAGGGGGAGTCGATTCTTCTGTTGCTGCGCTTTTATTAAAAGAACAAGGATATGATGTAATAGGAATATTTATGAAAAACTGGGATGATACGGATGAATTTGGTGTTTGTACTGCTACAGAAGACTATAATGATGTAATCCGTGTTTGTAATCAAATTGGAATCCCATATTACGCAGTAAATTTTGAAAAGCAATACTGGGAAAAAGTTTTTACTTATTTCCTAGATGAATATAAAGCTGGGCGAACACCGAATCCTGATGTAATGTGCAATAAAGAAATTAAATTTAAAGCCTTTTTAGAGCATGCAATGAATCTGGGAGCAGACTATTTAGCAACAGGTCATTATGCAAGGGTTGCTTTCCAAGATGGAGAGTATAAAATGCTCCGTGGCTTGGATGAAAATAAGGATCAAACGTATTTTTTAAATCAATTGACAAGCGAACAGCTTGAAAAGGTGTTATTCCCGATTGGTGACATGGATAAAAAACGCGTAAGAGAAATTGCTTTAGAAGCAAATCTTGCAACGGCAAAGAAAAAAGACAGTACTGGAATTTGCTTTATTGGGGAAAGAAATTTCAAAGAATTTTTAAGTAATTATTTACCTGCTCAAAAAGGTAAAATGACCACCTTATCCGGAAAACCTATGGGTGAGCATGATGGCTTAATGTACTATACTATTGGACAAAGGCATGGTTTAGGCATTGGTGGTTCTGGTGAACCTTGGTTTGTAGTAGGAAAAGATTTGAAAGAAAATATTCTATTTGTTGAACAAGGCTTTGATCATGATTCATTATATTCAAACTCCATAACTGCAGTAAATGTGAGTTGGGTATCTAAAAATATGAACGAAAAAGAGTTTACATGTACAGCGAAATTCCGATATCGTCAACCAGATAATAAAGTTACAGTGAAGGTATTAGCTAATAACGAAGTAGAGGTTGTCTTTGATGAACCTATCCGAGCAGTTACACCTGGACAAGCAGTTGTGTTTTACAATGGTGAAGAATGCTTAGGTGGAGGAACAATCGATAAAGTATTTAAAGAAGGTAAACAATTAATGTATGTTGGTTAATAGTATTGAGGAGTACCTCATCCATACTTAGGGATGAGGTATTTCTTTGTGAAAAATAAGAAGAAATTTTAATCCTGTTTTCAAGAGCATTTGTTTAGCTCTACCCTCTTATCCCTTTCTCTTTCATGAGGTTATTTCACCATTGGGGTTTGACTAAGGAGTTTACTCTTACTTATGGTTCTTTTCCCAAACATTGTTGCAATTTTAAGTAAAGTTTTAACGAAAATCAATCACTATAAGAACCGCTTGAATCCTATAGAATGCCGTGTTGGGCTTTCTTTTAGAAGAGCAACAAACTATTCGAAAACAGCCTTTCTTATGAAAAAAGCTAAATGACTATGATATAATTTCAACTAGTATAAAACTGATTCGGGGTGTAATGATTTTGGATAAAAATAAAAAAGGAATTGAATGTTTACAACAAGGAAAATTTGAGGAAGCAATCAAATATTTTAATGAAGCAATTGAAGAAAATCCCAATGATCCTGTGGCATATATCAATTTTGGAAATGTATTAATTGCTGTTAATGAAAGAGAAAAAGCAATTAGATTTTTTGAAAAAGCAATTGAACTAGATGATCGTGCTTCAGCTGCTTACTACTGTTTAGGAAATGTATTGTATGAATTAGAAAATTATGAAGAGGCAGTTAAACAATTTGAAAAAGCTGAAAAGAATGGTCTACATAATAACGATATTTATTTCATGATTGGTATGTGTTTTGTACAGTTAGGCAGTCCTAAATTGGCGATTCCATACCTACAGAGAAGTGTTGAATTGAATGATGAGGATATTGATGCAAGATTTCAATATGCACTAGCTTTGGCACAATCAGAAGTGTATGAAATGGCTGTAAAACAATTTGAAATAATTATTAATAAAGATCCTAATCATGCTGATGCTTATTATAATTTAGGTGTAGCCTATTTAGGCTTTTACGAAAGTCCAGAAAAGGCAGAAACCTTTTTTAATAAAGCATTAGAAATTCAATCAGACCATGTACTAGCAGGATATGGTTTGAAAATGATTGAAAAAATGAGGGAAGCAAACAAATAATATCCCGCTAAAAAAAGGGGGGCTCATGTTGGAACAGCAAAACTCACTTGATTTATTTGCAAACGATGAAAAATATATAAGGGGACGTCATCTCGTTACCATTTTTCATAATGAACAAAATTTATACTCTGTCATAAGGATTAGGGTGGACGAAACGAATCTTGAATATAACGAAAAAGAAGCGGTAATTACAGGTCATTTTCCAAAAATACATGAGCAGGAAACGTATATTTTTTATGGAGATATGCAAGAGCATCCAAAGTTTGGACCTCAATTTCAAGCTAAACATTTTAAAAAAGAAATACCGCAAACGAAACAAGGTATTATTGCTTATTTATCAAGTGAAATATTTAGTGGGATAGGTAAAAAAACAGCGGAACGGATTGTTGAGGAGCTTGGTGAAAATGCGATCAGTAAAATCCTTGATCAGCCAACCATACTAGATAATATCCCTAAACTACCATCTGAAAAAGCTAAAAGCTTATATGATAAATTAATTGAACATCAAGGCCTGGAACGTGTGATGATTGGTCTAAATCAATTTGGTTTTGGGCCACAAATATCAATGAAAATTTATCAAGTTTATAAAGAACAGTCATTAGAAATGATCCAAAAAAATCCCTTTCAGTTAGTTGAAGATATTGAAGGAATTGGTTTTGGCCGCGCGGATGAAATTGGTAAACAATTAGGGTTGGTAGGCAATCATCCTGATCGGATTAAAGCAGCATGTATGTATACATTGGAGCAAGAATGTCTTCAAAATGGTCATGTATACATGGATTCAGAGGATTTACTTCCTAAAGTTAAGAAATTATTGGAAGAGTCTCAACCTTTTACAATCGAATATACTGATATTTCGGCTGAAATTATTAAACTAGCTGAAGAGGAAAAATTAATTGGAGAAAACCAAAAATTATACATCCCATCCCTCTATTTTTCAGAAAAAGGCATTGTAACAAATGTGCAACGTATACTTCAACAAGAGGAGTATCAAGATCAATTTCCAGAATCCGAATTTTTACTGGCATTAGGGGAACTTGAGGAAAGGATTGGAGTACAATATGCGCCATCTCAAAAAGAAGCAATCCAAAAAGCATTAATGTCTCCAATGATGATATTAACTGGGGGTCCTGGAACTGGAAAAACAACTGTCATAAAAGGGATTGTTGAACTTTATGCAGAACTAAATGGGTGCTCTCTCGATCCTAAAAAGTATAATAAGGAAAACCCCTTTCCGATCGTATTGACTGCACCTACTGGAAGAGCGGCAAAAAGAATGGCGGAATCAACTGGTTTGCCGGCTATGACGATTCATCGTTTATTAGGGATGACGGGACAAGAGGATTTAGATACAGATGACGAGAAAAAGGTTGATGGTAAGCTTGTAATTGTAGATGAAATGTCTATGGTTGATACTTGGTTAGCACATCAATTGCTAAAGGCTTTACCTGATCATATACAGGTTATATTTGTAGGGGACGAAGACCAGCTTCCTTCTGTTGGACCAGGACAAGTATTAAAAGATTTATTAAGGTCTAAGGTCATCCCTACTGTACAATTGACAGATATCTATCGCCAAGAAAATGGCTCATCTATCATTGAACTCGCTCATGAAATCAAGAATGGTCATATCCCAGAGGATGTGACAAAGCAACAAAAGGATCGATCATTTATACGTTGTACCTCAGGACAAATCCCTGAAGTGATCGAGAAAGTCGTATCAAGTGCAAAAAGAAAAGGTTATACTCAAAAAGATGTACAAGTTCTTGCGCCAATGTATCGAGGACCTGCAGGGATCGATCGGTTAAATGTGTTGTTACAAGAAATTTTTAATCCTAATGATACAGGAAATCGGAAGGAAATTAGTTTTGGTGAGAGTAAATATCGAATTGGAGACAAAGTATTACAACTTGTCAATCAACCGGAGAAACATGTCTTTAATGGTGATATAGGTGAAATCATATCAATTTTCTATGCAAAGGAAAATACGGAAAAGCAAGACCTGATCCTAGTATCGTTTGATGGAATTGAGGTCACTTATTCCCGCCAGGATTTTAATCAATTTACCCATGCATACTGTTGCTCTATTCACAAATCACAAGGAAGTGAATTTCCGATCGTTATCCTTCCTGTTGTAAAAAGTTATTATCGAATGCTTAGAAGAAAGTTATTGTATACTGCAATAACAAGAAGTAAGCAATCCTTAATTATTTGTGGCGAAGAAGAAGCATTCCGGATTGGAATCGAAAGAGAAGATGATCAACTAAGGAAGACAAGTCTATATGATAAATTATGTATTCTAGAAAAAATAAACCCGCAAGAAGAAAATAAAGGTGAAATATTTATTTTTAATGAGGAAAATATGTTCAAAGTTGATCCAATGATTGGAATGGAAAATATTACACCGTATGATTTTTTAAGTTAATTAAGGATTTAATCTATGAACGAATAATGTGTTTGCGGTATAATATATTTTGGTATACGAACGGTATTCAAAAGATATACAGATAATTATTACCTTATTATTTGAAAGTGAGTGTTCGAAATGGGTCGTAAGTGGAACAATATTAAAGAAAAAAAAGCATCGAAAGATAAAAATACTAGTCGAATCTATGCAAAATTTGGTCGTGAGATTTATGTTGCTGCGAAACAAGGAGAACCTGATCCTGAATCAAATCAAGCATTAAAATTCGTATTAGAACGTGCAAAAACATATAATGTACCAAAGCATATTATTGATCGTGCAATTGAGAAAGCCAAAGGCGGATCAGATGAAAACTATGATGAGCTTAGATATGAAGGTTTTGGACCAAACGGATCAATGCTAATTGTAGATGCCTTAACCAATAATGTGAATCGTACAGCAGCTGATGTACGTGCAGCTTTTGGAAAGAATGGTGGAAATATGGGTGTGACAGGCTCTGTTGCTTATATGTTTGATCATACAGCAGTTATTGGAGTAGAGGGAAAAACTGCCGATGAAGTATTAGAGCTATTGATGGAAGCAGATGTGGATGCTCGTGATATTCTTGAAGAAGAGGATTCCATTATTGTTTATGCTGAGCCAGATCAATTCCATGCTGTTCAAGAGGCATTTAAAAATGCAGGGATTACTGAATTTACAGTAGCAGAGCTTACTATGCTTGCTCAAAATGAAATTTCACTTCCTGAGGATGGACAAGTGCAATTTGAAAAACTAATTGATGCATTAGAAGATTTGGAAGATGTTCAGCAAGTTTACCACAATGTGGATCTTGGTGAATAATCATTCAATCAAAGGGGGCAATTTTGCCTCTTTTTTTTATGCCGTTTTCATAAATTTGCGGTATTTAAAGGTTATAGCAATTCTTATAAAGTTTGTCACTCTTGTCCTTAGTGAAATGAATGGGTGCGACAGGTTTTAACCGATATTTATTCGTACACACTTACCTAAATTGCAACAATGTTTGAGAAGGAACTAAGGAACTTTTGTTAATTTAAGCTAGAGTAAGTTTAATTAATATTGGTAAACGTTACACCTTATGTTTTTGAAAATAAAACAGACAATATAAATGTTCGAAAAAGGTGGGATGCTTTTTGAGAACATTGAGTCTTTTAAAAGGAATGCCTGTTTATCTTTCCAATGGGGAATTGTTTGGCGAGGTATGCGATATAGGGATATCGGCAGAGGGAAAAGTCACGTGTCTTTTATGTAAAAAGGATAGTTTTTTTGGCAAAAATTGTAGAATAGCGATAAGTCATGTTCAAAGCTTTGGTCAACATGGAATTGTTCTTCATGAGGATACACAGATTGAAAAATATAAGGATCGAGATAATGAGTATACTTTATACCATTCGAATCCCCTTATGAAAAAATTAGCTCTTTCAACAAGTGGGGATCAGTTAGGATTGCTCGAGGACGTATATTTTTCCGAAGAATTGGGAAAAATTATCGGATACGAACTAACTGATGGCTTCTTTACAGATATGTTGGAAGGGAAAAAAGTAATTCAAGTAAATGGTCCTCCAAAGATAGGGAAGGATGCCATCATCGTGTCAGTAAAACAATTGCGAGGTGGCTTATCCTATGATGAAATGTCCAAATTGCCAAAGTAAGGATCTTGGTAAAATCGGTATTAATCAATATTATTGCTGGAATTGCTTTATAGAGCTTTCCATTTCACAAGAAACGATCTATACCCATCAAGTAGAGGAAGATGGTACCTTAAGCTCGTTAGACGATTTATTTGATGAGGAATCTCGTCGCTTAAGTTAAAATTTGGAAGGGGTGCATTGTTTTGAATAAAACAGTCGTCTCCTTGCTAGGTTTTGGAGCAGGGATAGCAGCAACTGCAATCTCACAAAGACAAGGATATTTCGATAATAAACAAATGAAAAAAATGACGAAACGTTTAAGAAAAGCATTTAAATAAAATGAACCAGGGCTGTCTATTTTATAGGCAGTCCTTTTGTATTAAGGATAAAATATTCCATTTCACGAATACTAGTATCGGGAGGGATAAACATTGCGAAAACCTCGCTGGTATTTGTTATTTTACTTAGCATATATTTTATTAGTTTTAATCATTTTATACGTCTTCCTATTACTCAAACCATTTTGGATGCCGCTTGGAAAGGTTATTTTATCTGCATTTTTACCAATTTTTATTGCTGCTTTCTTTACTTATCTTCTACATCCTCTTGTTGAAAAATTGCATAGAACTGGTCTACATAGAGGGATTGCTATCATTATAATTTATGTAATTTTCTTTGGGGGAATAGGCTATAGTATCTATTTAGGCATTCCAATTTTAATTGAGCAAATTAAGGATTTATCTGACCATATTCCTGAATTTGCTAATCATTATCGCAATTGGGTAGAAAATTTACATGATTCTACTTCACGCTGGCCGGACGGAATGAAAGAACAAATAGAAGGAAGAATTGACAAATTTGAAATTTGGCTAAGCGGATTTTTATCTAATGCGATCAATTCATTAATGAAGCTTATTAATTTTATTTTTGTTTTAGCGATTATCCCTTTTCTTTCTTTCTATTTATTAAAAGATATTGATAGTGTAAAAAGAACGACATGGTATTTCACTCCGAAAAAATGGCGTAAAGTTGGTACAAAATTTTTAAAAGATGTTGATGAATCGATAGGTGGTTATATACGAGGTCAGCTTCTAGTCTGTTTACTAGTTGGAATAATTTCTACAATTGCATTCTGGATAATGGGAATCAAATATCCAATCTTATTAGGTATAATTGTTGGAATTACAGATATTATTCCTTATTTTGGACCGATTATAGGAGCTGTTCCTGCAGGCATTATAGCTGCAACAATTTCTGTAAAATATTTAGTATATGTATTAATTATTATTGCGGTTCTTCAGTTTATTGAAGGCAATATATTATCACCGCTAATAGTTGGAAAATCATTACATATGCATCCGTTATTCATTATATTAGCATTAACTATGGGTGGAGAAATAGGTGGAGTCATTGGTTTAATTCTGGCAGTACCTGTTTTAGCAATTTTTAAGGTAGCAATTATTCATGTGAGGAACTATTTTATTGCTAATATTCATTCACAAGATTGACAAAGGGTGCTTTCATTTTTTATAATTCGAATATGTAAATGTTTATCATTTATTTTTGTGCCGATTGGTTGTCAAAAATAAGTGGAAATAATCCAAATATAACTGAAAATGTTGAAGGATCAAGTATGTTATAGTCCATCTTAAATGTGTATGAATGTGCACAGAAAGAGAGGAATTTCCCTGGCTGAAAGAAATTCTAAGATGAAGGATAACAGAAGGCTAATCTGGAGTGCAGAAAAAAACTGCCGTTTTGCCGCGTTATAGGCACCCAAGAGAAAGGCATTAATTTGTCTTTAATCAGGGTGGTACCGCGAATAAGTCTTTCGTCCCTGTCCAGGGATGGAGGCTTTTTTTATTTCTCAATTTTAAATGGAGGTAATATGTATGAAAAGATTAACTGGTGCACAAATTCGCCAAATGTTTTTAGATTTTTTCCAAGAAAAAGGTCATAAGGTTGAACCAAGTGCTTCCCTTGTCCCTCATGATGATCCGTCATTACTTTGGATTAATAGTGGGGTAGCTACACTGAAAAAATACTTTGATGGCCGTGTAATTCCTGAAAATCCTAGAATTACGAATGCTCAAAAAGCAATTCGAACAAATGATATTGAAAATGTTGGGAAAACAGCTCGACATCATACTTTTTTTGAAATGCTTGGAAACTTTTCGATTGGTGACTATTTTAAAGAGGAAGCTATTGAATGGGCATGGGAATTTTTAACTAGTCCAAAGTGGATCGGTTTTAATCCAGATAAATTATCTGTAACCATTCACCCTGAGGATGATGAAGCTCACGAAATATGGAATAAAAAAATTGGAATTCCAGAAGAACGTATTATCCGCTTAGAGGAGAATTTTTGGGATATCGGTGAAGGACCTAGTGGACCTAATACTGAAATTTTTTATGATCGTGGACCTGAATTTGGGGATGATAAAAATGATCCAGAATTATTCCCGGGAGGGGAAAATGAAAGATATTTAGAGGTCTGGAACCTTGTATTTTCACAATTTAACCATAACCCAGACGGCACTTATACCCCTCTACCGAAGAAAAATATTGATACAGGTATGGGATTAGAGCGTATGGCTTCTGTAATTCAAGAAGTCCCAACAAACTTTGATACTGATTTATTTATGCCAATTATTCAAGCAACAGAAAAAATTTCTGGTGAAAAATATCGAGAAAATGTCGAAAAAGATGTTGCCTTTAAAGTAATAGCTGATCATATTCGTACAGTATCTTTTGCAGTTAGTGATGGTGCCCTTCCGTCGAATGAAGGTCGTGGATATGTTTTACGCAGACTTTTACGTAGAGCGGTAAGATATGCTAAAACTATCCAAATTAATGAACCATTTATGTATAAATTAGTTCCCGTTGTAGCGGAAATCATGGTAGATTTTTATCCTCAGGTAAAAGAAAATATAGAGTTTATTCAAAAAGTAGTGAAGAATGAGGAAGAACGTTTCCATGAAACATTACATGAAGGTTTGGCTATTCTTTCTTCAGTAATAAAAAAAGCTAAGGAAGAAGGATCCGATATAATTTCTGGTGAAAATGTATTCCGGTTATATGATACTTATGGTTTCCCTGTAGAATTAACAGAAGAATATGCTGAAGAAGAAGGATTAAAGGTTGATCACGAGGGTTTTGAAAAAGAAATGGAAAACCAACGCGAGCGTGCTAGAAATGCAAGACAGGATGTAGGTTCAATGCAGGTTCAGGGTGGGGTTCTTGGTGACATTAAGGTAGATAGCAAGTTTGTCGGATATGAAACATTATCAATACAAACAAAAGTTTCTGTTCTTTTAAAAGATGGGGAAATCGTTGATCATGCTGTAGCAGGCGACGAAATCCAATTCATTCTTGACGAAACGCCATTTTATGCAGAAAGTGGTGGACAAATTGCTGATGAGGGAACTCTTACTGCAAAAGGGTTAAAGGTGCTAGTAAAAGATGTTCAAAAAGCACCAAATGGACAGCATCTACAACGTGCAATTATAGAAGAAGGCGAAATAAAAACGAATCAAGAAATTTTAGCCTCTGTAAATAGTCAAAAGAGAAATCAAACAATAAAGAACCATTCGGCAACTCATCTTTTACATCAAGCTTTAAAAGATGTACTCGGTTCACATGTCAATCAAGCAGGTTCCCTAGTAGAGCCTAATCGTCTTCGCTTTGACTTTTCTCATTTTGGCCAAATTACATCTGAGGAATTAGTGAAAATTGAAGAAATTGTAAATGAAAAGATATGGGCAAGCATTCCAGTGATCATTCAAAGTAAACCGATTGCTGAAGCAAAAGAGATGGGAGCAATGGCTCTATTTGGAGAAAAATATGGCGATATTGTTCGTGTAGTCTCAATGGGTGACTATAGCATTGAGCTTTGTGGAGGATGTCATGTAGCAAATACCTCTGCAATTGGTGTGTTTAAAATTGTTACGGAAAGTGGAATTGGTGCAGGAACACGACGTATAGAAGCTGTAACTGGTGGAGCAGCCTATCATTTGATGAATGAGCAAATCCATCGCTTAAATGAAGCTGCAGAAAAATTAAAAGCAAATCCAAAAGATATTTTGACAAGAATTGATAACTTACTTAGTGATATGAAAGAAATACAAAGAGAAAACGAATCATTAGCCGCTAAGCTATCAAATATCGAAGCTGGGAGCATTATCGATCAGGCCGAAGAAATAGATGGTATTAAAGTTTTAGCTAGTAAGGTTCAAGGTGTAGATATGAATAATCTAAGAAATATGGCAGATGAGTTGAAACAAAAGCTAGAAACAGGTATTGTTGTTCTTGGATCTGTACAAGATGATAAGGTAAATATTATCGCAGGTGTTACAAAAGATCTAATCGATAAGGGATACCATGCTGGTAAATTAGTGAAAGAGGTAGCTACACGCTGCGGTGGTGGCGGTGGTGGTCGTCAAGATATGGCTCAAGCAGGTGGTAAAGATCCAGAGAAATTAGATTCTGCACTTGAATTTGTGAAAGAGTGGGTAAAATCCATTTGATTCAAATAAAAAGTGGTGTACAATGAAGATAAGATATAGTGCCTTGAAGGAGATGTCTTAAGGGGTTAGTACCAATAATTAGGAAAAATCGTTGGCTTTGGTGCTCCCCTAGTTAGTACCTCCTTCCTCCTAATGAACGAAAAAGTGAAAGTTTCTGGTCGAAAAAATTGGGTGAGCTTCTAAATAGGCATTAAACAAAAAATAGGCTTGTGTTTATTGGACAAGCTTTTTAAAGAGAGGTGCTGTAAAATGAGCTCTTTTGACAAAACCATGCGTTTTAATTTTTCGGAAGAACCTTTTGATCAGGATGTTAAAGAAGTACTATTACAGGTCTATCAAGCTTTACAAGAAAAGGGCTATAATCCGATTAACCAAATTGTAGGATATCTCCTTTCAGGTGATCCAGCATATATTCCTCGTCATAATGATGCGCGGAATATTATCCGTAAACTAGAAAGAGATGAAATGATCGAGGTATTGGTTAAGTCATATTTAAAACAGCATCGTGAGGGATTTTAATTGAGAATAATGGGTCTAGATGTTGGATCCAAGACAGTCGGAGTGGCAGTAAGTGATGAGCTGGGCTGGACCGCACAGGGTATTGAAACCATTTCGATTGATGAGGAAAAAGGTAAATTTGGATACGATCGTGTTGCTGAAATCGCTGAACAATATCAAGTTGAAAAAATTGTTGTAGGATTTCCTAAAAATATGAATAATACGATTGGTCCCCGTGGCGAGGCATCAAAGGCATATGCTGAACATTTAAAAGAACAACTAGGCCTCCCAGTAGTAATGTGGGATGAACGCTTAACAACAATGGCAGCTGAGAGAGTTCTTTTAGAGGCAGATGTTAGCCGCAAAAAAAGAAAAAAAGTCATTGATAAAATGGCAGCTAGTATGATTCTTCAAGGATTTCTTGATAGTCAAAATTAATGAGGTGAAGAAAATGGAACATGGTGAAAAGCATATTACAGTAATTGATGAAGATGGAAACGAGCAATTGTATGAAGTGCTCTTTACATTTGAATCTGAAGAGTTTGGAAAGTCATACGTTCTTTATTTCCCAGTTGGAGCGGAAGAAGACGATAACGAAGAAATCGAAATTCATGCATCATCCTTTATTCAAAAAGAAGATGGTGAAGAAGGAGATCTTCAACCAATTGAAACTGAAGAAGAATGGGATATGATTGAAGAAATGTTAAATACATTTCTTGATGAACAAGAAGAAGAATAATTACATTATTAAATGTAAAAAAACCTTTTCCTTTTAAAATGTACCCTATAAGATGGACACTTAAAAAAAGTCCTCCTTATGGGGTACTTTTATTTATAATGAAAGAAATAGTTAATGGGGCGGATGAAAATGTCGAAAATATTATTTACAGATCAAGAACAGAAATTATTGATGAAACATCCTTATGTAAAAGCTGTTAGTGAAAAAGCAATTACTTACACTGATGAATTTAAAGCATTAGCTATTAAAGAGTATGAAGAAGGAAAATTTCCACGTCAAATATTTGAAGATGCAGGATTTGATATTGAAATCGTTGGGACTGAACGAGCGAGTTCATCTTTAAAGAGATGGCGTAAAGCTTATAAAGAAAATGGTGTAGCTGGGCTTGAAGACACTCGAAAATACCATTCTGGACGACCACTTGAACGTGAATTAAGTTTAGAAGAAAAATATGCACGATTAGAAGCACAAAACGCCTTATTACGTGCAGAAAATGAACTGCTAAAAAAGATCGATCTAGCAGAAAGGATGTTGGTGAAGAAAAGGAAAAACTAACAGCTGAACAGAAATTTGAATTGATCCAATTGGTCATTAAAAAATATAACTTAAAGCGGATGGTGAGCTATCTTTGTGAACTAGTTGGTGTCTCTCGATCAGGTTATTATCGTTATTTTTCAGAAGAAGCACAACTTAATAGACAGGCTCGTGATGAGGCAGACGAAAAAGTAAAGAAAATCATTTTAAAAGCTTATAATTTTCGTCGTCGTAAGAAAGGCGCACGTCAAATCAAGATGACCTTAGAAAATCAGTATCAAATTACATATAACCTAAAACGAATTCGTCGTATCATGAAAAAATTCCAAATCATTTGCCCAATTCGAAAAGCAAACCCATATCGAAGAATGGCAAAAGCAACAAAAGAACATAGAACTTTACCGAACCTATTAAACCGCGAATTTAAGCAAGGAACCGCTAGAAAAGTATTATTAACAGACATTACATATTTAAGTTATGGAAAAGGAAAACGTGCCTACTTGTCCACTATAAAAGATGCCGAAACCAATGAAATCTTAGCATATGAGACATCAGATAAAATCACACTAGATATTGCGTTAAATACATTAAAGAAGTTGAAAAAGACTGGGATAAAGCTGGCCGAAGGCGCATTCATTCACTCAGATCAAGGGTTCCACTATACCAACCCCCAATTTCAAAAGATGGTAAAGAAAATGGGACTAGGGCAATCTATGTCACGTCGTGGAAACTGTTGGGATAATGCCCCACAAGAATCGTTCTTTGGACATTTTAAAGATGAAACGGATTTTAAAACGTGTGAATCATTAGAAGAAGTAAAAAGAGAGGTTCAGAGTTATATGACATATTACAATCATTACCGAGGTCAATGGAACTTAAAAAAGATGACACCTGCACAATACAGTCATCATCTTCTTCAAGTTGCCTAGTCTTTTTTTAAATGTCCTTTACAAAGGGTACACTTTATTTTGGAAAAGGTTTTTTTATATTAATCCTATTTAGTATAGTGCCTTTATCCGTTGTAATAAGAAAAAATGTTTCACAATAACAAAAAAGTTTTAAAACAAGTCCATAAAAAATAAGTCGAAACTTAGGAAAGTTATAGTATAATGTATGGGACATAATAGGTGAAAGTAAAGTTCACTATATGAATACCTTGTAAGGTCTGCTGCTTGAAAGGGTGATAGATAAATTGACTGAACAAAAGGGTAAAAAAGATAAAAAAGATGAAATATATAATAATCTGTTAAGGAAAAGTAATGAAGCAAGGACTATTAGGAAAATAGTTATGATTATTAGCCTAGTAGTTGTCTTAATAGTTGCAGGAATTGCATTAACAGGATATTTGTATATTCAATCTTCATTAAAGCCTGTAAGTCCGGGTTCAAAAGAAATGAAAAAAGTAGAAATTCCTATTGGATCTTCAGCCTCGTCTATTGGTCAAATTTTAGAGAAGCAAGGGATTATCAAGAGTGAGTTAATCTTTAAATATTACGTTAAGTTAAATAATGAGACAGGTTTCCAGGCGGGTACCTATGATTTATCCCCATCTATGACAATAGATCAAATTATTACGAACTTAAAAAAAGGGAAGGTTTTAAAGCAAGCAAAGCTCAAGTTCACAATTCCTGAAGGTCTACAACTAGATGAAATTGCTAAGATAATCGCAAAGCACACTGATTATGACCAGGCTGAAATCTTAAAAAAACTGGATGATCCAAAGTATATTAAAAGCTTGATGGAAAAATATCCTCATTTATTGACAGATAAATTGTTAGAGAAGGATATTAAACATCCACTTGAAGGCTATTTATTTCCTGCTACCTACTCGTTTTATGAAGAAAAACCAACCCTTGATCAGTTGGTTAATAAAATGTTAGTTAAAACCAATTCGATTATCGCTAAATATGAGGATCAGATGAATAAAAAGAAATTAACGATCCATGAAACATTAACAATGGCTTCATTAATAGAAGAAGAGGCTACGGAAAAAGCGGATCGTCATAAAATCTCGAGTATTTTTTATAATCGTATAAAAGTAGGAATGCCTTTACAAACAGATCCAACAGTTCTTTATTCTTTAGGTAAACATAAGGAACGGGTGACTTATAAGGATACAGAGGTAGTTTCACCGTATAATACCTATCAGGTTAAAGGCTTACCACCAAGTCCGATTTCAAATGCAGGTGAAACATCAATAGAAGCTGCAATTAACCCGGAAAAAACGGATTATCTTTATTTCTTAGCTGCAAAGAAAACGGGAAAAGTTTATTATTCTAAGTCATTACAAGAACATAACAAATTGAAAGAAAAATATATAACAAATGTTGACAATGATTAGAACTAAAATAGCTTTTTAATAAATAATATGCTAAAATAATTATCGTGTTTTTATAATCTATCGAATCGATTAGGGCAGAAGTAGTAGAAAGCTGTTGTAAGAAGCTTTCTACTTTTCATGTCATCTCCTTTTCGTATAGGAGGCAAGTAAATGTGAAGGATTCTATTCATACTTATGTTGAATCTTTAATTAAAGAAAGAAGTCCCCTTTTTCAAGAAATGGAACATTATGCACAAGAAAATGGTGTACCAATTATGGAGTTAGCTGGAATTGAAGTTTTGCTTCAATTAATATCGATGCAGAAGCCATGTAAAATTCTTGAAATTGGAACGGCAATTGGATATTCTGCGATGAGGATGGCAGATGTATTGACAGATGTTCAAATTGTGACGATTGAAAGAGATGATGAGCGATATGAACAGGCCATTAAAAATATTAAACAGTCCCAATATGGGAACAAAATCAATGTACTAAAGGGAGATGCCCTTGAAATCATAGAGGAAGTAAAGAAATTTGGTCCATTTGATGCCATTTTTATTGATGCAGCTAAAGGTCAATATATGAAATTTTTTGAACTCTATACACCCTTTTTAACAAAAGATGGGTATGTGTATACAGATAATGTATTGTTTAAGGGACTAGTTGCTGAAGAGAATATTGAGAATAAGCGGATACGCAATCTTGTAGGAAAAATAAAAAAATATAATGAATGGTTAGTTAACCACGAAGACTACTTGACGACCATTATACCTGTAGGAGATGGTTTGGCTGTAAGTCGGAAAACGAAATAAGAATATTTCAAGGCTAAATCGTTATATGAAATTATATCCAAGAAGCCTTTAATAAGTAATGGAAAGGGGACCATTTAGTCAATGAGAAGTAAGCCAGCAGTCATCGGGGTTACAGGTGGATCGGGATCGGGAAAAACAAGTGTCACTCAAGCGATATATGAACATTTTAAAGGGCATTCTATCCTCGTGCTTGAGCAAGACTATTATTATAAAGACCAAAGCCATCTACCTTTTGAAGAAAGATTAAAAACAAATTATGATCATCCATTAGCATTTGATAATGATTTATTAATTGAGCATCTTGAAAAGCTTTTAAATTATCAAGCGGTAGAAAAGCCTGTGTATGATTACACTTTACATACACGTTCCGATAAAAAAATTATAGTAGAACCAAAGGATGTTATAATTTTAGAAGGAATTTTAGTATTAGAAGATGAAAGATTGCGCAATTTAATGGATATAAAACTTTATGTCGATACAGATGCTGATTTAAGAATTATGCGCAGAATGCTACGAGATATTGAAGATCGTGGTCGTACCATGCATTCAGTCATTGAACAATATACTAATGTAGTAAGACCAATGCATAATCAATTTATCGAACCAACGAAGAGATATGCTGATGTAATTATTCCAGAAGGTGGACAAAATCATGTTGCAATTGATTTGGTTGTCACCAAAATTCAAACAATTCTTGAACAAAAATCATTTTTGTAATACGATAGTCTAGATAATAATTATATATTAATAAGCGCGCCCTATTTATAGGACGCGCTATGATGTATTTTACAACCTATACAAATAGAAAATTAGGAGTGAAGGGAATTGGCAGCAGAAAAAGTATTTCCTATGACACAAGCAGGAAAAGAAAAATTAGAGCAAGAACTTGAATATTTGAAAACGGTTAAACGTAAAGAAGTTGTTGAACGTATAAAAATTGCACGTAGTTTCGGAGATCTATCTGAAAACTCGGAGTATGATTCAGCGAAAGAAGAGCAAGCGTTTGTAGAGGGACGTGTAACAACTTTAGAAAATATGATTAGAAATGCAAAAATCATTGAAGATGATGGTTCAAGTTCAGATACAGTAACACTTGGAAAATCAGTTACTTTTGTTGAACTTCCTGATGGAGATGAAGAAACTTATACCATTGTCGGTAGTGCTGAAGCAGATCCGTTTGAAGGGAAAATTTCAAATGATTCACCTATCGCAAAAAGTCTACTTGGCAAAAAAATTGATGAAGAAGTTACTGTTCAAACACCTGGTGGTGAAATGAAGGTAAAAATCGTTTCTATAAAATAATAATCAATGGACTGTCTAATCTTTTTAGACAGTCTTTTTTTTAATTCTTTTCTAAGCTATTCAATTAAAATTCAAAATAAAATATAGGTTGAAAATGGTTAAATTCCTTCGTTTCGCTGAGAAAAAAGCTCCGAACTTCAAAATAACTGCTCAAGCTTCTTGTTTATACACCCCACCAGCAGTGCTTTAACAAAAGCAACAAACTATTAAAAACAGTTTCTTTTTTATTTACCCCAAAAAAGCGTTCTATATTTTTCTTGTCTTTTCAGAAAAATAATAATTAATTATTCAATTAATCGAATAGAAACTGTAATTCGGTCAAGAATGAGAGAAGGGAGTGTAGTGAATGACAAGACACTAGAGGTGGATACATGAGAAAAAAAAGATATATATTTTTTTCAGTAACTTTAATCATTATGTTTTTATTACTGATTGCACGACTTGTTCAGCTACAATTGATTGAAACTGAATCCTATTCTAAGCACCATATAAATCTAATAGAAGAAAGCGTGGCCCAACGAACACAAGAGATTATTATTGATGATGGTAGGGGACAATTCTTAGATAGAAATAATCAACCTTTAACATACTCAGAAAAGTCTGTTCTGATTTTATTTCCATTTTTAAAAACAATGCGATGGGATTCAGGGAAAATAGCAAGTATCCTAGAGGTTTCTGAGGATCAGCTATTGGATCAAATCGACAAAGCAAAGGAACCTTTTGTTTTTAGTGAGATTGATCCATTAATATTATCTGATGAGCAAGTAGAGCAAATTAACCATTTAAAAATACCTGGAGTATTTGCTGTACGCAAGAAGTTTATAGAAAAGAACCCTTTAGCTGCTCAATTTATAGGTATAACTGGTGAGCAAGCTGAAACTTTCCTAAAAAGGTATCCTGATAAGAAGGGTATGCAAAATCAAAAAATAGGCATTACAGGATTACAGAAGCAATTTGATGAATTTCTATTACCAGATGGCGCATCAAAGCTTGTATATCATGTAGATGCCATGGGGGGACCGCTCTTTGGTATTAATGTGAAATATACTGGTCCAAGTAATCCTTTCTTTCCTGTGAATATTCAAACAACTTTAAATAAGGATTTGCAAGATAAATTAGAAAAACTAGTGGATCAATATAAAATTAAAAAAGGCGGCGTCCTATTATTGGATATTGAGAAAAATGAAATTTTAGCTGATGTATCACGCCCAAAAATTAACCCCAAACATCCGTATGAAAATAATGCCGTCGAAAATTTAATGCTGAAGCAACAGATTCCTGGTTCTATTTTTAAAACAGTAGTTGCAGCTGCATCCATTGAAACTGGTGTGGTGAAGGAAAATGAAATGTTTCCTTGTAGTGAGGATTTATATGAGAAGCCTGCTGAAAGGGCATTAGGAGATCTTAATTTTGATGAAAGCTTTTCTGCAAGTTGTAATCGGGCTTTTGGTGATTTGGCAAAAAGACTGAAGGGAAAAGATCCAAATCTGCTAGAGGAATATGCGAAAAAGTTAGGGTTAATTGGAAAAATCAGTTGGCAGGGAGATGTATATCATTTTACTGACTTTAGACAGCTGAGAGAAGACGAGGGACAGGTATTTTCAAAGGAAGATAGTAAAGTAGATGATAATTTTGTCGCTCAAACAGGTATTGGACAACAGGAAGTGAGAGTAACTCCATTAGCAGTAGCCAATATGATGGCTACGATTGCTAGAGGAGGAGAAAGACAAGCCGTAAAGGCTGTTTCTGCCATTAAATATCAAGATGGGACAACGATGATGGATTTCCCTAAACAAGGAAATAAGGATGATTCGATTTCGAAGGTTACTGCTATGAAATTACAAGGAATGTTAAGGCATGTTGTAACGAGTAATCAAGGGACTGGGAGATGGTTTCAGAATCTTCCATACGAAGTTGCCGGCAAATCAGGTACTGCAGAGACGGGGATCTATAATGAAAATAATCAGCAGTTACATAATAAATGGTTTGCAGGGTATTTTCCATTTAATCAGCCTAAATATGCATTAGTGGTTGTGAACTTAGGTGTTCCAGAAAATGAAGGAGGGATTAACCCACTATTTTCAGATATTATTCAATCGATTTATGAATATGATCAGTAAATATAGTCGAAAAGCATTAATTTATTTCCACAAACTTTTCCTCTTTTAAAAGACATGGTATGATAGTAAAGATGAAAAGGGGGATTTTGTTTATGGCAAATGATTTTGACGATCAAATTCGTTCCCGGTCAGCTCAAAGATCAAAAAGGCGAAAAACGAATATTATCCTAAATTCACTTATATTAGTTGTTGTTGTACTTATTATCATTGTCGGAAGTAAAATCTTTTTTGGTGGAAATGATGATGATAAGAAAGCAGCTATAGATAAAAATAAAGAGACAGAACAAGCCAAAGGTATTCATGACTCAAAAGAGAATAAAGACAACAACAGTGAAAATAAAGACCGTATGACTTCTGATAATGATACAAATGAAGATCAGGATGATAATGATGAGCTTTCATCTGAGGATGAAAAACAGGATCTTGAAGGAGAGGACTTAAATAGTGAAGAAGTTATCTCCCAAGAAAGTGATGAACCAAATGTGAAAAAATCTTATACTAATCCTAATTGGAAAGGTATCGGAACAGAGCAAACAAATGGTCACCAATATTCCTCAGATCAAAATTCGATAGATTGGCAGGAAAAAACCAAAGCTTTATCATACGCTACTGGAATACCCGAAGAAAGTTTAACTATTTGGTATTTAGGACGTGAGGGTGGATCTGATAATTTAGTGGCAGGTACAGTTTCCTCTAAAAATGATCCGTCAAAGACATATCGTGTCTATTTAAGCTGGGAAGATGGGCAAGGTTGGAAACCAATAAAAGTATTAGAATTAAACAAAAATGATAAAAGATAGGGTGTACATTTAGTCACCCTATCTTTTTAATTTAAAATGTACAACTGCAGAATAAAATGGCTGCCCATTTTCAGTGAGCTGCATTTGGTGAGACACAGAATGGACATGTAGCATGATCGCCTTATTCTGTTCAATTTTTTCATTGATTTTCTTTTCAAGATTTTTTAAATCTACAGCTTCAAAAAATTCAATCTTGTCCTCTATTAATTCAAATTGTAAGCTCATCAACATCCCTCCAAATGTATTGTAGCATATTTTTTATAGGTTCTTTTCTCAAACATTGTTGCTATATAAGTAAAGTTTTAACTATTAATAATTGCTTGAAGACAGCTATATCTTTCATTTTCACTGAGAAACGTATTGCAACTCCTCATCTATAAAATCATGCTCAAGGGTTTCTTTGTAAAAATGATTTTTTTTCTATATTGATTTATAATATTTGTGAATGATAATTAAATGAAAGAGGTATGAATATGAAAGTAGCAATCATTGGTGCGATGGAAGAAGAAGTCGCCATTTTAAGAGAAAATATTAATAATTTAAAAATAGAAACCATAGCAGGATATGAGTTTTCTACTGGAGAAATGAATGGTGTAGAGGTGATATTACTCCGCTCTGGAATTGGAAAAGTAAATGCTGCTATGTCATCAACGATTCTTTTGCATCAATATAAACCAGATGTAGTAATTAATACCGGATCTGCAGGTGGATTTAATCCATCCTTAAAGGTTGGTGATATTGTTATTTCTACTGAGGTTCGTCATCATGATGTCGATGCAACAATATTTGGTTACGAATATGGACAAGTTCCTCAAATGCCCGCTGCATTTAATGCAGACGAAAAATTAATCTCAATTGCTAAGAAAGCTGCAGAATCTATTCAAGACGTTCAAGTAAGTGAAGGATTGATTGCAACAGGTGATTCTTTTATGAACGATCCAGAAAGGGTTGCATTTGTTCATGAAAAGTTTCCACAGCTTCAAGCAGCTGAAATGGAGGCTGCTGCCATTGCACAAGTTGCTTATCAATTTGGCACACCGTTCGTCATTATACGATCCCTATCAGATATTGCTGGGAAAGAATCGAATATTTCATTTGATCAATTTTTAGAAACGGCTGCTCTCCATTCTGCAAAGCTTGTAATGGAAATGGTGAAGCATTTTAATTAAAGGCTATATGTTTAAACAATATTGCTAGTAAGGTAAAGATAAATAAACCAGAGGCTAAACTGTCAGCACCCCTTTATTGGACTGAGAAAAGATCTGCAATTGTTACAAATTGGGAAAATAGCATTATAACTGTAAAGATATAATAAACTAAAGGATAGTGTGAATAAGCAACTTCACCTATCCTTTTTTGGTGTATCAACATGTATAAGTATATATTTAACAATAAGAAATTATTTTAGCTTAAGCCTCGACCAAATCCTTCATCTACTCTCAACATAAGCAGGTATTACATTGCTCTTGTCTTTTTTATCGCGCTCATGCCTTTCTATATTCCCTTTAATTACCTAATAAATCTTACTGCTATATATGTTAAAGTTATTAGTAGATTCATAGAGAGGATGACGTATATGTCCAAAGCAAGAGTTCTTTATGAGAAAATGGTCGACTTTAAAAGATTTGGAATTACATCTTTAGCATTATCAGCGTTTTTATATCTTGGCGTCGTACTACCATTAGAGGATAAAACAATTATTAAAACAGATATATTAATGGGCGGAACCGTTTTATTACTTTTACTTTCTGTCTATTTTCTTTTTCAATCTAACCGATATAGAAAAATTCTTCTTGATAGTGATGAAGGGGAAGAGTATTTAATGAAAAAATAGTACAATTATGTGCTATTTTTTTTTGTTGTAAAGGAAAATCATAAAATGATCTGGATAAAAAAAAGAATGAGAGAAAAAATAGGGAAGAATGTTCGAATGTTTTACAATGTTCATTTTTATGGGAGGAACATCTATGAATGCTAAACGAATGATCTTAATTAATGTAATTTTACTAATCATTTTGGTAGGGGGTGGATTTACAGCTTATTTTTTCTATAATCGATCAGTTACTTATTTAAGTACGGATAATGCGCAAATTGCGGGTCAGCAAGTCACGATTGCCTCACCAGTTAATGGAACATTAACAGCTTGGAACCTTAAAACGGGAGATACCTTTGCCAAAAATGATAAAATCGCAACAGTTCAAACACTAGGCGATAATGGTCCAGTTAATATGGATATTACTGCTCCTGCAAATGGTACAGTCGTTCAATCCAATGCAGTACCAAACACAATTGTGGGAGCAGGTACCCCTTTAGCAATTAGCTATGATTTATCTAATTTATGGGTAACAGCAAATATTGAAGAAACAAATATAGATGATGTTGAAATTGGCCAAAATGTGGATGTTTATGTTGATGCATTCCCTAATACCTCTTTAAAAGGAAAAGTTGAGGAAATTGGGCTAGCAACAGCTGGAACATTCTCTCTTCTGCCAACCAATACTGCCTCAGGGAATTATACAAAAGAGGTTCAAGTTATTCCTGTTAGGATATCAATTGAAAGTAATCTTAACTTAGTTCCAGGTATGAATGTGACTGTGCGAATTCATAAGTAGGTGATGACATGTCAATATATATCGCAGGTTATATTCTTGTATCCATTCTTTTGCTATTATTTGTGAATTATATGATTCGCAAAAAAAACGCACCACTACCTCAAGTAGAAGAAATAGATGAGACGCAAGAAAAGAACGAAGAGGTCACGACTGCAGATGAGTTAATCGATGAAACACTTCAATCCTCTGCAATTACCGAGCCAGCGCTAGAGTATGTTAATGAAGCTGCAGGATTGATTGAAGAAGAGGAAAACCGTGATGATGATCAAGTGCAGGAAAGCAGTCAAAATGATAAGCCGGTCGATCAATTTGCTAAAAATAGAGGGAAAATTATTGCGGCGATGATGCTTGGGGCATTTGTAGCAATATTAAATCAAACCTTACTTAATGTAGCGATTCCGCATATCATGAATGATCTAAATGTATCCGCAAACACGGTTCAATGGTTGTCAACGGGATATATGTTAACAAATGGAATTTTTATTCCGATAACCGCGTTTTTGATTGCAAAACTTGGTACAAGGAAGTTGCTAATTTTCTCTATTTCTGCTTTTACAATCGGTTCCATTATATGCTCTATCTCTACAACTTTTTCCTTACTGATGTTAGGAAGGGTCGTACAAGCTGCAGGAGCAGGTGTCATTATGCCTTTATTGATGACGGTATTTTTAACGATCTTTCCACCAGATAAACGTGGTTCAGCAATGGGATTGATGGGTGTAGCGATGATATTTGCTCCAGCAATAGGTCCAACCTTGTCAGGATGGTTAATTGGACATTACTCATGGAGAATCTTATTTGATATTGTAATCCCTTTTGGGATCATCGATTTAATTCTGGCATTTGCTTGGATGAAGGACGTAACAAAGGTAACCAATCCAAAATTCGATACTGCAGGATTTATTTTTTCTGCGATCGGTTTAGGGTTTCTACTGTATGGATTTAGTGAGGCAGGAAATAATGGCTGGGATAGTATGGTCGTTATTATCTCCTTAGCCATTGGGGTAATTGGTTTGATTCTATTTACATGGCGAGAATTAACAACAGATAAACCAATGCTTGAATTACGTGTCTTTAAATATGATATATTTGCACTCACTACCATTATAAGTATGGTTATTAATATGGCTATGTTCGCTGCTATGATCCTGCTACCGATTTATTTACAGAATATTAGAGGGTTTACTGCATTAGAATCAGGATTATTAATGCTTCCAGGTGCAATTATTATGGGAATTATGTCACCAATATCAGGGTGGTTATTTGATCGAATGGGGGCTCGACCATTAGCCTTATTTGGTCTTATTATCACTGTAGTAACCACCTGGCAATTTACTCAATTAACGATGCAGACAACCTATTCGCATATAATGTTGCTATATGTAATGAGGATGTTTGGGATGTCATTTTTAATGATGACAGTAATGACTGAAGGGATGAATCAGCTACCTTTAAAATTAACAAGTCATGGAACGGCTGCTTCTAATACTGCAAGGACAGTTGCAGGAAGTATTGGAACAGCGTTTCTAGTTACGGTTATGACAACTCGATCATCGTATCATACCGCAAATTATGGGAATATCATTGCAAGTTCAAATCCTTATATTCAAAGTAAAATGTCACAATTAGGTCAAGGAATTGCTCAAATGGCAGGTCTTCCATCACAATCGGGGGAAAGTTTAGCCACCAGTATCATCTACGGGAAGGTAGTCCAACAATCTACGGTTAGTGGTATAAATGATGCTTTTGTAGTAGCCACTGGAATTGCTGCTGTTGCCTTTGTATTAGCCTTTTTTATCAAAAGAGCAAAACCAACAAAAGAAAAATAAAAAAATTTCAAAAAAATGTTTACAAAGCTATCATTATTGGATATACTTACCTACGTAAACAAATATTTCATGAAAGGGAGGTCGTTTAAAATGAAAAGAATCTCAAATTTATTTTTTCATTACAATTCAATATTTTGTAATCCATTCGACCTAACCCGAATTTGATTTGCTTTAAATGACAGCTAATTTTCGAAGCCGTAGGATGGATATGTTTCTTCCTGCGGCTTTTTTGTGTCCAAAAAACCGCAGTGGAAACGGTCTTCCCTGCGGCTTTTTCCTGTCTAAGAATTTAGCTGCATCATTTATTTTTTGTTTAAGATTTGTCTATAGTGAAGAAAGTTACTAAGAAGAGGACTGATCCTAATTACAACATTTAGCAGTTCCGTAAGAAACCCCATTAATAGTAAGAAACGCATGAATAAGGAGGTGATCGTATGACACTAAATTTGATTTTTGTAACAGTTACCATCAAAAAACGTAAACAGTCTTTAGAAGATTGTGTTCATGAACAAAGAATTAATCAAATAATTGATGAGAACAAAATGAAGTACTGTGAGCTTTTTTACAGAAATATGTAATCGAAAAATAAAAATTAGAAGGGAGATATTAGTGATGTTAATTTGGCAAACAAAAAGGTTGAATTCTTTATGGGTGGAGAAAGATTCCGCCTAGCTAACAGTTGAATAGGAGGATAACATGTTTTTGCAAATTATGCTATTAACCATTTCATTTCATAAAAAGAAAAAGGGTTGAACCACTATGAACTGCACCCAAATTGTTAGACACAACTAACAATTGGAGGTGCAGTTTTTTTTATGAAGAAATATTCACTGGAAATTAAATTAAATGCTATTCAAGACTACCTTAAAGGTATGGAATCTTTCGAAGATACAGCAAAACGCCATAATGTCACTACAACGAAGTTAAAAAAATGGGTAGCGAAGTATCGGTTCAGATCACTAGGTTTTAGCCCTTTTTCTTTTTTACCTTATAAATAACAATCAACCATTATTCTTATTTTCGGAAAACTTTTCCTTTAATTTTCTTTAGTAGGACCTGCACGAACAAAGGCTAAATTACATAAGCATTATGTATAGGTAAAAGCCTAACGGAGGTGAGAAAATGTCCGGAATCTTAACAGCAATTGGCTATCTTTTTAAAGAACTTATTTTTTTGGTCTCGTATGTAAAAAATAATGCATTCCCCCAACCTCTTTCTGCTAGTGACGAACGAAAGTATCTAAAGAAAATGGCTCATGGGGATGATGAGGCCCGGAACATTTTGATTGAACATAATCTTCGTCTTGTTGCTCACATTGTCAAAAAGTTTGAGAATACAGGAGAGGATGTCGAGGACCTTATTTCTATAGGAACGATTGGCCTTATTAAGGCAATTGAAAGCTATTCCGAGGGAAAAGGTACCAAACTTGCTACTTATGCGGCTAGATGTATTGAAAATGAAATACTCATGCATTTACGAGCACTAAAAAAGACAAAAAAGGATGTATCCCTACATGATCCCATTGGTCAGGATAAGGAGGGGAACGAAATTTCGTTGATCGATGTTTTAAAATCAGATGCTGAAGATGTTTTTGATACGATTCAATTAAGCATGGAACTGGAAAAGGTTAAAGAGTATATTGATGTTCTAGATGAGCGTGAAAAAGAAGTGATTATTGGTAGGTTTGGTCTTGATTTACAAAAAGAAAAAACACAAAGAGAAATTGCTAAGGAATTAGGTATTTCAAGGAGCTATGTATCACGAATAGAAAAAAGAGCATTAATGAAAATGTTTCATGAATTTTATCGTGCGGAGAAGGAAAAGAAAAAGAATCAGCAAGAATAAAAGTTAAATTCCCCCTTTATTTATATAAAAGGGGGAATTTTTTAAGCAGATGATATCTATTACCCTTCCATTTCCACCGTTACTTCAGCAGCAATGACTAAGGCAACCGCAGTACATAAAACAAGCCCGATAACAATAGAAAACATGTTCATCACTCCTTTGAATATCTAATTTTAATGTAGCATACAAATTTTTAGTTAGATGATTCAAAAATGAACAGATTTTTACTATACAGTGGCAAAATTGTGGCATTCCAAAAATATTGCGAAAAAAATTTCGGTTTTATAGGTGTTTAAAATATTAGAAAAATTTAGATGGTATGTTTATAATATAAATGTACATACATAGAAGGGGGAATTACTTTGACAACGACAACCTATTCATTGACTTGGGACTTAGATGTTTTTTTCAAAGATGGAAGTAATTCGGAAGAGTTTAGAAATTTTTTAGAAAAGATTAAAGAGGAAATTATCTCATTTAATAATGAAGTGGATAATTGGGATTCAATCCAAGTGTTACATGAAGAAGCTAAATTTTTGGAATTACTAAAAAAGTTACAAACAAACTCACAAATGCTTACTCAAGCTGGTGCATTTGTAAGCTGTTTACAAGCTCAAAATACATTGGATGAAAAAGCAAGTGAATTAAAAGGAAATGTTGCAGAATTGCGTGCTCAGTTAAATACAATCCTAACTAATTTTGATGATAAATTAAGAAGGATTGAAGAGAATCAATGGAAACAGCTATTACAAAACCCTGAGATTAAAGAATTAGCATTCGTATTGAATGAACGTAGGGAACTTGCAAAGGAAAAGTTACCAAAAGAACAGGAAGCATTAGTAAATTCATTAAGTGTTGATGGATATCATGGTTGGGGAGATATGTATGACACATTAGTAAGTCAAGTGAAAATTCCGTTTGAAGAGAATGGAGAAATAGTTGAACTTTCAGTTGGTCAGGCACATAATAAATTTTCAAATCCTGACCGAAATGTTCGAGCAACTGTTTTTAAAAACTGGGAAAAAGCTTGGGATGAGAAAGCTGATATGTTTGCTACAACACTAAATCATCTTGCAGGTTTCCGGTTATCACTTTACAAGGAAAGAGGCTGGGATGAGGTTTTAAAGGAGCCTTTAAGCTATAATCGTATGCAGAAAGAAACATTAGAGTCTATGTGGCAAGTAATAAGTGATTATAAGAAACCATTAACAGACTACCTAAAAAGAAAAGCTGAACTTCTAGGAATTGAAAAGTTAAGCTGGTACGATTTAGATGCCCCAATTGGCAAGGTGAATACTCAATTTAGCTATCAAGAAGGAGCTGAATTTATTATTCAGCACTTTGGTAAATTTGGTGATCAATTAGCGAGTTTTACCAAAAAAGCATTTGAGGATAGTTGGATTGAAGCAGAAGATCGTGCGGGTAAAAGACCAGGTGGTTTTTGTACTTCTTTTCCAGTTAGTGGCCAATCTAGAATTTTTATGACATACTCTGGAACACCTTCCAATGTATCAACTTTAGCTCATGAATTAGGCCATGCCTTCCATTCATATGCCTTGAAAAATGTTCATCCTTTAAAAAGAGGATATGCCATGAATGTGGCAGAGACTGCTTCAACTTTCGCAGAAATGATTGTTGCTGATGCGTCTGTAAAGAATGCAAAAAGTGATGAGGAACGATTACCTTTATTAGAGGACAAAGTTCAAAGATCTGTAGCTTTATTAATGAACATCCATTCTAGATTCTTATTTGAAACACGATTCTATGAAGAACGTAAAAAAGGAATAGTAAGTAAAAAACGTTTAAATGAGTTGATGTTAGAAGCACAAAAAGAGGCATATGGGGATGGCTTGGAGGAATACCATCCATTATTCTGGGCTTCCAAGCTCCATTTCTTTATTACAGGTGTTCCGTTTTATAATTTCCCATATACATTTGGCTATTTATTTTCCTTAGGGATATATGCACAGGCTCAAAAAGAAGGGAAAGGTTATGAGGAAAAATATATGGCGCTCCTACAGGATACAGGTTCCATGAAGGTTGAGGATCTTGCGATGAAACATTTAAATGTTGATTTAACGAAGCGAGATTTTTGGGAAGAAGGAGTTAAGCTGTGCGTGAAGGATGTTGAGGAATTTTTAGAGGCTACAAAGCAATGAAAAAAATGGGGATGATTTGGCATACAAATCATCCCCATTTATACTATAGATTTATTATTAAAACTTTTTTAATTTAAATGATGCGATCATTAGTAGAGCTAAAATAAGAATAATAAATAAATATAAATGCGTTGGAAAAACTGGAAGTGCAAGGTAACTTAAGGTTGCAAGACAACCTGCAGCTGTTATAGGTAAACCAGTAAAATACCCATTTCCTTCAGTAATATTAAATCGAGCTAATCGAAAAGCGCCACAACCTATATAAAATACTGTGAAAAATAGTCCGGGATAGCCAAATGAATGCAGAATTCCTTGATATAGAAGGATAGCTGGAGCAACTCCGAATGAAATAATATCACTCATAGAATCTAATTGTTTGCCCATTTCTGATACGATATTTAATTTACGAGCAACTAGACCATCAAATCGATCCGCAAGAGCGGCCATGAATATAAGAATAACGCTGAGTCCTAATTGTCCATGAATGGCCACTAGAATAGCAAAACCACCTAATCCTAAATTTAATAATGTTAGCATATTAGCAGTTTGTGCTCTAAGCTTCTTGAGGGTCTGATCAATTACATCAGAATGAAACACTTTATTCACCTCCTAGATAGATAATATGTTCAATTTCTGAATTTGAGAAAGAAGATTTCTCAAAGTTTTTTATACACCCTCTTCCATTATATAATAAAATTTTATAATATAATGCAATAACCTAAAGTTTTTTTGCCAATGCTGGAGGAGATGTTGTGAAAAAATGGATCTATCGCTTCTTGATTGAATTGACAAATCATCAGTTTTCTTCTAAATGTATAAAAAAGTTTGCCCAATCAAAGATTAGCAGACCTTTCATTTCATCATATGCTAAGGTTTATAAAATTAATCAGCATGAAATGCTTCAAGATCTTCATACTTATTCGACATTACACGAATTATTTACTAGAAAATTGAAACCTAATGCCCGAAAAATTTCTGTTGATCATAAAGCCATCATTAGTCCGGTGGATGGAGTTATAGAAGATGCCGGTAAAATAACAGCTGATAAGCATATAAAAGTAAAAGGAAAAATTTACTCATTGCAAGAAATGATAGGTGAAGAAAAAAAGATCGATAAATACATAGGTGG
Source organism: Heyndrickxia oleronia (assembly GCF_017809215.1). GTDB lineage: Bacteria > Bacillota > Bacilli > Bacillales > Bacillaceae_C > Heyndrickxia > Heyndrickxia oleronia. The sequence continues at coordinate 1,819,527 of NZ_CP065424.1, forward strand.
ACAATTCATTATTTTATACTTAAGCCCAAAACATTACCATCGTATACATAGTCCAGTAACAGGAAAAGTAGCCCGACAATATACATTAGGTGAAAAATCCTATCCTGTCAATCAATTTGGACTGAAATATGGGAAATCACCATTAGCAAAAAATTATCGAGTGATTACGGAATTGATACATGATAAAGGTTCAGTACTAATTGTAAAAGTCGGAGCCATGTTTATTAATTCGATTGTTTGTACCCACTTAACAGAACAATGGAAAAAAGGGGATGAAATAGCCTACTTTTCATTTGGATCAACGGTCGTCTTATTATTTGAAAAGGGAACTTTTTATTTAGATAAGAATATACAGATTCCAACTGACATTAAGGTTGGTGAAGCAATAGGATATTTTGATAAATAAAATGATAATACTGGAAAGAAAAGAGGGGCAGTCCGAAAATGATATTATCAGACTGCCCCGCCATATGTTTATGATGATATTTTTATGCGATTTGTCAGCGTACGACGATGAATTTCTGTTTCAATGAGGCGTATAAAATCCTGGCTTAACTTTAATTCCTTTGCTTTAAAGTAGGATTCGATTAACAATTCATCAGATAATTTTCTCATAATAAGCCATCACCTCCATATACATTTACGTTCTAAAAGTAGAAAAAATATCATATATTATGTATTTATCCATGATGTATTATTACTTTAACAAACTACTATCGATAGAACAAGCGTTCTTGTTATCCACAATGCTTGGTGGATAACTTGTGATTATCTTGTTTATAAATTATCAATATGCGGTTAAAACAATGTGGGTATTGTGAATAAAGTTATCCACAGTGTAGAATGATGGGAGTTTTGTCGAAAAATATTTGTCATAGATTTCCTCATAGTAGAGAAAAAAGAGAAATTACAATGACGAACAAACTTTTATTTTGAATACAGAGTTAAAATTGGTATGATAAAGTGTAACAAAAAAGTGAGTACTCGATTTTAAAATAAGGGAAGTCGGTCTAACATAGATAGGAGTGTCAATGATTGTTGCTGAAAAATTTTTTACCTAATCAACATGTAAAAAATGTATTTCTAATTAAACCCGAGGATTTAAAAGAAAAAGGAATAAAAGCCATAATTACAGATTTAGATAATACATTAGTCGAATGGGATCGGCCAAATGCTACCCCAAAGCTTATTGAATGGTTTGCGGACATGAAAAAACATAATATTAAAGTAACAATTGTTTCAAATAATAATGAAAGAAGAGTAAAGGCATTTGCTGAACCACTCGGGATCTCTTATATTTATGAGGCTCGTAAGCCGCTCACAAAAGCTTTTAAACGAGCAATCCAACTGATGAATGTGTCAAAAGAAGAAACAGTAGTAATCGGCGATCAGCTTTTAACTGATGTTCTTGGTGGAAATCGAAGTGGATTTTATACCATTTTAGTTATCCCTGTCGCACAATCAGATGGATTTGTCACTCGCTTTAATCGTCAAATAGAACGTAGAATTATGTCATCATTTAAGAAAAAAGGATTAATTAATTGGGAGGATTAACATTGATTGAAAATATTTGTATTGGCTGCGGGATTGCTGTTCAATCAGAAGACCCGAAAGAATTAGGATATGCACCACCATCTGCATTTGAAAAGGAAACATTAATTTGCCAACGATGTTTCAGACTTAAACATTATAATGAAGTGCAGGATGTTTCACTAACGGATGACGATTTTCTGAAAATATTAAATGGGTTAGGGACGGTTGATGGTTTAATCGTAAAGATTGTTGATATTTTTGATTTTAATGGAAGCTGGCTTCCTGGATTACATAGATTTGTTGGTAATAATCCGATTCTTTTAATTGGGAATAAAGAGGATTTACTACCAAAATCGGTGAAGAGAGAAAAGCTAGTTAAATGGATGAAGCAACAAGCGAAAGAATTAGGATTAAACCCGATAGATGTTCTCCTTGTAAGTGCAACGAAAGGTCATTCTATGGATGAGGCAATGGAGCAGATCGATCAATATCGTGACGGAAAAGATGTTTATGTTGTAGGCTGTACCAATGTTGGTAAATCAACATTTATAAATCGTATAATAAAAAATGTTACTGGTGAAAGAGATATAATAACAACCTCACATTTTCCTGGGACGACGTTAGATATGATTGAAATTCCATTAAGTGATGGAAGTGCTTTAATTGATACACCAGGGATTATTAATCATCATCAAATGGCGCATTTTGTTGATAAAAGGGACCTTAAAATTATTACACCCAAAAAAGAAATTAAACCAACTATTTTCCAATTAAACGAAGAACAAACATTATTTTTCGGTGGACTAGCTAGGTTGGATTATATCAGTGGTGGAAGAAGATCCCTTGTATGTTATGTTTCTAATGAGCTAAAAATTCATCGAACCAAAATAGAAAATGCTGATCAATTATATGAAAAACATGTAGGTGATTTATTACAACCACCAAGAAAAGATGATCTAAATCATTTTCCGAATTTAGTCCGTCATGAATTTGTTATTAAGGAAGCAAAGACAGATATTGTCTTTTCTGGACTAGGGTGGGTAACAGTGAATGAACCTGGGGCAAAAATTGCCGCGTATGTCCCTAAAGGTGTAAATGTAATGATCCGATCTTCATTAATTTAAAGGGGCGTTGGCCATGGCAAACATTTATGGTGTCATCGGGGATCCTATTGCCCATTCATTATCTCCCTTAATGCATACTGATGCTTTTAGGAGTCTAAACTTAGATCATTGTTATTTTCCTTTTCACGTAACATCTAATCATTTAGAAGAAGCGGTAAAAGGGATGAAGGTACTTGGTATTGCAGGATTTAATGTAACAATACCGCATAAGACGAATATTATCCCATTATTAGATCAAATCGACCCATTAGCTAAAGCGATCGGCGCAGTAAATACAGTTGTACGTGAGAACGATTCTTTTGTAGGCTACAACTCTGATGGTTTAGGATTTATCCGAAGTTTGAAAGAGGAATGGAAGAGAGAGTTAGAAAAAGAAAAGGTCTTAATCATTGGTGCAGGTGGAGCGGCTAAGGCCATCTTTTATTCTCTTGTACATGATGGTGTTCAGGCTATCGATATATGTAATCGAACAACTGAACGAGCAAAACAATTAGTTGAATCCTGTCCGTATCCATCTGAAACAAATATATTAACGATGGATGAGGCAGAGAAAACGCTAGACAGCTATTCTCTCATCGTACAAACTACTTCTATTGGGATGAGTCCAAATATGAATGAGACACCACTATCTATTCATAATATACTACCGAACACACACGTGGTTGATATTATATACAATCCTTTTGAAACTGCTTTATTAAAAGCGGCAAAAGAAAAGGGAGCATCCACAAGTAATGGATTAGGTATGTTTATTTATCAAGGGGCAATTGCTTTTGAAAAATGGACAGGCAACGTACCGGATGTAAGAAGAATGAAACAAATTGTGATAAACCAACTAGGAGGACAACAACATGTTAACAGGTAAACAAAAAAGATTTCTACGCTCGAAAGCACATCATCTGAATCCAATTTTTCAAGTTGGAAAAGGTGGCGTAAATGATAATATGATAAAGCAAATCTCTGAGGCTTTGGAGGCACGTGAATTAATTAAAATAAGTATTTTACAAAATTGTGAAGAAGATAAAGATTCTGTAGCGAACCTTTTAGTTAATGGAACAAAAGCTGAGCTTGTTCAAATTATTGGAAACATCATTGTTCTTTATAAGGAATCAAGGGAAAATAAACAATTACAACTACCATAGGTGATGCATTGATGAAAAAGCGTGTCGGTATTGTAGGTGGAACGTTTGATCCTCCACATTTAGGCCATTTAATCATGGCAAATGAGGTGAAGCAGGCATTACACTTGGATGAAATTCGATTTATGCCGAATAAAATACCACCTCATAAAGTAAGAAATAGTCGGGTGACAAATGATGATCGAAAAAAAATGATTTCTTTATCAATAAATGATCAACCCTATTTTTTATTAGATTTAATAGAGTTTGAAAGGGAAGGGCCCTCCTATACATTTGATACGGTTTCATTATTAAAAAAGAGAGAACCTGACATAGACTTCTATTTTATTATTGGTGCAGATATGATTGAATATTTGCCAAATTGGTATCGTGTAGAAGAATTAATCCAAATGATAAAGTTCGTTGGCGTTAATCGGCCGGGACATTCCCATCAAACAAAATACCCGATTCAATTCATTGAGATTCCTGATATAAATTTATCTTCGACTTTAATTAGAACGAAAGTGAAAAATAAGCAATCAATTAAATATTTGGTCGTTGATGAGGTCATGAATTATATAAAGGAGCACAATTTATATGGAGAGGAATAAAGCATTAGAAATAGTAGCAAAACAGCTGACTGAAAAGCGCTACACACATACTTTAGGTGTAATGGAGACAGCAATTGATTTAGCGATACTATATGAGGCAGATGAAAAAAAGGCTGAATTAGCTGCGATTTTTCACGACTATGCCAAATTTCGACCGCTTGAGGAAATGAAAAAAATCATCATTGAGAAAAAGTTTGACCCGCTTCTGTTACAGTACAATCCTGAATTATGGCATGCACCAGTAGGGGCATATTTGATTCAGGAGGAGGTAGGGATCAAGGATGTAGAAATTATTAACGCGGTACGCTATCATACCTCCGGTCGAATGAATATGACGCTACTTGAAAAAATTATTTACTTAGCTGATTATATTGAGCCAGGACGCCAGTTTCCAGGTGTTGAAGAAGCAAGAAAACTTGCTAAAAAGGATTTAGATGAGGCACTGATTTACTCAGTTAAAAATACAATTATTTTCTTAATGAATAAAAATCAGGCCGTATATCCGGATACGTTCACGTTTTATAATGATCTTGTCATGAAAAAGGAGAGATATGTGTATGGAGAATAGAGAACTTTTGAATACAGCGGTTAAAGCTGCTGATGATAAACGTGCTGAAGATATTGTTGTTTTAAATATGAAGGGAATATCCCTAATTGCAGATTATTTCTTAATTTGCCATGGTAATTCTGATAAGCAAGTTCAAGCTATTGCAAGTGAGATTAAAGATAAATCAGAAGAAATTGGTTACTCTGTCAAGCGCATGGAAGGCTTTGATGAAGGAAAGTGGGTATTAATTGATTTAGGTGATGTCGTTGCGCATGTCTTTCATCGTGATGAGCGTAGCTACTATAATTTGGAACGCCTATGGGGTGATGCGCCATTCGAAGATATACGCAGTGAGCTAACACCATGAATTATGGGGATTTCGCCTATATTTATGATGATTTAATGCGTGATGTTCCATATGATCAATGGCTGAATTTTTTTCAAAATAAAGTAAAAAAATATAATATTTCTGGAAAAAAGGTCATGGACTTAGCATGCGGTACTGGAGAATTAACCGTTAAATTAGCTGAAGAAGATTTTGAAGTAACAGGAGTGGACTTATCAGAGGATATGTTAATGGTCGCTCGCGAAAAAGCGGAAAAAGTAGGTGTACCTATTCAACTTTTTCAACAGAATATGTGTGCCTTAGAAGGCCTTGGAACTTTTGATGCAGTTACTATTTTCTGTGATTCTTTAAATTATCTTTCTACTCCCGAAGAAGTACAAGAAACATTTAAGGGGGTATATACTCACTTAGATGATAATGGCTTGTTTATTTTTGATGTTCATTCTATTTATAAAGTGGATCAAATATTTATGAATGAAACATTTACGTATATTGATGATGAAATTTCATATATATGGAATAGTTTTGAGGGAGACTTTCCCCATTCAGTGGAACATGAGCTTACCTTTTTTGTATTGAATGAAAAAACTGATCAGTATATACGATTTGATGAGCTTCATAGACAGCGAACATTTCCAATTAGTGACTATTCTAAATGGTTAGAAGCTGCAGGCTTTGATGTTCTTGAAGTTTCTGCTGATTATTCTGATAACATTCCAAGTGATACTTCCGAAAGAATATTTTTCGTTTGTAAAAAAAATAAACAAGAGAAAAAGTCGGATTTATAATTTTATAAATCCGACTTTTTTTGAAGGAAAAATAGAGTTTTTGTCGAAACTAGTATTAACTAAATTGTTTTGCAACAATCTCCAGATCTTCATTAAATTTACTATGCGTGGCTTGAAACAGTTTTTCAAAAATATCCCCAATACCATCTTCAAGTACTCCTATGCCTTCCCCTGTGATTCCTCCTTTAACACAAACCTTTTCCTGTAGTGTAGGAAGAGTATAGTAACCTTTCTTTAAGAGTTCTCCAAGGCCAATTAACATTTCACCAGCTAAAATCGTTGCTGTTGTTTGATCAATTTCGGTTTCAGCAACTGCACCATCAATAAAACGTTGGGTAAGGTAACTAAAAAAAGCTGGACCGCAACTAACAATATCTGAAGCTACTCTTGTAATATTTTGGTCAATGTCAATCGGAGTAGATATGAAAGAGAAAAGTTCTTTCAGCTTTCTTTCCCAATAGCTATCACAGTTTTTTCCAAAAGTTAATAAGGACACCCCTGATAAAGCACGATTAGTAATGCTTGGGATCGCTCGAATGCAAGAACAAGGGAGTAATTGTTCAAGTTGGTCTACAGAGATTGGACTTGTGATAGAAACCAGACATTTTTCCGTTGTCAGCTCGTTTTGATGTTTCTCTAATAATGGGTAAATATCATGTGGCTTTACACAAATGAAGATCAAATGACATTTTTCAATGACCTTTGATGCCTCATCACAAACATGCATCGATGGGAATTTTTGTTGAAGGGCTTCAGCCTTTACCTTTGTTCGATTGGTTATATAAATATTTGAAGGGTTGACTGCTTTTCCCTCAATAAATCCTTCAACAAGAATACTCCCCATATTACCGGTACCTATAAAGCCTATGTTCATTTTCAACACTCCTCGGGTCGCATACTACTTGAAAAACGATGACCGTCAAAAAACTATTCACAATACTTTATGTCTAACATGATTGTCCTTATTCAGTAAAAAACAAATTAATAAGGAGGTGTTAAGTTGTTGGAACGAATTTTTAAACAATATAAATTTCTTTTAATAGCAGTTGGACTTTTGGTGATCGTTATATTCCTGTTTATTGGAAAAAGTCCAAGGGAAAAACTCGGTATTCATACGAGTGATTTCTCAGCTTATTTAGAAGAATCTGGTCAAAAGGAAGATGAGGATCAAAAAAATATAGCGGACATGAAGATCATCGTTGATTTGAAAGGAGAAATCGTTAACCCTGGAATTTATGAAGCGAATGATGGGGAGAGAGTACAAGATCTCATTACGAAGGCGGGTGGATTTAGCAAAAATGCTGATAAATTGAAAGTTAATTTAGCTCAAAAAGTAAAAGACGAAATGGTAATATATGTTCCTAAAATTGGTGAAGAAATAAATGTATCTCTATTTGATGAAGCTGAAAGTACTACCAACAATAGTGAGGGAAAAGTAAATATAAATTCTGCTAATAAGGATCAGCTTCAAACGATCCCTGGTATTGGTCCATCGAAAGCCGATGCCATTATAGAATATCGGGAGCAAAAGGGAGAATTTAAGAAAATAGAAGAGATTAAAAATGTTACGGGTATTGGTGAAAAGACATATGAAAAACTCAAAGACTCGATTTCGATTTGAGGGAAATAGAAATTCTGTAACGGAAAATAGAAACGCTAGAATCGAACATTGACGGGGTAACAAATGTACCTATAAACTATATAGGTAGAGAAATAATCTATAAAGAGGGGAAAAAGATATGGAAAGAATCTCTTGGAATCAATATTTCTTGGCGCAAAGCCATTTACTATCTTATCGAAGTACATGTACAAGACTAGCAGTGGGGGCGACCATTGTTCGTGATAAAAGAATTATTGCAGGTGGTTATAATGGATCTATAGCCGGTGGAGAACATTGTATTGATGAAGGTTGTTATGTTATAGACAATCATTGTATTAGAACGATTCATGCAGAGACAAATGCAATATTACAGTGTGCAAAATTCGGTGTTCCTACAAATGGAGCAGAAATCTATGTAACACATTTTCCTTGTTTGCAATGCTGTAAAACCATTATTCAGGCAGGAATTAAATCAGTATACTATTCCGAGGATTATAAGAATCATCCATATGCAATGGAGTTATATCAAAAAGCGGGTGTATATGTTGAAAAAGTTCCTTTTAATAAAAAATCCTTAGATTTACACTCTCAACAAAAAATAAGTTTTGTTCAAACTCTTCTAAAAAAATTAGATGATGTGGGAATCAGTGAAACAGAATTAAATTCCTTGCAAAATGAAGCAAAAAAACTATTTGAGGATTTAGTATAATAGGTAGATTATGAAAGGATATTGGCTTTTTCTAGCGGGTACAGCCCTCTGTGGAAGTTCACTCTTTTTAGGGGTTCATTGGGGGCTAATCATTGTTTTTCATTGCATTTGGTTACGGATTGTATTATTAAAAAAGAGAAAATTAATTATCCTATCCGTCGGGATATATGTTATTTTTGCACTTTATGGATTATGGGCCAATGAGCAAAGGCAAGTGACAAAGATTTCACCTACACAAACCTCCTTTTTCATTCAACTTAATGAACCCCCTCATATTAACGGAAATCAGTTTAAATCAATGGCAAAAACCAATCAAAAAGAAAATATCGTATTGAATTATAAAATAGGTACAGAAGTCGAAAAGAAGCGGTTAATGGAAAATATGTATAGTGGAATCATTTGTAAAGTAGAAGGTGAGTTACAAAAGCCTGAATCTAATAGAAATGAAAATTTATTTAATTATCGTCTTTATTTATATAGACAAAATGTACATTGGATATTAAAAGTTACATCCATTACTAGCTGTGAAGAATCAAGTAAAGGGTTCATTCAATGGGTCTTACGTGCTCGGGAAAATGGTTTAAAAAGAGTGGATAATTTATTTTCTCCAAATACGATTCCTTATGCTAAAGCCCTTTTGTTTGGTGATAGTAGTAGCTTTTCAGAAGAAATTTACTCCTTATATCAACGTTTAGGGATTGTTCACCTATTAGCTATTTCAGGTTTACATGTTGGTGTCATATCCTCTGGGATATTTTATATACTTATTCGACTAGGTTGTCCTCGGGAAATGGCGAGCTGGATTTTATTAATCATTCTACCCACCTATGCCATAATAACAGGTATTCATCCTCCAGTTGTACGTGCTGTTATTATGTCCATGCTCATTATAGGTACTATCCGAAAGAACTCACCTATTTCTTCGACAGATGCACTTTCAATATGTTTTATTTTATTTTTACTGAAAGATCCATTTATCATATTTCATATTGGATTTCAATTATCCTTTACTGTAAGTTTATGTATTCTGCTCGCTTCAAGATCCCTTCTTCTTCGCTACAGAAGTTTTTTTACCAATTTAATGTTGGTATCTTTCATCTCACAAATTTCTGCTTTACCGATTCTTTCTTTTCACTTTTTTGAAATATCATTGACCAGCATTTTTAGTAACATTATCTATGTTCCTTTATATACCTTTATAGTATTACCATTATTTTTTCTTACTTTTGTAAGTAGTTATATCGATTTTACTGTTTTTCATTTCATTGAGAACGCATCACATATCGTCGTATCTATTTCCGAAGGTTTTGGCAGTCTGCTGGATTTTAAATATGGAGTTTTAGTTACAGGGAAACCGGGTATGTTCTTCTTATGTATATTCATTGTTGTCAGTCAATTGGTCTTGTTTCTTCTTGAAAGGAGACGTTCAATTACTTATTCAATTTTTCCCCTTTTCATGATAATCCTCATTTTTAAGATCTCGCAATTTTATGATCCAACAGGAGAAGTGACATTTATTGATGTCGGTCAAGGTGATAGTATATTAATTCGTCTTCCTTTTCATCGAGGAACATATTTAATTGATACAGGGGGAGAAGTGAGCTTTCCTCAAGAGGAATGGGCGGTAAGAAAAAAACCATTTACGGTTGGAAAAGATATTATTTTACCGTATTTAAAGAGTAAAGGGATAACTAAAATAGATAAATTAATATTGACGCATAGTGATTCAGATCATATTGGAGCTGCTGAAGAGCTGTTAGAGAGGTTAACTGTACATGAAATACTTCTATCCCCAAATTCATGGGAAAAGCCTATGATGTTAAAAACAGTACAAATGGCATTAAGTAAAAACATATCCATTAAGGTAGTAAAGGCTGGATTTAAGTGGAAAAATCAATCTGGATATTTTCGGATCATTTTTCCGTTTGATAATCATTATGAAGGGAATAATGATTCTTTAGTTCTTTATGCGGAATTTGGGGGTCTTAGCTGGCTTTTTACGGGGGATTTGGAAGCTAAAGGAGAAAAAGAATTATTAGAAAATGAGCGTCTAAAAGTCGATGTTTTAAAAATAGGACATCATGGAAGTAAAGGGTCAAGCACAGAGGTATTTCTTCAAAAGTTAAATCCAACCTATGCCATTATTTCTGCTGGGAAAAATAATCGCTATCGCCATCCTCACAAGGAAGTTCTTGAGAGATTAACGGAAAATCATATTAAAATATTCCGTACAGATTTACAAGGTGCGATACAGTATAATTTTTTACAAAATAATGGAACCTTTCTAACCTTTTCACCATAGTATAAAGTAGTTTATCCAATCAAAAAACGTTTAAGTGTGAGAAAAATGAAGAGAGTTTGCAGAAGCAAACTCTCTCATAAATTCATGTTTTTTAAATTAGCCTACAAATTTGATAATAGTGGCAATGATGAACATCACAGCAAAAAGTGCGAATGAAACACCAAATCCAACTCCTGAATCGATTGCATCGTTACGTTTTGATTGTACATTTTTTTCAAATTGATTCACAACGACCCCTCCTATTTCAACTTTAGTATAGACTATTTGCTTAAAAAAATCTATATAACAAATCCCTATACTGACAAGAGTTTACACAAATACTTTTCAAAGACACGGTGAGAATAAAAATAAATAAAAGTCTACCGTTAATAAAAAAGTATCCTAGGCCTTTTTTATTAACGTTAACTATAGATTTGGGGGTTATCCTTCCATATTTAAAAGGTTAATCCCCTTTAAAATGCTTGTCAAAATCCTAATCCTTTTTTACGATAGAAGTATAACTCCTTTAGAAAGAAGGATTCGAATGATTGACCTATGGAAAAAGATTGAACAAAAGGTTTTTTCTCCATTATATCTATTATATGGAATAGAAAGCTATTTAATCAATGAAACAAAGCAAAAATTAGTGAATAATATGTTAACGGAAGAAGAAATGGATTTTAATTTGTCCACTTATGATTTGGAAGAGGTACCTATAGAAGTGGCATTAGAGGATGCTGAGACATTTCCTTTTATGGGTGAAAAAAGACTGGTTATATTACAAAACGCTATTTTCTTAACTTCTGAAAAAGGAAAACAAAAAGTGGAACATAATCTTTTAAAATTAGAAGAATACATACAAAATCCACCTGATTATACTATTTTAGTATTCATTGCTCCCTATGAAAAATTGGATGAACGGAAGAAAATAACAAAATTAATAAAAAAGAATGCATCTGTTTTTGAAGCTAAAAAATTAAAAGATGCGGAGTTAAAATCTTGGGTAATTGGGAAGGTTAAGCTGAATGGTGTCACGATCGATGAAGATGCAGCGGAATTACTTATAACTTTGTCAGGAACAAACCTAATGATGCTTTCTAGTGAAATAGATAAACTTTCTCTTTTTATTGGGGAAAATAATAAGATTGATAAAGCAACAGTTGAACGTTTAGCTTCTCGGACACTTGAACAAAATATATTTAGCCTTGTAGATAAAGTGGTTCATCGAAATATAAGTGATGCGTTAAGGATTTATTATGATTTGTTAAAGCAAAATGAGGAGCCAATCAAAATTCTATCCATTTTAGCCAACCAATTTAGACTTGTTTATCAAACAAAAGAGCTATCAAGGAGAGGGTATGGTCAGCAGCAAATAGCTTCACATTTAAAAGTCCATCCCTTTCGAATTAAATTGGCTGCAGGACAAGCACAGCTTTTTTCAGAAGAAGAGCTGAAAAGAATCATGCATTTATTAGCTAAATGTGATTATCAAATGAAAACTAGCTCTTTAGATAAAGTGATGATTATAGAGATGTTCCTATTTCAATTGAAATAAAATTACCGAATAAAAAAACGATCCTTAATTGGATCGTTTTTTCTTATTAAGCATTAGCTGTGTTTAATTTTTTCATTAAACGTGCTTTTTGTCTATCCGCAGTGTTTTTATGGATAAGACCTTTTGATGCTGCTTTATCAAGTTGACTTACAGCAGTAGCTAATAGGTCTTTTGCGTTTTCATCTTTATTGACAACTGCAGCTTCGAATTTCTTCACAGCAGTACGCATAGTTGATTTCATAGCAGAGTTGTGTGCGTTACTTTCAGTGCTAGTTTTTACGCGTTTGATGGCAGATTTGATGTTTGGCATTTCTTTCACCTCCTACGAGTAATGAAAATTCAATCACTCGACTTTCACAATCCTTAACAATAAGAACAAGTGATATTTTATCAAACGAACCTTGATTATGCAATACTTAGCCTAGAAAAAGAAATAGAAAAAGGGCTTTTCTAGTAATTTTAAGATGTACTATTCTGTAAATCATCGTTAATAGGAATGAATCTATCTAAATTAGGTAAAAATATAAAATATGAAAAAAATCCTAATATGTTTGTGTCTACATAAGGAGGAACATATTGATGAAGAATCGAGATGAAATAGATTTAAGCTTGTATTCCGTGAGAACAGACTTAGCTTTAGAAGCGAAAGACATGGCTGTAGAAGAACGCTTAAAAAGTCAAGAAAAGGAAACGGAAATCGAAGGAGTAATGATAAAGGACCGACAAGTTGGAGATATAAAAATTTCAACTGTACAAATAACCAAACAAGGTGAACAAGCGATAGGTAAAAAAGCTGGAAATTATTTGACTTTAGAAGTTCAGGGTATCCGTCAACAAGATTCTGATTTACAAAAAGAAGTAGAGGAAGTGTTTGCGCATGAGTTTAGTCAATTTCTTCAAGCCTCGAAAATTCCAAAGGATGCCAGTTGTTTAATTGTCGGCTTAGGAAATTGGAATGTAACACCGGATGCCCTTGGTCCACTTGTTTGTGAGAATGTGATTGTCACAAGACATCTATTTAATTTGCAACCTGAAAATGTTGAAGAGGGCTATCGCTCTGTAAGTGCTCTTGCGCCAGGGGTAATGGGGTTAACGGGTATTGAAACTAGCGATATTATTTTCGGGGTTGCGGAAAAGTCTAAACCTGATTTTATTATTGCCATTGATGCCCTTGCCTCCCGTTCGATTGAACGCGTCAATTCAACGATACAAATATCAGATACTGGCATACATCCAGGGTCTGGGGTAGGGAATAAAAGAAAAGAACTTAGCAAAGAAACGCTAGGGGTGCCAGTGATTGCAATTGGTGTACCTACTGTTGTTGATGCTGTTTCAATTACTAGTGATGCAATAGACTATTTATTAAAGCATTTTGGAAGGGAAATGAGAGAGGGAAATCGTCCTTCGCGTTCATTGGCGCCCTCAGGTATGACATTTGGTGAAAAACGAGAATTGACAGAAGAGGATATGCCTGGAGAACAACACCGGAAAATGTTTATGGGGATGATCGGGACGCTTGATGATAACGAGAAACGAACATTAATTCATGAAGTGTTGGCGCCTCTTGGTCATAATTTAATGGTTACACCGAAGGAAGTTGATGTATTTATTGAAGATATGGCCAATTTAATCGCTAATGGTTTAAATTCTGCATTACATACATCTGTTAACCAAGAAAATGTTGGTTATAAAACAAGATAGGAGAATCGTCTCGTTTTTGTAAGATAAGTCATTTCATTCTGCTAAATTGTTCTACTTTTTCTAGTAAAAACATACATTACTATAAAAATTGCTAGAAAGGGTGGAACGATGAAATCATATAAAAATCGTAGCTATATCGTTACGTTGAACATTTCTAGTGTAATTAAGGCGGGAGTTATCTTTTTTCTAGCATTAGTTTTAATGTTCTCTATTTCAGGATTACTTACAGCTTTAAAACCAGGATATCGGGTAAATTCAAATTTAATTCATCAAGCAACGAAGCATTTATCGAGTAAAGTACTTTTTCATTTTCTGGCAACAGATACACAGATGATTAAAGCAGGAATGCAAGATACAGAAGAGTTTCCAAGCTTGGGAAACACGATCATAAATATGGCAACAAATATTAGCTTTAAAGATCCGAGAAGTTTTATCGGACGTGAACTACCAGGTTTTGCTTTTTTTGATAGTGAAATTCTTGTTGCTGGAGAAGGGACAGATTTTACGAATTTACCGATAGAGTCTGTTCCTTCTGATAAGATCTTTCATGCAAAGGAAGATCCTAATTTAAAGGAAGTACCAAATGAATCTCAGCAGAAGAAAGAGAATGATACAAAACACAATCCAGCATCTTCCGATCTAGAAAAAAAGACTGTTTATATCTATTTTACACATACACGAGAATCATTTCTTCCATATTTAGATGGTATAACAGATCCAAACGCAGCTCAACATTCAAAGATTAACGTTACGAATGTAGGTATGAAGCTAAAAGAGCAATTAGAAGACCGAGGCATAGGGACTATTGTGGACAAAACCGATGTACAAACTCTATTAATTCAAAAGGGTTGGAAATACCCCCAATCTTATCAGGAATCTCGTGAAGTGATTCAAACTGCAATGAACAAAAATCGGGACCTGAACTATTTAATCGATATTCATCGAGATTCACGTCGTAAAAAAGATACCACGATCACGATTAATGGACAATCCTACGCCAAGATTGCATTTGTTATTGGAGGAAATAACCCGAACTATGAAAAGAATGCAAAGCTAGCTAAGCAGTTAGATAAATTATTACAAGAAAAGTATAAAGGTCTTTCAAGAGGAGTTTTAAAGAAGGAAGGTTCTTTAACAAATGGAAAGTTCAACCAAGATCTTTCATCAAATGCAATATTAATCGAAGTAGGTGGAGTTGATAATACATTTGAAGAAATGTATCGAACAACTGCCGCTTTAGCAGA
Organism: Heyndrickxia oleronia; assembly: GCF_017809215.1. Lineage (GTDB taxonomy): Bacteria > Bacillota > Bacilli > Bacillales > Bacillaceae_C > Heyndrickxia > Heyndrickxia oleronia. The sequence goes on from NZ_CP065424.1 coordinate 1,834,684, forward strand.
TGTTTTTAGTGAATATTATTGGCAAGCTGAACAGGTAGATGGAAATCAATCCAATCCACCTAGTAAACAATAACCTAAGTATTGATATTAGCTAATAAAGGGATGATTTAAAAATGAAGCGTTTTATGCTGAAATGCCTTTTGATCTGTAGTGCATTATTCATTGGTGTCTTAATGGGAATGCAAAAAGCCAATGAAGGAATGAGGGAAATGAAAGGTTACCAAGAGGAAGGATTAAAAGCACCGATCACAGTGAAAGAAGTTGAGAATGGCGAGATTGAAGCATCGGTACTTGGAAAGAATGTAACCTCGCATGATTTAGAGGCTAAAAAGGAGAAGTTGAAAGAAATCAAAGCGTTTAATTTTTTCTCATCCCTGGGAAGGACTATGGCTAATATGATATCTAGTATTACAGAGAAAATAATCAATTTTTTCTCTTCTATCTTATAAAAATGCTAATTTCGTATACTTGGTTGTTTTTTATGAAAGCACAACTTCCAACATTTACATTCAATAAAGTCCCATGAAATCAAGGGTTGATTGCTAGTTTATCAATAACCTTAAAAGTAAGAAAATTTTTGAAAAGACTGATAAAGATGAGGTTGTCTGAAAAGGTTCTGATATGATTCAGATACCACTATTCAGACAGCCTCTTTTAATAATACAGTTTTCAATATTCATTTTGTCCTGCATTAACTAGCTCCACCGCCTCATCCTTCGACATGTGTGTCTTCGATAGCGGAGGTGAAATTCGCCCTTCAAAACTTACTCTTTAGTACATAAATGATCGAGAAACTTTGCGCTTATTTTTATTTAAATTCTTTCATCTAGTTTAATTTCAATTGAATCTTGCAAATCCTGCTGATATAATCAAAAATAGTTTACATGTGGCGTTTAACAGGAGTGAAAAAAATGAATAATGAAGATAGACTGAAAAGACAGGAAAGGATTCGCAACTTTTCTATTATTGCCCATATTGATCATGGGAAATCAACTTTAGCAGATCGAATTTTAGAAAAAACAAATGCTCTTACTTCAAGAGAAATGAAAGCACAATTACTCGATTCAATGGATTTGGAACGTGAACGAGGAATTACCATAAAATTAAATGCTGTGCAATTAAAATATAAAGCGAAGGATGGAAATGATTATATTCTTCACTTGATTGATACTCCAGGACATGTCGATTTTACCTATGAAGTCTCAAGGAGTTTAGCAGCTTGTGAAGGTGCCATTCTTGTTGTTGATGCTGCCCAAGGGATTGAAGCACAAACCCTTGCCAATGTTTATCTTGCTTTGGATAATGATTTGGAAATTTTGCCAGTAATAAACAAAATTGACTTACCAGCAGCAGATCCAGAACGTGTACGACAGGAAGTTGAAGATGTGATTGGATTAGATGCATCTGAAGCTGTTCTAGCTTCTGCAAAAGCGGGTATAGGTATCGAAGAAATCTTAGAACAAATTGTTGAAAAGGTACCTGCCCCAACAGGTGATCCTGCAGCACCATTAAAAGCATTAATATTTGATTCTTTATATGATGCATATCGGGGAGTAGTCGCATATATTCGTGTTGTAGAAGGAACGGTAAAAGTTGGCGACAAAATTAAAATGATGGCAACTGGTAAGGAGTTTGAAGTTACTGAAATAGGGGTATATGCGCCTAAGCCAGTTGCATGTGATGAACTAACAGTAGGTGATGTAGGATTTTTAACCGCTTCGATTAAGAATGTAGGAGATACGCGAGTAGGGGATACGATTACAAGTGCTATCAATCCAGCTAATGAGGCGTTACCAGGATATAGGAAGTTAAATCCTATGGTATATTGCGGATTATACCCTATTGATTCAGCAAAATTCAATGATCTTCGTGAAGCACTCGAAAAACTTGAATTAAATGACTCCTCCCTCCAGTTTGAACCAGAAACATCACAAGCGCTTGGTTTTGGTTTCCGATGTGGTTTTTTGGGACTCTTGCATATGGAAATTATTCAAGAGCGGATTGAGCGGGAATTTAAAATTGACTTAATTACTACCGCACCGAGTGTAATATACAATGTGTTATTAACTGATGGTACAGAAGTAAATGTGGACAATCCGTCGAATATGCCAGATCCACAAAAAATTGATAAGGTTGAAGAGCCATATGTACGAGCTTCCATCATGGTTCCAAATGAATATGTTGGGGCTGTTATGGAGTTATCTCAAGCAAAACGTGGAACATTTATTGATATGAAATATTTGGATGATATTAGGGTCAATGTAATATATGAAATACCTCTTTCTGAAATTGTTTATGACTTCTTTGATCAATTGAAATCAAGTACGAAGGGGTATGCTTCTTTTGATTACGAGTTAATTGGCTATAAGCCGTCGAAATTAGTCAAGATGGATATTCTTTTAAATTCTGAAAAAGTAGATGCACTAAGCTTTATTGTGCATCGTGATTTTGCTTACGAGCGTGGAAAGATCATTGTAGAGAAATTAAAGGAAATTATTCCACGTCAGCAATTTGAGGTTCCTGTTCAAGCAGCTATCGGACAAAAAATTGTTGCACGATCAACCATTAAAGCGATGAGGAAAAATGTCTTAGCAAAATGCTATGGAGGAGACATTTCTCGGAAGCGAAAACTACTTGAAAAACAAAAAGAAGGTAAAAAACGGATGAAGCAAGTAGGATCAGTTGAGGTTCCTCAAGAGGCGTTTATGGCGGTTCTGAAAATGGATGATACAAGTACAAAATAATGAGAAAAAGGGAGTAAGCTTGATGTTTATCATGCGATCACTCCCTCTTTTTGTATGACTGGAAGAGACTGAATTTATTATTTATAGGAAACATTTAAATTGGAGATGATTTTAAAATTGGTGAAGTCAGCTTATATTCATATCCCATTTTGTGAGCATATTTGCTACTATTGTGATTTTAATAAGGTTTTCTTAAAAGGACAGCCAGTAGATGAGTATATAGATCAGTTATTACATGAAATGGAATTAACAATATCAAGAAATGCAACAGAACAATTAGAAACTATCTTTGTTGGAGGTGGAACTCCAACGGTTTTAAACGAAAGTCAGCTTGACAAACTATGTAAAGGAATTCGAAATATACTACCATACAACAGCGAGGGAGAATTTACTTTTGAAGCCAACCCAGGTGATCTTTCAAGGGAAAAGTTAAATATTTTGAAGGATTATGATGTCAATCGCCTTAGTTTCGGTGTTCAATCTTTTAATGATGAATTACTAAAAAAAATTGGTAGAGCACATACAGAAAAAGATGTCTACACGACAATCGAGAGATCGCACCAAGCAGGTTTTGAAAATATAAGCATTGACTTAATTTATAGCTTACCTCAGCAAACTGAAAAAGATTTTATCGATACTTTAAGTAAAGCATTGAATCTAAATTTACCACATTATTCTAGTTACTCGTTAATTGTAGAACCTAAAACGGTTTTTTATAATTTAATGCAAAAGGGGAAACTTCATCTTCCATCTGTAGAGTTGGAGGCTAATATGTATAGTGTATTAATTGATTCAATGGAAAAGCACGGGTATCACCAATATGAAATTAGTAACTTCTCAAAAGAAAATTATGAAAGTAAGCATAATCTAGTGTATTGGAATAACGAAGAATATTTTGGGTTTGGCGCAGGAGCCCATGGCTATGTTAATGGTGTACGACAATCAAACATAGGTCCAATAAAAAAATATATCGAAAAGCTTCAAGCAGGGCATTTGCCAATTTTAGAGTCGAACGTTTTAACGAAAAATGAAATGATGGAAGAGCAGATGTTTTTAGGGTTAAGAAAAAACGATGGGGTTAATATAGAGCAATTTAACCAAAAATTTAAAGTGAATATGCTCGACGTCTTTAAAGAGCCAATTGAACAAATGACTCATAAACAACTATTACAAATAAGTGAAGGATCGGTTCAACTGACTAGAGAAGGAAGATTTTTAGGGAATGAGGTTTTCCAGGCATTTTTAGGTCTATAAATAAATATTAAAAGGGTTAAAATAGAAGGAAGGTAAAGGGGTAAAAATATTGACATAGAGGTATAGTTTTGATAATTTATTATTAGAATTAGCACTCGGATTGTATGAGTGCTAACAGAGGTGATGAAAGTTGTTAACAGATCGTCAGCTTCTTATATTACGAGTAATTACTGATGACTTTATTCGATCTGCACAACCTGTCGGCTCAAGAACACTTTCTAAAAAAAATGAAATTTCCTTTAGCTCTGCTACTATTCGTAATGAAATGGCAGATTTAGAAGAAATGGGCTATTTAGAAAAAACCCACACATCTTCTGGAAGAATACCTTCAGAAAAAGGATACAGATATTATGTTGACCATATTATAGCTCCACAAAAGCTAGATGCTGGGGAAATATCGCGTATTCATTCTATTTTTGCAGAAAGAATTTATGAGCTCGAAAAACTTGTGCAAAAGTCGGCAAAAATTCTTTCAGAGTTAACCAATTATACAGCTATTTTATTAGGACCTAAGGTTAAAATAACAAAGCTGAAAAAACTGCAAATTGTTCCTTTGAACAATGAAACGGCCATTGCAATCATGATAACTGATACTGGCCATGTCGAAAACCGAATGTTCACAATACCTTCAGGCTTTAATCTTATGGATTTAGAAAAGATGGTTAATATTTTAAATGAGAAATTAACCGATGTTCCAATCTCTGAATTAAAAAGTAAGATATATAAAGAGGTAGCTGAACTACTTAAGCGACATATTCAAAATTATGATTCTATCCTTAATGCATTGTCAGACACAATTAGTGTGAAGGAACAGGAGAAACTTTTCTTTGGTGGAAAGGCGAATATATTTAATCAGCCAGAATTTCAAGATATACAAAAAATCCATTCTTTAATGGACATGATTGAAAGAGAAAATGGTTTTTATGAAATTGTTAAGCAAATACCACATGGGATACATGTGAAGATTGGAAAAGAAAATGAGCGGTCGGAAATGGAAAACTGTAGTTTAATTACAGCAACCTATTCGATAGGAAATGATCCAGTTGGAACTATAGCGATACTCGGACCTACAAGAATGGAATATTCCAGGGTCATTAGTTTATTAGATTTTTTGAGTACGGATATGTCAAAAGCATTAACAAATTTGTTTCACAGCTAAATCTAGGTGAACAATTGCAAATGACATAACAACTGGAAATTAGTCATACGCGCTGGTTTCTAGTCTTTTTTTGTGAATATAACCATCTTTACAAATATGCGCCTAGGTATAGGTTAACCAGGGCGCCTATCATTTTTCTTTAAGGGAGGTGAAAACAATGGCAGAAGAGAAAAATCAAGAAATGACTGAGGAAACGGTTGAAACAATTTTTGAAGAAGAGACTGAAGTGAATTCTTCTGAACAAATTGAAACAAAAGAAAAAGAAGAATCCGATGCTAATGATGCAATAGAGGAACTTCAGAAAAAACTTGATGAATCTGAAAACCGTTATCTGCGTTTACGTGCTGACTTTGATAACTTCCGTAGAAGAGTTCAAATCGACCGTGAGGCGAATGAAAAATATAAGGCTCAAAGCTTAGTTACAAATTTATTACCGGCCATTGATAATTTCGAAAGAGCTATGCAAATAACACCTGAGGATGAACAAGCAAAACAGTTGATGCAAGGTGTAGAAATGGTATATCGAAATATTATTGATGCCTTGAAACAAGAAGGTGTTGAGGTAATAGAGGCTGTAGGTAAAGAGTTTGACCCTAATTTTCATCAAGCTATTATGCAAGGTGAAGATGAAAACTTCGATTCTAACATTGTCATCGAAGAATTTCAAAAAGGTTATATATTGAAGGATCGAGTTATTCGTCCTTCTATGGTAAAGGTAAACCAATAAATTTTTTTACATATGATAGTAGGAGGTAAATTAACATGAGCAAAATTATCGGTATTGACTTAGGAACAACCAACTCATGTGTCGCTGTTCTTGAAGGTGGAGAACCAAAGGTCATTCCAAATCCAGAAGGAAATCGTACTACTCCATCTGTAGTGTCATTTAAAAATGGTGAGCGTCAAGTAGGGGAAGTGGCTAAGCGTCAAGCAATCACTAACCCTAATACCATTATTTCTGTTAAGCGTCATATGGGAACAAACCATAAAGAGGTTATTGAAGATAAAGAGTATACTCCTCAGGAAGTTTCAGCAATGATCCTTCAATATTTAAAATCATATGCAGAAGAATATCTAGGAGAGACTGTTGATAAAGCAGTTATTACTGTTCCAGCTTATTTTAATGATGCTGAACGTCAAGCAACTAAAGATGCAGGGAAAATTGCTGGATTAGAAGTTGAACGTATTATTAACGAGCCAACTGCTGCAGCACTTGCGTATGGTTTAGATAAAATGGATCAAGATCAAACCATTCTCGTTTATGACTTAGGCGGTGGAACATTTGATGTATCTATTCTTGAGCTAGGAGACGGAGTATTCGAAGTTCGTGCAACTGCAGGTGACAATAAGCTTGGTGGAGACGATTTCGACCAAGTAATTATGGATTATTTAGTTGCTGAATTTAAAAAAGAAAATGGTATTGATCTTTCTAAAGATAAAATGGCTATGCAACGTTTAAAAGATGCAGCAGAAAAAGCGAAGAAAGACTTATCTGGTGTAACTTCTACACAAATTTCATTACCATTTATTACAGCTGGTGAAGCAGGACCTTTACACTTAGAAGTGAACCTAACTCGTGCTAAATTTGATGAAATTTCTGCAGACCTTGTTGAAAGAACAATGGGTCCTACAAGACGTGCTATGCAGGATGCAGGATTATCACCAAGTGAAATTGATAAAGTTATCCTAGTTGGTGGCTCTACACGTATTCCAGCTGTACAAGAAGCTATTCGTAAAGAAACTGGTAAGGATCCACATAAAGGAGTAAATCCTGATGAAGTTGTTGCAATGGGGGCTGCTATCCAAGGTGGAGTTCTTACTGGGGATGTTAAAGATGTTGTACTACTAGACGTAACACCACTTTCATTAGGGATTGAAACAATGGGAGCTGTGTTTACGAAACTAATTGATCGTAATACGACAATCCCAACATCTAAATCACAAGTGTTCTCAACAGCTGCAGATAATCAAACTGCCGTAGATATCCATGTTCTTCAAGGTGAACGTCCAATGGCTGCAGATAATAAAACATTAGGCCGTTTCCAATTATCTGATATTCCGCCAGCACCACGTGGAATTCCACAAATCGAGGTAACATTTGACATTGATAAAAATGGTATCGTTAATGTAAGTGCTAAGGATTTAGGTACTGGTAAACAACAAAATATTACGATTAAATCATCTTCAGGATTATCAGATGAAGAAATCGATCGTATGGTAAAAGAAGCTGAGGAAAATGCTGAAGCAGATAAACAACGTAAAGAAGAAGTAGAATTACGTAATGAAGCAGATCAGCTTGTATTTACAACTGAAAAAACGTTAAAAGATCTTGAAGGTAAAGTAGAAGAAGCAGAAGTGAAAAAGGCTGAGGAAGCAAAAGATGCATTAAAAGCGGCTATTGAGAAAAATGACTTAACTGAAATCCGTGAAAAGAAAGATGCGCTCCAAGAAATTGTACAAAATCTATCAATGAAATTGTATGAAGAAGCAGCAAAACAAGCACAAGCACAGCAAAATGCTGCTGGAGGCCAAGAAGGAAATAATAACGATGATGTGGTCGACGCAGAATTTGAAGAAGTAAAAGATGATAAATAAAAAATAGTCTCCACATATACATGTTCAAAAAGTCAAAGTCAGGTCATTCTTGGCTTTGGCTTTTTGTTTTAAACTAGAGCTCTTATGTTTAGTGAATCGAAGTAAAAAAGCTCCATAAGACTTTGGGGTTATCTGATATTTACTGTTCTTTTTATTGATTGTTCCCAACGTCAATGTTAAAATAACCTTTATGCGAAAGGATTCGGGAGTGTGTTTGAATGAGTAAAAGGGATTATTACGAAGTATTAGGATTAGAAAAAAATGCCTCAAAAGAAGAGATAAAAAAGGCTTATCGAAAATTATCTAAAAAATATCATCCAGATATTAATAAAGAAGCTGGAGCGGACGAAAAATTTAAAGAAGTAAAAGAAGCCTATGAAGTTTTGTCAGATGACCAAAAACGTGACCAATATGATCGATTTGGACATACTGATCCAAACCAAGGATTTGGTGGATTTGGTAATGGTGACTTTGGTGGGTTTGGAGGCTTTGAGGATATATTTAGTACCTTCTTTGGTGGTGGATCTTCAAGACGTCGTGATCCAAATGCACCAAGACAAGGTGCAGACCTTCAATACACAATGAGCTTGGAATTTGAAGAAGCGGTATTTGGGAAAGAAACGGTTATTGAAATACCTCGTGAAGAGAACTGTGATACATGTCATGGTACTGGAGCAAAGCCTGGTACGAAACCAGAAACTTGTTCTCACTGTCATGGATCAGGCCAATTAAATACAGAACAAAATACACCATTTGGCAAAATTGTAAATCGTCGAGTATGTAACTATTGTAATGGTACAGGTAAGATGATTAAAGATAAATGTAAGACATGTGGTGGTACAGGAAAAGTAAAGAAACGTCGAAAAATCAATGTAAAGATTCCTGCAGGAGTTGATGATGGTCAACAATTAAGAGTTTCAGGTCAAGGTGAACCTGGTATAAACGGTGGTCCTGCTGGAGATCTTTATGTCGTTTTCCATGTGAAAGAACATGAATTCTTTGAACGTGATGGTGACGATATATATTGCGAGGTTCCTCTTACTTTCTCTCAGGCTGCGTTGGGGGATGAGATTGAAGTTCCAACGCTACACGGAAAAGTTAAGTTAAAGGTCCCTTCTGGTACACAAACAGGTACGAAATTCCGCCTCCGTGGAAAAGGTGTTCCAAATGTTAGAGGTTATGGTGTTGGAGATCAGCACATTCATGTTAAGGTCGTTACACCGACGAAGTTAACAGAAAAACAAAAGCAATTATTACGTGAGTTTTCAGAAATTAGTGGTACTATTCCAGATGAACATAATGAATCGTTTTTTGACAAAATGAAAAGAGCATTTAAAGGGGAATAATTCCTCGAGTGATTAATTATTTTCGAATGCAATAAATAAAAGATGGAGTTGGTAGAAGTGAAATGGTCTGAAATTATGATCCATACGACAAATGAAGCAATTGAACCGATCTCAAATATTTTACATGAGGCAGGTGCTAGTGGGGTAGTAATCGAAGACCCATTTGATCTTATTAAAGAGAGGGAAGATCAGTTTGGTGAAATCTACCAACTCAACCCAGATGATTATCCTGAAGAAGGCGTAATTATCAAAGCGTATATAGCAGTGAATAGCTTTTTAGGTGAAACGATTGAAGAAATTAAGCAATCGATAAACAACTTGACTGAACTAAATATTGATATCGGTCATAATGATGTTTCTATTAGTGAAGTCAATGAAGAAGAATGGGCAACTGCTTGGAAAAAATATTATAATCCAGTGAAAATATCTGAAAAGTTTACGATTGTTCCTACTTGGGAGGAATACGAACCAGTATCAAGTGATGAGCTCATTATTGAATTAGATCCTGGAATGGCCTTTGGAACGGGGACACACCCTACAACAGTTATGTGCATTCAAGCATTAGAAAGAACAGTGAAACAGGCTGATTCTGTCATTGATGTTGGCACAGGTTCAGGTGTTTTAAGTATTGCTGCTGCTATGCTGGGAGCAGGAAAAGTAACGGCACTTGATTTAGATGAAGTGGCAGTACAATCAGCTAGGTTAAACGTAAAGCTAAATAAAGTACAGTCAGTGGTTACTGTTTCCAAAAATGACCTCCTTCAGGGAATGGATGGACAAGTGGATGTTGTTGTTTCAAATATACTAGCTGAAGTGATTATGAGTTTTACAGATGACGTGGCAAAAGCAGTTAAAATGGGCGGATATTTTATTGCTTCAGGCATCATTCAGCAGAAAAAAGATCAAGTAAAGGATGCGATGATAGCTTCAGGCTTTACCATTGAAGAAACGATTATAATGGAAGACTGGGTTGCTTTTATTGCAAAACGTGGGTGATCAAGGAGATGCAACGTTATTTCATCGACAAGAACTATGATGGAGAAAATCAATTTCACTTGGAAGGTGATGCTTATCACCATATTTCACATGTTATGAGAATGAAAGTGAATGATGAATTTTTTATTGTTTTTTCAGAAGGTAAATCAGGGGTTGCTAAAATAGTTGATATTACCAATGAGGAAATTATCGCAAATGTAGTAAAATGGGAAGATGAAAATAAGGAAATGCCTGTAAAAGTAACAATTGCGAGCGGACTGCCTAAAGGGGATAAATTAGAATTAATTATTCAAAAAGGAACAGAGCTCGGAGCTTTTCAATTTGTCCCTTTTATAGCGGATCGCTCCATTGTTAAATGGGAGCCTAAAAAGGAAAAGAAAAAGCTTGAACGATGGCAAAGAATTGCATTAGAGGCAGCGGAACAAGCCCATCGACAATATATACCTAAAGTTACTGCTCCGCTATCGTTTAAAAAACTACTTGAATACAGCCAACCATTCGATCATAAATTAGTTGCATTTGAAGAGAGTGCAAAATTGGGGGAAACCTCTAATTTTGTAAAACAATTAAATGAGTTTAATGCTGGCGAGACAGTACTCATCGTATTTGGACCTGAAGGTGGTCTAACGAATGATGAAGTGAAACAAATGGAAGAATCGGGATTTTGTATTTGTGGATTAGGTCCAAGAATATTACGAACTGAAACAGCTCCTTTATATGCATTATCCGCAATTTCTTACCAATTAGAATTAATGAGGTGATTGCAATGTCACAAGTGGCATTTCATACATTAGGATGTAAAGTAAATCATTATGAAACAGAGGCAATTTGGCAATTATTTAAAGCTCAAGGCTATGATCGGGTAGATTTCGAATCAATGGCAGATGTATATGTCATCAACACATGTACTGTAACAAATACAGGAGATAAAAAAAGTCGTCAAGTGATTCGTCGTGCAGTAAGAAAAAATCCAGATGCAGTCATTTGTGTTACTGGTTGTTATGCACAGACTTCCCCTGCAGAAATTATGGCTATACCTGGTGTTGATATTGTTGTAGGTACACAAGATCGGACAAAAATGCTCGACTATATTGAGCAATTCAAACAAGAAAGAAAACCAATTAATGGTGTCGGAAACATTATGAAAAATCGTGTTTATGAAGAATTGGATGTTCCAGCCTTTACTGATCGAACACGTGCATCATTAAAAATTCAAGAAGGCTGTAATAACTTCTGTACATTTTGTATTATTCCATGGGCACGTGGTCTTATGAGATCCCGTGATCCAAAAGAAGTCATTCATCAAGCACAGCAACTTGTAGACGCTGGTTATAAAGAAATTGTCTTAACGGGAATTCATACAGGTGGATATGGACAGGATTTTAAGGATTATAATTTAGCTATGCTACTTAGCGATATGGAGAAACAAGTAAAAGGATTAAAACGAATCCGCATATCATCTATAGAAGCTAGTCAATTAACGGATGAGGTCATTGAGGTAATCGATAAATCGAAATTAATTGTTCGACATATGCATATACCTCTTCAATCAGGATCTGATACAGTCCTAAAAAGAATGAGACGGAAATATACGATGGCAGAATATGAAGAAAGACTGTTGAAATTGAAAAAGGCTTTGCCTGGACTTGCAATAACATCCGATGTTATCGTTGGGTTTCCTGGGGAAACAGAAGAAGAATTTATGGAAACCTACAATTTTATTAAAAAACATAAATTTGCTGAACTTCATGTCTTCCCATATTCGAAGCGTACAGGTACTCCTGCTGCTCGCATGGAGGATCAAATTGATGAAGAGATTAAAAATGAACGTGTTCATCGCCTAATTTCGTTGTCAGATCAATTAGCGAAGGAATATGCCTCTAATTTTGAGAATGAAGTATTGGAAGTCATTCCGGAAGAAAAATTCAAAGATGATCCAGCTAGTGGTCTTTATGAGGGATATACAGATAATTATCTAAAAGTCGTTTTCCCTGCAACAGAAGATATGGTTGGTCAAATTGTGAAAGTTAAAATTACTAAATCTGGCTATCCTTATAATGAAGGACAATTTGTCCGTGTGATGGATGAAATTGATGAGGTCAATCAACAGCAAGCAATATAATTGGTTTTAGAAAAAATTAGAAGTTGAATTAAAAGTCAAGGTTTTCATGACATTGACTTTGGATTTACTTCTAATTTTTTTTGTTTTGGGGATACTAAATCTACTCGAAATGATAGGTTATCAATGATATAGTAATAGAGGTACGTACAACATAAATTACATAAAGGAGAGTTAGAATTATGACGAATAACATTGCAAAAATGATTGACCATACATTGCTAAAGCCTGAAGCAACAAAGTCACAAATTCAAAGTTTGTGTGAGGAGGCAAGAGAATATTCATTTGCATCCGTATGTGTTAATCCAACATGGGTTAAATATGCAGCAGATCTTTTACAAGGTTCAGATGTAAAGGTATGTACTGTTATTGGATTTCCATTAGGGGCTACGACTCCTGAAACAAAGGCATTTGAAACAAAAAATGCCATTGAAAACGGAGCGGAGGAAGTCGATATGGTTATAAATATTGGCGCCCTTAAAAGTGGAGATCTTGAACTAGTTGAACAGGATATATTAGCGGTTACAAATGCTGCAAAAGGTAAAGCAATAACAAAGGTAATTATTGAAACTTGCCTTCTTACTGACGAAGAAAAAATTCGTGCATGTGAACTCGCTGTAAAAGCAGGAACTGATTATGTGAAGACTTCTACAGGATTTTCTACAGGTGGAGCAACAGTTGAAGATATCGCATTAATGCGCAAAACAGTTGGACCGAATATAGGTGTCAAAGCATCTGGAGGTGTAAGAAGTCCTGAAGATGCACAGCAGATGATTGAAGCAGGTGCAACACGTATTGGTGCTAGCTCAGGTGTAAAAATTGTCCAAGGATTAACCAGTGATAGTGATTATTAAGTGATAGAAAAAAAGTAAAAAGCCCAGAGAATGGTACTCTCTGGGTTTTAGTGTAAACTCTTTTCCCAAATATTGTTGCTATTCATGTAAAGTTATAACTTTAAATATAGCTGAGGATCACTGCACTTTTCATTTTACTGAGAAAAGAGCTGCAATCTCCATAAGAACCACTGAAAAACTTTATTGGGTGTAAAAGCCGGCAGTTGGGCTTTTACAAGAATAACTAACTATACGAAAACAGCCTTAGTGTAAGAATGAATAAAAAGTTTCTCTCCATTAGTGGTAATAGGTCCATATTTAGACTATTGAAGTCAATTAAACTCTCTATTAAGCAACTCATTTAAAAGAACAGAATGGGGGATTCTATCTTGTCTTCTTTATTAAATGGGTTTAATCTTACCTTTACCGTGTATTCGGATAATGAATTTACCGAATTTTGTGGCAAACGGAAGAACAATTAATGAGCAAATGACATTAAATATAACACTTGCATGTGCTAATTGGGTTTCAATATTAGAGGTTAAGTGTCTTGAAATATCACCTAAATACTGAATAAACGGAATAAACAATATAGCGCCAACTAGATTAAGCCATATATGGGTGTATGCCGTTAATCTTGCTTCCTCTCCAGCACCGATACTTGCTAATAACCCAGTTATGCATGTACCAATATTTGCACCAAGCATGATGATTATCCCAGTTTCGAGGGGGAATATCCCTGCGCTTAGAAAACTCATAGCGATTCCAGTCATAACTGTACTTGATTGAATACATGCCGTTAAAAGAATCGAAAATAAAAATCCATAAATCATATGACCATTTATTAATATTAAAAGATGCTGAATAAAGTCGAGTTTTGTTAAGGGGCCAGCTAGCCATTCAAACCCTCTCATTGCGGAGATAATTATTGCAAAACCCGTAAAAATAAAACCTAGGCTCTTTATTTTTGGTCGATTAAAAAATAAAAAAAACAAACCAATGATTAAAAAAGGAATAATTAACTGTGATAAATCATACGAAAGGAATTCTAAAGTAAAGGTTGTGCCGATATTTGTTCCTAAGATAATTCCTATAGTCTGTGGAAAGCTTAGAATTTTCGCCGCAACTAAACCTACCGTAATGACCATAACTGCAGAACTACTTTGTAATATTGCCGTCATGATTATTCCTACGACCATTCCTTTAATAGGAGTACTTGTTATTTTTTTTAGCCATACCTCCATTGCTTTCCCTGAAAGATTAAATAAGCCAATACGAAGCCATGTCATGCCTAATAAGAAACTTCCCACTAAACCAATAAATAAACCTAAATAAAGCATGTCCTCCCACCTCATTAGTAATCATATGGTATAATAACAATGAAAATGCCGCTTTTAAAAAATAGTAAAATTTATTGTGTTTACAGTAGAGAAATAGTTAATTTTACACAATTTTTTATAGGACATTTTAAACAACCCTATGAAAGTTTATTGACCTCGTAAAAAGGATATATTATAATGTCATGGTACATGGTTTTTTTATGTGTTGCATGAAGCCGTAGTGTGTGTTCGGAGGGAGGGAAAGAGAGATGTCAAAAACAGTTGTTCGTAAAAACGAATCGCTTGAAGATGCTCTTCGCCGCTTCAAACGTACAGTTTCTAAAACAGGAACTTTACAAGAATATAGAAAGCGCGAATTTTATGAAAAACCAAGCGTAAAACGTAAGAAAAAGTCTGAAGCTGCTAGAAAGCGTAAGTTCTAAGAGAGGGTGGAATAATGGGTCTTCTCGAGCGTTTAAATGAAGATATGAAACAAGCGATGAAAAACAAAGAAAAAGAAAAACTCTCTGTTATCCGCATGCTTAAAGCATCATTGCAAAATGAAGCGATTAAGCTTGGTAAAGATCTGTCAGAAGAGGATGAACTGACAATCCTTTCTCGCGAAGTGAAGCAACGCAAAGACTCCCTCCAGGAATTTCGAAATGCAGGTCGTGAAGATCTCGTTGAAAAAATTCAAACAGAACTAACTTATGTGGATATATATTTACCTGAACAGCTTTCAGAAGATGAACTGACAACGATTGTTCTCGAAACAATAAAAGAAGTTGGTGCTACATCGAAAGCTGATATGGGAAAAGTGATGAGTGCCATTATGCCGAAAGTTAAAGGTAAGGCTGATGGTTCAACTGTAAATAATATCGTAAAGCAGCAATTAGCTTAACAAAAAAGCCAGGAAGTTTTTTAACTTCCTGGCTTTTTTCTTGAAATAATTCTTTAAATTATTTCATTATAAATGAAACTTTTATGTTACAAAAACGTAAAAATAAATAAGGAAAAACTGAAGAGGAGTAGAAAGGGGGGATAATTTGAAAAAAGCTCTCTTTATATTAGGATCTCTATTAATAATTGCAGGAAGTTTATTTTTTTCAGCAAGTGCAGAAAGTCAAAGTAAAAAAACTGTTGTAGTCATTCCTATTGAAGAAGAGATTGAAAAGGGATTACAAGCTTTTTTGAAAAGAGCCATTGATACAGCTGAGGATAATTATGCTGATTTAATCGTGTTTGATATTAATACTCCAGGCGGTGCTGTAAATGCAGCAAGTGATATAGGTAAACTTTTAAATAGTACTGATATAAAGAAAATTGCTTTTGTTAATAATAAAGCACTATCTGCGGGTGCCTATATTTCTTTGTTTGCAGATGAAATTTATATGGTACCGGATGCCACAATGGGAGCTGCAGCAGTGATTAATCAACAAGGGAACACAGCAGGAGAAAAAGCGGAAAGTGCCTGGAAAGCTGCAATGAATGCGGCAGCTAAACAGCATGGGCGGGATCCAATCTATGCAGAAGCCATGGCTGATAAGGATATTGATCTTCCAAAGCTAGATGCTGGAAAAGGGAAATTGCTGACATTAACTTCTGAACAAGCTGTTGAAGTGGGTTATTCAGAAGGTACATTCAAAAATTTATCGGAGTTATTAAAGCATATTGGGTATGACAATGCTTTAATCGAGCATGTTGATCTAAGCTTTGCTGAAAAAATCGCTAGGTTTTTAACTAATCCTATCGTTGTTCCTATTCTACTATCCATTGCAAGTCTTGGTTTAGTAGTAGAATTATATTCCCCAGGCTTTGGTATACCTGGTACAATGGGATTAACAGCATTATTATTATTTTTCTATGGACATTTAGTTGCAGGTTTGGCAGGCTATGAATCTCTTATATTGTTTATTATAGGTATCGTACTGATTATCGCAGAATTCTTTTTACCTGGAGCGATTGCGGGAATCCTAGGAGCTGCAGCCATTATAGGAAGTTTACTCATAGCAGGGGGAAACATCTTTTACATGGGAATATCAATAATAATTGCTGTATTAGTAGCTATTATTGGCATGATTATAATGGTAAAGGTGTTGGGTAAACGGATGAAAATATTTAAAAAGATCGTCTTATCTGATTCAACGAGTACTGAAAAAGGATATGTATCAAATGAAAATCGTGTGGAGCTAATTGGTCGTACAGGTCTAACCATTACCCCACTTCGTCCTGCGGGAACGATAACGATAGATGATGAAAGAATAGATGTAGTGAGTGAAGGCGGGTATATCGATAATGGTCAGAGCGTTAAAGTAATCAAAGTAGAGGGCTCTCGAATTGTCGTTAGACTAGATAAATAATCGAAATTTTTGAAGGAGGATAAATTTAATGGGTTTAGATCCAAGTACAATACTTATATTATTAGCAATTGCAGCTGGTATTATTGTTCTTGCCATACTATTAACTTTTGTTCCAGTTATGCTATGGATATCAGCTTTAGCAGCAGGCGTTAAAATTGGAATTTTCACCTTAATTGGTATGAGGTTACGACGTGTCATACCAAGTCGTGTCATCAATCCTTTGATAAAAGCACGTAAAGCAGGGATTGATGTAGGAATTAATCAATTAGAGAGCCATTATTTGGCTGGAGGAAATGTTGATCGTGTAGTAAATGCTTTAATTGCTGCTCATCGAGCGAATATTACCCTTACATTTGAACGATGTGCTGCAATTGATTTAGCTGGTCGTAATGTATTAGAAGCCGTTCAAATGAGTGTAAATCCAAAGGTCATTGAAACCCCATTTATTGCTGGTGTTGCAATGGATGGTATTGAAGTAAAAGCGAAAGCAAGAATTACCGTACGAGCGAATATTGAACGCCTTGTCGGTGGAGCTGGTGAAGATACAGTTGTTGCGCGTGTTGGTGAAGGGATTGTAAGTACAATCGGTTCTTCAGACAATCATAAAAAGGTATTAGAGAATCCTGATTTAATCTCTCAAACAGTATTGAAAAAAGGATTGGATGCAGGAACTGCTTTTGAAATTCTCTCCATAGATATCGCTGATGTGGATATCGGTAAGAATATCGGTGCGCATCTTCAAACTGAACAAGCCGAAGCTGATAAGAAAATTGCCCAAGCAAAGGCAGAGGAACGCCGTGCAATGGCTGTTGCTTCCGAACAAGAAATGAAGGCAAGAGTTCAAGAAATGAGAGCAAAAGTTGTTGAAGCAGAAGCAGACGTCCCATTAGCAATGGCTGAAGCATTACGTTCTGGAAATATTGGAGTTATGGACTATTTAAACTTTAAAAATATTGAATCAGATACAGATATGCGAGGATCCATTGGAAAAATGACATCAGATAAGAAGGATCAACAAAAGCCAGAATAACGTATTTAACCAAAGGTAGGGAGGAATTCCTTTGGAATCATTAATCATAGCGGTAATTGTAGGATTAATTAGTCTTTTTCTTAATAAAAAATCGAATGAGGGGAAACAGGATAAACAAGACGCTCCAAAACCGGTCTCTACACCGAGGAGTAATCGGCCCCTTGCGAAAACTATTACCGAAACTACATCACCACCTGATAAAATTCAAGCTAAATATAGGGAAATTAAAGAAGCATTTGAGCCTACTCCAGAAGTGGATTTGAAGGAATCATTTGAAAAAGAAATGCTCCCTCAGAAGGTCAATAAAGAAAGTGAACCTAAACAGCTTGAAATTGATGAAAATGATCTATTAAAGGGTATCATTTTATCAGAGGTTTTAGGCCCACCAAGATCAAAAAGACCATATAGAAGATAAAAAATTATAGAGAAATCGTGTCGATCACCAGACACGATTTTTTCTTTTTAAAAATGTGTGCTGAATCCCCTTCCTACTTCATAAATATGAGATGAAAGGGGGTTCTTTTTTATGGCAAAAAAATGGAGCAGACAACTTCGTAATTGGATGACAAGCAAAATGGAGCTTCCACAGGATGTCATGATGGATCTTCCCCGAATCACGATGATCGGACAAATCCATATTTATATAGAAAATCACCGCGGATTATTAACCTTTTCAGATCGTGAGGTTCGATTACTTCTAAAGCAGGGACAATTGTTAGTAAAAGGTCAATCCTTCGTTATTCGAACGATATTACCCGAAGAAATATTATTAGAAGGAAAAATCGATGAAGTAATTTATTTAAATGAATAGGGAGTGACTTTTCTTGAAGAACCAATGGATTACTTTTTTTGGTGGTAAGATCCATGTAAAGGTAGAAGGGAAAGGTGTAGAGCGATTGATAAATCAGCTCACCCGTTCCCATTTAACTATATGGAATGTTAAAAGACAAGGTACAACTGCGATTACTTTTTTTATGCGGTTACAGGATTTACATAAACTAAGGCATCAGAGCAGAAAATATGACTGTAAGATTTCCTTTTTAAATGGACAAGGTGCTCCTTTTTTATGGAAAAGAGTATTGAAAAATTCAGGATTTTTTACAGGGTTTTTGCTTTTCTTTATCGTTATTACGATTCTCTCCAATATTATATGGGGAATACAAATAAAGGGAGCTAGCCCGCAATTAGAACATCAAATACGTAAGGAATTAGATAAATTAGGGATTCATATTGGGAAACTACAGTTTTTTGTAGATGATGTAGAAACGATTCAAAGAAAGCTAGAAGATCGCATTCCTGAATTAACTTGGATTGGTGTCGAATTAAACGGGACAACCTTTCATTTCCAGGTAGTAGAAAAGACAATACCTGAACCACCAGAGAAAAAGTCCCCACAAGACCTTGTAGCGACTAAAAAAGCTGTGATCGTGGATACTTTTGTTGAAAATGGTCAACAAATGGTTAAAATTAATCAATATGTGAAAAAGGGTCAGTTACTTGTTTCGGGTACAATTGGCAATGAGCATAATGAGAAACAAGTTGCTGCAATTGGAAAAATCTATGGTAAGACATGGTATAAGTCAACAGTTGAGATGCCACTTGAGTCAGATTTCCAAGTTTATACAGGTAAAGAAAAGCGAAAATATAGCTTAAATTTTGGATCGGTAAAGGTTCCTTTGTGGGGATTTGGAAAAATTGAATATAAAGAATACGATTCAGAAAAAGAACCACATAAAATAAATTTTATAAAGTGGTCTCTTCCAGTAAAGTACGAAGAAACAACCGTAAGAGAAAAAGAAAATGTAAAAAGAAAATATAGTGAAAAACAAGCCATAGATGCTGCTAAGGAAAAGGCGCGTCATGACTTAAAGTCAAAAATTCCTACAGATGCTAAAGTAGTTGATGAATATGTTTTGCATGAGAAGGTCGAGAATGGTAAAGTTAATTTATCAATATATTTCCAAGTTATCGAAAATATTGCAATAGAAAAACCAATCATTCAAGGAGACATAGAATGACAGAAGATTTAAAAACATCTAAACTTCAACTAGAAAATCCAAATGAAGCGATTGCCTTATTTGGAATCTCAGATTCAAACTTAAAAATGTTAGAAGCAGAATATGAAGTATCAATTGTTACTCGAGGAGAAACAATTGATGTATCTGGAAAAGAAACAAATGTAGAAAAAGTGTACCATGTTCTATTTCAACTATTAAAGGTTATTAGGAAAGGGATTAATATTAGTGGCCGGGATGTTGTTTATGCCATCCAAATGGAAAAACAGGGAATGATAGAGTATTTTACAGATATTTATGAAGAAGAAATCACTAAAAATGCGAAAGGCAAGATTATTCGTGTAAAAACTCTCGGTCAAAGGCAATATATCAATGATATTAAAAAGCATGATTTAGTATTTGGTATAGGTCCAGCTGGGACAGGTAAAACATATTTGGCGGTTGTAATGGCTGTTGCAGCATTAAAGAGTGGCCAGGTGAGAAAAATTATTCTTACAAGACCCGCAGTAGAGGCAGGAGAAAGTTTAGGCTTTTTACCTGGAGATCTAAAGGAAAAGGTAGATCCATATTTACGCCCGCTATACGATGCATTAAATGATGTATTAGGCAGTGAACATACACAAAGGCTGATTGAAAGAGAAACCATAGAAATTGCACCTCTAGCATATATGAGGGGAAGAACTTTGGATGATGCCTTTGTTATTTTGGATGAAGCTCAAAATACCACTCAAGCACAAATGAAGATGTTCTTAACCCGCCTAGGCTTCAGCTCTAAAATGGTAATTACAGGAGACCGTACACAGATTGATTTACCGAAAGGGATTCAATCTGGACTAGTGGCAGCTGAAAAAATCTTAGAAAATGTTTCAGGAATTTCTTTTGTATATTTGGAACAAAGTGATGTCGTGCGTCACCCTCTTGTTGCACGGATTATTGATGCATATAATATACACTCTTCTTAACCCGTACTTTTTAGTCGGGTTTTTTCTTTGGATTGGCTTTTTTTCTCGGCTGGTAGTAGGATTTTGGCAAATACAATAAACTATACAAAAATGGCCTTTGATTAAAAGGGATAATATCAGCTATTGTCGAATTAGTGAGTTAGATGGAATGAATGAATATAATAAATATGGGTGCATTTCAATACAAAAACTGATATTATTTTACATAATTAGGGAAGAGCTGAGAAAAGCAAAAAAATGGTGGTGGGGAGTAAATGAATCTTCAAGATTATATAAGCAAAGTCCGCACATTATTAAGTTATAAAGTGTTTACATTTATTTGTTTTCTGATATTGGCTATATTGTTATATGGCGTTCTTTTTTATAATGTAAAACCTCAGACATATGATATAGAGTTATTTTCAGTGGCAGATAAAACCATACGTTCACCTAAGACAATCGTTGATGAAGAAAAGACGAAGGATGAACAACAAAAGGCAGCAGATGCAGTAGAAAAGGTTTATACCTTTCAAAAAGAAAAGGAGCAAAATCGAGTTTCTCTAATTAATTCGATCTTTGATTTCGTAACGGATGCCAATAAAGAAATCCCAGCTCATATAAAAGATAAAGAAATGGAAAAGACGGATAAAAAAACAGACAAAGAAAGATTGGTTGACTTAAAATCAAAACTTACATCCGATGTAAATGAGGATGTAACAAAGTCTATTTCGGATGCTGTCTTGATGGACTTACTCAAGGCAACCCCTTTTGAATTGGAGCAGACGAGAAATATACTTAATAGCCAGGTTGAACAATTAATGGGAGAAAAGATTCGCGAAGATAAAGTTAGGCAGTATCAAGGCAGAATGGAAGATCTAATTCGTGATTCGTCCATTCCAACAGAGCTAAAATCAGCTGCTATTGCATTGGGTAAATACGCAATTGTCCCAAATGAAATTTATGATCCTGAACAAACAGACATTCGAAAAAAACAAGCAATGCAAAGTGTAGAACCAATAAAAATACTACAAGGTCAAGTTATTGTTCAAGAGGGTCATCTTATAGACCATGAAAGCTATCATCAGCTTGAACTGCTTGGATTATTAAAAAGTAATCCAACCATTAAGCCATATATTGGTTTGGGGATATTCGTATTTTTGATTATAGGTTCTTTGTATTTGTATTTTTCTACTTTTCGAGTAAGCGAAGAAAAAAAACAAAATTATTTAATTCTGCTAAGTCTAATTTTTATTATCAGTTTATTATTAATGAAAATTATAGGTTTAATGGCGGATTTAGAACTTGATAAAATTGGTTATTTATTTCCTGCTGCAATGGCACCGATGTTAATTCGTATGATGCTTAACGAACGTTTTGCTTTTATCATTACGATTATACTTGCTGCTTGTGGTAGTA
This sequence comes from Heyndrickxia oleronia, assembly GCF_017809215.1. Taxonomy (GTDB): domain Bacteria; phylum Bacillota; class Bacilli; order Bacillales; family Bacillaceae_C; genus Heyndrickxia; species Heyndrickxia oleronia. The sequence goes on from NZ_CP065424.1 coordinate 1,856,811, forward strand.
TTATTTTTCATGATGAAATAACAGGATCGGTAAATATTGAGATTGCGATTTATATTTTATTTAGCGGAACAGCTGGTATATTATTATTAACAAATCGTAATCGAAAATCGAATATTCTACAGGCGGGATTTTTCATTTCGATTATAAACATCCTTATCATTTTCTTTTTGTTATTTTTAGGCAATGGTCAATTTACAAAAATGGAGTATCTATACTATACGATCTTTGCTTTTGTTTCTGGATTATTATCTGCTATACTAACGATTGGTCTGTTGCCATTTTTTGAGGCTGGTTTTGGTGTTTTGTCCACTTTAAAATTAATCGAACTTTCAAGTCCAAATCATCCATTATTGAAAAAGATTTTAACGGAAGCACCAGGTACCTATCATCATAGTGTAATGGTGGCAAACTTAGCTGAAGCAGCATGTGAGGCAATCGGTGCAAATGGATTATTAGCCAGAGTGGGATGCTATTATCATGATATTGGCAAAACAAGAAGACCACAATTTTTCATTGAAAATCAAATGAATATAGAAAATCCACATAATCATATTTCTCCCGAAACGAGTAAAGATATTATTATTGCACATGCGACAGATGGTGCACAAATGCTTAAAAAGCATAAATTACCTAAGGAGATTGTTGATATAGCAGAACAACATCATGGAACTACATTATTAAAATATTTTTACTATAAGGCAAAAGAAGAAAATGATCATATTGATGAAATGGACTATCGCTATCCTGGTCCAAAACCTCAAACGAAAGAGGCGGCAATTATTAGTATTGCTGATAGTGTGGAGGCAGCAGTTAGATCGATGACACATCCAACACCAGAACAGATTAAGAATTTGATTGATTCTATTGTTCAAGATCGTTTAAAGGATGGTCAATTGAATGAATGTGATATAACATTAAAGGAAATAGAAGTGATTAAAAAAACATTTAGTGAAACGTTAAATGGAATCTTTCACTCACGGATAGAGTATCCAAACCCAAAATAAGAGACAACTTAAATGTGAAAAAGGATGAATAATATGGCTTTAATTATTGATTTTATTGACGAAACAAGCGAAATGAAAGAAGCGGATTTAAATCTCGTAGAAAAAATATTAAATTTTGCTTCTGAAAAGCTTGGGATAGAGAATGGGAGTGAAGTATCTGTTACCTTTGTAACAAACGAAAGAATTCAAGAAATTAATCGAGAGTATCGAGATAAGGATCAACCGACGGATGTCATTTCTTTTGCTATGGAAGAACTTGGTGATGATGAAATCGCAATAAATGGTTTAGATATACCACGAATGCTTGGAGATATTATCATTTCGGTACCTAAAATCCAAGAACAAGCAATGGAATATGGGCATTCATTTGAAAGGGAACTTGCCTTTCTTGCTGTCCATTCCCTTCTACATTTACTCGGATATGATCATATGACAGAGGAAGATGAAAAAGAGATGTTTGGTTTGCAAAGGGATATTTTAGATGAATATGGGCTTACGAGATAAAGGGCGATTCTGGAAGGCATTTAAGTTTGCATTTCAAGGAATTATGCATGCATGTAAAACTGAGAGAAATGTACAATTTCATTTCGCTGCTTCGGTTATCGTTATTTTATTTAGTATCTATTTGAACATATCATTATTTGAATGGTTATTTATTTGCCTCTGTATTTTTGGGGTCATAACGCTGGAATTAATAAATTCGGCTATTGAACGAATAGTCGATCTTGCGTCCCCTAGTTATCATCCATTAGCTAAACAAGCGAAAGATATTGCAGCTGGGGCAGTTTTAGTTTATTCTATAATGACGGTAATTATAGGCAGTATCATCTTTTTACCGAAACTTGCACGTCTATTTCAATCTTACATAGGATAATAATAAATCACTTAAAAGCTGCTATTATGGCATTTTGTCAACAAAGTTGTTCTCTTTAGACAACTTAACAAGTCAAAGTCGCTAAACAAGCAGCTTTTTCTATTTATTTGCAGTGGGTTTCTCTTTACGGTAAAATATTTTCAAAGCTACTTCAAATTAAAATATAAGAGTTTTGAAAATATTCTAAACAAAATAAAAATATTCCATAACTTTGTGATGAATTTGTAGTAAACTATAATAGAAGGGGTAGACATAATGAATTTAGAACAGCTTATTGAAGAAGCGAAAATCGCAAGAGACAAAGCATATGTACCTTATTCCAAATTTCCGGTCGGTGCTGCACTATTAAGTGAAAATGGAAAAGTATATCATGGCTGTAATATTGAAAATGCTGCTTATACAGTTGGAAATTGTGCGGAGCGTACAGCTCTGTATAAAGCATATTCTGATGGCGATACAAAGTTCAATGTGCTTGTTGTAACAGCTGATACGGAAAGACCTGTACCACCATGCGGAGCATGTCGACAAGTGATTTCTGAACTTTGCCCTAAAGATATGAAAGTGATTTTGACAAATTTAAAAGGTGATATTCAAGAATTAACTGTTGAGCAATTATTGCCAGGCGCATTTTCTCCGGAGGATTTACATGCAAAATAAAAGTACAGAACAGCAAACATTTAAATCAGGGTTTGTATCTATCATAGGTCGACCAAATGTTGGGAAATCCACTTATATTAATCGAGTGATCGGCCAAAAAATTGCCATTATGAGTGACAAACCACAGACAACAAGAAATAAAGTTCAAGGGGTACTTACGACAAACGATTCACAAATAATACTTATTGATACACCAGGAATTCATAAGCCAAAACATAAATTAGGCGATTTTATGATGAGGGTTGCAACAAATACACTCAAAGAAGTGGACCTGATTTTGTTTATGATTAATGCGGTAGAGGGATATGGAAAAGGTGATGAATTTATCATCGAAAAATTAAAAACTGTCCGTACACCTGTCTTCCTTGTTATAAATAAAATCGATCAAGTGCATCCAGATGACTTGCTTAAAATAATTGAAAAATATAAGGAATTATATGATTTTGCTGAAATTATTCCAATATCTGCTCTAGAGGGACAGAATACTGAAAGATTGCTTGAGCAAATAAAGGAATACTTGCCTGAAGGGCCTCAGTATTACCCTGCAGATCAAATTACAGACCACCCTGAACGTTTTATCGTTTCAGAGTTAATTAGAGAAAAAGTATTGCATCTAACAAGAGAAGAAGTACCGCATTCGATTGCTGTAATTATCGAAAAGATGCAGAAAAAGCCGGAAAGTGAAACAATACATGTAATGGCAGCAATCATCGTTGAACGTTCCTCTCAAAAGGGGATCATTATCGGAAAACAAGGTAGTATGTTGAAAGAAGTAGGAAAAAGAGCAAGGATAGATATTGAGAACTTACTTGGATCTAAGGTTTATTTAGAGCTATGGGTGAAAGTTCAAAAAGATTGGAGAAATAAAATTACACAGTTGCGAGATTTTGGTTTTAGAGAAGATGAATATTAATTAGCAAGTTTTTAAAAATGAAAAATTGATTTCTATGCATCCTTTTGATTAGCAATTTTTACGTCACATGTTCCAAGGAGTCTTGGTAAACCTAGTATTAAAGGCTTTACTAATGATTTCATGAGTTTTTCACAACATGAAAGGCGGGGTTAATGTTATGATAGAATTTACCTGGAAAGTCTTTGCGGAAACTGGAAGTATTGATACGTATTTGCTATTTAAAGAGCTTGAAAAAGATCGTCAGGATGAACCATTAAATACAGATCATGAATTTAATGAAATTGATTTCCCCATTTCATAAGTTGCAATGATCGTGCGTCACCTGGGAAGCTTGTAAGACTTGCTTTGGAAGGTGGATTTTATGTTTCAAAAATGTGAAGGCATCGTTATTAGATCAATTGATTATGGTGAATCAAATAAAATTGTTACAATATTTACACGAGAGTTTGGGAAAATAGGAGTGATGGCTAGAGGCGCTAAAAAGCCAAATAGCCGTCTTTCCTCTATATCTCAACTATTTACATATGGGAACTTTTTAGTCTCATTAGGTTCAGGACTAGGTACACTGCAGCAGGGAGAAATTATTTCTTCCCTTCGATCTATTCGTGAAGATATTTTTAAAACAGGATATGCTTCGTATATTATTGATTTATTAGATAAAGCGGTTGAAGAGAAAAGGGCAAATCCTTTTCTTTTTGAACTTTTATACCAAACATTAAATTATATAAATGAAGATGTTGATTTAGAAATCATAACGAATATTTTTGAAATGAAAATGTTAAATGTACTTGGATTGTATCCTTGCATGAATCAATGTGCTGTATGTGGGAATAAAGATGGGAAGTTTGCCTTTTCTATTCGGGAAAATGGTCTTCTTTGCCATCGATGCTATGAGAAAGACCCTTATCATATCCCTACCTCACCAATAGCTATTAAGTTACTCCGACTCTTCTATTTTATTGATCTAAACAGACTAGGATCAGTGTCAGTTAAAGAAGAAACAAAAAAAGAACTACGTTTGATTATATCTATGTATTATGATGAGTATTCCGGTTTGCATTTAAAATCCAAAAAATTTTTAGAGCAAATCGAAAAATTTCGCCAAATGCTGTAATGTAAGTTTGCCCTCATAGTATGATAGGAACTCCACATTTTTATGGAGTTTTTTTATATGGATCTTTTCTCAAATATTGCTGCTAAAGAGATCATGTTTTTACATATAAAACTAAGTTGAACATACAAGAACGTAGGAGGGTATTTACAAAAGCAACATATTTTACGAAAACAGCTTTTAATATTTAACAAATTTCTTTTCAATATAAGTAAATAGTATATAATATTTGTGTATGAGTATAACATTATTTAGATTTTATACTGGTTAGGTGGTGTGGAAAATAGAACTGAATAATCGACAGGAAACCATATTACAAATCGTAAAAGATAATGGGCCTATAACCGGTGAACATATAGCAGAAAAATTAAATCTAACAAGAGCAACACTTCGCCCAGATTTAGCCATTTTAACAATGGCTGGATATTTGGATGCGCGGCCTAGGGTTGGTTACTTTTACACTGGAAAATCAAGTACACAGCTTTTAACAGACAGTTTAAAAAAAATAGTCGTCAAAGACTATCAATCAATTCCTGTAGTTGTAAATGAAAATATATCAGTTTATGATGCAATTGTAACAGTTTTTCTTGAAGATGTAGGTACGTTATTTGTTGTAGATGATAAGCTGTTATTAGTTGGAGTCCTTTCGCGAAAGGACTTATTACGTGCGAGTATCGGTAAGCAAGAACTCTCTTCACTTCCAGTGAATATTATTATGACAAGAATGCCGAATATTACAGTGTGTAAAAAAGATGATTTATTAATTGATGTTGCAAAAAAATTAATTGAGAAGCAAATTGATTCAGTTCCCGTGGTTAAGGAATCATCCGAGGGAAACGGCTTTGAGGTGATTGGGCGGATAACTAAAACAAATATAACAAAAGCCTTTGTATCACTTGCTGACGAAAATTTATATTAATATCAAGAAATGACGGGATGGTGATCTTAAAATGACGCGACCGATTATTTATGTCGTTTCAGACTCGGTTGGTGAAACAGCTGAATTGGTTACTAAAGCAGCGATTAGTCAATTTAATGGAAAAGATGCAGAAATCAAACGTTTTCCATATGTTGAGGATTACCAGCATATTGATGAGGTTGTCTCCTTAGCCAAGCTTAATCATGGTGTGATTGTGCATACATTGGTGAAGCCGGCTATGCGGGATTATATAAAAAAACGAACAAATGAACAACATGTCAATGCGGTAGATATTATTGGTCCTTTAATGGATAAATTTCAAGAGCTATATCATAAAGAACCATTATGTGAACCAGGATTAGTTCGAAAATTGGATGATGATTATTTTAAGAAGGTTGAAGCAATAGAATTTGCTGTTAAATATGATGATGGACGAGATCCTAAAGGAATTCTACGAGCAGATATCGTTTTAGTGGGTGTTTCCAGAACATCAAAAACTCCTTTATCTCAATATCTAGCACATAAGCGATTTAAAGTGGCCAATGTCCCCCTTGTACCAGAGGTAGACCCCCCTGAAGAGCTATTTCAGGTATCACCTAATAAATGCTTTGGATTAAGGATCAGCCCTGAAAAACTTAATTTTATTCGTAAGGAAAGGCTACAAGCTTTAGGTTTAAATGATGAAGCAAGCTATGCAAATATTAATCGAATAAAAAAGGAATTAGAGTATTTTGACGCGATTGTATCAAAAATGGGATGTAAAGTAATTGATGTAACAAATAAGGCAGTTGAAGAAACAGCAAATATTATTATGAATAGGAATCATTAGACACAAGAGTCTATAAAGGGTCTGACCCCAGAGAATATATATACTGTATCTAGAATGAACGATTTTTTATTTCAGATACAGTAATGCGGGGACAGATCCCTTTACTATTTTTATTGTAAAGTATGGGAAAAGAATAAAAATATTTTAAATAAAAATATATGGTCAAAATCAGAGAAATATACTATAATAAAAAATTGTGATAAAAATGTATTTAAAATAGGTTTAGAGTCACGGATTAAGGAATAAACTAACTATTGAGATATGTCAAGAGTCAAGGCTTAGAAAAATTCGACAAAAGCAAAAAAATATACTCATAGTATGGAAAAGAAAGAAGGATTCTGTGGAGTGATGTAGAATTATTACTAATACAGAAAGAAATGAATCCATCATATTTGTTGATGCAGATGCATGTCCAGTTAAATCGGAAATCATTTTTCTTGCTAAGAAGTATAAAATGCTCTATTATTTTATTGCCTCTTATGCACATCAAACAAAAAATAGTGATGCTACTTGGATTTATGTTGATCCTTATAAAGAATCAGCTGATTTATTTATAATGAATCATGTAAAGGAAAATGATATTGTCATTACTCAGGATATAGGGCTTGCAAGCCTAGTACTCCCGAAGAAAGTGAGGGCAATTTCTCCAAGAGGTAAAGAATATGTAGAAGAATCAATTGCTACTGCCCTTGATTTTCGTTTTTTAGCTGCTAAAGCTAGGCGACAAGGGAAATATGAAAAAGGCCCAAAAGCATTTACGAAAAGTGATAGGAAATCATTTTTGTATACGCTTGAGGAGATTTTGTCGAAAAATGTAAAGTAAAGTTATAACTGAATAATCTATACAAATCAAACATAATAGAGAGAAAAATTTCAATTGGGGATGTTTTCATGGTTGGAATTATTCCTGAGGATAAAATTAATGAAATTCGTCAATCAATAGATATAGTAGATATTATTGGCGAATATGTTCATTTAAAAAAACAAGGACGTAATTATTTTGGTTTATGTCCCTTCCATGGTGAAAATACACCTTCCTTCTCGGTATCACCTGATAAGCAAATATATCATTGTTTTGGTTGTAAAGCTGGTGGAAATGCAATTTCTTTTTTGATGGATATTGATGGATTAAGCTTCCAGGAAGCCATCATTAAGCTAGCTGAGAAAGGGAAAATACCATTAGATTTAGAAATAGGATCTGAACAAAATCGATCAGATTCAAAAGTAAATAGTGAAAAAAAACAAATGCTTGAAGCGCATGAACTTCTTCAAAAGTTTTATCATCATTTATTAGTTAATACAAAAGAAGGGCAAAATGCGTTAGAATATCTCGTTGATCGAGGATTTACATTAGATAGTATTGAAAAATTTCAAATAGGGTATTCCTTACCTAGTTGGGACTTTGTTGTAAAACTTTTGCAAAAACGTGGTTTTTCATTAAGCCTTATGGAAAAGGCAGGACTAATCATTCAAAAAGAAAACAGTGACTCCTACTTTGACCGATTCCGAAACAGAATCATGTTTCCTATCCAAAATAGCAAAGGCGAAACCATTGCTTTTGCAGGAAGATCGATTGAAAAAGAGGATCAGCCGAAATATTTAAATAGTCCAGAAACTGAATTGTTTAATAAAAGTAATGTTCTTTATAATTTTTTTCGGGCAAAAAGCTTTATAAAAAAACAGCAGCAAGCCATATTATTCGAAGGATTTGCTGATGTAATATCTGCTGATAAGGCAGAACTTTATAATGGTATCGCGACGATGGGAACATCGTTAACTGAGCAGCATGTGCAGTTAATAAGACGAATGACAGATACAATTATTATCTGTTATGATTCGGATTTTGCGGGAACTGAAGCCGCTTATCGTGCTGCCAATATGTTAACAGATCATCACTGTCAAATTCGAATAGCAAGAATGCCTGAAGGATTTGATCCGGATGAGTATATAAAAAAATATGGTAGTGAAAAATTCCGTCAAGAAATTATTGCTGGTAGTCTTACATTTATGGCTTTCAAGATGGAATATCATCGCCTAGGGAAAAAGCTGCAAAATGAAGGAGAAAAGTTAAGATATATCGAAAAGATTATAGAGGAAATAACAAATCTTGATAAAGCTGTTGAAAGAGATCATTATTTACGCCAATTAGCGGATGAATTTTCTATTTCATTAGATGCTCTGAAACAACAACAACAGCAAATGTATTATGCCAAGAAGAAAAATGGTCATGTCAAACAACGAGAAAACAATCAAAACAGATTGTTTTTACAACAGAAGTCCCGTTTATTACCGGCAAATCAAACTGCAGAAAGACGTTTACTTGCTCATATGCTGCAAAGTGTTGATTTAGCCTTTAAAATAAAAGATTTATTAAATGGAATTATACTTTATTATGATGAACACCAAGCAATACTTACTTATCTTCTTGGATTTTATGAAGAGGGAAATGAAGCCGACACGAGTAAATTCTTATTATATTTACCAGATGAAAATTTACGAAGAATTGTAACTGAACTTGAAATGATGCCATTAAACAGTGATGTTGCAGATCGTGAAATCGAGGATTATGTGAATCAGGTGTTGAAACATCAAAAGATGTTAAAAATAAAGGAAAAAGAAAACTTGCAAAAAAAAGCAGAACAAGAAAATGACTTTGTAAAAGCGATTGACTTAGCTAAAGAAATTATTGTACTGCGTAAGTCTTTATAAATATTCTGCAAATTGCATGAAATACTTGGAAGGAGGGGGACAGATGGCTGAAAAATCAGCTCGTTCCAAAGAAATTGAATCCGAATTAACTCTTGATCAAGCTAAAGAACAACTAGTTGAGCGTGGTAAAAAAAGAGGAGTATTAACATATGAAGTGATTTCAAGTAAATTAGGTCATTTTGAATTAGACTCTGAACAAATGGATGAATTTTATGAATACTTAGGTGAACAAGGTATTGAAATCTCAGAGGAAAATGATGACGATGAAGATGAAGATGCTCCTAATTTACATGAATTAGAGAAAGATGATGAAGAGTTTGACCTTAATGATTTAAGCGTTCCTCCAGGTGTAAAAATAAATGATCCAGTGAGAATGTACTTAAAGGAAATTGGTCGAGTAGACTTACTATCTGCTGAAGAGGAAATATCATTAGCTAAACGTATCGAGCAAGGTGATGAAGAGGCAAAAAGAAGACTTGCTGAAGCTAACCTCCGCTTGGTTGTAAGTATTGCAAAGCGTTATGTGGGCCGTGGCATGTTGTTTCTAGATTTAATTCAAGAAGGTAATATGGGCCTCATTAAAGCAGTTGAAAAGTTCGACTATGATAAAGGCTTTAAATTCAGTACTTATGCTACATGGTGGATTCGTCAAGCGATCACTCGTGCTATTGCCGATCAAGCTCGTACAATACGTATTCCTGTTCATATGGTAGAAACCATTAACAAATTAATTCGTGTTCAAAGACAGCTTCTTCAAGACTTAGGGCGAGAACCATCTCCAGAAGAGATTGCTGAAGAAATGGATTTAACTCCAGAAAAGGTTCGTGAAATTTTAAAAATTGCCCAAGAACCAGTTTCTTTAGAGACACCAATAGGTGAAGAGGATGATTCACATCTTGGCGATTTTATCGAAGATCAAGACGCTACATCACCTTCAGAACATGCTGCTTACGAATTATTAAAAGAGCAACTAGAAGATGTGCTTGACACATTAACAGATCGTGAAGAAAACGTACTTCGTCTACGTTTTGGTTTAGACGATGGGCGTACAAGAACACTAGAAGAAGTTGGAAAAGTATTTGGCGTTACCCGTGAACGTATTCGTCAAATTGAAGCGAAAGCACTTCGAAAGCTTCGCCATCCTTCTAGAAGCAAACGTTTAAAAGACTTCTTGGAATAAGATTGAATATGGGGCTGTCTATTGAAGGTGGGACGACACTTAAATCCTGTACCTAGAACGAATAATTTGTTCGTTCTAGGTATTGGAATGTGGGTCTTCCCCTTTTACTTTTAGACAGTCCTATTTTTGTTTTACCGAAATTTAGTCGAAAAAAAGGATTTTTTACCTCTTATCTCGAAAGAGTATTTAGGATGTGTTGCATATGAATTCTTCACGTAAAGAAGTAATTATTAAAGAAATTATTTATTGGAAAGAACATAAAATGCTGCCTGATCATTATTGTGATTATTTACTTGCCCTTTATAGTGAGGGTGAGTTTGAAAATAATCATAATGATAGGATGAAAGGTAATAAATTAGTCAATAGGTTATCATTATTTCTAATTTTAATTAGTGCTTTATTGCTTATTTCATTATTTGTCATTTATTTTACTGAATTAGCTTTTGTTTTGCAAATGATGATTTTGACAAGTTTTGTCGTTTTATTACTAATCTTAGGAATTTATTATTCTAAAAAAGAAACCTGGTACTATATTTTTTATATTAGTTCTGCCATTTTATTGCTATTATTATCCGTTCAACTAACCGATCAGTTTTTTAATCACTATTCTATTGCCTTATTAATTACACTTTTTTTAAATTGTATTTTATGGGTAGTAACAGGTTGGAAATTAAAATTATTATTTTTTACTGTTTCCGGAGTAGTAGGAATAATTACGTTATCAATCTATATCCTAGTATAGTAAATGAATTTTTCAAAACTTTTAAAAGTTGTGAAAATAATTCTACTTACATTATAATAATAAATGTAAGCGGCTACAATAGCAAAGGGGGATATAGAATGAATTTTCATCTTACTGCAGAACAGGAAATGATTCGGCAAACAATAAAGGAATTTGCTACAGAAGAAGTGGAAAAAGGGGCATTAGAAAGAGATATTAATAAAGAATTTCCGATGGAAATTATAAATAAACTAGCAAAACTAGGAATGATGGGACTTCCATTTCCAGAAGAATACGGCGGTGCAGGTGCAGATACGATAAGTTTCGCAATTGTAGTGGAAGAATTAAGTCGAGCATGTGGTTCAACTGGAATTACATATTCGGCCCATATCTCACTCGGAGGGGCACCAATTAATATGTTTGGAACGGAGAAGCAAAAACAGAAATATTTAGTGCCAATTTGTACCGGAGAATCATTAGGAGCATTTGGTTTAACTGAGCCAAGTGCAGGCTCTGATGCAGGGGGAACAAAGACTACTGCTGTTGAGGATGGAAATGATTTTATTATTAATGGGAATAAATGCTTTATAACAAATGCAAGTTATGCCAAACATGTAGCTTTAACAGCTATTACAGGAATGGATAAGTCTAAGAAAGAAATTAGTTCAATTATTGTGCCAACAGATGCAGCAGGATTTTCTATTATTAACAATTATGAAAAAATGGGACTTCATGCGTCGAACACTACCGAATTAGTCTTAGAAGATGTAAGGGTTCCTCAGGAAAATTTATTAGGAGAAAAAGGTCAGGGTTTTAAACAGTTTCTAGTTACATTGGATGGTGGAAGAATTGGAATTGGAGCAATGGCAGTAGGTATCGCTCAAGCAGCATATGAGAAGTCATTACAATACGTAAAGGAAAGAAAACAATTTGGTCGATCACTATCGCAGTTCCAAGTTACCCAATTTAAAATCGCAGATATGGCGATGAAAATTGAACTTGCTAGAAACATGGTATATAAAGCTGCTTGGTTAAAGGATCAAGGGAAACCATTTTCTAAGGAAGCAGCTATGTGTAAATTATATGCCTCAGAGGTTTGCATGGAAATTACGAATCAAGCCGTTCAAATACATGGTGGAAATGGTTATATGAAAGACTATCATGTTGAAAGATTTATGAGAGATGCGAAGTTACTTGAAATTGGGGAAGGGACATCTGAGGTACAAAGAATGGTCATTGCAAGGGAAATTGGTTGTCAATAAAAAGGATTTTATTAAATATTTTTGTATAAGAGTGATAATCTTAAACAAAGTGAAAAAAAGTTCCTTATGAAAAGTTGATAATTGAACAAACTAAATACAGAAAAAGTGAAAAACTTCATCATTAAGATGGAGTTTTTGTCTAAATTCCGAAAAAATGTTGAATCTTTGTGGTTAACCCTTTCCCTTCCAAAGTTTTTCGAGTAAAATAAAGTTGTTTGTATAATGTATTCATTTTTTACGTTTCTTACATAAGGAGGTATATTATGAAACGAAATCCTTTAATTCCTTATCTTTTAATAGGGCTATTAGGAATCGCACTTGTTTTCTTTCTATCTGTAAAAGGTTTAGGAGATGCTAAAGAGATAGCAAAAGAAAAAGAAGGTGGGGGAGAAGAAGTAGCAACAAAATTTGAACCAGAAGCCTTTGCCAAATCAACATGTATTAGTTGCCATGGGAATAACCTTGAAGGTGCTACAGGGCCAAATTTACATGGTATGGGTGAAAAGCTAGGCAAGGATAAGCTAAAAGATGTTCTGAAAAATGGGACAACTGGCGGTATGCCTGGTGGATTAGTTAAGGCTGAAAATATTGATGCTATGGCAGATTGGCTAATGAAATTAAAATAAGCAGATATTAAGCCAAAGGAGTTCTTTGCATTTTGCAAGGAGCTCTTTTTTGTATAGAATATGTTTATGTGGATGTTAGGTCCTAGTTTAAAATAAAGTGGTGAAAACATGAATAGTGAAAAACTTTCAAAACGTTTAGAAATGGTTAGTCAATATCTATTAAAAAATTCAACTTTTGCAGATATTGGTTCAGATCATGCGTATTTACCGTGCTATGCGATTAAAAAGGGTCTAGCAAAATACGCAATTGCAGGTGAAGTAGTTGAGGGGCCATACCAAACAGCAAAACAACAAGTCATGGAATGTGGGTACGAAAGTAGTATCTCTGTCCGTAAAGGTGATGGCTTAGAGGTCCTCCAACCTAATGAGGTGGATTGTATTACGATTGCTGGAATGGGTGGACCATTAATTGCATCTATACTAGAAAATGGTAAGGACCGTTTGTTAGGTGTAAAGAGATTAATTCTTCAACCCAATATTGGAGCTAATCATATTCGGAATTGGTGCGTACAAAATAATTGGGTAATCATTGCTGAGGAAATTTTAGAGGAAGATGAAAAAATTTATGAGATTATTGTTGCAGAAAATAATGAACGTGCGGAGGTAACTCATTTAACGGATGCAGAATTATTATTAGGACCGTTTCTGATGCAGGAAAAAAGCGATGTCTTTATTAAAAAATGGTCGGATGAATTAAAGCAATGGAGAATAATTTTGGATCGAATGAATCTTGCAGAAAATCAAGAGAAAATAATTGAAAGAAAACTAGCCATTGAAAAAAATATATCTTTGGTTGAGGAGGTATTAACATGAAGAAAGTAAACGGGCATGAAATTATACAGCTATTTGAACAGTTTTCACCTAAAAAGTATGCGATGGAAGGTGATCCTATTGGCCTTCAAATTGGGCGTTTAAATAAGCCAGTTCAAACTGTTATGATTGCTCTAGATGTATTGGAGGAGGTAGTTGACGAAGCCATTCAAAATAATGTTCAATTGATTATTGCACATCATCCAATCATCTTTCGACCATTAAAAAATGTTTTAACAGAGCAGTCACAAGGTAAAATTATTGAAAAACTTATTAAACATGATATTGCTGTTTATGCTGCCCATACAAATTTAGATGTGGCCAAGGGTGGCGTAAATGATTTATTAGCAAAGGCCCTTGGTATACAGCATACTGAAATATTAGATCCTACATATGAAGAAAAATTAAAAAAATTAGTTGTCTATGTACCGATTGATCATGAAGAGGCAGTTAGGAATGCGCTTGGTGCTGCTGGAGCTGGAGCTATTGGTCATTATAGCCATTGTACATTTAGTGCTCAAGGGACAGGGAGATTTTTACCTGATGAGCAGACCACACCATACATTGGTAAAGCAGGAACACTTGAAGAGGTAAAAGAAGTACGTATAGAAACCATTTTTCCAGCTAAATTAGAAAAAAAAGTGATAAATGCTATGCTGCAATCCCATCCATATGAGGAGGTCGCATTTGATATTTATCCACTTGAAAACCAAGGTGAGATGTTAGGGTTAGGACGGATAGGTCAATTACAAGAAGAAATGACACTTAAGGAATTTGCAGAACATGTGAAGCAATCATTAGATGTCAATTTCGTAAGGGTGGTTGGCGACTTACAAGATCGCATTAAGAAAGTTGCAGTTTTAGGTGGGGATGGTAATAAGTATTTTTCTAGAGCGAAGTTTAAAGGAGCCGATGTTTTTGTTACAGGTGACTTTTACTACCATAATGCACATGATGCGATGAGTATTGGACTAAATATTGTTGACCCGGGTCATAATGTCGAAAAGGTAATGAAAACAGGTGTTGCCGAGCAACTTTCTAAAATGAGTATGGAAAAAGGCTTTGATGTGAAGTATATTGCTTCAAAGATCCATACTGATCCTTTTACTATTATTTAGAGTCTTTTTATTAATCTATTCTAGTTTATACAAAAAAATAAAATCCCCGAGGGGATTTTATTTTTTTGTAGCTAATTTTTTTACTTTCGGTAGAATTTTATGAAGTGGAACTTGTTTTTCATGTTTCCAAGTTTCTTCATTTTCAGGATCAAATTGATCAAGAAAAGTAATAACTTCCCGAACAATTGGGGTTGGAGTTGAGGCTCCAGCTGTTACTGCAACTTTTTTTGCGTCTTTAATCCAGTCAATTTCAATTTCAGAGATATCGGCAATTCGATAGGCTTTAGTATGTGCAATTTGTTCTGATACTTGCGCAAGACGATTAGAGTTATTACTTTTAGGATCACCAACAACAATAAGTACATCCGCTTCTCCAGCTTGTTGAGCCACCGCTTCTTGTCTAACTTGAGTAGCAAGGCAGATTTCTTTGTGTTGCTCAACATACGGATACTTTTCTTTCACTTTGTCCATAATATCCATAACATCCCATTGACTCATTGTTGTTTGATTTGTGACAATAACTTTTTTATTTGCTACGTCTAATTGTTCTACATCCTCAATCGTTTCAACTAGATGTACAATGTCAGGAGCTACACCAAACGCTCCCTCAGGTTCGGGATGTCCTTTTTTTCCGATATATATAACATCAAAACCTTCAGCTTTTTTTTCACGAATCAGATCATGTGTCTTCGTTACATCTGGACAAGTAGCATCAATAGTAACAAGTCCTTTATTTTTTGCTAATTCTCTAACCTCGGGTGAAACTCCGTGGGCAGTGAAAATTACAGTACCTTTGTCCACCTTTTCAAGGATTTCTCTACGATTTTTTCCATCGAGAGTAATAATCCCTTCTTCAGCAAACGCATCAGTAACATGTTTATTATGAACAATCATACCCAGTATATAGATTGGGCGTGGTAATGTTTTATCTAAAGCGGCATTACGCGCGATTACCATAGCATCAACAACACCATAGCAATAACCACGTGGAGAGATTTTTAATACCTCCATACTTCATCCTCCCAACTAAAGGTTTATCCTTTAAGCATTGCATCATTCCTATTATATAAAAAATCCTCATATATTACAAAGAAAAGAAAAAACGTTAGGTAGTAACATACTCACCTAACGGAATTCATACATAAAATTTAAATATAAAGTTTAGGGACTGATTGACCTTTTTTATTTGTTTCGGTGGATTCGGATTCTATTTCGAGATCAATATCATCTGTTTTCTTAGTCATCTTTGAATTTTTAGAAGATGTTTTTTTGGAGGTATTGCCTTTTTTGGATTGTTTATTTTCGCTTTTAGTATTACTTTCACTTTCCACTTCAACTTCTTGATTCTCAGTGTCTACATTTTCGTCTGAATCATCATCTGAACCTACGCTTTTTAAACCTTTGTACATTCTCCACATCGCAGGAAGATTTTTAACTAACGGACCGTATTGTTGTACCATCGGCCCAATTTGTTGAGCCGTTCTAATCACATTTTGTGTATTATTTAAAAATGAACCAATTTTTCCTGGATTAGCAATATTGCCTAAGTTTCCAAGTAAAGAACCACCTCCACCAGTTGCACGTTGAAACCCAGCAGCTGCATTGGCCACATTGCCAGCTTGCCCTGTTCCAGCCCGTTGGAATAATCTTGAAATTAGACCACCACCAGCTCTACTCGCACTACTCCCTATTGAAGGTGGTGCACCTCCAAAGAGGGAAGGTCTTCCCATGGCTTGCATTGGTGCTTGAAACATTCTACCTTGGGGGATCATTGGGGTCCGTGGCATTGATCTAAAGGGACTTGGAAATCCTTGCATCGGTCCATTCATTGGGGGAAATCCTCTAGGTGGCATTTTTTTCCTCCTTTCTACTCATTATCCTTCTATATTACAATATGCAAATATGAAAAAAACGTCTTCTTTTGATGTCTGTTATCCATTCAAATGATAAATTTATATTAATTAACTAATTTTAAGGGTTAACTTTTTGTAGGAGTGGAAGTTTTAACTATTGTCGATTATAATAACAAAATGGACTAAAAATCATAAATTGATCGGTAAATGTCCTTACAAAAAGGAGTGTCATTGTGAAACAAAATAAATTTTCAACATTTAAGTTTAAGACATATATTGAAGAGGCGATAAATAATCTTGGTTTTTATGAGCCTACAGAAATACAACAGAAAATGATTCCTACTATCCTTAGAGGGGAAAGTGCGGTAGGACAATCTCAAACAGGAACAGGAAAAACCCATGCCTATTTACTACCTATCCTTGAAATGGTTGATCCTGAATTACAAGAGGTACAAGCTGTTATCACCGCACCAACACGTGAATTAGCCAATCAGATTTATCAAGAAATCATCAAAATAACTAAGTATCAAACGGATCAAACCATCATGAGTAAATGTTTTATTGGTGGAACCGACAAACAACGAACGATAGAAAAATTAAAAAAACAACCTCAAATTGTTGTTGGAACACCTGGACGTATTCATGATTTAATGAAAGAACAGGCTTTATTTCTTCATACCTCAAGAATTCTTGTTGTCGATGAAGCAGATATCATGTTAGATATGGGATTTTTGTATGAGGTGGATCAAATTGCTGGGAAAATGCCTCAAAATTTACAAATGCTTGTTTTTTCAGCTACAATCCCTGAAAAATTAAAACCATTTTTAAAGAAATATATGGAGAATCCGAAATATGAACATGTCCAGCCTACACATATTTCTGCACAAAATATTGAGCACAATCTAGTACCTTTACGTAGCAGAGAGAAAATTGACTTATTGTTTGATATGTTAATTTCATATAACCCATATTTAGCGATTGTCTTTACAAATACAAAATCAATGGCTGACGAGGTAGCAGATAATCTTCTTGAAAAAGGTTTAAAAGTTGGAAGAATTCATGGAGATTTATCTCCTCGTGAAAGAACAAAAATGATGAAGCAAATTCGAAATCTTGAATTTCAGTATATTGTTGCGACGGATTTAGCGGCCCGTGGAATTGATATAGAAGGGGTAAGTCATGTTATTAATTATGAATTACCCCAGGATTTAGATTTTTATATTCATCGAGCTGGAAGGACTGCAAGAGCTGGCTATTCTGGAATTGCTACTACTATCTATCAGCCTTCAGATGAAGATGCTTTAAATAGGTTAGAAAAAATGGGGATTGTTTTTAGTTATAAAGATTTACAAAAAGGCGAGTGGGTTTCTATCGCTGAACGTAACAAAAGAAAAAACCGTAAAAAACAGGTAGATGAAATAGAAGAAAAAGCAAGAAATATGATGAAAAAGCCAAGAAAAGTAAAGCCTGGGTACAAAAAGAAAATTAATCAACAGGTTGAAAAAATGAAAAAGAGAGAAAGAAAACTACAAAAACGTAAATAAAATAAGTCAATGATATGGAGTGAGGAGAAATGCTAAAACTAGGATCACATGTATCAATGAGTGGAAAGAAAATGTTGCTTGGGGCAAGTGAAGAGGCTGTTTCATTTGGTGCTAATACGTTCATGATCTATACAGGAGCCCCTCAAAATACGAGAAGAAAAAAGATAGAAGATCTAAATATTGAAGCAGGCCTTGCTCATATGAAAGAAAATGGTATTGAGGAAATCATTGTTCATGCACCTTATATTATTAATATCGGTAATACGGTAAACCCAGCAACGTTTGAACTTGGGGTAAATTTTTTAGGAACCGAAATTGAAAGAACAGAAGCGATCGGAGCAAAACAAATTGTTCTTCACCCAGGCGCACATGTTGGGGAAGGAGCAGAAAAGGGAATTGAGCAGATAATCAAAGGTTTAAATGAAGTTCTTACAACTAATCAAAATGTTCAAATCGCTTTGGAAACGATGGCAGGAAAAGGTTCTGAATGTGGACGATCCTTTGAAGAATTAGCTAAAATTATAGATGGGGTACATCATAATGATAAGCTATCAATTTGTTTTGATACATGTCATACACATGATGCGGGTTATGATATAATTAATAATTTTGATGGAGTATTAGATGAGTTCGATCGTTTAATTGGGCTTGAACGCATTAAAGTTCTTCACATCAATGATAGTAAAAATGTAACAGGATCCAGAAAAGATCGACATGAAAACATCGGATTTGGACATATTGGATTTGATGCATTAAATTATATTGTTCATCACCCTCAATTAGCTGATATTCCTAAAATTTTAGAAACTCCATTTGTTGGTGAAGATAAAAATAATAAAAAAGCACCGTATAAGCAAGAAATTGCAATGCTAAGAAATAAGCAATTCAATGAAAATTTACTGACTGATATAGTAAATGAATAAAAAACATTGAGGGGATAATTCCCTCAATGTTTTTATTTTGTGAATTGGATAAAAATACGATTAATTTCTTTTGCCGTTTCAGGTCCAGTTATTTTTGCTACTGCTTTAATAAGTTTTGTTCGTTCTGCATCATCAAAAATATTAACTTGTTTTCCACGTAAATAGGCAGCGATTTTATGTGCATTACTCTTTGATAATTGAACATTAAATTGTTTAGCGTATTTTAATAATTCATCACCTGTAATCATGTTGATTTTGTAATTAATTACATTTTGTAGTAATTTCATCTGTACATCACCCCTCATTGATACATATGAAGGGGACATTATAAATGTTCATAGAAATACTATTTTTTATCAAAAATTCACAAAGTTGCCTCCATAATGGTAAGAATCAAGTTGATAAATTTACATATTATATTTTCTCATGTATACTTAAAGAAGAAGAATAAATCGAAATCATTCTTAAATGAATAGCATCTTTAAAAGAGGTGTAAACCATGCAAGTGACAAGTGCAATACAAAAACTAAAAGATAAGGGATTTAAACATACAGGTAAAAGAGAGCAAATGCTTGAGTTATTTGCTTCAAATAATAGGTATTTGACGGCAAAAGATGTTCTTGAATATATGAAGGACGATTATCCGGGATTAAGCTTTGATACAATTTACCGTAATTTATCCTTATTCGTGGATCTTGGAATTCTAGAAGCAACTGAATTGTCAGGTGAGAAAAATTTTAGGTTTAGTTGTGCAACAAGAGAACATCATCATCATTTTATATGTCTTGACTGTGGAAAAACAAAAGAAATTCAAACATGTCCAATGGCAGTATTAGATGAGGATTTAGTCGGTTATAATGTTTCAGGACATAAGTTCGAGATATACGGTAAATGTCCTGAATGTATAAAAATAAATGGATAAAAAAATCATAAGGAATAAACCTTATGATTTTTTTGACTTTTTTATTGTTGATTCTTCATCCAGGATTCTACCCATTTTTCTGCCTCATACCAGTTCTTCACTCTTATGACTCCTTCAGGAATAGAGTCTCTATTATAAGGTGTATCAAATAAAATAACTGGAATGCCAAGCTCTTCGTGAATCATTACAGCATTATCATGCTTATCCTCCATAAAGAGATCTACTTCATATTTTTTTGCTGTCTCTATCTTATGATGGGATCCAATCAGTTCAATATGGTGGTAATGTAAATCATTCTTATTAAACCATTTTTCAGTCACATCTAATAAATGGGAGCTTCTTGCACTTATAAAGAACAATTGGAATTGCTCTTTCCATTTCGTTAAAACTTCCTTTGCTCCGATTGCAAGCGGTGACTCAGAATAAATGATTGGTTCAGATTCAGTAAACCATTCGTAAAATTCCTTTGGAGGTATATTTATAACATTAGTTAATTCATATTCAGTAATATCTTCTAAAGTTAACTTTAAGTGATATTTATCATTAATATAGGGAATTAAGGAATCAGGATGGGTGACGGTTCCATCAATATCAATTCCAAATCTTTTTTTTATCATTTTTATAACTCCTTTAGCAGTTTCAAATAGTATCGAATATGTAACATTAAAAAGTGTAACATATTTATTTAAAAAGTGAACATAAATAGGATTTTATCGTTTTAATATGATTTGGTACTGGAAAAGATTGTTGTCATGAAATAATAAGAATAGCACACAATAATAATGCTCCTGCACTTACTATTAGAAAGTGAGGGATATTATGAATGATGAAACACGTTATGACAAGCTAGAAGATAGTTTTCATAAAGAACGTATGGAAGACAAGGAAAATCATGACTATCATGAGGAAACGGCTGCAGAAGTTGCTGCACCGGTTTCGTTTAATCGTGATCGTGGAAATGATGTAAGTGAAGACAAGGATCATGAACATGCTCATGTTAGTGGAAAAGTCATTGGCTGGTCAGCATTAGCGTTATCTGTTCTATCCCTATTTTTTTTACCGATAGTACTTGGGGCCGCTGGAACTATACTTGGCTTTGTTGCAAGAAGAAGGGGAGCAAGAGCTTTAGGTGCATGGAGTATCGGAATTGGTGTTGTTTCACTTATCCTTGGAATTTTTGTTCAACCATTTTTTTAAATAGGCTAGTGATTTAGAAAAATTAAAATAATGGATCGCTTGAATGTAGGAGCCAAAAAGAAAAAGTGCGGATCAATTCCGCACTTTTCTTATGCTTTTTGTTCATTTTTTTGTTTTTGATAATATTCTTCAGCAATTTGGTCGATTTCTTTTTTTAATTCTTCAACCATTGTTTCTTCAGGTACCTTACGGACGATTTGGCCTTTCCGGAATAAAAGACCTTCACCACGTGCACCTGCAATACCTATATCAGCTTCACGTGCCTCTCCAGGACCATTTACAGCACAGCCTAATACAGAAACCTTAATAGGTGCTTTAATCGTTGAAATGTATTCTTCAACCTCATTAGCAATACTGATTAAATCAATTTCAATTCTGCCACATGTTGGGCATGAAATTAACGTTGCTGCGTTCGATGCTAATCCAAAAGATTTAAGTAGTTCTCTAGCTACTTTTATTTCTTCAACAGGATCGGCACTAAGTGAAATACGAAGTGTATTACCGATTCCTTTACTTAAAATAGCTCCTAAACCTGCAGCACTTTTAACAGTACCGGAAAATAATGTTCCAGATTCAGTAATACCAAGATGTAAAGGATAATCAAATGCACGAGCAGCCTTTTCGTATGCTTCGATTGCAAGGTTAACATCAGATGCTTTCATTGAAACAATAATATCGTGAAAATCAAGATCTTCTAGAATTTTAATATGGTGTAATGCACTTTCGACCATACCATCTGCTGTTGGATATCCGTATTTTTGTAAAATATGTCTTTCTAAGCTACCAGCATTGACACCGATACGAATAGGAATACCTTTTTCTTTTGCAGCATTAACCACAGCTTCTACTTTTTCTCTTTTACCAATATTACCTGGGTTAATACGAATTTTATCCACTCCGCCTTCAATGGCCTTTAAGGCTAAGCGGTAATCAAAATGTATATCTGCCACTAATGGGATATTAATTCTTTTTTTAATTTCCGGAATGGCGTTTGCTGCTCTTTCATCTGGACAAGCGACGCGTACAATTTGACAACCAGCTTCTTCTAAACGTTTAATTTGAGCTACTGTCGCTTCCACATCATGTGTTTTTGTCGTCGTCATGCTTTGAATAAAAAGTTCATTGCTGCCCCCGATCGTTAGGTTCCCAACCTTAACGGGACGAGTTTTTGAACGATGTGTAATTTCACCCAAGGGTAATTCGCTCCTTTATATTAAAAACAATTATAATTAGTTATAACCATTTGTATTGTATCAGTATTTCGCTATTATTGACAAGGAATTGAAGCTAGATTATTTATTTCAGTACAAAGGTATCTTATATATTTGACCAATTTGAATTTCTTCTGGCTTTATTCCGTTGTTCAATTGAATGAAATCATTTATGACTTTGTCGATAGACACCGAAAGCGGGATTTTGTTAACTTCTTCAACGACGGATAGGACAGTATCTCCAGGCTTAATGATTATTTCTTTATAAGAAAAGGGTTTTTTTGCAGTAGATGGTTTAGTATTTTCCTTTACTTCGGAAGCATGTGAGATAGCTGGAATAGTACCAAAATTTAAATCAATATAGATACTGTAAATTACAATAATTACTGCGACGAATGCGAGAATTTTTTTCAAGACTAGCGCCTCCTTTTTTAGAATATATATGCTAGTCCCGAAGAAATATGACAAAAAAACTGGCTTTTTTTAGAGCTAATATTTATGCTCACCATTAAGCCAGTTTTTTTGTCATGCTTTAATTTTTGGTTGTGGTATTTCACGAATGCTTAGATAGAGCATAATGAAACAAACGATCCAGTTAATAAAAAGTCCACCAGGAACAACTGTTTTTATAGCATCCATTAAAAAGAAAAATACAGTTGGCAAGGTAATACTATGTGCAGCAAGCCGCCAGCTTTGACGGTATTGAAGTTTACGATTAAGAGCTTGAGCGATTAGAACCCCAATACCTGCAAAAATAGATACTTTTATAAATCCTAATGCAGCAGTAAATAAATATAGAAAAACAAAAATGATTGGTAGCACAATCCAAAGAACCCCATGAATGGATGTTAAAAATTTATCGATATCTTTATTTTCCATTTTATTATCTTGAAAAGTAGAATAAGAGAAATTTTGACCTGTTTGATTATTAACAACAAAAAATTCATCTTTTAATAAAGCAATCGCATTTCCATGATTTCTAACATCATTTTCCGTGGTCTGTCCAGTTGAATCAAATATAATATCAAAGCCATCCTTTTTGATAATGATCGGTTTACTTTCATTTGAAGTTAATTCACCGTTTTCAATGATAAACGGAGGTAATTCGTCCATAAAAATTTGCTTTCCTTCGTTTAATGCTTGAATAGACATTTTTGATAGATGATAAAGACTAGGAATTGTTGAAAGTAGCATTAGTAAAAATACATATAATATCGTCCTTCCGATGCCAAGAAAACGATATTTGGCAATATCCTTTGGTGAATATAAGCTTTTAATAAAACGTTGGATAATCGTCATTAAACATCACTTCCTTCATTACACTATTCTAGATTTGTACAACTATTTATCATTTTAGATTTTTTTTTACTAAATGTCATTTCAAATTGTGAATTATTAAGGAAGTTTCTAAGTCAGGGAATTTTTTTCTAAAAAAATAGGCAATATATTTGCCCAACACCTACTAACTTTGGTAATCTTAAGTTGAATATAATGAATCATTTGATTCAATCACTTTACATAGGGAGGAATTTACCATGGCATTTGAACTACCACAATTACCTTATGCATATGACGCTCTTGAGCCACATATTGATAAGGAAACTATGAATATTCATCACACAAAACATCATAACACATATGTTACAAACTTAAACGCTGCACTTGAAGGAAATGATGAACTTCTTAACAAATCAGTAGAAGAAGTAATCGCAAACCTAGATGCAGTTCCTGAAGCTAAACGTACAGCTGTACGTAATAATGGTGGCGGACATGCAAACCATTCATTATTCTGGAAGCTTTTATCTCCAAATGGTGGAGGAGAACCCACTGGTGAGTTGGCTGAAGCGATTAATAAAAAATTCGGTAGCCTTGACAAATTTAAAGAAGAATTTGCAACAGCAGCTGCTGGACGTTTTGGTTCAGGCTGGGCTTGGTTAGTTGTAAATAATGGTGAATTAGAAGTAACAAGCACTCCAAACCAAGACAATCCAATTATGGAAGGTAAAACACCAATTTTAGGCTTAGATGTTTGGGAACATGCTTATTACTTAAATTATCAAAATCGCCGTCCTGATTACATTAAAGCATTTTGGAATGTAATAAATTGGGATGAAGTAGCTAAATTATATTCAGCTGCAAAGTAATAAAATAACTAAAGCACCGGTTTTCCGGTGCTTTTATTATTTTATCTAAAAAAGATTGTTCAACCACTTTTTGCTGAATTAACAAAGAAATTGTGAAAAATAATAAAGATAAAAAAGTGCCTTCGCAAAAATATGTATAATGTCCCCCCTTTTTCAAAAGCTATAAAGGATGAAAAAGGGGAGTTTTTTATGATATTTCGAAAATGGTTAGGTGAAGTTGAATTAACAAAAGATCTTTCTTTATTGTTATTTATTGGTGGTATATATTCACTCAGTGTGGCACTTTCAAATACTTTTGTAAACATTTACTTATGGAAACAATCAGGTGAATTTATTGATTTAGCAGTTTATAATTTATCAGTTGTTATTTTTCAACCACTTACATTTATTCTTGCTGGGCGGTGGGCGAAAAAAATAGACAGAGTCATCGTATTAAGAATTGGTGTGATTTTTCTGGCCCTTTTTTATATTTCGGTGCTGCTTTTTGGTGAACATGCATCAAGATATTTAATTGTTTTAGGAGGTCTGTTAGGAATTGGTTATGGCTTTTATTGGTTAGCCTTTAATGTCCTAACATTTGAAATCACTGAGCCAGAGACAAGAGATTTTTTTAACGGTTTTTTAGGAACTTTGAGCTCTGGAGGAGGCATGATAGGTCCAATATTAGCAGGATATATCATTTCGAGATTTGTTTCAAATCTTGGTTACACCATTGTGTTTGGTCTTTCTCTTACTCTTTTTGCACTAGCTGTAGTTTTGAGCTTCTTTATTAAAAGGCGTCCTGCTCATGGAAGTTATTTATTAGCTCGTGTTTTGAGTCAAAGAAAAAATGATGAGAATTGGCGGCTAATTACCACTGCTCATTTTTTTCAAGGCTTACGAGATGGAACATTCGCTTTCATCATATCCGTTTTTGTGTTTGTGTCAACAGGAAGCGAATTCGCTTTAGGAACTTTTGGATTAATAAATTCAGGAATTTCCTTTATTGCCTATTCAATTGTTCCGAAATTTATTAAAAATAAGTTTCGAAAAAAAGCGATTCTATTAGGAGGAATTCTT
Source organism: Heyndrickxia oleronia (assembly GCF_017809215.1). Lineage (GTDB taxonomy): Bacteria > Bacillota > Bacilli > Bacillales > Bacillaceae_C > Heyndrickxia > Heyndrickxia oleronia. Next base: position 1,882,397 of record NZ_CP065424.1, read on the forward strand.
TTATATGGAGCAATTTATATTATTGTATTTGATTTCAGTTACGTTAGATTATTGATTTATGCAGCTGTTATTGCCATCGCCTATCCGATCGTTCTAGTCCCATACATTTCGATGACATATGATGTAATAGGGAAAGGCTGGAAGGCGGCAGAAGCGAGAATTGAATATATCGTTGTGCGAGAACTCTTTTTAAATCTCGGTAGAATTGTCTCCATCCTAGCATTTATTGGAGCTATAACATTTTTTAATCAAGATAAAAGCATACCATTTCTATTGATGATTTTAGGTGCAGGATACTTATGTGTGTTTTATTTTTTAAGAAGAGTAAAATTTCAATCTATGACTTAGATTAAAAAGATGTCCCATGATTTATGGTGACATCTTTTTTTTGTTTAGATATTTCTAAATTTTAATACTATTTCACCGTTTTTTCTTTTACAATATAAGAAAGGGATTAAGAGAAAGTGGTGAAAAAATGAGTAAGAAAAAAAAAGTTTATATTCCTATTAGAATGAATATCCTTTTTTTTATTGTTTTTCTATTATTTTCTTTGTTGATCTTTCGTTTAGGTATTGTTCAAATTGTTTATGGGGACACATACAAAAATGAGATTAAGAAAACACAAGATGTAATCATTTCGATACCAGTCCCTCGGGGTCAGATTATTGATCGAAATGGATATTTGATCGTTGGGAATCAACCTCTTAATGCCATCACTTATACTAGACCACAATCAATTGAAACCGAACAAATACTAGAAATTGCTAAAAAATTGGCTAGGATGATCAATAAAAAGTCTGAAGAAGATATAAAAGCCATAACGGAGAGGGATCGAAAAGACTTCTGGATTTTAAAACATCCTAAAGAGGCACAAGCAAAGGTTTCACCTTTAGATGAAGCAATGTTAAAGAAGAAAAAACTCGATAAAAACGAATATGATAAGGAAATATATCAATTAATTCTTAAAAGAATTACCAAAAAGGAAATCCAGTCTTTCACTGAAAAAGAGCTGGAAGTGCTTGCTATATATCGAGAAATGATGAGTGGTTACCCATTATCGCCACAAATTATTAAAAATAAAAATGTAACGAAAGAAGAAATGGCTATTATTGCAGAGAATTTAGATGTACTTCCCGGTGTCAATACGATGACAGATTGGGATCGTTATAATACTTATAAACAAGAAAATGGATATGCACCACTCGCATCAGTACTAGGAAAAATAACAACCTCTAAAGAGGGGTTACCTCGTGAATTAGCAAACTATTATGAAGCCATTGGCTATAGCCGCAATGATCGAGTCGGTAAAAGCTATTTAGAATATCAATATGAAGAGATATTGAGAGGACAAAAGGAAAAAATTAATAATGTAACGAATAAACAAGGAAATGTGGTTGAATCAAATGTCCTACGGAAAGGAAAAAGAGGGAATGATCTTGTTCTTTCAATAGATATGGAGCTTCAGCAAAAAGTAGAGGAAATTATTTCTCGAGAAATTATGAAACATAAGACCGCAAGTCAACCATACTTAGATCGGGCTTTTGTGACTGTTATGAATCCTAATACGGGTGAAATACTAGCTTTGGGTGGGAAGTTATTGGAGGCAGATAAGACAGGTAATAACCAAATGGTTGATTTTGCATTAGGAAATATGATCACATCTTATTCGATGGGTTCCACTGTCAAGGCTGCTACGGTGTTAACCGGATATCAAACAGGTGCAATTGCTCCTAACACTTATCTGGAGGATCGCCCTTTATACTTTAAAGATACGAAGAAAAAAAGTTCATGGAATACGAGTGGATTTGGTCAAATAAATGATCTTTACGCATTAAAAAGATCGTCAAATGTCTATATGTTTTTAACAGCGATGAAAATAGGGGGGCAACAAACCTACATCCCGAATGGACCTCTTTATATTGATAAAGTAGAAGCATTAAAAAAGTTCCGTCATAATTTTGCGCAATTTGGGTTAGGTGTTAAAACAGGAATTGACTTGCCGGGAGAACAGATTGGTTACGGAGGAGCAATACCTGATGAACCAGGGAAAGTATTAGACTTTGCCATTGGACAATATGATACCTATACACCTCTCCAGCTTGTACAATACATTTCTACTATTGCTAATGGAGGGTATCGGATTCAGCCACATCTTGCTAAGGAAATTCGTGAACCAGGAGAGCATATGAGTGAATTAGGTCCAATTATACAGGAAATTAGTCCGAAGATATTAAATAAACTAGACATGAAAACAGAATGGATTGAACGTGTACAGCAAGGACTAATTTCTGTCGTTAATGAACCATTAGGAACAGGTTATGGAATGATTAAAAATAAGCAATTTAAAATTGCCGGGAAAACAGGTACAGCACAAGCACAATATGACGGACCAAAAGCAGGTCATCCGATGCTTTGGAACCTGACGTTTGCTGGTTATGCACCCTATGATAATCCTGAGGTGGCCATTTCTGTTGTCGTTCCGTGGTCTGTTACAGATAAGAATTTTTCACCTAATCTTGTTATAGCAGATGAAGTATTTAAAGCCTATTTTGACCTAAAGAAAAATCGTGGTGAAATGGAGAACAGTACTACGATACAAACAATAAAAAAACAAACGGATACAACTAAAAATGAAGAAACCATCGAGGAATAGCTAAGAAAAAAGTTTCATTATTTTTTTACATTTTTCCTTTTATTTCTTCATTATATTTATAGAATTTCTCCCTCTTTTCCTATACAATGTAGAGTGATGTAGAAAAGTGGGAGGGATTTGTCTATTGAAGAAAACGAAAAAGAAAAAAAAGGCGTTTGTCGGCTTAAGAATGAATATTCTTTTTTTTGTTGTCTTTATACTTTTTTCTGTCCTCATTCTTCGCTTAGGAATCGTTCAGATTGTATATGGTGATGATTATAAACGGGAAATTGATAGAAAAGAGAATGTAACGGTAAATACCTCTGTACCACGTGGTAAAATCTTAGATCGTAATGGTAAATTAGTAGTTGGTAATAAACCGTTAAATGCGATTACATATACTAGACCACAAAATATTAAGCAAGAGGATATTTTAAAAGTTGCAAAGGATTTAGCAAAGATTATAAAAAAAGATACAGAAGAAGACTTTAAGGCAATAACTGTTAGAGATAAAAAAGATTTTTGGATCTTAAATCATCCGAAACAGGCTGACGAAAAAGTTACAAAGGCTGAAAAAGAAAAACTTAAAAATGATAATACAAAGATCTATAAACTAACACTTGATCGAATTACAGATGATGAAATCAATTCTTTTTCAAAGCAAGAGTTAGAGGTATTAGCAATCTATCGTGAGATGATTGGAGGATATCCTCTTTCTCCACAAATAATAAAAAATAAAAATGTTTCACCTGATGAATATGCCATTGTTAGTGAAAATCTTGATTCACTACCTGGTGTCAATACGACTACTGATTGGGATCGATATAATGTTTATAAGGACGAAGCTGGCAATGAAACTCTTGGGTCTGTGATTGGCAAAATTTCCAGTTCTAAAGAGGGCTTGCCAAAAGAACTTGTTGATTACTACTTAGCAAGAGATTATAGTCGAAACGATCGAGTAGGAAAAAGTTACATAGAATATCAATACGAGGATGTTCTACAGGGTCGAAAAGAGAAAGTGAAAAATGTTACAGACAAGGCGGGAAATGTATTAGAATCAGATGTTATAAGGGAAGGTAAACGAGGAGATGATCTCGTACTCTCCATAGATATCGAATTCCAGCAAGCGGTTGAAAAGATAATTAAGGAAAAATTAGCAAAGGCAAAAATTGGCCAACCCTATATAGATCGAGCATTTGTTTCAGTAATGAATCCTAATTCTGGTGAAGTTTTAGCAATGGCAGGTAAGCAATATATTCGTGATAAAGAAACGGGTTCTACTGATGTTGCTGATTTTGCTTTAGGAAATATGACTACTTCTTATTCAGCTGGTTCAGTCGTTAAAGGTGCAACTGTATTAACTGGATATCAAACAGGAGCAATTCATCCGGGTGAAGTAATTAGAGATGAACCTGTTTATTTAGCTGGAACAAAGGTTAAAAAATCATGGAAGACGATGGGAAGTATAAATGACTTAACTGCACTAAAACAATCTTCCAACGTATATATGTTTAAAACTGCAATGAAAATTGGAGGACAGCAAAATTATATTCCGCATGGAAAGTTAAGCATTGATAAAATTGATGCAATAAATAAGTTTCGGATGAATTTTGCACAATTTGGTTTAGGGATTAAAACAGGTATTGATTTACCTGGAGAACAAACAGGGTATGGTGCTGGTCAAATACCTCCAGAGTCAGGGAAAGTTCTGGACTTTGCCATCGGACAGTATGACACTTATACACCACTTCAGCTTGTTCAATATGTTTCTACAATTGCCAATGGGGGTTACCGAATTCAACCTCATATAGGAAAAGAAGTTCGTGAGCCAAATGAAAAAATCGATGAGATGGGTCCTGTAATTCAAGAAATCCAACCCAAAGTGTTGAATAAAGTGGATATGAAGACCGAATGGATTGAAAGGGTACAAGATGGTTTTAAATTAGTCGTGAATGATCCTAATGGTACAGGATATGCAACGATAAAAAATAAAAAATATAAAATTGCTGGTAAAACTGGAACAGCCCAAGCACTTTATGACGGACCGTTACCTGTTCATCCTATGTTATATAACTTGACTTTTGTAGGCTATGCCCCATATGATAATCCAGAAATTGCACTTTCAGTCGTTTTACCTTGGTCAACTACTGATAAAACACACGTAAATCTTGAAATTGCTGACGAAGTTTTTAAAGCATATTTTGAATTAAAAGAAAAACGTGCAAAAGAAGGATTAACTAAATCAAGCTCAACAAATAAAGTTGAAAATATAGACGATGCAAAAAAACAAGCAAATACGACAGAGGATCAATCAGAATAGTTTTGAATATCTTAAATTAAACTATGAAATAATTTTAAACAATGCAAATGGTTCATTAAAAAATAGAAACTCATATTCAAAACTTATGCTATTTTTCTAATAAAAAGAAACCACCTAGAGTAATCTGAACTGAACCCCGAATAGTAGACACTTAAAAAAAAGTGCCCTATTCGGGGTTTTTTCTATGGGAAAAGCCCGTTATACTTAACATAATTAATTTGAACGGGAGTTATCTTATGAGTAAAATCTATTTTAATGAACATCAACGTCAACTATTAGAAGCCAATCCCAATGTTGCTTCAGTATCTGACCGAGCGATTCAATATACACCTGAATTTAAAATTAAAGCAGTAAATGAGAACTTAGCTGGGAAAGGACCTACTCAAATCTTTATAGAAAATGGGTTTGATCTTGAAATGATTGGCCCTAAAAAGCTAAATCAGCTTTGAAGCGTTGGAGAAATACTTTTAATCAATATGGAGAAAATGGTTTTGGAAGAACGTAGAGGAAAAGGAAGTACGGGAAGACCAACAACTAGTGAGTTATCCGCTGATAAGAAGCTAGAAAAAGCAGAGGCTCGTATTCGTTATCTCGAAGCTGAAATTGAATTACTAAAAAAGCTAGAGGAACTCGAAAGGAAGGCGAAGAAACACAAGTAGCTCCACATGAAAAATACGCAGTCATCAATGAAGTAATTCGTAAATATCAACTAATCAATAGTGTCTCTGAGCTATGTACTGTCGCACATGTTAGTCGCAGTGGTTATTATGCATGGCTGCGGAATACTGAAAAACATGCCATTCGAGAGAACAATGATTATGAGGATTATCTCTTTTTAAAGTGCATCTATGATGCATTCAAAGGGAAAGTTGGCTATCGTGGACTTTATATGAAAGTATGTGAATTACTTGAAAACCCAATGAACCCAAAGAAAATACGCCGTCTAATGCGCAAGTATAATTTCTTTGCGAAAGTGCGACGTGCAAACCCATATAAAAATATTGCAAAAGCTACTCAAGAACATAAGACATTACCAAATAGATTAAACCGTGAATTTACACAAGACGAGCCGGAAAAAGTATTTTTAACTGACATTACCTATTTAAAGTATCGAGGAAAAACAGCCTATCTATCCTGTGTTAAGGATGTCGCTACACGTGAAATAGTGGCATATGAATTATCACAAACATTGAAAATGTCGATTGTTTACAATACTCTAGCAAAATTAGAAGAGAAATTAGGGAATAATATACATCCAGAAGCCATGATACACTCTGATCAAGGTTTCCATTACACGCATCCAGAATTTCAAAAAAAAGGGTGAAACAGATGAATTTGAAACAATCTATGTCACGTAGAGGGAACTGTATCGATAATGCACCAATGGAATCCTTCTTTGGACATATGAAAGATGAAATGGACTATAAAGAAGTTCATACATTTGAAGAACTAAAACAATTAGTTAATCAATATATGATTTTCTATAATGCATCAAGAAGACAATGGAATTTAAAAAAGATGACTCCGGCAGAATACCGAAGTCATCTAATCGCTGCTTAAATAGCAGGGTTACTTTTATTAAACTGTCCGAAATTTAGGGCGCAGTTCAATCTAGGTGGTTTCTTTCATTTACGTTATCTACCTTTTGTAATAATAACAGCAATTTCTTTATAATCCATTTCATTTGTTACATTAAAGTCACCAAGTTGGATTTTTTCATGATATTTATTTTTAATTAAATACTCAACAAAATTTCCTTGATGATCAATAATTTTTGCTGCCTTTAGCTTTTCTGCTATTTGGTTAGGAGTCATTCCCTTTTTTATTGTTAATTGATATTTTACAATTGGTTCTTTAGTTGTTTCTTTCTTTGCTGTATCTTTTGTTGTATCTTTTTTCGGTTCTTTTTCAGTTTTATCGGATTTTGTCTTTGACTTATCATCCTTAGGTTTTACTGAAGTTTCCTTATTCTTCGCTGAAAGGGCCTTATACTTTTCTTCCCATTCTGTTTTTTCTTTTTTCATTTGATTATATTCAGTTTCTTTAACTTGGACATAGCCTTTTTTTACAGCCGCTTCCTTGTCACCAGAATCAAATGGTTTAAAAATTAGGATGAGTATGGCTGAAAGTAAAAGACCTGCAGCGAAGGCTCTCGTTATTTGTTTGCCCATATGTATTTCACCCGCCTTCTTACTGGTTTAAAAAGTTAGCAATCACATTTTTTACTTCTGCTTGAGCTAAAGCGGATTGTTTGGATATTTGCTCAACGCTTAAACCTTGCTTAAATAAAGCAATTACTTGGTTCCTTAATATTTCATTGACAATAGGCTTGTCCGATTTTGATAGCTCTTTTTTCATCAATTGATCATCAACAAGAAGTTCTTCCTCTAAAACTTTAATTCGTTTATTCATTTGATAGGTTTCTTGATATAGATTCATAGAAAGATCGTCCAATTCTTTCTTTACATTTGATGATTGATCCTTTTGAAAAAAGGATACGATAAATAATATAATGGACAAAATGAGCAGCAAAATAATTAATGCACTCATATACTCACCCTTTCAATTTTTTGCTCCTTTTCATTTATAGCATAAACAAACGGTTTCTTCCATAATTATGATGTATTATTATTCTGGAAGGTTCTTCAAGTATCAAAACTTTTTATTCTTCTTGAAAAGGAAATAAAAACGGACTAGCATTTCCATAAGAAAAATGATATTATAGAAAAGTCGTATGAATAGTGATGAATGCAATGAAGTTTGGAGGGAAAGACATGCGTGTAAATATAACTTTAGCTTGCACAGATTGCGGTGAGCGTAACTATATCTCAACAAAAAACAAGCGTAATAATCCGGACCGTATTGAGCTTAAAAAATACTGTCCTAGAGAAAAACGTGTAACTGCACATCGCGAAACAAAGTAAGCAGCTGGGCTATCCCGCTGCTTTTTTCTTATATTAGGGTATTTTCTTGAATGATAAAAGGTGGGTGTGGGGATGATGGAAAAAAGTGAACTTAGAAAAAAGTATAAGAAAAGCCTAGACACATTGAATCGGTGTACATATGAACAAAATTCCTATGTTATCTCGAAACGCTTGAAAGAACTTAAGGAATTTAAAGAAGCAAATACGATTGCGATTACAATATCCCGTTTCCCTGAAGTTGATACTTGGCAAATTATTCGTCACCTTTGGGATATAGGAAAACAGGTGGCAGTTCCTAAGTGTGTACCTCAAACAAAGGAAATGGTCTTTAAACAGATTACTTCTTTTACTCAGTTAGAAAGTGTATACTTTGGACTTTATGAGCCAATAGATGGAGCGAGTGAAATAAAGAAAACAGACTTAGACTTAATCATTGTCCCAGGATTAGCCTTTACTAAGGAAGGTTACCGTTTAGGATTCGGTGGTGGATATTATGATCGTTTTTTACTTAAATATGAAGGAAGTAAAATTTCCTTAGCTTTTAGTGAACAAATAAAAGAAAATTTGCCGATAGAGGATCATGATATACCGGTAGATATCATTATTACGGAAAGTAATAAGATTATTTGCAGATAGTTCAAACTTTGGATAAAATGATGTCTTCCTTCACACACTATACTTGATAAACATTGACACTTGATATGGGAGGAATGCTGATGAAAACCTTGTTTAAGTGGTTGCTATCAGGAGTTTTTATTTATAGTGTGTTCAAGTATAGATATAAATTATTAAATGTTGTAATGGGTAGCTACTGGCTTAGAAAAATAGCTATTAGAGTGGTAATGAGCATTCCAGGAGTTAAATCCAAATTTATGGAGAGTGCTTTCCGATAAAAAAATATTTAAATTGCAGACAGACAAGCTGTAGACAATGGAGATTCCTTTACAGTTGGTCTGTTTTTTCGTTATAGTTATATAAAATGTTGTTGTTGATTATACATAAATAGAAAAAAACAGTAAAAGAAAAAATAGAGAGTGAGGAGCTTGATTGAGTAGTAGAGAGGATTTTTTATTTTGGAGATTAGCCCATTATTTTATAATAGAAAAAAATTATTCATTATTGCAAATTAGTGAACGGCATGATGAATTATGGCTTGAAAATACTTCAAAAAAAGATGCTCAAGTCATTCGGTTATTGCGCTATGATCTTGATTGGGGAAATAAGCTTCAACGTGATATCCAGCATACTGCTGTAAGAGCAGAAAATGTACGAAAACATCTAATGAAAAGGGAATTAACTGTCTTAAACCTTTATATTAGTGAATACACACCTGTAGATGAATATGAATCATATATTCGTCATCCGCTTCAGGTGAATAAAAAAACAACTGTTCATAGTGTGATTATTGACAAAGAAGTGAATAGTTTTGGAAGTATCATCAATATTCCATCAGCCATTCAGCTTAAAGATGAATATGATGATCAGGAGATATTAGCTATAAAATCTGCTGCATTAAACAAAGCTGTAGAAAGCTCTCAACAAGAACAACAGTTTTTTAATAATGGGAAGCCGTTTTTTACATATGCTTTTTTAGTTATCCAGATCATTATGTTTATTCTCTTAGAGATAACTGGTGGAAGTACAAATATTGAGAATTTAATCAAATATGGTGCGAAGTATAATCCTGCGATTATGGAAGGAGAATGGTGGAGATTTATTACACCAATCTTTCTTCATATTGGACTTTCACATGTGATTATGAACTCAATTGCTATTTATTTTCTAGGTACAATTGTTGAAAGAGTCTATGGTAGAATTCGTTTTATATTGATCTATCTTTTTTCAGGATTCGCTGGTGTATTAGCTAGTTTCATTTTTAGTGATCAAATATCTGCAGGAGCGAGTGGTGCAATTTATGGATGTTTTGGTGCATTACTATTTATAGGTGCTACTAATCCTAAGATCTTTTTTAGAACGATGGGGACAAATGTTATTGTTGTCCTAATATTAAATCTGGTTATTAGCTTTACTGTCCCAGTTATTGATCTTTCTGCACATATTGGAGGTCTCCTTGGAGGATTTGTTGCTTCAGCTATCGTATTTTTTCCAAAAAAGCGGAAAGTGCTGCTTCAGATCGGAGCTTTTATTTTAACAATGATCATCACTGCAGTTTCATTATATTTTGGCTACCATAATGAAACAGCAACAAGTATAAATAGCTGGGCTCAGCATGAAATTCAAAAAGGACAAAACTATGAAAAAATATATGAACGATTAAGTAATTTTGAAAAGACAGGAAAAGGAGATGCATTAACGTATTTCCAGCTTTCATATACCGAGTTACAGCTTAATAAAACTGAAGATGCTAAAAAGCATTTATTAAAAACAATTCAATTAAAACCTGATTTCCATGAAGCCCACTTTAATTTAGCACTAATCTATTATCAAGATGATAGAAATATTACAAAGGCTAAACAGCATTTAAAAGAGGCAATTCGAATATCAGATGATAAAAAGTATAAAGAATATCTTGAACAACTGAATCAATTAGAAGATTAAATCAGTTGTTTCAAAATTATAGGCTGAAAATCTTTTGTGATAATCAGTACTAAAATTTCCGTTTTATCTCGATTAAATAATAATAGAGGAATGGTACTTCCATAAGGACTAATGGACGTACCTTCTTCTGTTTTTATTCCAAACAGGTAATTCTTATATATCCCTTCCCATAACTTCCCGATCATTTCCTCTGATTTTCTCTTAGTAAACCCAGGCAATGGTTTATCTTTATAGGTGGATAATTCAGTCAGTGGGATAACTAAATTATATTGATGACGATTAATATCTAGTTCTTTCATTCCTTTATTCCAAATTGCATTTAATTGATTATCAATATATGGTTTTAATGTATCCTCCCACTCCTTTTCTAATTCTGATTGGGGAATATGAAAAGAGTTAAATGTTTGACTGTACTTTGATTTAATAACATATAGTGAATCCATAGACATTGTTTGAACACTAGTAATGTTGCTATTCTCCTGTATTTCACCATAATGGTAGGAAATTGCTTGGTAGAAAGCTGTGTCATTATCCTTGATCAAATCATTCTGGTTCAGGTTAGCTGAATATTGCTTCCAATTTTTAAGTCCAATGATCGTTGCAAGTTTGCCATTTCGATACAGTAATCCTATATCCTGTCTTAAATAAGCTGATCGATCCAATTCTGAGTAGAGATGATAGGTAAGATTATATTTATAAGGACTGATTTTTGAAGTTGTAACATTTAACTGTGATTCCGCTTTAATAAATTGTGCTTCTTTATGGAGCGGAAAGAAAATAATTGTCTCTTTAACTGGTGATAGAGTTACTTTTAATACAAAGATTAGAATTGTTATAAGTAGAATCACCCATCCGATTTTTTGTTTTTCTCGTTTCATTGAATCTCCCCAACCTTTTGCTTGTCCCTTTAATCTACTATACGATCACCATTTTTTATTTATGTTTGTTTAGCTCAAATTTATCTTTCTGAAACTTGTTCATCCGAACAATATCTAATATACTGATTTATGATTAGAATCCGGTTGAAGTCAAGAGGGTGTGGATTTGAAGACATTTTATGATGTACAACAATTATTAAAAAAATTTGGCATCATCATTTACGTAGGAAATCGAAATGCTGATATAGAATTAATGGAAATGGAAGTTAAAGAGTTATACAAATTAGGATTAATCGAGAAAGAAATATTTCAACGAGCAATCTTAGTTTTAAGACAAGAAAAAAATAAAAATGAATTATGGTAAATGGGGGAGATTGGGATGGAAAAACAATGGATTGTAGGTGTGGATTTAGGAGGTACTACTACTAAACTAGCTTTTATTCACAAAAATGGGGATATTATACATAAGTGGGAAATTGATACAGATAATACCGATGCCGGAAAAAATATTTTAAAAAATATTTCTGAGTCAATTGTTACACAATTAGGTAGACTAAATGTAGGGAAAGAAATTCTTAAGGGAATTGGAATGGGCGCTCCTGGTGCAGTAAATTTAGAGGAAGGAATTATTTATGAAGCAGTCAATCTTGGCTGGGAAAATAATTATCCAATCTCTCGCACATTAACACAATTAACTGGACTGCCAGTAGTAATTGATAATGATGCAAATTGCGCAGCTCAAGGAGAAATGTGGAAAGGTGCTGGACAGGGCGCTAAAGATATCGTTTGTGTGACATTAGGAACAGGTGTTGGTGGTGGAATTATTACTAATGGAAAAATCGTTCAAGGTATCAAAGGAGCAGCTGGTGAAATCGGCCATATTACGGTTATCCCAGAGAATGGAGCTCCTTGTAATTGTGGGAAAACAGGTTGCCTAGAAACTATTGCTTCAGCAACAGGAATATCACGATTGGCTACTGAAGCTATTCATGCATATGAAAATGATTCATTATTGAAGGACATCTATTCTGAAAATGGAAAATTATCTGCTAAGGATGTATTTGACTGTGTAGAAGAAGGCGACATACTGGCAAATGAAATTGTAAATAGAGTTGTATTTTATTTAGGCATTGCATTGGCGAATGTAGGGAATGTATTTAATCCTGAAAAAATAATTATTGGTGGTGGCGTATCACGAGCAGGGAAAACATTATTAGATCCGTTAATTCGTTATTTTCAAAAATTTGCATTCTCAACTGTTGCTCAATCTACACGTATTGATTTAGCCACTTTAGGGAATGATGCAGGTGTAATTGGTGCTGCATGGCTAATTCAGGGGAATGTTGGAAAGAAATAAATTATGCGCTAAAAAAGGTACGTTACAAATCTTTGGACAAAGATGAAACTTTTTAATGGTTTTGGACGTCATATATATTGGGTAATACGAGTAGCACGTAGTTCAATTTAATTTTATGGAATTTCCGACATGGATCATAGTGCATAGTGGAAAAATAAATTCCCGCTATCGGAGTTTTTGGATGAAGGAGGTTTCCAATGTATAAATGATCAAATTTAAAAAGATGAATATTTTGTTTCCTGTTATTGGAGCAATAGCTCTTTGGATTAAGACCTACCTTATCTATAAGACAGCCTTCCAGATTAAGATTGAAAATTGGATGCAGGAATTTATACTATTTATAAATCCTGCAAGTTTTTTGTTGTTTGTATTTGGTTTGTCACTATTCTTTAAATCGGAAAAAGTACGAATACGCTATATTGTTCTGATGAGTGTATTTCTTTCTTTAATTATTTATGCGAATGTTGTCTTTTATCGTTTTTTTACCGACTTTTTAACACTGCCGGTTTTATTTCAAACAAGTAATTTTAGTGATTTAGGGGATAGTGCAGTAGCAGAGATTCATTGGTGGGATTTTGTTTACTTTATAGATGTGATAATTTTAATGCTTCTTGTTAAGTTCAAACCCAGCTTGGTGACTTTTAAGCAGACCAATAGAATCAACAGAAGGGCCTATTTTCTTGTAACAGGTGCAGTTTTGCTTTTAAATCTAGGATTAGCTGAAGCACAACGCCCACAGTTGCTTTCCCGAACGTTTGACAGGGAAATCTTAGTAAAAAATATTGGTTCCTTTAATTATCATTTATACGATATTTTCCTTCAATCAAAAACATCCGCACAAAAAGCTCTGGCAGATGGGAGCAACTTAATTGATATTGAGAATTATGTACGTGCAAATTATGCAAAGCCTAATGAAAAGCTTTTTGGAATAGCGAAAGGAAGAAATGTTATCGTTATTTCCCTAGAGTCAACACAAAGCTTTGTTATTAATTCCAAAGTGAATGGTCAAGTAATCACACCATTTTTGAATGAGTTTATTCAGGATAGCTATTATTTCGATCAGTTTTATCATCAAACAGGCCAAGGAAAAACCTCAGATTCAGAATTTTTAGTGGAAAACTCATTATTTCCATTAAATCGAGGAGCTGTATTTTTTACGCATGCAAGTAATGAATATAATTCTTTAGCTGAAAAATTAAACCAAAATGGCTATTTTACAGCAGGAATGCATGCAAATAATAAAAGCTTTTGGAACCGAGATATAATGTATAAATCTTTAGGTTATCAACGATTTTACTCCTCAACATCCTATTCTATCACTGATGAGAATTCTGTAGGCTGGGGAATGAAGGATATTCCTTTCTTTGAACAATCTGTTGACTTAATGAAGAATATGCCAACTCCGTTTTATGCAAAAATGCTTACATTAACCAATCATCATCCATTTATTTTGAATGAATCAGATAAGCTAATTAATGAATATACATCTAGTGATAAGACGGTGAATCGTTATTTCACCACTGTTCGCTATCAGGATGAAGCCATAAAAAAATTTATAGAAAAATTAAAAGTGGCAGGTTTATATGATCATTCGATCATCGTGATGTATGGTGATCATTACGGTATATCTGAAAACCATCATCATTCGATGGGGGAATATTTAGGGAAAGAAATTACCCCATATGTAAATTTAGATCTTCAAAGGGTTCCTTTCATTATCCATATACCTGGTGTTACTGATAACGGAAGAGGAAAGGTGCTATCCGAAGTAGGTGGCCAAATTGATATTCGACCAACCATACTTCATCTATTGGGAGTGGATACAAAAAAAGATATTCAATTTGGGAAAGATTTATTTTCTCCAGACCATCTTAATTTTACCGTTCTCCGAGATGGTCAATTTATAACTGACAAATATGCTTGGACAGCAAATAACTGTTATTTGCGAGACACTGGAGAAGTAATAGATAAAAGTTTTTGTCGTGATTTTCAAGAAAAAGCAAATATGGAGCTTGATTATTCTGATAAGATCATTTACGGAGATTTGCTAAGATTTTATACATCAACTGTAAGTGATAATCTATAATAAGAAAACTCGTATAATAGGGTTTTCTTATTTTTCTTGTAAGGGTAGAGAATAAATAAGGAGTGGAATAGATGAAAAAGAAAAAACATAAACGTCATAACTTTTATACAATCTTCTCATTTATGTTATTTCTTTTTCTTTTAAGTGGTTGTGAAAAGGAATATTCGGATCATCAAACGATTCAAAAACCAAAAGAACCTATCATGGAATTGAAACCAATACATGTTGATAATGGTGAATTTGAAAAAGTTGCTGGTTGGTTTGATAATCATACCATATTGTATATCACTAAAAATGATCAGGAGTTTCAGGTTTATAAATATAATATAACGAGTGGAAAACAATCTCTCTTTTTTAATAGTAAGGACTCAATCAAAACGGTAAAAATAGGCCCTGATCGTTCAAAGGTACTAATTCAAACCGCTCCATTAAGTAATCTTGCTAGAATTTATATATTGGACGATGAAGGTAAAACGATTTACACAAAAGATATAGAGTCCTTTGATCTGACCTATAACTGGAATAAAGAGAATCCACAGCTCCTTGCTTTGACCATATTTTATGAGGATTGGACTTATAAGGTTAAGGTTCTTCAATTAAATCAATTACAAATGACTGAATATGTTTTTGACGATCCGTTTGTTAAATGGTTTGGTAGTAATTCTCTAATTATGCAAACCAGGAATAAGGAAGACTCAAGTGCTCCATCGAACTTAATTTCTTATAATTTAAAACAAGTAGATCAACCAAAAACTCTAAAAACGAATCTATATCAATTTGATACATATAAGGATCTTCTCATGACAGTTGAAGTGAATCCTCAGGCGAAAGAAGAAGCAATTTATCATTTTTATAATAAATCCTTAAAAGATAAGTTTTCCTTTCGCGTCCCTCATTTAAGTCAATTTAATGAATGGTTGGTTCCTTTTAATGATTACTTAGAGAAGGAAAAGCACTTCCTTTCTTTTATTCCATATGAAAGCGGCTCAATCGATCAATATGATAAGGATTATAAATTAATTAGCTTTGATATTGAAAATCAGAAAGAAAAGGTGTTATTTAAAAACTTAAAGAATGAACCAATTACATGTTCACCAAATGAAAAATTATGTTTATATGGATATCAGTTCGAAAATATTATAGATCTTAAAGGGAAACGGGTAATTCCCTTAGTTAAAGAAATCGAAGAAATATAAAAAGAACAGAGCCAATATACTCTGTTCTTTTTTAGTGATTATATTGTTGCTGGGTATCCTGAATGAATAACTGTCATTACAGTAAACCAACCAAAAACACCTAGTGTAATTACGCCAAAAACAATTCCTAATGGATTTTTATTTTTGAAGGCACTAACTGTTCCAAATACAGCAAGTAATGTTACTAAAGCAAAAATGATGACTGTACCCATTTGATAATGACCCCTTCCTTCGTAAAGTAGACAATTTTTCATATGTAAAATGATAATGGCACTCAATGATATTTTACAATTTTATAATAAATTTGTCGAGGTACAAAAGTGAAAGTTCTTTGACTTGTTAATAGTATACCCAAACAAAATCAATACTTGTACAATATATTTTATAGCTATGTTACGATTAATGAACAAGATTGAAAAAGAGGTGTTAATATAATGAAATGGCAAAGAGTTCCATTAGGACCATTAGAAACGAACTGTTATTTATTTGTAGGTGATCAACAGGAATGTATTATTATTGACCCAGGTGATGAAGGAGCAAAGCTCCATTCAATTATTAATAAGCAAAAGCTTAAACCAATCGCTATCTTATTAACCCATGCCCATTTTGATCATATAGGTGCAGTAGACCAAATGAGAGATGTCTTCCATATCCCTGTTTATATTCACAAAAAGGAAGCTGACTGGTTAAATAACCCTCACTTAAATGGGTCACAGATGTTTATGATGGGGAATGCAGTTCAGCAAAAACCAGCGGATTATATTATTCATCAAGAAGATACATTGACCATTGGTGAATTTACCATTGAACTTTTTGAAACACCTGGTCATTCACCCGGCAGTCTTTCATATTATATAAAGGATTTATCTACCGTTTTTGCAGGAGATACCTTGTTTTTAGGGAGTATTGGTCGTACCGATCTTCCAGGCGGAAATCATCAACAATTATTAACAAGTATTAAACAAAAATTATTAGTACTACCTGATGATACGATGGTTTTGCCGGGACACGGGGCAGAAACAACTATCGGGAATGAAAAACGAATGAATCCTTTCTTAGCAGAATAAGAAAGCACAAACAGCTTACTCAACCCATCAAGTATATTCACTCTATATTGAAATCTGCTTTTGCCTTTATAGTGAAGACGTTTAACTTCGAGGGACTAGGCAATTGAGTTGAATCAAGTAGGAATTTTTGAACTTTAATAACCAGTATTGAATTTTGTTCTTTAATTAGTAAGAAAAGGCTGTTTTGTATAGTTTGTTGCTTTTGTAAAAGCCCAACTACCGGCTTTTACTACCACTAAAGGATTCTAGTGGGTCTTATGGAGATTGCAGTTCTTCTCAGTAAAAGAAACATGTACGCCCTCAGTCGATATTTATTAGTGATAACTTTACTTTAATAGCAACAATGTTTGAGAAAAGAGCCAAAAAAAAAGACTCTTGAACGTTTCAAGAGTCTTTTTTTAATTAATGTTCTACACCTGGTACTAATATGAATGTTGTATAGTATGTAAAACCAGCGAAGAAGATTGTAAGGTACGCCCCAAAAATATACATATACATACGTTCAGATAATTTCAAATAACTTAGTAGAACAAAGAATACGGTTTGACCAAGGAATAATAATGCAAGTGTGTTTAAATCCCCAAGATAAAGCATGACTGCAAAAATTGCTGTCCAAAATCCTAATACTCTGTACATGCGATCCATATGTATCCCTCCTTTGTACCTTTTACTCCATCAATTTATTATTATAAAGGAAAAGTATAGAAAATGTAAATATCCCGGTATTTTAGTTTGTGACATTTACGTGATAAATACACATAAAAAATTGATTGAAAAATTTAGGGAAAAAAATATGTTTTTATGAAGGAGATTGAAATTTTTTGTCGAAATAGTTATAAAATAATAAAGGTGGTGGCTTATGATATATGTCCATAGAAAAAATTGCTGATTTATTACTGGGACAAGCAATCAATTTATGTGCAACAGATATCCATATTATCCCAAGAACAAAAGATTACCATGTACAATTTAGATTTAACGGAAGACTCTCTCCATATTGTGATTATTCATTAGAAATTGGAGAAAGGCTAATATCTCATTTTAAATTTATCTCCTCAATGGATATTAGTGAAAGAAGAAGACCTCAAAGTGGTTCATTTCATCTCATGCACGAGAAAAAGACTTCGTTTAGAATTTCTACCTTACCAACGGCCCTCGCCAAGGAAAGTCTTGTTATACGAATCCTACCCCAACATCAATCCATCACTATCGATCAAATTTCGCTGTTCCCTATGATTACCAAAAAATTAATCGCACTGCTCATGCACTCTCATGGAATGATTATTTTTACTGGACCAACCGGAAGTGGTAAATCGTCAACAATGTATACATTAGTGGATCATTGTTCCAATCAGCTCATGCGAAATGTCATTACACTTGAAGATCCAGTAGAGCAGCAAAATAGTTCATTTGTGCAAGTGCAAGTGAATGAAAAGGCAGGTATTACTTATAGTACTGGATTAAAGGCTATTTTACGTCATGATCCCGATGTGATTATGGTTGGGGAAATACGGGATAGTGAAACAGCTAAAATCGCAATTAGAGCAGCGCTAACAGGACACTTGGTGCTTAGTACATTACATACGAGGGATGCAAAGGGGGCGATTTATCGTTTATTAGAATTTGGGGTGGAATGGCATGATATTGAACAAACATTGATAGCAGTTAGTGCACAGCGACTTGTATCATTAAAATGTCCGATTTGTGGCGAGCGATGTTCCCGTTTTTGTTCGAATTTCCAAAAAGGAAATCGGACAGCGGTTTATGAATTATTGTCAGGAAGAATGTTGAAAAGTGTGTTAAATGAGGCCAAAGGTCAAAACTGTCGATCGAACTATCAAACATTAAAAAAAGTAATCAGAAAGGGGATTGCACTTGGATACATTTCCAAAAGCGAATACGATCGTTGGGTTTTTGATGAGGAAGAACCGAATCCCATTAAAGGTTCAGGGAATGTTCTTAAATAGAATAGGTGAGATGCTTGAAAACGGCTTCACTCTTGCAGAGGCAATAGATTTTTTGCAGCATCTTAAGAGTAATTCGAAAATCAACCCTAATGATATACTAGTCGATTTACAAAATGGAATCCCATTATATGAAGTATTAAATCGAAAAAAATTTGATAAAAAGGTTTGTGCACAATTGTTTTTTGCAGACCAGCACGGCAAACTATCATATGCTTTAAAGGAGTCAGGAACCTATTTAGCCAAAAAACATCATGACCAGGTTACGATGATGAAGCTTTTTCAATATCCCTTACTGCTCATTTTTCTCCTCGCATTTGTTCTGCAACTGTTAAAAAATTTTTTACTACCACAATTTGAATTACTTTATTCTTCGATGAATTATCAGCCTACTTTTACCGTTAGTTTTTTAATTTCCTTAATGAAAAATTCTCAATTTTACTTGTTAATGATCCTCATCTTGATTATTTGTGTTAGTTTTTTCATTTATCTTCTATTTCGCAAGAAAAATCCGATTGAAAGAGCAGAATGGATATGTCATATCCCATTTGTTCATTTTTATTACAAATTATATATAAGTCATTTTTTAGCTAGAGAATGGAGCTTTTTGCTACAAGGTGGATTTTCTGTTCACGAAATTCTGGATATGATGTCTACTCAAAATTTTAAACCATTGATACGAGAAATAGCCTTTACTATTCGAAAAGAATTGAAATTTGGTTACTCATTTTCTAATGCTCTTTCTAGATTGAAATTTTTGGATCAACAATTTATAACAATTACTATACATGGCGAGAAAAATGGTCGATTAGATGATGAACTACAGTTTTATAGTCGGTTTTGTGTAAAACAACTTGAGGAGAAGATACAAAAAATATTTCGGCTCTTACAACCAATTATGTTTATCTTTATTGGAATTTTGGTTATTTCTGTGTATTTATCTATTCTCTTACCAATGTTTGAAATGATAGATTCCATTTAATGAGGTGATGATGAAATGAAAATATTAAAAAATAAAAGTGGTTTCACATTAATAGAAATGCTTGTTGTCTTATTAATTATTACGGTATTAATTTTTGTTGCCATTCCTAATATTACAAAGCATAGTAAATCGATAAATAATAAAGGATGTGAGGCTTTTGTTCAAATGGTACAAGGACAGGTTCAGGCGTATGAAATGGAATATAAAAAATTTCCGAATACGATTCAAGAATTAGTAAATGAAGGGTATCTAGTAGAGAAAAAGACAAAATGTCCGAATGGGAATGAAATTTCCATCAATTCTGAAGGAAAAGTCATAGAAGTAAAGGATCCATCATGATCGTGCTAAAAGGGTCAAGGGGTTTTACACTTATTGAAGTTTTAATAGTTTTACTTGTTTTAACAATTTTCCTGCTTCTTGGGAGCGCAAGTGTCAAAAAAATGAGGGGGTCAATTGAAAGGAATGTATTTATAACCCAACTTGAAGCAGATCTTTATTATGCACAGTCCTATGCCATTAATCGCCATGAATCAGTATTGGTTCAGTTTTATCCCTTTTATGATCAATATACAGCCCTTTCAACAAGCGATAGCACAGTCCTCTTTGATCGAAAACTACCTCCATCAATCGACATGTTAAGTGGTGGCAGTTTAACCTCATATACAATATTACCGAGTGGAAATATAAGTAAATTTGGAACACTGCGTTTTAAGAGTGATAAACGTGAGATGAAGCTGATATTTTATATTGGAAGGGGGAGATTTCGATTTGAACAATAGTAAGGGCTTCACATTGGCAGAAGGAATTCTCTCTCTTGGAGGAATGATGATGATTGCTGCTCTTTTATTTCCATTAATGTTCTTGATTTTACAAAAACAAATTGATGAAAAACAGGACTTGACTGCTGCTAGGGTACTTTATGAACATCTTGAGGAATATGTCATTAATGGAACAAGTATTGCCAATGAAGTTCAAATTGATGGTGTTTCATATCAACTTTTTATTGAAAATAACCCGGAATGGAAGGCTTGTGTTTATTATGCTGAAAGGAATCATTGTATTAAGGAAGAAACAAAATCAGATGGGCTTTACTTTAATAGAATGTATTCTTACGATGCTTATCATTTCGATGATCTTCCTCCTTTTCCCCCTGTTTATCAAAACATACGAGCATATTAATCAATCCTTATCAACTGAAGAAGATTATGAATGGAATCTTTTTTTAATCCAGTTAAGAAAAGAAATGAGGGAAAGTGATGGATTGGATGTTAGTAATAATAGGCTTTTTCTTAAAATGAACGATCAAATGATCATGTATGAACAGTATGGGACTGTCTTAAGACGAAGAGTTGATTCTGAAGGTCATGAAATTGTATTGCAAAATATAAATCAGGTACTATTTGGAGTAAACGATTTAAAGTTGCAAGTTCACATTCAATTTATTAATCATCATCAACGGGATGCCAATTATAGTTCAATCGTATATCGTCAATAGATGGAGGGAGTCGGCAATGAGAAATCAAAAAGGTTTTGTTTTCCCTCTCGTATTAGGGGTTATATTTATTACCTTTTTATTCCTAACATCCTCTACCCATATTTATTTATCTGAAAAACGATATTTGCATGAAACAAAAGGATATTATATCAGTAATAGTTTAAACGTGATGGCAATAAAAAGCTTAATTAGGCAAATTGAAAATCAAAATAATATGGATAGCGGCACAATTGCATTTAATCAAGGAAAAATTAATTATCATGTCTATCCTCAAGAAGAGGAGAATTATTTAATAAACATTACTACATCAATAGAGCATGGTCGAGCGATTAAATATCAAGTATTATATAGTATAAAAGACCATCGTCTATTAAAATGGAATGAAAATTAAGGAGAGAAGGAAATAGTGGATAAGCTGTATATCATAGGTTTTATGGGTGCCGGAAAAACAACAATTGGAAAAGAACTTTCCAAGCTATTGAAATGTTCTATGTATGATACAGATGTTTTGATTGAGCTGGAAGAAGGAACAACCATTGCAGAAATTTTTGCAAATAAAGGTGAAGAATATTTTCGCAAAAAAGAAACAGAAATTTTACAAAGGACAGAAGAGTATGAAGGGATTATCACTACTGGAGGGGGAATTATTAGTTCAGAAGTGAATCAACAATTATTAAAAAAATTAGGCTTCACAATATTTTTGCAATGTGATCCTCTTCAGATGGTCAAAAGAATACAAAATGACCCGACACGTCCATTGGCACGGAATAAATCAGAAAGAGAAATGATTAATCTATATCAATCAAGATTGCCGTATTATAAGGAAAGTGCAGATATGATTATAGATACCACTAATTTATCCATCCCTGAAACGTTAAAAAAACTTGAAGGATGTATACAAGAATTAGAGCTTGGCAATAATTAAGTATCATAGGGGTGGTGTAAAAAATATGTCTACTAATGATTATGTAAAATATATTACCCAAACCTTTGTGAAACACTTTGACACGCCAAAATCCGATCGAATCCAATCACGATTGGAACGAAAAGAACAAAAGAATCCATTTCTTTATCGCTGGTTTGGTGTATTGCCCTATTCAATTATAATGCTATTTAAAAGGAAATAGGAGAGTAATCTCTCCTATTTTTTTTTATGCTCTTTTCTCAAATCTTGTTGCTACTTAGAGAATGTTTTAACTAATAAAAATAGGTTGAAGAGAGCCAAATCCTTCATTAAGAAAAGAGCTACAAACGTTAAAAGAATGCTGTCCTATTATTAGGTGAAAAAGCCGGCAGTAGAGCTTTTACAGACGCAACAAATAATCTTATATGTATATTAGGCACTTTTCTCAAACCTGTTGCTATTCAGAGAATTTTTTAACTAATTAAAAATACGTTGAAGACAGCCAAATCCTTTATTCTACTGAGAAAAGAGCTGAAAACTTAGAAAGAATGCTGTCCTATTATTAGGTGTAAAAGCCGGCAGTAGGGCTTTTACAGACGCAACAAATAATCTTATATGTATATTAGGCACTTTTCTCAAACCTGTTGCTATTTAGAGAATGTTTAACTAATAATATAATGGGTTGAGACCAGCAAGTCCTTCATACGAACAGACTTTATTATAAAGATTCTACACTACGGCTTACAATGAAGATTGTTGATTACTTCAATTTAATCCACAATGGAAATGATTAAAGTCGTGAATTGTTTGAGTGCTATGGCGATGCTTAGGTGTTCCCTCACTTGTTAGTTCTCTTCATATATATGATTATCCATCAAATAAAACAGTCCACCATTGATAATTTCAATTGTAATGAAAGGTTCATATTGATGTTTTAATGCTTCTTTTTCTGTTAAATAAGCTTCCGGTTTTTCTTCGATGTCTTCATAAAAATGATCTAATAAAGATAAATCCTCATTCCAACGCTGTTTTGCTTCTTCTGCCCATGAATGATCTTCCTTCATAATTTCCTGTCTTAAAAAATTTTCAATTCTAGTTACACCACTTGTAGGCATAATAATTGGTGTTAAGGTAAAACTTAAATCTGGAATTTTAGGGGATAGCACTTTCTTTGTCAGTTTTTCATGAAATTGTTCGATGAGTATACCGTTAATAAGGTTTAAACCAAATGACCGGAAAACATCACGTTTCCGATCACATTGATAAGAAATTTTTATATTCATTCCTAGCCATGGATATAAAGGTGTTTGTTGCTTGGGCATAGTTTGAGAGATTTCATATAATCGAATATATTTTGCAAAATTCTTCGTCGATTGAAAAATTTGATGAAGACGAGGAGAACCAAAATGAATGACCTCGCCTTTGATTTGATCAGGAGCTTTTTCTTGATCAGTAATCAGAGTTAATTTCATTGGGTTAGGGATTCCACCTGTTTTCTCTAAATAATGCCAGTAAAAAGGACGATTCATTAATTCTTTATCAAGTTCCTTTGTTAACTGAACGGTTAAGTAACCAGCTTCACTTTCAATAATCTCACACTCGTTTGCTTCAAAATATTGACTAAGATATTGATGAATTTCCTGCTGCTGCACCGAAATTACCTCCTTCTTTTTCTTTTATACTTTCGGCAAACTGTATCATTTCTGTTAAATTATCCATTTTAATTTTCATTTCTCCTTCAGTTCGTGAGTTCTGAAAGATGTCTTGCAAATGATTTTCTAATTTTCCAAACTCCAACCTTGTTAAAATGTCATCTAATTCTCCAATTACACGTTCAAATAAATTTATTTTTTCATAAAGAAGTTTAAGAATGTGATCTTCGACCGTATTTTTCGTAGCTAAATTATAAATATGAACATCTTCTTGTTGACCTAGACGATGTACACGTCCAATTCGTTGTTCTAATCTCATTGGATTCCAAGGTAAATCAAAATTTATCATATGATGGCAGAACTGTAGGTTAATTCCTTCCCCACCAGCCTCGGTTGCAATTAAAACCTGTGCATGTTTTTGGAATAATTCTCTCATCCAGTCCTTCTTCCCACGTTTAAATCCGCCGCGAAACGGAACAGAGCTAATTCCATGTTGCTTTAAAAACCATTGCAAATAAAGCTGTGTAGCTCGATATTCAGTGAAAATAATGACTTTATCATTTATATTTTTTATTAATTCTAAAGTTTTCTCAGCTTTTGAATTTTGTTTAACGGCTTCAATTTTTTTAAATAAAAGTGAAATCTGTTCTGTAAAAAGAGGCGATGGATTTTCGTATTTTTTCAACATGTTTTTTAATGTATAGTAGACAGATTCCCTGCTACTGCATGCTTCGCGTTGTAAAGTCATCATAGAAAAACCGCCTGGGCCATATGCTTGATCATTAGTTTTCAATAGTTGGATGGAATCATATAAATCTCTTTCCTCTTTAGAAAAATCAATTAAAATAGTTTTAACATGACGTTTAGTCCACTCAATCCCTGTATCTATTCTACGATTGCGGATCATTACTTTATTAACTAGTTCTTTTAAACGTTCTTCATCCTTTGTCGACCTTTCACCACTTTTATATTTTTCAAAAAAGTTCGTTTGACTACCAAGATGACCAGGTTTTAAAAGTGATACTAAATGAAAAATCTCATCAATACGATTTTGGATTGGAGTCGCTGTTAGCAAAAGACAGAACTTTTTTTTGAGATTTTGCACAAATTCATAGTTTTTTGTTTTATGATTTTTTAATTTATGTGCCTCATCAATAATGACTAAATCATAACTTTGCTCGTAAATTTTTTCCCGATGTGGAGATCGTTTTGCGGTATCGATGGAAGAAATCACGCAATCACATTGATCCCAAACATAGCTTTTTTTCTGAGCAACTGCTGGAATATAGAATTTTGTGTTCAATTCAAACGCCCATTGAGAGACTAA
Organism: Heyndrickxia oleronia; assembly: GCF_017809215.1. Lineage (GTDB taxonomy): Bacteria > Bacillota > Bacilli > Bacillales > Bacillaceae_C > Heyndrickxia > Heyndrickxia oleronia. Next base: position 1,907,740 of record NZ_CP065424.1, read on the forward strand.
AGAGGCGGGAACAAGGATCAACACTTTTTTTACAAGACGCCGGATCATGAGTTCTTTTAAAATTAATCCGGCTTCAATTGTTTTTCCTAATCCAACCTCATCTGCCAAAATGGCTTTGCCATTCATATTTTCAACAACTTGTTTTGCAACTTCTAGCTGGTGTGGCAAAGGTTTTAAGTTTGCTAAGTGTTTTGTGCATTGTAATCCTTCAAACTCAGGTATAATTTGTTGTTTTTCCATCTGGATTGCTAAATCATATAATTGCCAATTTCCCCAGGGACCATCCTTTACGAATCGATCTGCTAAACCCTTACTCCATGAGTGATCAAAATTTATTTTTATTGACATAAAACCACCTCATCATTCAGTCCGATATAGATATACATGAATAATAGACGAATAAAAAAATAATTTATAAAAGAAATGTTCGTATTTTAGTGTTATAAATAAAATGTATGCCTTTTCTTGCAAGAATTCTTTTGTAAAAGGTGTATTTTTTGTTCGAAAATGCTAGAAAAATGATTGCTGAAAATAATGAATAATGATAGGATGGATATAGCTTGAAAAGGATTTAAAAATGAATAAAAAGCTTATTTTAGTAGTATATCCATTTTTCAATTAAATATAGGCGAATGATTACAGGGGGAGAGATCGCTTAAGTGCGACGCCGAAGGAGCAAATAATAAATAATTATGAATCTCTCAGGCAAAAAGACTCTTGTATGACGCAACTCTGGAGAGTGCTTTCTATTTAGGAGCCACCAAAGGGGAAATCCTTTTCATATGTTTCAAAGCAATCGTATCGGAACAAATGTGAAGGTAAACTTTCAGGTGCCAGGACAGAGACTAATTTAAAAATTGGTTTTCTCTGTCCTTTTTTATGTCTAAATCTTTGAAATTAATTGAAAGTGGAAGAATGCCAAATTTAATTATATTGATAGGGGGATCATCAATGTCAGAATTAAAGAGAACACCATTATATGATGTATATAAAGAATATGGTGGCAAAACAATTGATTTTGGTGGATGGGAATTGCCAGTACAATTTTCAAGTATTAAAGAAGAACATGAAGCAGTTCGTACGAAAGCTGGTTTATTTGATGTATCCCATATGGGTGAAATAACGGTTAAAGGAAAAGACAGTACAGCATTTTTACAAAAAGTCATGACAAATGATATTTCAAAGATTGCCATTCATGGTGCACAGTATAATGCCATGTGCAATGCAAATGGTGGTACTGTTGATGATCTATTAGTTTATAAGTATTCAGATGAACATTACCTACTTGTAGTGAATGCCAGCAATATTGAAAAAGATTTTAACTGGCTAAAGGAACATGTGGAAGGTGATGTCGCTTTAGAAAATATTTCTTCAAGCATTGGTCAAATTGCTATTCAAGGTCCCCTTGCAGAAACGATTCTACAATCGATTGTGAATGACATGAATTTGGCCGATATTAAATTTTTTAAATTTAATCCTGAAGTGAGTATTAAAGGGATAACAGCATTAGTTTCTCGTACAGGGTATACGGGTGAAGATGGCTTTGAAATTTATTGTCGTGCAGAGGATACCATTTCATTATGGAAGGAACTATTAGCTGCCGGAAAGGAAGAAGGGCTACTTCCTTGTGGCTTAGGAGCTAGGGACACTCTTCGTTTTGAAGCAACCTTGCCATTATATGGTCAAGAATTAACTGCGGAAATCAGTCCCCTTGAAGCTGGGATTGGATTTGCTGTGAAAACGACTAAGAACGCTGACTTTATTGGAAAGTCCGTATTAAAAGAACAAAAGGAAAAAGGTTTAACTAGAAAAATCATAGGAATTGAAATGATTGATCGTGGAATTCCACGTCATGGATATAAAATCTTCTCAGGAGCCGAAGAAATTGGCTGGGTAACAACAGGAACACAGTCCCCTACATTGAAGAAAAATATTGGTTTAGGTCTTGTTGATATTCAATTTACAGAACTAGATCAAGAGATCGATATTGAAATTCGTAATAAACGTTTAAAAGCAAAAGTAATACAAACACCATTTTATAAACGACCTAAAAAATAGGATGGGAGAGAGATATATGACAAAGCATCGTTATCTACCGATGACAGAGCAGGATAAGAAAGAAATGCTTCAAACAATAGGGGTTGACTCTGTTGATGAGTTATTCAGTGATATACCAGAAAAAGTCCGTTTTAATGGATTATATAACATAAAAGAAGCAAAATCTGAAAGCTCCTTACTTAAAGAATTAAGTCAAATGGCAGCAAAAAATATGGATGTAAAGCAAAATATTTCATTTTTAGGTGCTGGTGTTTATGATCACTATATACCAACGATTGTTGATCATGTCATAAGTAGATCTGAATTTTATACGGCGTATACGCCATATCAACCGGAAATTTCTCAAGGTGAATTACAAGCAATATTTGAATTTCAGACCATGATATGTGAATTAACAGGTATGGATGTAGCAAATTCATCTATGTATGATGGAGGAACAGCGTTAGCCGAAGCAGCAATGCTCAGCTGTGGCCAAACACGTAGAAAAAAAGTCCTTATTTCTGAAACTGTTCACCCGGAATCACGTGAAGTCTTAAAAACATATGCAAAAGGTCAGTATATTGATGTGGTTGAAATTCCACATGAAAATGGTGTGACAGATATAAAGGCATTAGAAAGAGAAATTAATGAAGATGTAGCAGCAGTGATTTTACAATACCCTAACTTCTTTGGAAGAATTGAACCATTAAAAGAATTCGAGCCTATAGTCCATCAACACAAAGGTTTATTTATTGTTTCGAGTAACCCTCTAGCATTGGGTGCTATTACCCCTCCAGGAAAGTTTGGTGCAGATATTGTCGTCGGCGATGCGCAAGTGTTTGGCATTCCACAAAGCTTTGGAGGTCCACATTGTGGGTACTTTGCAGTTACTAATAAATTAATGAGAAAGGTGCCAGGACGATTAGTTGGAGAAACAGTTGATGAAAATGGGAAAAGAGGCTATGTATTAACTCTTCAAGCCCGTGAACAGCATATTCGCCGAGATAAAGCAACATCTAATATATGCTCTAACCAAGCATTGAACGCATTAGCAGCTTCAGTAGCCATGACAGCCCTTGGAAGAAAAGGTGTGAAAGAAATGGCGGTTCAAAATATCCAAAAAGCCTGTTATGCGAAAAAAGCATTTTCTCAAAATGGTTTTGAACTTGTATTGGATGGACCAAGCTTTAATGAGTTTGTCGTGAAATTAAATAAGCCTGTTAAAGAAGTAAATAAACAATTACTTGCAAAAGGAATTATTGGTGGGTATGACTTAAGCAAAGATTATCCGAAAATGGTTAATCATATGTTGATTGCTGTTACTGAGTTACGTACAAAAGAGGAAATTGATCAATTTATTAAAGAATTGAGGGATAGCCATGAATAAGGTGGATCAACCATTAATTTTTGAACTCACAAAACCTGGCCGAATCGGTTATAGTCTTCCTGAACTTGATGTTCCTAATATTGACATTAGTGAATATTTTTCAGCTGAATATATTCGTGATGAGGAGCCCAATCTACCAGAAGTATCTGAATTAGATATTATGCGTCATTATACTGCTTTATCAAAGAAAAATCATGGTGTAGATTCTGGATTCTATCCTCTCGGTTCATGTACGATGAAATATAACCCTAAAATAAATGAATCTGTTGCTCGTTTTCCAGGATTTGCTCATATTCATCCACTCCAAGATGAAGACACAGTTCAAGGTGCATTAGAATTAATGTATGATCTTCAAGAGCATCTTATTGAAATAACTGGTATGGATGAAGTCACTTTACAGCCTGCAGCTGGAGCGCACGGGGAATGGACGGGATTAATGATGATCCGTGCTTATCATGAAGCAAATGGTGATGTAAATCGAACGAAAGTGATTGTACCAGATTCTGCTCATGGAACCAATCCGGCATCAGCTACAGTAGCAGGTCTTGAAACGATTACTGTAAAGTCTAATGAGAATGGATTAGTAGATTTAGAGGATTTACGAAAATTAGTTGGTCCTGATACAGCTGCATTAATGTTAACCAACCCAAATACTCTTGGGTTATTTGAGGAAAATATTTTAGAGATGGCTGAAATTGTTCATGGTGCTGGTGGAAAATTATACTATGATGGGGCAAATTTAAATGCTGTCCTTTCGAAAGCACGTCCTGGCGACATGGGATTTGATGTTGTTCATTTAAATTTGCATAAAACCTTCACTGGACCACATGGTGGTGGTGGACCAGGTTCAGGTCCGGTAGGTGTGAAAAAGGATTTAATTCCATTCCTACCTAAACCAGTATTGGTTAAGGAAGGCGATCGATATACATTTGAATATAATCGTCCACAATCAATCGGTCGTGTAAAGCCATACTATGGAAATTTTGGCATTAATGTTCGAGCATATACATATATTCGAACAATGGGACCTGATGGACTAAAAGCAGTAACAGAAAATGCAGTAATCAATGCCAATTATATGATGAGAAGATTAGCAGAATACTATGATCTTCCGTATGATCGTCACTGTAAGCATGAATTTGTTCTTAGTGGGAAGCGCCAAAAGAAATTGGGGGTACGTACATTAGATATTGCCAAGCGTCTTTTAGATTTTGGTTACCATCCACCAACTATTTACTTCCCATTAAATGTTGAGGAATGTATGATGATTGAGCCTACAGAGACAGAATCGAAGGAAACCTTGGATGCTTTTATTGATGCAATGATTCAGATTGCGAAAGAAACAGAAGAAAATCCTGAGATTGTGCAAGAAGCTCCACATACTACAGTCGTAAAACGTTTAGATGAAACCTTAGCTGCCCGTAAACCAGTTTTAAGATATGTAAAATAATATAAAATAAAGGCTTTTTTCTATAACTTTGCTGCCTGTAGTTGGGTTTTTACAAAAGTAACAAACTATACGAAAATAGCCAAAATAAAAGACCTCTTTTTTAATGAAGAGGTCTTTTTACTTATAAGTTATTTAGATTTTATTTTTCCAGTCCATTTTTTAAATCCGCCTTGTAATTGATAGAGCTCACGATAGCCTTTTTTATAAAGCATTTGGGCAGCTCGTCCACTACGCATTCCGCTTTGGCAATATAAATAAACAGGCTTATCTGGACGGATTTCTTTCATTCTCATTTTTAATTGGGAAAGAGGGATATTTCTTGAACCTAGTATATGTCCTCCATCAAACTCATTTGCTTCCCGTACATCAATTAATTGCGCTTTCCTATAACCTGCTTTGAACTCTTCTTCACTTAAAGTTTTTACCGCTTTCTTTTGGGAAAAATAATTAAAAAGAGTGTATGCAACTAAGGCTATGATTACAATAATAAGAAAATATAAACTTCCCACTAGTCTTTCTCCTTTCTACGAGGTAACACTATCTTCTATTATATTCATCAATAGACTTGGAATCAAAACTTTTTCATATAAAAATTTTTTATTTTCATTTATTATGTGTTCAGAGTAGACATCATCGGGGTTTGTACAGGGATAATATTATGCAACCAGTAAAATTGATTGAAAATGTTCCTTTTTAATACTAAAACACATTTTTTCTCCTTTTTTCTACTTATTTTATTTGTTTCATGATTTGACAAAAAAGAACAATGTTAAACACTTGCGCAATATATAGTATTTGTGGTAGTGGTTCAGATACTATATATTGTATTTTGTTGTTGATTTTCAATGGTTGGTTATGGTAACTTTATTAAGGAGAAAACAACGAGAATAAAAACTTGTAGGAGTAAAATGATAGAAAGATAGAGGGAGTTGTCTATATGTCTGTTGCGTTAACAAGTGAATTGAAAATTAACGAGGAAAAATTAAATAAAGCGATTAAATTGTTTCCTCAAGTACATCCAGTGACCCCTGATATGCGCATTACCCATAAAGGTGTTTCACGTTTAGTAATGATTGATCGTTATTCATTTAAAGATACGGAAAAGATCACATTAGCAGAGGGAGACTTCGTTGTCCTGACGATTAAAGAAGATCCAAAATTTCCTGCACGTGGTTTAGGGTTTATCAAACATATTAATTGGGAACAGAAAACTGCTGATGTACAAGTGGACGAAGAATATCGCAGTGCTTTAGATGATCCGAAAGAAATGGAATCTGGATTAATAACAAGACCATTAGATATTATCGAAAAACCATTAGAAGTGTTTTATGAGCAAATTGCTAAAAGGAACGCAACAGGCTTAGCTTCAGTAGAAAAAACAGAAGAAAAACGTCAAGAGTGGTTTGAAAAGTTTTATCAAGAGCTAGTAAACTTAAATTTTGTACCTGCTGGACGGGTTTTGTATGGTGCAGGGGCAGATACTGAAGTTACTTATTTTAATTGTTATGTTATGCCTTTTGTTCCTGATTCTCGAGAAGGTATATCTGAACACCGTAAGCAAGTTATGGAGATTATGAGTCGTGGTGGCGGTGTGGGAACAAACGGATCGACTTTACGCCCAAGAAACACATTAGCAAAAGGGGTCAATGGTAAATCCTCAGGTTCAGTTTCATGGCTTGATGATATTGCTAAGCTCACTCATCTTGTAGAACAAGGTGGATCAAGAAGAGGCGCTCAAATGATTATGTTGTCCTCATGGCATCCTGATATTGTTGAGTTTATCATTTCAAAGATGCAGAACCCGAGAATCCTACGATTTTTAATAGAAAACACAAAGGATGAATCGATTAAAAAACATGCGAAGGACAAGCTGAAATTCACCCCTTTAACAGAGCAAGAAAAGGCGATGTATCAAGGGATTATTAATTATAAGACAATCCCTGGATTAGGTGGTTTTAGCGAAAGCATCATTAAAGAAGCGGAAGATAAATTACGTGAAGGCGGAACATACACGGTCCATAATCCGGAATTTTTAACTGGTGCGAATATATCCGTTTGCTTAACGAAAGACTTTATGGATGCAGTTGAAAATAATGAGGATTATGCTTTACGCTTCCCGGATGTTGAAAATTATAGTGCCGAAGAAATGGAACTCTACAATACGAAATGGCAAGAAATCGGCGATGTTCGCGAATGGGAAAAGCTTGGTCATAAAGTGAGAACCTATCGCAAAATTAAAGCAGAGGAACTTTGGAACTTAATCAATATATGTGCTACTTACTCAGCTGAACCAGGGATCTTCTTTATCGATAATGCGAATGACATGACAAATGCCAAAAGTTATGGACAAAAAGTAGTAGCGACAAATCCATGTGGTGAGCAGCCACTTGCTCCCTATTCTGTCTGTAATTTAGCAGCTGTCAACTTAGCTGAGATGGCGAACAAAGAAACAAAGACAGTTAATTTTGATAAATTAAAGCGTACCGTTGAAATAGGTGTACGCCTTCAAGACAACGTGATTAATGCAACACCTTATTTTCTTGAACAAAATAAAAAACAAGCATTAGGTGAACGTCGTGTAGGACTTGGTGTTATGGGCTTAGCAGACTTATTGATCTATTGTGAAAAGGAATATGGTTCAGAAGCAGGGAATCAACTAGTAGATCAAGTAATGGAGACGATTGCAACGACTGCTTACCGTGCATCAATTGAGCTAGCAAAGGAAAAAGGTAGTTTCCCATTTTTACAAGGAGAAACTACTGAAGAAACGAATCAATTACGTGAAGCATTTATTCATACAGGATTCATGAAGAAAATGCCTGAAGATATTCGACAATCGATCTTAAAACATGGAATTAGGAATTCCCATTTATTAACTGTCGCACCTACTGGATCTACTGGTACTATGATTGGTTGTTCAACTGGCCTTGAACCTTATTTCTCATTTACGTATTATCGGAGTGGACGTCTTGGAAAATTTATTGAAGTAAAAGCAGAAATTGTTCAAGAATATTTAACAAAAAATTCAGATGTAAACCCTGAGCAATTACCTGAATGGTTTGTTACTGCGATGGAGTTAGCCCCAGAAGCACATGCTGATGTACAATGCATCATTCAGAGATGGATTGATAGTTCAATCTCAAAAACGGTTAATGCACCGCGTGGCTATGCCGTTGACCAGGTTCAGAAGGTGTATGAGCGTCTATATAAAGGTGGAGCCAAAGGTGGAACGGTATATGTAGATGGAAGCAGAGACTCCCAAGTATTAACATTAAAAGCTGAAGAAAATCAAGTAGATGATGGAATGACATTGGATCGCTCCAATGATAAACAAAACGTTGTGCTGGTAGATACAATTCAAGACTTAAGATCAACAAGTGTAACGATTGGTTCTGAAATTGGCAATACATGTCCGGTATGTCGTAAAGGAACAGTCAAGGAAATCGGTGGTTGTAATACATGTGATAATTGTAATGCACAATTAAAATGTGGATTATAAGTAAGTTGAAAGAGATGAAATGTAGCTTTGAAATAAAAGTCACGAAGCTATTGCCTTAAAAATCATTTCTCTAGGGCTTGTGTTATTAAGCAAAATCAGACAAAAGATTGTGATTCAATTTACTTAAAGTAACGGAGCTGGTTAGCTGAATAAGAGGTTAAAAGCAATGAGAAGAAAAAGTAAACTCATTTTAAGTCAATTAAACTGATTGAAAACAATGTTTTTGTCACATATTGGTTAGAAATTCATTATGTTTTCAAGCGAGCTATAGGAATGTGTGTTTAGCTCGCTTGAATGCTTACTTAATGGAATTTCATAGTAAATATTAAATTGGTGCTTGGATCAACGTTAAAAACAATATCTATACGTTCCCTTCTTCCAATTCAAATGGGGCATCACAAGAATATATATCACTGAAAAATCCCATGTAAGGAATGTCGTCCTCTAAGCATTTTACAAGATACATAAACGCCTCGTCACACATTGGATCGTTTTCATTATTTTTCATTACCTCAAACGTGTCTACGATATTTTCCATAATAGCTGTGTTAATAAATAATGGTAATTTATTTAGCATATGATCAGCAATTTCGGTTTCGGACCTATATCCGTCAAGAGCTATATTAAAGTAATCATCCATAAACTTTCTCCGTTTTATAGGATCAGGCTCGAATTGAATCCATCCAACCCCATTTATCCAGAGCGAAGCAAGGTCAAACATATAAAAGCTAAAGCAAGAATTATCAAAATCATACACCGTAATTTGCCCATTATCAAAGTCTATCGAATAATTTCCGTCATTGTAATCAAAATGAATCATACCGAAATTATCTCTATTTCTGCTGAGGTTCTTCAGTGTTTTAATTAGCTCTTTCAGTTTTGTTTTGAGTAAAGTGAGGGTATCGGGTATCAATTCATCGATGTAGTGTTCATTAAATTTGTCAAAGAAATTATATCTACTATGAATAGGAGTATAATTTTTTGATAATTGATGTAGTTTCCCAAGAGTTTTTCCGCAATTATAATAATATTCAGTTATTTCTGTGCCCTCTCGATATATATAATTGTTTTCAACAAGCATTTTTCCTTTAGCTTTTTCAAATAAGCTAACGAAAAACATTTGGTCGTTATAGGAAATTTCCTCTAGAATATTTCCGTTTAAAGAACTGATTACATTTGAAACACTGCCTCCATGATTAAATAGGTATTTTATATATTCTAATTCACTAAGATAATCCTCTAGGTGCCTGTCGTTTAAGTAAGAAATCCTAAGTATTTTTGATTTTGATCCTTCTCTTTCACAAATATAAACTATATTTCGCCCTCCCTCGTGTGGGGAAATCAGTCCAATTCGATATTCTTCCAATCCATATAATTTTGAAATGGTTGAAAGCAAAAATTCATCACAGATATTAATAACTTCACTCCGAGTCATATTTTCCTCCTTGTTTTTAGGAGGGTTAAAGTATAGTCCCCCTCCTATTTGTTTTAAGATTAACCGATACTGTATTTTTCATAAAATCATCCTTTATTAAAATTAATAGTATATAAGTTTACCTTATATGGAACAATTATGTCACACTACCTACAGTACTACCACACTAATTTTTTGCCTCCTTTATAAGTTTTCATCATGTTAAAATACAAAGATATTCTTTCAAGTTCAAAAAATAGGTAATATTTTGTACAAGAGTACTTGTATCTAATGTTTGTTAAGGAATTTCTCTCACCCCAAAATTTGATTGGAATGAATAAAGGGAGCGTAGTTGTTTAATGAATGAGTCGATTAGTTCAAATGTTTTTTTTAATGGTGTATTTGTAGAGGTTAGTAATAAGCTTAAATCACATTTTTTAATTAATCTTTTTTAAAAGCAGCATGAGAAATTACTCTCATCTCTTTTTTTATGTTCTAATTTAAACCTCTTCATCTTACAAATATAAAAAGAGAAATGACACCAAAGGGGATGCAGAACATGGAAATAGATGGAGTGTTTTCTGGAGGTGGGATAAAGGGTCTGGCTTTAATTGGGGCATATGAGGCAATTGAATCAAAAGGTTTCACCTTTAAACGACTTGCAGGAACAAGTGCAGGATCAATAATCGCAGGATTAGTAGCAGCGGGTTACTCAAGTCAAGAACTGAAGGATTTACTTGATCATCTGGATTTTAAAAAATTATTAGATTCACGTAATTCATGGCTGCCTATTCCGAAGCAAATTGCAAAATGGATATTACTTTATTGGAGATTAGGTTTATATAAAGGTAAAGTGTTAGAAAATTTATTAACCGAACTACTAGCTGCTAAAGGAGTATACACATTTGCAGATCTGCCAAAGGATTCGTTGAAAGTGATTGCTTCAGATTTAAGCAACGGTAGGTTGCTTGTATTGCCGGATGATTTGGTGCAATATGGTGTTCCGATTGACAGTTTTCCAGTTGCCAGGGCTATCAGGATGAGTTGTAGTATCCCGTATTTTTTTGAACCTGTGAAGCTACGCAGTTTAGAGGGGATAAGTGTGTTGGTTGATGGGGGGGTCTTAAGTAATTTTCCAATGTGGATTTTTGTAAATAAAGATACACAGAAGGTCCGTCCAGTCTTGGGTTTGACACTTAGTTCGAAATTAATGGACCAACCGAAACACAATATAAAAAATGGTGTTCAATTATTTGAAGCTCTATTTGAAACAATGAAAGAAGCCCATGATGCTAGGTATATTTCGAGAAAACATGAAAAAGATATTGTGTTTATTTCTGCTGAAAATTTTATGTCAACTGATTTCCAACTTACAAAGGAAAAAAAAGACGCCCTTATTGAGCTAGGGCGTTCAAAAACATTAAAATTTTTAAAAACATGGTCATATTAATGAAAGAATAACTAGCTGACTATACTGAAGCTATTACTTCATTTCCAACGTCGCTAGCTCATTGCTTAATAAATGGCGCGATTTTTCTTTTTTCCCTTTTTTCCTTCTATTACTGTTAAATTAGCTTGAGATTTCTTACGGATTGGCTTCTTAAGAGCCTGTGAGTGAGTACTTGTAGTTGCATGACGATTTTTAAGTCGTTTTTTAGATCTTCGTGCTGCTTTTAAAAACTCTCTTTTATCCTTTGCATTCGGTCGCTTACTAGACCAAATCCGATAAATAAAATAGCAGGCGCAAATAAGAATAGCTGCAATTAATACTTGCTTTAATAATGCCCCTGGCTGTTGTATTAATGATGATCCAAGCCCGATAATAGCCAATAGACAAACTAAACCAATAAGCCAATTTCTTACCATCAGAAAAGACACCTCCAATAGAAACATCAGATCTAGCTTCAGCGCCTAGCCTTTTAATCATCCGTTATTGAAGACTGACCGAGACGCTTTGCACTTTTCCTATGCATTTTGTCCGCAATTTCATCCTTTTATACCAATTTTTCACATTATCTGTTTCGGTAAACTTAGAAAGTGTCAATTGAATAAGAAATATTATCATTGATAGGTAAAGAGTATTGATATTTATTACATTTCTAAGTTCGGCATATCAACTTTCATAGGTACTTTTTCTTCCTCGAATTTTAGCAATTCATTAAACGAAGCAATAGCTACTTCTACTTGGTCATCAGCAGGCTCTTTAGTCGTAAGTAGTTGAAGCCAAAGTCCAGGGTAACCCAAATAACGTAATACAGGAATATCTCTTAGTTTATTTGTCAATTGAAGTACTTCAAATGATATTCCAAGAACAATCGGTAACAGTGCGATACGATCAACTAGTCGCAACCATAGTGGATCTGTCGGTACGAGCATATAAACAAAAACTCCTACGATAACGGTAAATAATATAAAACTACTTCCACATCGATAATGAAGTCTTGATTGGGATTGAACATTTTCAACTGTCAGCTCTAAATGATTTTCATAGGCATTGATTACTTTATGTTCTGCACCGTGATATTGAAATACTCGTTTAATCATTGGTGTCAATGAGACAAAATAAATATAAATTAATAATAGAAGAAGCTTTATTAACCCTTCAATTAGTACTTGTGCAACATCACTAGGAAAAATCGATTTCATAAATGATGCTAAAATGGCTGGCACAAGAGTGAAAACAAATTTTCCAAAAATAAAGGAAAGAACTCCGAGTGTAGCGACTCCTAATATCATAGTAGTTTTCGAAACTTTCTCTTCAGAAATTTCTTCATCTTTCTCAGGGTCTACATCATAACGTTCACTGGAGAAATTTAAATGTTGCGACCCGTTTGCACTTGCCTCGATTAAAGCGATAATCCCTCTTAAAAAAGGGACTTTTTTTAATTTCTGTAATACTGAATTTGACTTTCTAGGTAAATAAAAATAATCAATTGAACGATCTTTTCTTCTAATTGCTGTAACAGTGTGGTGCTTTCCGCCAAACATTACACCTTCAACAACTGCCTGACCACCATAAGCAGGTCTATTTTGACTTTCCACTAATTATTCACCAACCATTTCCTCGCTATTTGTCTCGACTAATTTTCTATGAATGAGTTTCTAACTTATTGAACTAATCAGAAATAGCAAACATATTAACTTTATTTTACTAAAAAAATAAAATTACGACTAGTTTAATTAACGGTGGATATTCTAAGGGTAAGTATTATATTCGGAGGTGTTCATATGTCACATATGGAAGAAAAACATTCAAACCATCGTGTCTCATTTATTTCAATGGCATTAGTCACTGGATTTATTGGTGGGATTCTTTGGAGCTTATTGGCTTATTTATGTTATTATTTTAACTTTACAAAGATAGAACCGAATATTCTATTAGAACCTTTTACAGTAGGAAATTGGAGAGGTAGCTGGATTGGGATCATTATAACGATTATCATGTATGGCATTATATCCATTGGTGTTGCTTTAGTTTATTATCTTGTTTTAAAAAAATTTAAATCTATGTGGGTAGGGATTGTATATGGTTTGATCCTTTATCTCGTCGTTTTTTTTATTCTTAATCCCATTTTTCCTAGTATGAAACCATTTTTCAAAAATGATCATAATACCCTGATTACTTCTGCTTGTATTTATGCATTATACGGATTGTTTGTCGGATATTCAATTTCATATGAACATAATGAATTTAAATATTTTAGAGAAAGAAAATTGAATGAGTGATTTCACTATTCGTAGCGAAAAAAGTTATGATAAAATATTCAATAGAATATTCATAAGAATGTTTCAAATTTTTTAAAAGGTGTTTTGAATGATGAAAATCTTATTATTAAACGGCCCTAATCTAAATTTATTAGGTCAAAGAGAACCAAATATTTATGGCAAAAACAGCCTAGAAGAGTTACAGAAACGCTTTGCTAAACTAGAAGAAGAGTATAATGTAAAGGTTGATTTTTTTCAATCAAATCACGAAGGGGTTTTAATTGATCAGTTACATGAGGCTAGTATGACAAAATATAATGGAATCATTTTTAACCCAGGTGCATTTACTCATTATAGCTATGCCATTCGGGATGCTATAGCTGCAATCGATGTACCCGTCATTGAAGTACATATTTCGAATGTCCATACAAGGGAAGCATTTAGAAGAGAATCAGTCATTTCACCGGTTTCAGTGGGGCAAATTGTTGGGTTCGGACTTTACGGTTATGAACTAGCATTAAAAGCAATGATTGAATACATATTAAGGGGAGAGTAACTATGCAAAAACTAGAGAATTTACGAAAGCAATTCACGAAAGCAGGTATCGATGGATTACTAATTACGAGTCCATACAATCGCAGATACCTTTCTAATTTTACTGGAACAGCAGGTGTTGTACTTATTTCAGGTGATGCTGCTCAATTTATTACGGACTTTCGTTATGTAGAACAAGCCACAAAACAAGCAGAAGGCTATGATGTCATTCAACATAAAGGGTTAATTCATGATGAAATTGCGAAGCAAGTCGAAGCACTGGGAATAAAAAAACTAGGATTTGAACAAGATTATGTGAATTATTCTGCTTATATGCTGTATGACAAAACATTTAATGCGGAATTAGTTCCAGTTTCAGGTTTAGTTGAAAATTTACGCTTGATTAAGACGGATGCAGAGATTAAGATATTAAAGGAAGCAGCCGACATTGCAGATGCTGCATTTAAACATATATTAGAGTATATTAAGCCTGGAGTTACAGAGTTGGAAGTATCCAATGAACTTGAATTTTTTATGAGAAAAGCAGGTGCTACCTCTTCATCTTTTGATACCATTGTTGCTTCTGGTACAAGATCTGCTCTTCCTCACGGAGTAGCTTCTGATAAAGTGATCGAAAAGGGTGACTTTGTTACTTTAGATTATGGTGCCTTACATAAAGGATATGTATCAGATATTACTCGTACAATTGCTGTAGGAAATCCATCAGATAAACTAAAAGAGATTTATGATATTGTTCTTGAATCACAATTGCTGGCTGTGGAAAAAATTAAACCAGGTATGACAGGTATAGAAGCGGATGCCATAGCAAGAGACTATATTGCTGAAAAAGGCTACGGTGAATACTTTGGTCATACTCTTGGCCATGGAATAGGGCTTGAAGTCCATGAAGGTCCAGCACTTTCCTTTAGATCAGAACTTGCTCTTCAACCAGGAATGGTTGTTACTGTAGAGCCAGGAATTTATTTACCTGGTGTTGGTGGTGTTCGTATTGAAGATGACACTTTAATTACGGAAAATTCGAATGAAACTTTAACTCATTCAACAAAAGACTTAATAATTCTTTAATATGATTTTGTAACTGGATGCACATAAAAGAATATCTTTATGTTGCTGAACAATTAGGAGGAAAAAACAAGATGATTTCTGTTAACGATTTTCGAACTGGTCTAACAATAGAAGTGGATGGAGGAATATGGAGAGTCATGGACTTCCAACACGTAAAACCTGGTAAAGGTGCTGCTTTTGTTCGTTCAAAGCTTCGTAATCTTCGAACTGGCGCAATTCAAGAAAAAACATTTCGTGCTGGAGAAAAAGTAGGCAAAGCACAAATTGATAACCGTAGAATGCAATATCTATATGCAAATGGGGATCAACATGTATTTATGGATAATGAATCCTATGAACAAATTGAATTAAGTGCTGCAGCGATCGATTATGAATTAAAGTTCTTAAAAGAAAATATGGAAGTACAAATTATGATGTACCAAGGTGAAACACTAGGTATTGAGCTTCCTAACACAGTTGAACTTACAGTAACTGAAACAGAACCTGGTATTAAAGGTGATACGGCTTCAGGTGGTTCTAAACCAGCTACAGTTGAAACAGGATTAATCGTGCAAGTTCCTTTCTTTGTAAATGAAGGCGACAAATTAATTATCAATACAACTGACGGTTCATATGTATCACGTGCTTAATCGCTAACTAAAGCGCAGGCAGACTTTCTCTTCCCATTAAGAAGAGAAAGTCTGCTTTTTTGTTTTCGAAAGTGAAACTCTCAATTTTTTTCCTTCATAAAGTAAATTTCCATTTTTATTATAATGAAGTTTGTTCGATGACTTGACTCCTTTGCAGTTATATACGATTACTAGGAGAAGAACAGATCGGTAGAAAACACTACTTTTACCATTTTGATATTTTTTAAAGAGAATGCCGTAAGTGTTAACCACTTATGGCATCCTCTTTTTTTATATTATTAGTCATACTCTAATTTGTTGCGAATACATTTAATATCAGAAGGCATGTACAACGATATTTTTATAATAGGATTTTTATTCAAAATAAGGAGGAGTTGAAAATAGAAAACATACTAACATTCTTGCCGAAGAATATCTCAGTAAAAATAAAAGAATTACCAACTCCTGTTTTAGATTGGACGGAGGAAATAAGAATACGAATTAATCGACCAATAGAAATAATGTCTAAAGGTGAGCCCTATTTTATTCCCTATATCGTTACAGAAGAAGATGCTGAGCAGATCATAAATAAATTGGCGAATTTTTCTTTCTATACATTGGAAGAAGAATTAAAAAAAGGTTATATCACGATTCCCGGTGGGCATCGTGTCGGTCTTGCTGGAAAGGTAATTCTTGAGAATGGATTAGTAAAAGCCATTAGAAATTTAGCTTCTTTTAATTTTCGGATCGCAAGGGAAAAAATTGGAGTGGCAAATCCTTATATTCCTGTGCTTTATCGGAATCGCTGGCGCCATACGATGATTATTGGTGCCCCACAGTCGGGAAAAACCACCCTCTTACGCGATATTGCAAGAATTATCTCAACCGGAGATACGAAAAGAAAGATTCCCCCCTTAAAAGTTGGAATAGTGGATGAGCGATCTGAAATTGCAGGTTGTGTTCATGGAATCCCACAATTAGAATTTGGGCCAAGAGTTGATATTCTTGATGCATGTCCAAAAGCAGAAGGTATGATGATGCTTATTCGTTCGATGAGTCCAGATGTTTTGATTGTGGATGAGATAGGAAGTAAAAAAGACAGTGAAGCAATTATGGAAGCTGCAAATGCAGGTATTACATTGATTATGACTACACATGGGAAATCATATGAAGAAATAAAAAAACGACCAAACTTAACTGAAATATTACGTTCCCGGGTTTTTGAAAATTATATTGAATTGACGAGAAGAAAAGGACCAGGAACAATTGATAAAATTTGTGATGAAAATGGTAAAGAACGGATATATAAAGTTGGTGTATCGAGTGGTTAGAGTAATCGGAGCAATCTTTATTATTTTTTCTACTACATGGGCTGGGTTCGAATTATCCAAGCGCTTAAGTGAAAGAACAAGGCAATTACGTATGTTTCGTACAGCATTACAATCATTAGAAGCTGAAATTATGTATGGACATACTCCACTTCATGAAGCAGCAAGGAGACTATCTACTCAAATGCCTAAGCCAATTGCAACATGTTTTGAACAATTTTCTTTACGGCTGACAACGATGGAAACAACAGTTAAATGTGCCTGGGAGGAGAGCTTACAAGAGATTTGGAAATTGACTTCATTAAAAAGAAGTGAATATGAAATTCTTGTCCAATTCGGTGAAACTTTAGGAAAACATGATCGAATGACTGAACAAAAACAAATTATCCTAACTTTAACACATCTAGAACGCGAGGAAGAAGATGCACGTGACAAACAGCAGCGCTATGAAAAAATGATGAAAAGCTTAGGCTTTTTATCGGGATTATTAGTGGTTATTTTGCTTTTGTAGTTGACAGGAGGGAAAGATGTGGGAATAGATGTAGATGTGATTTTTAAAATAGCTGGTGTTGGTATTATCGTCGCATTCCTGCACACTATTTTAGATCAAGTAGGCAAAAAGGAATATGCTCAATGGGTCACTCTCTTTGGATTTTTATACATTTTATTTCTAGTGGCTTCCATTGTCGATGATTTATTTCAAAAAATAAAATCAGTATTTTTATTTCAAGGCTAGGGAGGGAATAAGGATTGAAATCTTAAAAATTGTTGGGATTGCCTTAATCACAACTTTCCTCGCTTTAATTATAAAAGAGCAAAAACCTAATTTTGCATTTTTATTAGTGCTATTTGTTGGATGTGCAATATTCATTTATTTAGTGGATCAAGTATATGCCATTATTCGGATGGTTGAAACCATTGCAACGAATGCGAATGTGAACACAATTTATGTAAAAACAATTTTGAAAATTATTGGAATCGCCTATATAGCTGAATTCGCTTCACATATTTCAAAGGATGCTGGACAAGGAGCTATGGCAGCAAAAGTTGAACTAGCAGGCAAAATACTAATATTAGCAATGGCTATTCCGATTTTAACCGTATTAATAGAAACCGTCCTTAATTTGGTTCCCAATGGATAGTACAAGCTTGTGAGGTGAATACGTTTTGCGGCAATGGATCTTGATAATAATGGCCATCCTATTTACTACTCTTTTTGGACAGAGCAACATATATGCAGCCTCAAATAGCGAGACAAATCCATCACTGCAAGAAGAATTAGTTGAAAAACAAATGAATGACTTAGGTATTGATGAATTGAAGCAATATTGGGATAACGTCATCCAGGAATATGGAGGTTATTTACCGGATAGTCAGAAAGGTAGCTTAATTGATTTTATAAAAGGGGATAAAGAATTTTCCCTCAACCAATGGTTTAAGGGGATTCTTAAGTTTACTTTTCACGAACTCATTGCAAATGGAAAATTATTAGGTTCCTTAATAATTTTAACGATCTTTAGTATGTTTCTACAATCCCTACACCAAGCATTTGAACAGGGAACTATTAGTAAAGTCGCTTACGCAATCGTTTTTATCGTTCTTACAATATTAGCACTTAATAGTTTTCATGTAGCTATTGAATATGCAAAAAATGCTATAAGCATGATGACTAATTTTATACTAGCGATTATTCCTCTTCTGCTCGCACTGATTTCAACTTCAGGTGGAATAACTTCAGCAGCTTTTTTTCATCCAGTTATATTATTTCTTATGAATACTAGTGGAGTACTCGTTCAATATATTGTATTACCTTTACTACTATTATCAACCATCCTTAGTATTGTTAGTACTTTATCTGATCAGTATAAGGCAACACAGCTTGCACAGCTATTACGGAATGGAAGTATTGGCTTATTAGGGATATTTATGACGATCTTTTTAGGAGTGATTTCTGTACAAGGAACAGCTACAGCTGTAACAGATGGAATAACAATTCGAACTGCAAAATTTGTTACAGGTAATTTTGTTCCTGTAATCGGGAGAATGTTTACTGATGCTGCCGATACGGTAATAAGTGCCTCCGTATTATTAAAAAACACCCTGGGAATTGCAGGGGTAGCAATTGTTCTAATCATTGCTGCTTTTCCGGCTATTAAAATTTTAGCACTTGCGTTTATGTTCAAATTCACCGCTGCAATTATTCAGCCAATTGGAAACGGTCCAGTCATTAAATGTTTAGATACAATTAGTAAAAATATGGTTTATGTATTTGCAGCTTTGGCAATTGTTGCTCTCATGTTTTTTTTAAGTATCACTATTATTATTGTAGCTGGGAATATAACGATGATGATGCGGTAAATTGAAAAATTGTGTTAGGCAAGGGGAAGAGGTTACATGAGTTTTCTTACAGAATGGATCATGAATATTGTAGTTTTCATTTTATTAGCGATGATAGTGGACATGCTCCTACCGAATTCTAATATGAAGAAATATACAAAAATGGTAACAGGTCTTTTGTTAATTGCCATCATCATTACCCCACTTATCAAAGTATTTTCAAAGGACTTTGATCAAATCTTAACCTCCTTTTCTTCTGAAAGAGCAGTTGATAATAAAAAACTAGAAAATTTAATAGAATCGAAAAAAAAAGAAATACAAGCTGTACAAGATGAATATACATTAGAACAAGTGGCTGTCCAAATGAAAAATGATGTCAAGGAGGAGTTGATGAATCAATATGGTAAGCAAATACAAAACATTAATCTCGAGGAAAGTGGACATAAAAATGATGGTAAAAATCCTATAGATAAGGTGATTGTATATTTGGAAGAAGCCAAAGAAAATTCAATTGCTGCAATAGAACCTATTGAGATTCAAGCAGATCAACCCAAGAATGACAAACATTTAAAAGAGATGGAGAGCATTAAGGAAACCTTAGCAGATCAATGGAATGTAACAAAAGACCAGATTGAACTTCACTATGAAGGGAGGGTTCGCAATCTGAATGAACAATAATAAAGGTCCTATTGATTGGTTAAAAGAAAAATTATTTCAAAGCAAAGAGAATGACTCTAATAAAAAAAATAAGAAATATCAATACCTCCTTATTCTACTAGTCTGTGGAATAGCAATAATGCTAATCAGTGACATCTGGAAAACAGGGAATAAGGAATCCTCTTCGACCACTTCTGTATATAGTGCAAGTGACGATCAAAAGGATGTAGAAACATTTGGTTCTGGGAATAAGGATCAAAATAAGAAGATGAAAGATTATGAAATGCAATATGAAACAGAGCTTAAAGATGTTTTAGAGCAAATGTCCGGAGTGGGTAAGGTTAGAGTCATCGTCAATCTTGCAGCAACGGAAAGTAAAGTTTACGAAAAAAACACCGTGATTCAAAATCAAACAACAACAGAAACTGACCAAAATGGTGGAGAACGGCAGATTGAGGATCTTTCCAAAGATGAAAAACTTGTCATCATTAGAGATGGTGACAAGGAAATACCATTGATTACTGAAACAAAGAAACCTGAAATTAGAGGGGTTCTAGTCGTAGCAGACGGAGCCAAAAATATATCAGTAAAAAGTATGATTATAGAAGCGGTATCCAGGGCTTTAGATGTTCCAACACATAAAGTGTCTGTTCAACCTAAAAAAAATTAAGGGGGATATATCCATGTTATTGAAAAAACAAACTGTATGGTTATTAACAATGTTAAGTTTAGTCGTCGTACTTTCCGTCTATTATGTTACTTCAGATCCAAAACAATCAGATATGGCCGCGGTCGAGCAGAAAGATGGAAAGGATGCAACGAAGGAAAAAGAAACTACTAAGAAAGAACAAAACATGAATGTTGTGACAGAACAAAGTGATGAAGTGTTCGAACAAATTCGTATAGATCGTCAGGATGATCGTAGCAAAGCAAAGGATGATTTAACAAAAACGTTAGCGTCAACTGATTTATCAGCTGAAGAAAGAAGTAAAGCACAGGATGAAATGAAGAAATTAAATGAACTAGCAACAACTGAAAAGGTTTTAGAACAATTAATAAAATCTAAAGGCTATGAAGATGTTTTAGTAAGAGCAGATGGGACTGAAATGAAAATTACAGTTAAAGCAAAAGAACATAATACAAAAGCAGCCAATCAAATTTTAAGATTAGTACAGGAAGAAATGGGCAACATGCAAAAAGTAGCTGTAGATTTTCAACCGTAAATAGTCATGTTTAGGGTGATCCGGAGTGAATTGGATCACCTTTTATTATTCGTAAAATTAGATTGGTTCTATTAGGTTATTGAATTTTTACTAAGTCTTATCGTATGATATTAGTAGTAAGTCTTAAATCATTCTGCTAGAGTTAGTTATCTATTCATAATGAAGTTTGACAGCAGATATGTAATAGCAGGATAATAATTATTAATGATGTACATATTGATGGTTTATCCAAAAAACTGAAGAGGTGTTATTATTATGAAAATACAAGAAGTTCGTGAACTAATTAAGCTTATTGATCAATCAAGCATTAATGAGTTTAAATTGGAAGGTGAAGGATATTCAATTAAAATGAAGAAAAATTCAGACGTGACGGTTGTTGAAGCTCCTATTGCCCAAAATCCAGTGATGCAACCAGTAGCGCCTGCTCCAGCTGCGCCACAAGTGAAAAATGAGCCAGTTCAAGAGATAGTAGAACAACCTGTTAAAAAACAAGATGAGAACTTGCATAAAATTGTTTCTCCAATGGTTGGGACATTTTATCAATCCCCATCACCAGACGCTGACGTGTATGTGAAGGTTGGATCAACGGTTCAGAGTAATACAGTTGTTTGTATTGTCGAAGCGATGAAATTATTTAATGAAATTGAAGCTGAAGTTGACGGAGAAATTGTTGAAATCTTAGTTAAAGATGGCCAGCTTGTTGAATATGGACAACCTTTATTCTTGGTGAAGACTAAGTAAGGAGCGAACATCATGATAAAAAAAGTATTAATTGCCAATCGCGGTGAAATTGCTGTCAGGATTATCCGTGCATGTCGTGATTTAGGTATTGAAGCTGTAGCGGTTTATTCCGAAGCTGATAAAGATGCCCTTCATGTACAGTTAGCTGACGAAGCTTATTGTATTGGACCAAAAGCATCAAAAGATAGTTATTTAAATGTAACAAATATCATTAGTATTGCTAAATTAACAGGTTGTGATGCAATTCATCCTGGATATGGATTTTTAGCTGAAAATGCTGACTTTGCAGAGCTATGTCGAGAATGCAATATTATCTTTATCGGACCTAGTCCAGAAGCAATTTCTAAGATGGGTACAAAGGACGTTGCAAGAGAAACAATGAAGGATGCAGGTGTACCTATCGTCCCAGGCTCTCAAGGAATTATTAATGAAATTGAAGAAGCAATCCAATTAGCTAATTCAATGGGATATCCTGTAATCATTAAAGCTACTGCTGGTGGAGGTGGTAAAGGAATCCGTGTTGCGAAAAATGAAGAAGAACTAGTAAAAGGAATCAATATCACACAACAAGAAGCTGCAACAGCATTTGGTAATCCTGGTGTGTATATTGAGAAATACATTGAAGATTTTAGACATGTTGAAATCCAAATTATGGCTGATCAACATGGGAATGTAATACATTTAGGTGAACGTGACTGTTCAATCCAAAGACGTTTACAAAAACTATTAGAAGAATCTCCATCACCAGCACTTACCCCTGAAATACGTGAAAAAATGGGTGAAGCAGCTGTAAAAGCAGCAAAAGCAGTTGATTATACTGGTGCAGGAACGATTGAGTTTATTTTTGATCATCATAATCAAATTTTTTATTTTATGGAAATGAATACGAGAATACAAGTAGAACATCCCGTTACAGAGATGGTGACAGGTGTAGATTTAGTAAAAGAACAAATACTCGTTGCATCTGGTCAACCACTATCGATTAAACAAGAGGAAGTAACTTTTAAGGGATGGTCGATTGAATGTAGAATCAATGCAGAAAATCCTGCCAAGAATTTCATGCCATCCGCAGGGAAAATTGATATGTATTTACCACCGGGTGGACTAGGAGTTCGTGTCGATTCTGCCGCATATCCTGGATATACAATTCCACCATATTACGATTCTATGATTGCAAAGGTTATTTCTTATGGAGCGACAAGAGATGAAGCAATTGCTAGAATGAAACGTGCATTAAGTGAATTTGCAGTAGAAGGAATTCATACAACTATTCCTTTCCATATGCGATTGTTAGAACATGAAACATTTGTAAGTGGTGATTTCAATACGAAGTTTTTAGAAAAATACGATATAATGAAATAATCATAGATGGAGGTGTTTGATTGATGGTTGAAACAAATACAATGCTAGAAATGAACCAAGGTCAAGACGGTTTAGGTAAAATTGAAATTGCTCCAGAGGTTATTGAAGTAATCGCAGGTATTGCAGCAACGGAAGTGGAAGGCGTAGCTCAAATGAGAGGAAATTTTGCATCCGGTGTTGCTGAAAAACTCGGAAGAAAAAACCATGGTAAAGGTGTAAAGGTAGACCTAACGGAAGAAGGAATACTTGTTGATGTTTATTGTACGATGAATTTTGGTGTTTCAATACCGACAGTTGCTGGGAAAATTCAAGACAATATTCGTCAAGCACTACTGAATATGACAGCTTTAGAAGCACAAGAAGTTAATATTCATATTGTTGGCATTCAATTTGAAACACAGAAGCAGGAAAATGACTACGAACCAGAAATGATATAAACCACTAGCCAAGGGTACACACCCTTGGCTTTACTTTTTTTATGAATTATAATAAAAATGAATGATATTAGAATAAATCGTGCGTTCAATGTATTTTTTATGCTATTATCTTTTTAGTGTAAAATAATAAGGGACAATATGAATCAATATTGAGGCGTTGACATCCTCATTTAGAGAAAAAGGAGTTTTAATTGAAAATGAAAAGAAGAACAGCACGAGAGAAGGCTCTCCAAGCATTATTTCAAATAGATATCAACGAAGCTTCCCCAGATGAGGCCATCAAAAATGTAGTCAAAGGTGAAGAAAATGATGAATATTTAAATGAATTGGTACATGGGACAAGTAATCATTTAAATGAAATTGATGAAATGATTGCTCAACACCTTGAAAAGTGGACAATCAATCGGTTAGCAAAGGTGGATCTAAATATTTTACGTTTAGGTGTATTTGAATTAATGTATGTTGATGATATCCCAGCAAACGTAGCGATCAATGAAGCATTAGAAGTGTCTAAACGATTCGGTGATGAGCAATCAAGTAAATTTATTAATGGTGTATTGTCGAAAATAAAAGATACGACCCAAAAGTAAATGAATAATAAAGCTAACAAAATAAGCTGAAATCCACTGAAAAATAATTAAAATATCGTCAACCTAATGATTAAGATGTATAATAAAACAAAAGCTGACTTCCCTTGAAGCAGCTTTTGTTTTTACATAATGTAGGGCTTAGATATCGTAATCCTACCATTAAAATGAAGAAAAGCACTATGGAGTCAATACAGTCTCCTTTTCAATATTAAATATAAAAAGGGTGTTACATTTGACAGCAAATCGGTATTTAACTGTTCAAGCGTTAACCAAATATATTAAAAGAAAATTTGATGTCGATCCGTATTTAGCTAATATCCATGTAAAAGGAGAAATTTCAAATTTTAAGCAGCATTCCAGTGGTCATATGTATTTTACTTTAAAAGATGATAAAGCTAGAATTCTAGCTGTGATGTTCTCTTCTGCTAATAAAGTATTAAAATTCCAGCCTGAAAATGGGATGAATGTTTTAATTCAAGGTCAAATAACTGTTTATGAAGGCAGTGGTCAATATCAAATTTATGTAAAGGAAATGCAGCCAGATGGAATAGGAGAGTTGTATTTAGCGTACGAACAGTTAAAGGCAAAGTTAGAAAGTGAAGGATTATTTGCTCTGGAAAGAAAAAGGAAAATACCTCAATATCCCAATACAATTGGAATTATTACATCGCCGACAGGAGCGGCTGTTAGAGATATTATTTCTACAATTAAGCGAAGATATCCTATCGGAAAAATGATTCTACACCCAGCCTTAGTACAGGGTGAAAATGCTGCAAAATCCATTGCAGACGCAATTGAAAAAATGAATCAAATGGAAAAAATAGATGTCTTAATTGTTGGACGCGGTGGTGGTTCAATTGAAGAGTTATGGGCATTTAATGAAGAAATTGTTGCACGGGCTATTGCCCATTCACATATTCCTATCATTTCAGCAGTTGGACATGAAACGGATTTTACCATTGCAGACTTTGTTGCAGATTTACGTGCACCTACACCGACTGGTGCGGCAGAATTAGCTGTCCCTCATATAGAGGAGTTAATGGAAAAACTGTTGAATCGAAAATCGAGATTAATTCGAAGCACTTCTGAGATGATTAGACATGAACGAAAAAGACTGGAATTTTTAGAGCGTTCTTATATATTTAAAAACCCTCAGCGCTTATATGAACAAAAAATGGAACATTTGGACCGATTAACGAACCAATTAAGTCGTGGGATGAAACAAAAAATTCAATCTCTTTTCATTGACTTTACCCAACTGCAAAAACAATTTTTAAGGAATCAACCGAAAAAACAGGTTGAACATGAAAAGGAAAAATACAAAAGATTAAACAATGAACTTCAAAAACAATTAATGATTGCTTTAAAGGATAAACAGCAGGAGTTCTCAAAGGTTCTTATGACATTAGAAGCATTAAGCCCATTAAAAGTCATGGATAGAGGATATAGTCTTGCCTATACAGAGAATCAACAGATTATTAAAAGTGTGAACCAAATAAAAGAAGACGATCGTATTCGAGTACAAGTAGCTGACGGAAACATTATTTGTGAAGTGAAAGAAATTGGAAAGGAATGAAAAAGATGGCTGAAACATTATCATTTGAAGAAGCAATGGAACAATTAGAAGTCATTGTTCAACGTTTAGAAAAAGGGGATGTCCCTTTAGAAGAAGCATTGACGATCTATAAAAAAGGGATGGAACTTTCCAAGCTTTGTCACGATAAATTAAAAACAGTAGAAGAGCAACTAACTAGTATTATTACAGATAATGGTGAAGAGGAGTTTATCATCAAAGAGGAGGATTAAGCTTGCATTTAAAAACATTTATGTCAAAAATGAATAAAGAATTAGAGAATCAACTTTCCGCATATATTTCAAACTTAAACGCTCCAATGATCATTAAAGAAGCAATGGATTATTCTCTTCAAGCTGGTGGAAAAAGAATAAGACCGTCCTTAGTATTTGCCACAATTCGTTCATTCGGTCAAAACGAAATGGAAGGGATGTCTGTTGCCTGTGCACTAGAAATGATACATACCTATTCTCTTATCCATGACGATCTACCAGCGATGGATAATGATGATTTACGCAGAGGGAAACCAACTAACCATAAGGTTTTCGGGGAAGCCTATTCAATATTAGCTGGTGATGGATTACTTACATATAGTTTTCAAGTAATTGCTCAAGATCCCAAACTATCTAATGATAAAAAGGTGAAGCTGATGGAACTATTAGCTATATCTGCTGGTCCGGAAGGAATGGTTGGTGGTCAGGTAGCTGATATGTTAGGGGAAAATAAATCCTTGACCATTGATGAATTAGAATATATTCATAAAAATAAAACGGGAAAACTGTTATTATATGCAGTAAAAGCAGGTGCCATTATTGCAGATGCAACAAATGAGCAGATTGACATTTTAGCAGAATATGCTGAAAATATCGGCTTAGCATTCCAAATAAGAGATGATATTTTAGATATTGAAGGAAACGAAGAGACATTAGGGAAACCTGTTGGAAGTGATGTCGAAAATGTGAAGAGTACTTATCCTTCTTTATTATCATTACATGGTGCAAAAAAACGACTTCATTATCATACAGAAAAAGCAAAAGAATGTATAAAAACACTTAATTTACATTCAAATTTACTCGAAGAAATGGCTAGCCTTATTGAAGTAAGGGATTCATAAATGAGTTAAAGAAGAAAATATGTTATAATACAAAAAAACATAAAAATACATGGATATTAGTTTGCCGTTATAAAAGAGTAGCGGCAATTTTTAAGGTACTCATCTGGCACTGAAAAAACATGCATGAGTGGTCAACGTTATATTATTTATTAAAACTGATAATGATTAAAGTAAAATCTATTTAAATGAAAGTGAGTGATCCGTTTTGGATCTATTATCAATAAAGGACCCTTCCTTTCTGAAAACAATGAATACGAGTCAATTAAAAGAATTAAGTAAAGAGATTCGTTCATTTTTGATAGAAAATCTGTCAAAGACAGGAGGACATATTGGTCCTAATTTAGGGGTTGTTGAATTAACAATCGCATTACACAAATGTTTTGATAGTCCGAAGGATAAATTTTTATGGGATGTTGGACATCAATCATATGTTCACAAAATCCTTACAGGACGTGCTGATCAGTTTACTACATTAAGGCAATATAAAGGATTATCTGGATTCCCGAAAATGTGTGAAAGTGAACATGACGTGTGGGAAACGGGTCATTCTTCAACATCACTATCTGCTGCAATGGGAATGGCGATTGCACGCGATATTAAAAAAGAAAAGTCCTATATTGTTCCAATTATAGGAGACGGTGCATTAACAGGTGGTATGGCATTAGAAGCATTAAATCATATTGGTCATGAAAAAAAGGACCTTATTGTGATATTGAATGATAACGAAATGTCTATTGCACCAAATGTTGGGGCCTTACACAATATTTTGGGCCGTTTACGCACTGCCAATAAATATCAATGGGCGAAAGATGAACTGGAAAATTTATTGAAGAAAATTCCAGCGGTTGGAGGGAAATTAGCAGCAACTGCTGAAAGATTAAAGGACAGCATGAAATATTTTCTTGTTTCTGGAATCTTTTTCGAGGAATTAGGATTTACTTATTTAGGTCCTGTTGATGGTCATAATTTTGATGCTTTATTTGAGCAATTTCAATACGCTAAAAAGACAAAGGGACCAATTTTACTACATGTCATTACTAAAAAAGGTAAGGGATATGAACCTGCTGAAAATGATACGATAGGTACCTGGCATGGTACCGGACAATATAAAATTGAAACCGGTGATTTAATTAAGCCAGTCGGAGCACCACCAGCATGGAGCAAATTAGTTAGTGATACAGTTCTACGTTTAGCTAAGAAGGATGATCGGATCGTTGCGATTACTCCAGCGATGCCTGTCGGATCTAAGCTTGAGAAATTTGCGGAAGAATTGCCAGATAGAATGTATGATGTAGGAATTGCAGAGCAACATGCAGCTACTTTAGCAGCTGGTTTAGCGACACAAAAAATGAAACCGTTTTTGGCAATTTATTCAACATTTTTACAAAGAGCCTATGATCAAGTGGTTCATGATATTTGTCGACAAAACCTAAACGTTTTCATCGGGATTGATCGAGCGGGTTTAGTTGGTGCTGATGGGGAAACACATCAAGGGGTTTTCGATATTGCGTTTTTAAGACATATTCCAAATCTCGTTTTAATGATGCCGAAAGACGAAAATGAAGGCCAACATATGGTTAATACAGCCATTCAATATGATGATGGTCCTATTGCTATGAGATTCCCACGTGGGAATGGTTATGGTGTACCGATGGATAGGGAACTTCGAACAATTCCTATTGGTACATGGGAAATTCTTCGTGAAGGAAAAGATGCAGCAATTCTTACATTTGGGACGACTATTCCAATGGCTCTTGAAGCTGCCAATCTTCTGCAAAAACAAGGATTATCTGTTAAAGTGATTAATGCACGCTTTATTAAACCGATGGATGAAAATATGTTACATGATTTATTTTCATTAAACTTACCGATATTAACAATCGAAGAAGCTGTACTTCAAGGCGGATTTGGAAGTGCGGTTATTGAATATGCTCATGATCATGGATTTACTAATACAATCGATCGAATGGGGATTCCTGATCAGTTCATTGAGCATGGTAGTGTAAATCAATTATTACAGGAAATTGGTATGACAACAGAAGAAGTTGTAAAAAGGTACAAGCTATTGCACCGAAAATACAAAAAAGGGCATGAAAAATGAAAAGTAAAAAACAACGTCTAGATGTGCTTCTCGTGGAAAGAGGTCTCATTGACACAAGGGAAAAAGCTAAGCGTGCAATTATGGCGGGTATTGTCTATTCAAATGAATCACGGTTAGATAAACCTGGTGAAAAGGTAGCAGAAGATATTCCATTAACTGTTAAAGGAAATGTCATTCCTTACGTAAGTAGGGGTGGATTAAAATTAGAAAAAGCATTAAATGTTTTTAATGTGACTGCCAAGGATAAGATTTTAATTGATATTGGTTCTTCTACGGGTGGATTTACAGATTGTGCACTTCAAAATGGTGCCAAAATGTCCTATGCACTTGATGTGGGATACAATCAATTAGCATGGAAATTAAGAAATGATGATCGGGTTGTTGTAATGGAGAGAACAAATTTTCGTTATGTAACCCCTCAAGATTTAATTAGGGAAATGCCGGATTTGGCAACTATTGATGTCTCATTTATTTCCTTATCATTAATTCTTCCAGTATTAAAAACCTTATTAGTGCCGTCAAGTGATGTAATTGCTTTAATTAAACCACAATTTGAAGCAGGAAGAGAGCAAGTGGGCAAAAAGGGAATTGTAAGAGATAAAAAAGTTCATGAAGCAGTAATAGAAAAGATTATAAAGCTCTCTATTCAAGAGGGCTATAATGTAGAGAACCTTTCATTTTCACCGATTACAGGTGGAGAAGGGAATATTGAATTTTTAATTCACTTACAATGGTCTGGGCAGAATATCGATACGGAAGGTACTTGCAATCTTACGTTCTCTATTAAAGAAGTAGTTGAAAAAGCACACAGTGAATTATCAGGAAGAACAGATCAATAAGGATCTGTTCTTTTCTAATTCCTAGTTCACAATTTTATGGAGTAACCATGTTTATTACGCTGTTTAAGTGTACATTTAAACTAAAATAGGCTAACATGGAAGTAAAAAGTTTAATATGTAAAAGTTGTTTTAATGTATTTTGAATAAAGGTGGATGAGTATGAATAAGGGACAACGATTGATAAAAATCCGAGAAATTATTGCTAATTTTGATATAGAAACGCAAGATGAATTAGTTGAACATTTAAGAAATGGCGGGTTTAATGTCACGCAGGCTACAATATCACGAGATATTAAAGAATTGCATTTAGTGAAAGTTCCGTTAATGGATGGAAGATACAAATATAGCCTACCTGCAGATCAACGTTTTAATCCAATGCAAAAATTAAAAAGAACCTTAATGGATGCATTTATAAGTATAGATTCTGCGGGCCATCTGATCGTTTTGAAAACATTACCAGGAAATGCACATGCACTTGGTGCATTGATTGATATTCTTGATTGGGATGAAATCATTGGTACACTATGTGGTGATGATACATGTTTAATTATTTGTAGAGATGAGGAGAAATCTAAGCTGATTTCAGAAAAAATATTAGACATGCTCTAATAATACTACGCTAGCATGGCAAATCCTGTTGCTAATTAGTAAATAAAAAAGATAATAAAAGCAGAGTTTGGGCAAAAAGCTTGATGAAAAATGAGGTGAAGTTTTCAGTGTTACAGGAATTATCCATAAAAAATTTTGCCATCATTGATGAACTATTTTTATCAATTGAAAAAGGATTAACTGTTTTAACTGGTGAAACTGGTGCAGGTAAATCAATCATCATCGATGCAGTTCATTTATTAGTTGGTGGTAGAGGGTCTTCGGAATTTGTAAGACATGGAGAAAAAAAAGCTGAAATAGAGGGACTTTTTATCTTAGATGACCCAACACATCCCTGCTATGAGAGAGCAAGGGAATTTGGCATTGATATTGAAGAAGGTATGATTATTCTTCATCGGGATCTATCAAGTACTGGTAAAAGTGTATGTAGAATAAATGGAAAGCTTGTTACTATTTCAATTTTAAGAGAAGTTGGAAGTACTCTAATTGATATTCATGGTCAACATGAACATCAGGAATTAATGAATGAAACCAATCACTTACGTCTCTTAGATCAATATGGAAGTCAGGAAATTGAACAAGCACTAAATAATTATGGAATACTATATAAACAATATGAACAAACCCTTTCGAAACTAAAAAGTTTAAGTGAAAATGAACAACAAATGGCGCATCGACTCGATCTTATTCAATTTCAGCTTCGTGAAATTCAAGGGGCTAATCTTCAATTAAATGAAGATGAGGAATTAATGGAGGAGAAAAGGAAGCTTTCAAATTTTGAAAAACTGTTTGATTCATTAAAAACAAGTTATGGAGCACTCCAAGGGGAACAAAAAGGAATTGATTGGGTAGGCCTTGCGATGACTCAATTAGAAGCTGCTGCTGAAATTGAGAAGGATTTTAGTCCTATTTTAGAATCTGTGTCTAATTGTTTTTATATCTTAGAGGATGTAGCACGAACGATTCGTAACGAATATGATAGTCTCGAGTATAGTCCGGAGAGGCTTAATGATATAGAAAGTCGTCTAAATGAAATCAATCAATTAAAAAGGAAATATGGTGGGACAGTTGAAGATATTTTAGAATACAGTGCCACCATCGAAGAAGAAATTGAAACGATTATAAATAGAGAAAGTCATATTGAGGATTTACAAAAAAAACTTTACCAAGTTCAGAAGGATTTATTTCTTGAAGCAAAGCAGTTACATGATCTTAGAAAGATATGGGCAGATCAATTAACTAAGGCAATCCATGATGAATTAAAACATTTATACATGGATAAAACTATCTTTGAAGTTAGATTCCTTCAATCTGCTGGCGAACTTAAAGGAAACCCAAATCCACCGTTTCGTAAGGATGGATTAGATATTATTGAATTTTATATTTCGACAAACCCAGGGGAACCGTTGAAACCTTTAAATAAAGTGGCTTCAGGTGGGGAATTATCAAGAATGATGCTTGCCTTAAAAACAATCTTTTCGAAACACCAAGGAATTACTTCTATTATTTTTGATGAAGTCGACACGGGTGTTAGCGGTAGGGTTGCTCAAGCTATAGCTGAGAAGATTTACCAAGTATCCGAACACTCACAAGTATTATGTATATCCCATCTTCCACAAGTAGCTGCCATGGCTGATACTCATTTATTTATTATGAAGGAAACGGTTGACGGACGTACAAGAACATTGGTTAGAACCCTCGAACATAATGAAAAGATAAAGGAAGTAGGCCGTATGATTTCTGGAGTTGAAATTACGGATAAAACAAAGGAACATGCAGAAGAATTATTACAATTGGCTTATGCAAAGAAGGCAACTTGAAAAGCTATCCATGAATGGTTAGCTTTTTTCTTTTTCCCTTGTTATATTTCCGCCCTATCAAGGCTAAATTAAAATTGTAGCCAATTAAAAAAGAAAAGGCTATTTCCAAGAACCATTTTGTGTGGATTAGAAGCGAGGAGAGTGAAAGGTTTTGAAATTTGAACTTCTTAGAAAAATATTAGGTGGATTTCTCCTTGTTTCACTTTGTATATTTAGTTTTTCTATACCATTCCAAGATTATTTAAGCATTCCAACCCATGTAACATTGTTTGAAGGTGATCAGCTAAGTTTTCCTAAAACAGCAAAAGTTTCCGCTAAAGTTAGGCATGATGGTGAAAGTGTAAACGTTTTTTCGGAAAAGAAGTCATTAACTGTTAAAGGGAATACTACAGGAGAAGATGAAATCTTCTTTGAATTTGCGGGAATACCTATTAAAAAAGTTGACATTAATGTCATTAAAGATTTTAAGGTGATTCCGGGTGGACATTCAATAGGAGTAAAATTAAATACTTTAGGGGTTTTAGTAGTCGGTCATCATCTTGTAGAAACAAAATCTGGTAAAGTTTCACCTGGAGAAAGGGCTGGAATCAAAGTAGGAGATATTATAACTGAAATAAATGATGAAAAAATAGAAACAATGTCAGATGTGGCACCTATGGTGAAGAAGGCTGGAGAAGAGGGGAAATCATTAAAAATTACTATCCAGCGCGAGCAGGAAATTATAAAAACCTCATTAAATCCTGAAAAAGATCAATCAGAACAAAGCTATAAGCTTGGGTTATATATTCGAGACTCAGCTGCAGGAATTGGTACAATGACCTTTATTGATCCAAAGACAAAAAAATATGGTGCACTTGGTCACGTGATTTCAGATATGGATACGAAAAAAGCAATTGTTGTTGATGATGGACAAATTTTAAAATCCACAGTTACTTCAATAGAAAAAGGAAGTGATGGGAAGCCTGGTGAGAAGTTAGCACGATTTTCTTCCGATCATGAAGTAATTGGAGATATAAAGCGAAATAGCCCATTTGGGATATTCGGTACGTTAGATAAAACTTTATCAAATGAAAAATATGATAAACCGATGCCCATTGCTTTATCCAACCAAGTAAAAGAAGGACCGGCTAAAATACTAACTGTTGTCGAAGGGAATAAAGTGGAGGAATATGATATAGAAATAGTTAATACAATCCCACAAAAGTTTCCTGCAACTAAGGGAATGATTATCAAAATAACTGATCCAAAGCTTCTTAAAAAGACTGGTGGTATTGTCCAAGGCATGAGTGGGAGTCCAATTATTCAAAAGGGAAAATTGGTTGGAGCTGTCACACATGTATTTGTAAATGATCCTACTTCGGGATATGGTGTTCATATTGAGTGGATGCTTCGCGAAGCAGGGATAGATATTTATAAAAAACAACATGAAAAAGCAAGCTGATAGAGAAATTCTACCAGCTTGCTTTTTTTATCATACTTTTTTAGATCTAAGTAGGTTATGAAATAAGTGATGATGGCATTTCGGATGCTGAACAAAATTGGAAAAAATCTTATTCAACATTAACATGAAATTACCGATATAATTTATGGTATGATAAAAATAAAGTTTTTTCGACAAATGCAATATTGAAAATCGAATTAGGTCGAAAACAAGAGATTTTAAGAGAAAAATAAAGATTTTATAGTTTTTTTGAGAAATTTTTAAATATCAGAAGGAATTTATACGCCATTGTCGAAATCTCATTAGAGAACAAATAAAAGTTGAAAAACGCGTTTAGGTGATTGAGGAGGAAACATGGAGTGAACAAAATTAAAGTTTTTATTGTAGATGATAATCGTGAACTAGTCGGATTATTAGAGGAATTCATTTCATCCCAAGAGGACATGGAAATAAGTGGTGTTGCTTATAATGGTCAGGAGTGCTTAGAACTATTGCAAGATGCTAAGCCTGATGTTCTAATTCTCGATATTATTATGCCGCATTTGGATGGATTAGGGGTATTACAACAGTTACGGGAAAATGGTGAGATGCCAAATGTCATTATGCTAACTGCATTTGGTCAGG
Source organism: Heyndrickxia oleronia (assembly GCF_017809215.1). GTDB lineage: Bacteria > Bacillota > Bacilli > Bacillales > Bacillaceae_C > Heyndrickxia > Heyndrickxia oleronia. The sequence continues at coordinate 1,942,256 of NZ_CP065424.1, forward strand.
AAGATGTTACAAAAAAAGCAGTTGAATTAGGTGCGTCTTATTTTATTCTTAAGCCATTTGATATGAACAATTTGGCTAGTCAGATTAGGCAAGTTAGTGGAAAGACTAGTCCAATAATTAAGAAAACAAGTCATCCTTCTATAAGGACTGAGCAAAAGCCTAAAAATTTAGATGCAAGCATAACTAGTATCATACATGAAATTGGAGTCCCTGCACATATTAAAGGGTATTTATATTTACGAGAAGCCATTTCAATGGTATATAATGATATTGAATTATTAGGTTCTATTACAAAGGTATTGTATCCTGATATTGCCAAAAAATATAATACCACTGCAAGCCGTGTAGAAAGAGCCATTCGCCATGCAATTGAAGTGGCCTGGAGCCGTGGAAATATTGACTCTATCTCCTCCTTATTTGGTTACACTGTCAGTATGTCAAAAGCAAAGCCAACGAACTCAGAATTCATTGCAATGGTTGCAGATAAATTGCGTTTGGAACATAAGGCATCATAATTCACATTATTTGCTAATGTTGTTAAAGTACAGTATCAACACTTGAAAATATAATTTGTTTCAAAAAGACATCATTCTTTATATAAGAAGATGTCTTTTTTTTTGTTGGGATTAAATTTATTTGTCTCTAACATTGGTGTTGTTTAATTAATGTTTTTGCTAATAATATCGGCTGAAGATCGCTACAACATTCATATTGCAAGCTGCAATCTCTAAAATCCTTAAATGGGTGTAAAAGCCGGCAGTTGGGCTTTTCTTTTATAAAAGCAATAAACGATACGAAAATAGCCTTTTTTATCGTTTTTTACACAAACATTGTTGCTTGATCGATAATGTTCAATTAAAAAAGGTTGAGGACTAACGGATTTGTTTATTTTATTGTGGAAAGAGGCTTTGAATATCTTTTAAAAGGATGAGAATTGATTTACTTAATTGAATGTTTAAAATTTTTATGCCATAATGATTATATTCATTATTTTGTAATTAAAAATACCAATGAAAGAAATCTTCATCTTCTAAAAAAATATGGTTAACAATAAATTTAGGAAATCCTCTTCGCAATTTTAGATAATCTTATCCCTTTATATTGCATACAGCTTATTTATTGCAAGTATAGATAAAACTATATAGGTGGTTATATTAATAGGCTCTTTTCTCAAACATTGTTCCTATTTAAGTAAAGTTTTAATAAATAACTATTAGCTGAAGACCGCTACACCTTTCAATTCACTGAGAAAAGTGCAACAAACTTTATAAGAATCGCTGAATCTTTTACAAAAGCAACAAACGATACGAAAACAGCCTAATCCAAAAAGGAAAGACCCCACAGAGAATATTATTAGTGTAGAATTTAACACTAAATATTCTTTGTGGGGTTTGATTCTCTTTTTATGTTCACTTTACTTCCTTCTGATATCAAGGAGCCGGTGTTTGTCATATTTAATCTTGACTTTTTCTCCGACTTTATAGTTGAGGTATTGAGTACAGTCCATTTCTAATATTTGACCATTGCTGAATTCCATTAAACAAGCCTCCTGACCATTTGGGATTGTATAGGTAGGAACATTTTTATTTGTAGTAATCCCTTTAGCTTTGCCATTGAAGTGAGGAGTGTAGTATTTTTCGATGATCTCAACCCTTTTATATGTGCTTTTTGGAAGTTTAAAAAATAGAAATAGGAATAAAACGAGTAAAACGACTAGTATAATCATTTTTATTAAGACTTTTTTCATTATGCACTCCCTGCCTACAATCTGTTTATACTATGTATATAGGTGTATGTTTAAAAATATTCGAATTGTATCTATCCACTTGAAAGATGAAGTCGCTATTTAATCTTTTTTGATCTGTAGGCTCTTTTCTTAGTTGTTGATGGCCTTTACTGAGAAAAGGGCCAAGGCATCTAGTTTTTCAGTGAGTGATCAAATTGAATAAGTGACTATATAAGAGAACGCTAAATCGCAGTATCGAAAAAGGACGTGAAAAAATGACTTTAATTTTTGCCCATCGTGGTTCAGCGGGGACACACCCTGAAAATACGATGGAATCGTTTATTGCAGCGGAGAAATGTGGGGCAGATGGAATTGAATTGGATGTACATTTGTCCAAAGAGGGAGAAATTGTTGTTATTCATGATGAAACAGTGGATCGAACAACGAATGGAAAAGGATTTGTACAAGATTTTTTTCTAAGTGATTTAAAATCCTTGAATGCAAGTTATAAATTTAAGACCTTTCAATCTTTTATTCGAGTACCTAGAATTCCTACGTTAAGAGAAGTATTTGATTGGATGAAAGGAAATCAACTTCAATGTAATATTGAATTGAAAAATGGGAAAATTATGTATCCGTTTCTTGAAGAAAAAGTAATTGATTTGATTCGGGAATATCAATATGAGGAGCGAATCATAATATCGTCTTTTAATCATTACTCACTTGTGCACTGTTATCAATTGGCTCCGGATATAGAAACAGCACCTTTGTACTCTGAAGGCCTTTATATGCCTTGGATTTATGCACGTGCCATCCATGCAAAGGGGATGCATCCAAATATGAAGGCTGCTCCAGATATGATTATTCGAGGAGCTATTGAAGATGGTATTGCTGTAAGACCATATACAGTTAATAAAAAAGAAGATATGGAGCGATTAATTGCCATTGAGTGTTCAGCAATTATAACGGATTACCCAGAAAAAGCAAAAAAAATAAAAAAACAAATGATGAAAACCTAAAATAAAAAGGATGTCCTTAGCTTTATGTGAACTGCGCCCTAAATTTCGGACAGTTTAATAAAAGTAACCCTGCTATTTAAGCAGCGATTAGATGACTTCGGTATTCTGCCGGAGTCATCTTTTTTAAATTCCATTGTCTTCTTGATGCATTATAGAAAATCATATATTGATTAACTAATTGTTTTAGTTCTTCAAATGTATGAACTTCTTTATAGTCCATTTCATCTTTCATATGTCCAAAGAAGGATTCCATTGGTGCATTATCGATACAGTTCCCTCTACGTGACATAGATTGTTTCAAATTCATCTGTTTCACCCTTTTTTGAAATTCTGGATGCGTGTAATGGAAACCTTGATCAGAGTGTATCATGGCTTCTGGATGTATATTATTCCCTAATTTCTCTTCTAATTTTGCTAGAGTATTGTAAACAATCGACATTTTCAATGTTTGTGATAATTCATATGCCACTATTTCACGTGTAGCGACATCCTTAACACAGGATAGATAGGCTGTTTTTCCTCGATACTTTAAATAGGTAATGTCAGTTAAAAATACTTTTTCCGGCTCGTCTTGTGTAAATTCACGGTTTAATCTATTTGGTAATGTCTTATGTTCTTGAGTAGCTTTTGCAATATTTTTATATGGGTTTGCACGTCGCACTTTCGCAAAGAAATTATACTTGCGCATTAGACGGCGTATTTTCTTTGGGTTCATTGGGTTTTCAAGTAATTCACATACTTTCATATAAAGTCCACGATAGCCAACTTTCCCTTTGAATGCATCATAGATGCACTTTAAAAAGAGATAATCCTCATAATCATTGTTCTCTCGAATGGCATGTTTTTCAGTATTCCGCAGCCATGCATAATAACCACTGCGACTAACATGTGCGACAGTACATAGCTCAGAGACACTATTGATTAGTTGATATTTACGAATTACTTCATTGATGACTGCGTATTTTTCATGTGGAGCTACTTGTGTTTCTTCGCCTTCCTTTCGAGTTCCTCTAGCTTTTTTAGTAATTCAATTTCAGCTTCGAGATAACGAATACGAGCCTCTGCTTTTTCTAGCTTCTTATCAGCGGATAACTCACTAGTTGTTGGTCTTCCCGTACTTCCTTTTCCTCTACGTTCTTCCAAAAAACCATTTTCTCCATATTGATTAAAAGTATTTCTCCAACGCTTCAAAGCTGATTTAGCTTTTTTAGGGCCAATCATTTCAAGATCAAACCCATTTTCTATAAAGATTTGAGTAGGTCCTTTCCCAGCTAAGTTCTCATTTACTGCTTTAATTTTAAATTCAGGTGTATATTGAATCGCTCGGTCAGATACTGAAGCAACATTGGGATTGGCTTCTAATAGTTGACGTTGATGTTCATTAAAATAGATTTTACTCATAAGATAACTCCCGTTCAAATTAATTATGTTAAGTATAACGGGCTTTTCCCATAGAAAAAACCCCGAATAGGGCACTTTTTTTTAAGTGTCTACTATTCGGGGTTCAGTTCAATGCTGCTATAGGAACATCCTTTTTTATTTAGACTTTTTGACGAATCTTTTTTGAACTTTATTTCTTTTACGATCACGATAAAATACAAATCCTGCAATAAATCCTAAACCACCAAGAAAAAATATAAAGCCGATTAAAAATTGTATCCAAAGATATGGAAAAGGCGCTTGAAGAATTCCGAATAACATATCTCTCATTAACTTAATACCAATTGCGGCAATAATTCCTGGGATCACCATAATAATTAATGCAAATAAACGAATCATGAGCTATCTCCTTATACATACGCTTTCAAAAAAATCATATACCAAACAAAATATTTGTCAAGCAAACAGTCATTAGAATCCATCCGAGTGAAATAATTGGTTAGTCCAAACTTGAAAATTATTTCTTCTAAACATAAAATAATAGTATGAAAAATTTTGCATATTTAGGGAGGAACAAAATTGCAGAATGTTCTATTAGTTGGAGGAGGCAAGGGCGGAGCAGCAATTTTGAAAATGCTTCTTGGTAGTAACAATTTTAGGATACAGGCGGTTATTGATCGAAATATAAATGCTAGGGCAATCCAATTGGCAGAAAAAAAAGGAATCCCTACAGGAAGCAATTGGAGAGATTTTTATAATGACTCGATTGATATTATAATTGAAGTCACAGGTGATCAAAATGTATTCCAAGAAATTTTAGAAGTAAGAAGTAAACAAACTGTCTTAATTCCTGGCAGTGTTGCATATTTAATTGCTACTTTAATGGAGGAAAAAGAAGGATTAATTACAGAATTACAAAATGAGACATATAAACACCATTTAATTTTAAACTCTACTGATGATGCTATGGTTGTGATTGATACAGATGGAATGATCATTTTCTTTAATAAAAGTGCAGCCCGTATGACAGGTGTTCCTGTATCACAAGCAATTGGAAAACATATTCATGAAGTCATTCCAAAAAGTAAATTGCCGAGAATTATTTCAACTAAAAGAATAGAAAGTAATCAAGAATCCGTTCTTGAAAATGGAAAAAGAATTATCACCACAAGAATTCCAATGACGAACGATCGTAATGAAGTGATCGGAGCCATTGCCGTGTTTAAAGACATAACGGAGGTTGTTAATCTAGCTGAGGAAATAACAAATCTGAAAGAAATTCAAACAATGTTAGAAGCAATCATTCAGTCAAGTGATGAAGCAATTTCCGTTGTTGATGAGAATGGACGCGGGATATTAATTAATCCTGCATATACAAGAATTACCGGGCTACCAAAAGAACAAGTAATTGGCCAGCCGGCCACAGCAGATATCTCTGAGGGAGAAAGTATGCATTTAAAGGTCATTCAAACACGCCGAGCAATAAGAGGTACAAAAATGCGTGTTGGCCCGATGAAAAAAGAGGTAATCGTTAATGTTGCACCAATTATAGTAGATGGAATTTTAAAAGGAAGTGTAGGAGTCATTCACGATGTTTCCGAGATTCAATCCCTTACAAAAGAATTAAATCGCGCAAGACAAATCATTCGGAACTTAGAAGCTAAGTATACCTTTGAAGATATTATTTCTAATTCTGATGAAATGAACATTGCGGTGGAACAGGCAAAGTTAGGGGCAAAAACGCCTGCAACCATTTTACTAAGAGGGGAATCTGGGACAGGTAAGGAGTTATTCGCACATGCAATACATAATGCAAGTGATCGAAAATATAATAAATTTATCCGTGTGAACTGTGCAGCTATTTCAGAATCTTTATTGGAAAGTGAATTATTTGGCTATGAAGAAGGAGCCTTTTCTGGTGCAAAACGTGGCGGAAAAAAAGGTTTGTTTGAAGAAGCTAATAATGGGAGTATTTTCCTTGATGAAATTGGTGAATTAAGTGCGAATACTCAGGCAAAGTTATTGAGGGTTTTACAGGAAAACGAAATTGTACGTGTTGGCGGTACAAATGCTATCCCGATAAATGTTAGAATCATTGCTGCTACTCATGTCAATCTTGAGAAAGCGATTGCTGATCGCTCGTTTCGCGAAGACTTGTATTATCGTTTGAATCGAATGCCGATTCATATTCCTCCTTTAAGAAATAGAAAAGAGGAAATTCCATTATTGTGTGATAAGTTGATTCATAAGTTAAATCAAGACTATGGTAGGAATGTTGAAGGAATAACTGAGCAGGCAATTGTAAAACTAATGGAATATGATTGGCCAGGAAATGTTCGAGAACTAGAAAATATCCTAGGACGTGCCATAATATTTATGGGCTATAATGAAGTGCAATTGGATAGTAGGCATATTATGGATTTAACCAGCCACCAAGCAAAGCCATTAGAATCACCTTTAAAAATAACAATTGATAAGGATCTAACATCATTAGTAGATCAGTATGAAAAAAATATTATTAAACAAGTGTTAGAGCAAAATAATGGCAATAAAACAGCAACGGCAAAGCAATTAGGTGTTTCAATTAGAAATCTATATTATAAAATTGAAAAATATAATCTTGCAAATATAAACATGCAATAATTTGCATGGTGAGAAAAATATTGCACGCAGAGATAAGTGTATATTTTTTATTAGTTGCTATGAACATGCTATAATAATTTTTGGTATGAAAATTGCATGATATCTATTTGGTGGAAGAATAAGAAAAGGGGTTGAGGCAACGAACATGAATTTAGACGGAGTAATAAAAAAAGCAACCCAACAAAATAAGGCAAAAGTGGCAATTGCAGCCGCTGAGGATTACGAGGTATTGGAAGCGGTTTCACTCGCTGTGGAACATCGACTGGCTAGTTTTTTATTATACGGATCGGAAAAAGGGATTTACGAATTAATCGATCGCAATTTTCCGCAGCTAATTGGCCATGAGGATATTGCAATTATTCATGCCGAATCTAATGATGAAGCAGCTAAATTAGCTGTGCTTGCAGTGGGGAGTGGTAATGCTCACGTTCTAATGAAAGGAAATATTCCTACAGCTAAGTTATTGAAAACAGTATTAAAAAAGGAATATGGACTAAGAACGGGGAAAGTTTTATCACATGTTGCTGCTTTTGAAGTACCAGCATTTGACCGTTTAATATTTGTATCAGATGCTGCTATGAATATTGAGCCTGATGTTGAACAAAAGGCTCATATTATAAACAATTCTGTTCAAATTGCTCGTGCAACTGGAATTGAACTTCCAAAAGTTGCAGTTTTGGCAGCAGTGGAAGTAATTAATCCTACAATGAAAGCAACATTAGATGCAGCAGCACTAACACAAATGAATAATAGGGGGCAAATTAAAAATTGTCTCGTTGATGGACCACTTGCACTTGATAATGCTATTTCTCTTGAAGCCGCAGAGCACAAAGGGATTCATAGTGAAGTTGCGGGTCAAGCGGATATTCTATTAGTACCAACTATTGAAACGGGAAACTCCCTTTATAAATCATTAATTTATTTTGCTAAGGCAAAAGTTGCTGCAGTTATAGCTGGTGCAAAAGTACCAATTGTATTAACATCAAGAGCAGATAGTGCCGAGAATAAATTATATTCACTAGCACTTGCAATATGCTCATCAAATTAAGTTGAAATGGAGAGAGATGAAATGAAAATTTTTGAATACATGGGTAAATATGATTATGAACAATTATTATTCTGTCAGGATGAACAATCTGGATTAAAAGCCATTATTGCTATTCATGATACAACTTTAGGACCTGCATTAGGTGGGACAAGAATGTGGACTTATGCATCAGAGGATGCAGCAATTGAAGATGCACTTCGTTTAGCAAGAGGAATGACCTATAAAAATGCTGCAGCAGGTTTGAACTTAGGTGGAGGAAAAACTGTCATTATTGGTGATCCACGTAAAGACAAGAACGAAGAAATGTTCCGTGCCTTTGGTCGCTTTATTCAAGGGTTAAATGGTCGATATATTACAGCTGAAGATGTAGGAACAACAGTAGCTGATATGGATTTAATTCATGAAGAAACTAATTTTGTAACAGGAATTTCTCCTGCATTCGGATCTTCAGGTAATCCATCACCTGTAACTGCATACGGTTGCTACGTAGGTATGAAAGCTGCTGCTAAAGAAGCTTTTGGATCAGATTCACTTGAAGGGTTAACGGTTTCAGTACAGGGTGTAGGAAATGTTGCTTTCGAATTATGCCGTTATTTGAATGAGGAAGGCGCTAAACTAATTGTTACTGATATTAATAAAGAAGCGGTACAAAGAGCTGTTGAACAATTTGGAGCGAAAGCTGTAGATCCTAATGATATTTATGGTGTTGAAAGTGATATTTTTGCACCGTGTGCACTAGGAGCAATTATTAATGATGAAACTATTCCACAATTAAAGGCAAAAGTTATTGCTGGATCAGCAAATAATCAATTAAAAGAAACTCGTCATGGTGATCAAATTCATGAGATGGGCATTGTCTATGCACCAGATTATGTCATTAATGCTGGTGGTGTTATTAATGTAGCGGATGAATTATATGGATATAATCATGAACGTGCTATGAAAAAGGTAGAAGGAATTTATCAAAATGTGGCAAAAGTAATTGAAATTTCAAAGCGTGACGCAATTCCTACTTACATGGCAGCTGATCGTATGGCAGAAGAAAGAATTGCAAAGGTTTCAAAATCTAGAAGTCAATTTTTATTAAATAGCAAACATATTTTAAGCAATCGTGCTTAAGCAACAACTGGTTTCATCCATCAATGAATCAGCATCAAGCTGGTTCATTGATGCTGTTTGTGAAAAAAATAATTCTTCACATCTTTCGCGTTAAGAAAGTAAATGGAGGTAACAGCTTTGTCGCATAACGAACACAGAATATTAGTGATTAACCCTGGATCAACTTCGACTAAAATTGGTGTCTTTGTAAATGATCATTCTATTTTTGAAAAAACAATCCGTCATGATTCACAATTCATACAATGCTTTCATAAAATAGCTGACCAATATGAATTTCGTAAAAAAACCATTCTTGAAACATTAGATGAAGAAGGGATAAACTTATCTCGTTTAGATGCTATATGTGGAAGGGGTGGCCTGCTTCGCCCTATTGAAGGAGGAACCTATACAGTAAATAAAGAGATGCTAGATGATTTACACTCAGGATATGCAGGCCAACATGCATCAAATCTCGGGGGGATATTAGCATATGAGATAGCTACTGCATTAAATATTCCTGCATTTATCGTTGATCCAGTTGTTGTTGACGAGCTGGAGCCCCTTGCAAGAATATCTGGTTTTTCATTAATTGAACGCAAAAGTATATTTCATGCATTAAATCAAAAAGCCGTTGCAAGACGAGTCTCTAAGCAATTAGGAAAAAAATATGAGGAATTAAGTGTTATTGTTGTTCACATGGGTGGAGGCATTACAGTTGGTGTACATAAAAATGGTAGAGTGATCGATGTAAATAATGGTTTACATGGTGAAGGGCCATTTAGTCCTGAGCGAGCAGGTACGGTTCCAGTTGGTGATCTTATCGATCTTTGTTTTTCTGGGATGTATTATCGTGAAGAAATTATGAAGAAAATCGTGGGTCAAGGTGGTTTAGTTGGCTACCTAGGGACAAATGATGCGATTGAAGTAGAAAAAATGATTGAACATGGTGATGAAAATGCAAAGCTTGTCTATGATGCGATGGCATACCAAGTAGCCAAAGAGATCGGATCTGCAAGCGCTGTTTTAAAAGGAAAGGTCGATGCGATCATTTTAACAGGCGGTCTTGCATACGGAAAAGAGTTTGTAAGTAAAATTCGCGAGTATATTAATTGGATAGCAGATGTTATTGTACAACCAGGTGAAGATGAGCTTCAAGCATTAGCTGAAGGAACTTTACGCGTCCTCATAGGTGAAGAACAAGCAAAAGAATATACGAATGATAAAATTGTTCATAAAATGTAAAATGTGAGTAAGTTAGGAGGAATATTTTTGGCACAAGAATATGATTTAGTCATTTTAGGTGGTGGAACTGGTGGTTATGTTGCCGCCATTCGAGCATCACAATTAGGGCTTAAAACAGCGATTGTTGAGAAAGGGCTTTTAGGCGGTACATGTTTACATAAAGGTTGTATACCAAGTAAAGCTTTACTACGCAGTGCAGAAGTGTATGCAACTGCTAAAAAAAGCGAGGATTTTGGAGTTGAAATAGGAGAAGTACAGCTTAATTTTCCACGTGTGCAAGAACGAAAAAATCAAATTGTTGATCAACTACATCGTGGCGTTCAACATTTGATGAAACAAGGAAAAATTGATGTTTACGAAGGAATTGGTCGAATTTTAGGACCATCTATCTTCTCCCCGATGCCTGGAACAATTTCTGTAGAAATGAACAATGGTCAAGAAAATGAAATGCTTATTCCTAAAAATGTGATTATTGCGACAGGCTCTCGTCCTCGATCACTTCCAGGATTAGAGTTTGATGGGGAAAAAATTCTTTCATCTGACGAAGCACTCAGTTTAACTGAATTACCAAAATCAATTATTATTGTTGGTGGTGGTGTGATTGGTATTGAGTGGGCATCGATGTTAAATGATTTTGGTGTAGAAGTTACAGTCATTGAATATGCTGATCGAATTGTTCCAACTGAAGATCATGAAATTTCGAAGGAAGCAGCGCGGATCTTAAAGAAAAAAGGGGTGAAAATTGTAACCTCTGCAAAAGTTCTTTCTGAATCCTTACAGATTGAAAATACACAAGTTTCAATTTCTGCTGAAGTAAAAGGTGAACAACAAAGTTTTAAAGGAGAAAAAATTCTTGTTTCAGTAGGACGCCAAGCAAATACTGAAAATATCGGGTTACAAAACACTGAAATTCAAGTAGAAAAAGGATTTATCCAGGTAAATGAATATTTTCAAACGAAGGAATCACATATATATGCAATCGGTGATGTGATTGGTGGCTTACAATTAGCCCATGTTGCTTCACATGAAGGAATTGTTGCTGTCGAACATATTGCTGGGGAAAAACCAGATCCAATCGATTATTCTTTAATTTCTAAGTGTATTTATAGTAATCCTGAAATGGCAAGTGTCGGTCTTACAGAACAGGAAGCAAAGGATAAAGGCTATCATCTGAAAGTAGGGAAATTCAATTTTAGAGCAATTGGTAAAGCTTTAGTTTATGGAGAAGCAGATGGTTTTGTGAAAATCATTGCAGACAAAGATACAGATGATATTCTTGGTGTTCATATGATTGGTCCACATGTGACAGATATGATTTCTGAAGCGGGACTTGCTCGTGTTCTGGATGCCACTCCATGGGAGGTTGCGCATACTATACATCCGCACCCATCATTAAGTGAGGCAATTGGAGAAGCAGCGTTAGCTGTTGACGGCAAAGCGATTCATTCATAAAATTAGATTTTATTAGGAGGTAGGAAACTATGACTGAAAATCGACATAAAGCTTTAGGTTTATCGGACGAAACCGTTTTAGAAATGTATGAAACAATGTTAATGGCACGCCGTATTGATGAACGAATGTGGTTGTTAAACCGTTCAGGAAAAATACCATTTGTTATTTCCTGTCAGGGACAAGAAGCTGCACAAGTTGGTGCAGCATTTGCTTTAGACCGTGATAAGGACTATGTCCTTCCTTATTATCGTGATTTAGGAGTTGTCTTAGCATTTGGAATGACTCCTAAAGAACTGATGTTATCTGGATTCGCTAAGGCAGAAGATCCAAACTCTGGGGGGCGCCAAATGCCAGGCCATTTTGGACAAAAGAAAAATCGTATTGTAACAGGATCCTCTCCTGTAACTACTCAAGTGCCACATGCAGTAGGGATCGCTTTAGCAGGTAAAATGGAAAAGAAAGATTTAGTTACATTTGTGACATTTGGTGAAGGCTCTTCCAATCAAGGTGATTTCCATGAAGGAGCAAACTTTGCAGGAGTTCATAAATTACCTGTAATTTTTATGTGTGAAAACAATAAATATGCGATTTCAGTTCCTATTGAACGTCAGTTAGCCTGTGAAAAAGTATCTGATCGTGCAATTGGGTACGGAATGCCTGGAGTAACAATTGATGGAAATGATCCATTAGAAGTATATAAAGCGGTGAAAGAAGCTGCTGATAGAGGAAGAAAAGGTGAAGGACCAACACTAATTGAAGCCATTTCTTACCGTCTAACTGCTCACTCTTCAGATGATGATGATCGTGCATATCGTTCACAAGATGAAGTTGCAGAAGCGAGAACCAAGGATTCCATCATTACATTTGGTGCTTATTTAAAGGAAGTCGGTGTGTTGAATGATGCACTTGAAAAAGAAATAAATGATCGTGTGATGAAGATTGTCAATGAAGCGACAGATTACGCTGAGAATGCACCTTATGCAGATCCTGAGGATGCATTGAAGTATGTCTATGCTAAAAGTGAATAATTTTTAGGAGAACAGGAGGGAACAAAAAATGCCAGTTATTTCATATATAGATGCAGTTACAATGGCAATTCGAGAAGAAATGGAACGTGATTCACGTGTATTTGTTTTAGGAGAAGATGTTGGTAAAAAAGGTGGGGTATTCAAGGCCACACAAGGACTTTATGATCAGTTTGGTGAAGAGCGTGTTATTGATACCCCATTAGCAGAATCGGCAATTGCAGGTGTCGGAATTGGAGCAGCGATGTATGGAATGAGACCTATTGCTGAAATGCAGTTTGCTGATTTTATCATGCCTGCTGTTAATCAAATTATTTCAGAAGCAGCGAAGATACGTTATCGTTCGAATAATGATTGGAATTGCCCAATGGTTATTCGGGCACCGTATGGTGGTGGTGTTCATGGTGCATTGTATCATTCTCAATCTGTTGAAGCAGTGTTTGCTAATCAACCAGGATTGAAAATTGTTATGCCATCGACTCCATATGACGTCAAGGGATTACTAAAGGCTGCAATCCGTGATGAGGACCCTGTTATATTCTTTGAGCATAAACGTGCATACCGTCTAATCAAGGGAGAGGTTCCTGATGATGATTATGTCCTACCAATTGGGAAGGCAGATGTTAAGCGTGAAGGTGATGACATCACGGTTATTACATATGGATTAAGTGTCCACTTTGCCTTACAAGCGGCAGAAAGGCTTGCTCAAGATGGAATTGAAGCTCATATTTTGGATCTTCGTACTGTCTATCCATTAGATAAAGAGGCAATTATTGAGGCAGCTTCAAAAACTGGAAAAGTTTTATTAGTAACCGAGGACAATAAAGAAGGTAGCATCATGAGTGAGGTTTCTGCGATTATTGCGGAAAATTGCTTGTTTGATTTAGATGCTCCAATCATGCGCTTGGCAGGTCCTGATGTTCCGGCTATGCCATATGCTCCGACAATGGAAAAGTATTTTATGGTTAACCCTGATAAAGTTGAAAAAGCAATGAGGGAATTAGCTGAATACTAATACTGATCAATAGATGACAAGGAGGTACCCTTAATGACACTAGAAAAAATTACGATGCCTCAACTAGGGGAAAGTGTAACAGAAGGTACAATAAGTAAATGGCTTGTCTCCCCGGGAGACCATGTAAATAAATATGACCCGCTAGCTGAAGTGATGACAGATAAAGTAAATGCAGAAGTACCATCTTCTTTTACAGGGGTAATTAAAGAGTTAATTGCTGAAGAAGGTGATACTCTTGAAGTAGGTCAAGTGATTTGTACGATGGAAGTGGAAGGAAATGCAACGGCTACAGCTTCTTCAGATAGCGAGGAGAAGATAGAAAAAGATAAAAAGGATTCTGCACCATCACAAGAAATAAAGGAAAACAAAGGAAAAGCACGTTACTCACCTGCTGTTCTTAAGCTTTCACAGGAGCACGATATTGATCTAACGCTAGTTGATGGTACAGGTAAAGATGGTCGGATTACAAGAAAAGATTTACTTAAAATCATTGAGTCTGGAAATATTCCAAAGGCAAGTAATGAGGCAACAGTACAAACTAATCAAACGGTAGAAAATAAACCTGCAGCACCTGTAGCTGCTGTTGCTGCGAAGCCATCTACACCAACTGTTAATATTCCAACATTGCCAGGGGATATTGAAATCCCTGTTAGTGGGGTTCGAAAAGCAATTGCAAACAATATGTTAAGAAGCAAGCATGAAGCACCACATGCTTGGACAATGATGGAAGTTGATGTAACAAACTTAGTGGAGTATCGTGATTCCATCAAATCAGACTTCAAAAAACGTGAAGGATTTAATATCACTTATTTTGCTTTCTTTGTTAAGGCAGTAGCACAAGCCCTAAAAGAATTCCCACAAATTAACTCAATGTGGGCTGGTGACAAAATTATTCAAAAGAAAGATATTAATATTTCAATAGCGGTTGCTACGGATGATGCATTATTTGTTCCTGTTATTAAAAATGCAGACGATAAATCAGTCAAAGGAATCGCAAAGGAAATATTTGATTTAGCAAATAAAGTTCGTACGGGAACATTAAAAGCAGATGAAATGCAAGGTGGAACATTTACTGTGAATAACACAGGTTCATTTGGTTCTGTCCAATCAATGGGGATCATTAATTATCCACAAGCTGCAATTCTACAGGTTGAATCGATTGTGAAACGACCAGTTGTAATGAATAATGGGATGATCGCAGTTCGCGACATGGTGAACCTATGTATGTCCCTAGATCATCGTGTTCTTGATGGATTAATTTGTGGTAGATTCCTTCAACGTGTAAAACAAATTCTTGAAAATATTTCAAACGAAACGTCTGTTTACTAATAATAAATACTTGTAGAGAACTCGTCATTATGACGGGTTCTTTTTTGTAGGCTCTTTTCTCAAACTTTGTAGCTATTTAGGATAATAGGAATAAATCGAAGAACTTTCCTGTAAAATATAGACCCCTTAATTAGGTGTAAAAAGCATGCAGTAGCCTTTTACATAAGGTAACAAAACATACAAAAACAGCCTTTGCAATATATATACTATTTGTACATGAAGGAGCCATTATTCTCATTTTTCGTATAGAAATGTCTTTCAACATAAGTATGAGAGACAATTTTAGTCTATATATGGAATAATATTCCTCAATATAGGCAGGAAGGACAATTACTGCTCCATTAAAACAAACTTAGAATAAATCGGGAAAAAGTAGATTGAAAACTTTATTTATATTAAAATAATATTAGGTAATTCATAATCTATTTTATTTTATAAAAATTGCAATCGTTTACAACGGACAAAGGGGGTTTAACAGGTGATGAATGTAAAGGACATAAAGCAAAAGAACTTTCCTGTTCATTCCATAGAAGATTGGGAAGAAGCAGTTAAACAATCACTAAAGGGTAGGGGTATATCAACTAAAGATACGTATGAAAATATTGCTTTGAAACCTTTATATACAGTTGAAGATATTGATCAAACAAAAATAGAGCAGATTCCTGGTACAGGTTTCCATACAAGAGGATTCGATGAGCTTGGAAGGAAGCAGTATGGATGGAAAATTGCCCAACAAATAAAGAAAAGTAGCTGGGAAGATCTTTACCCGATGCTTCAAAATTTTATGCAAAGAGGGCAGGAAACCATTGTATTTGACGTCGATCAAGTCGATGATTTTGATCAAATTAATTTTTTTGATCTAAAAGGAATTGAGTTTCGAAAGGTACCTCTTTTCTTACCAACAAAGAACCATTTTAAAGGCTTGTTGGAAAAACTGTTGAGGCATCCAGAGAAGGAAAATATAAACGGTTTTGTAGGAACCGATATAATTTCACGTAAAATTGCTAAAGGGGATATAGTGAACCTGGATGATAGGGAATTGAATGAATGGATCATACAAATCAAGCAAGCAGATAATGAGTTTCCAAAATTAAAAACAATATTAATAGACACAGCCCCCTATCATAATGCTGGGGCAAATGCTATACAGGAAATTGCCATTGCTCTTGCGGAATCGATATTTTATATAGAAAGCTTAAAGGATGAACAATGGGAACCAGAAAGAATTGCTGAAAAACTAGTTTTTCACTTTTCAATAGGTGCGAACTTTTTTATGGAAATTGCTAAGCTTCGCGCATTTCGCAGATTATGGTCTACAGTAGCAAATGCTTATCAATTACCTAAAGAATATCAGCATGTGACCACTAGTGCAGAAACTTCTTCATTAACGAAATCCATTTTGGATCCATATGTCAATCTCTTAAGAGCTGGCAATGAAGCATTCGCGGCTGTAATTGGTGGGATTGATTTTCTTCATGTCGCAGCATTTGATGAGGCCTATGCAGAATCAAATGAGTTCTCAGCTCGGATTGCAAGAAATATTCAATGGATCCTAAGAGAAGAAGCTCATTTAAGTAAAGTCATCGATCCTGCAGGCGGCTCTTATTATATTGAATCCCTTACGAATGAAATTGCCAGTAAAGCATGGGAGCTATTTCAATTAATCGATGCGAAAGGTGGAATAATTGACGTTCTTAAATCAGACTGGATTCAAGATGAAATCAATCAAGTATTGGAAAAAAGACAGAACGCAATAGCTACTGGTAAGCAATCATTAATTGGAACCAATGTGTATGTTAATTTAGCAGAACCAATCACTTTCCCAGCTGAATTTCATAAACACAATGCGAACACTTCAGTAAATAGATTATCTGAGCCATTTGAAAGGCTAAGAAAAAAATCTTATCAACTAGAACAAATGGGAGTATCTCCTCATGCAGGAATGATCTGTTTAGGACCATTAAAGGATCATAAAGCACGGGCAGATTTTGCAACTGGATTTTTAGCTTCTGGTGGGATAAAAGCTACATGGAGCAAGGAATGCATGAATATAGATGATATGCAGACCTTCATGAGAGAAACCAACTACTCATATTATTGTGTTTGTGGAAATGATGAAGTTTATCAATTATTTTTAGGGAAATATGAAACTTGGTTTTCAAAAAATAATCGAAAACCAATCATTGATATTGTTGGGAACATTACAACTGAATTATTTTCACAACTGAAGAATAAGGGTATCTCTGGATCAATTAATAAAAATCAAAATAGGATCGAAAAATTAACCGCGTTGTTGTCATTATGGGAGGTGGAATAGGTGGGGAATAAACCAAATTTTCAAATCATTGAACCAGAATTAATGTCTACTCTAGAACGGTATGACACCCTTTCGATAACGGAGGACCAATTATTTGAAACGAATGAAAAAATCTCTATTCGACCACTTTATACCAAAAAGGATATTCAAGGATTAAACCACTTAGATGATAAACCAGGTTTGGTTCCGTATACGAGAGGTCCGTATCCTACGATGTATGTAAATCGTCCTTGGACAGTTCGCCAATATGCAGGATTCTCCACTGCTGAAGAAAGTAATGCATTTTACAGAAGAAATTTAGCGATGGGACAAAAAGGATTATCTGTTGCCTTTGATTTAGCCACTCATCGAGGATATGATTCTGATCATCCGCGCGTTGTTGGTGATGTAGGAAAAGCAGGGGTTGCTATCGATTCAATCTTGGATATGAAGATTCTCTTTGATGGGATTCCTCTTGATCAAATGTCTGTCTCTATGACAATGAATGGTGCAGTTTTACCAATTTTAGCATTCTATATAGTAACTGCAGAAGAGCAAGGAGTACCACCAGAGAAACTGGCTGGTACGATTCAAAATGATATTTTAAAAGAATATATGGTTCGTAACACGTATATCTATCCTCCTGAAATGTCTATGAAAATTATTGCGAATATATTTGAATATACATCAAAAAAAATGCCGAAATTTAATAGCATTTCAATATCAGGTTACCATATGCAAGAGGCGGGTGCACCGGCAGATCTTGAATTAGCTTACACATTAGCAGATGGATTAGAGTATGTTCGAACAGGTTTAAAAGCAGGGATTGATATCGACTCATTTGCTCCGAGATTATCGTTCTTCTGGGCTATCGGTATGAATTATTTTATGGAAGTGGCAAAGATGCGTGCTGCGAGAAGAATTTGGGCACAATTAATCCAACCTTTTGAACCTAAAAACAAAAAGTCATTGGCACTACGAACACATTCGCAAACATCTGGGTGGAGTTTAACCGAGCAAGATCCTTTTAATAATGTAACGAGGACTTTGATTGAGGCACATGCAGCAGCAATGGGACATACACAATCACTTCATACCAATGCACTTGATGAGGCCATTGCACTACCAACTGACTTTTCTGCAAGAATTGCTCGTAATACGCAACTATATTTACAGGAGGAAACAGGGATTACAAATGTTATTGATCCTTGGGGAGGCTCCTATTATGTTGAATCTCTAACAAATGAATTAATGAATAAAGCATGGGAGCATATTGAAGAGATTGAAAGTCTAGGTGGAATGACAAAGGCGATTGAAACAGGCTTACCAAAAATGAGAATAGAAGAAGCCTCCGCAAGAAGGCAAGCATACATCGATTCAGGGAAGGAAACGATTATTGGTGTGAATCGGTTTCGTTTAGAGGAAGAGGAGCCTCTTGATATTTTAAATATTGATAACACGGTGGTTAGGCAAAAACAAATTGAACGGTTGAAGCATTTAAAGTCATCGCGAAATGAAAATGATATTAAGATTAGTCTGCAAAAACTTACGAAGGCAGCAAAAAGTGGAGAAGGAAACTTACTTGAGCTTGCGGTCGATGCTGCCCGTGCCCGTGCTACATTAGGTGAAATTTCAGATGCGATTGAATCAGTTTCTGGAAGACATAAGGCGGTGATTCGTTCTGTGAGTGGAGTATATAGCTCGCATTTTTCAAATGAAGAGGAGATTTCCGAGGTGCAGGAAATGGCAGAGGGATTCATGGAGAATGAAGGACGAAGACCGAGAATATTAATTGCAAAAATGGGGCAGGATGGCCATGATCGCGGGGCTAAAATCATTGCAACTGCATTTGCGGATTTAGGGTTTGATGTGGATATTGGTCCATTATTCCAAACTCCGGAAGAAACAGCCAAACAAGCCGCTGAAAATGATGTCCATGTCATCGGTGTGAGTTCATTAGCGGCAGGACATAAAACCTTATTGCCACAATTAGTTGCAGAACTTAAAAAAATAGGTCGTGAAGATATAGTTGTCGTTATCGGTGGGGTGATTCCTGCTCAAGACTATCCATTTTTAAAGGAAAATGGGGCAGCAGCGATTTTTGGACCTGGTACAGTCATTCCTGTTGCAGCAGGAAAGGTGATTGAAGAAATTTATCATCGTTTAGGCTATGAGGAAGTGACGGATTAAATGACTAATTTGAATCGACCTGAATGGTCAAATGATGAACATGATACCTCATCCTATGTACCAGGGATTTCTTCAACACATGATGGATTTACGAAATCATCTAGAAAACTATTTCGAAAACGACTGAAAGAAGATCCCTCTGTGATTGATTTCGTAGAAAGTATTTTACAAGGAGATAGAATGATTCTTTCAAAGGCGATCACGCTTATTGAAAGTAATGCACCCCATCACTTTGAAAAGGCTCAAGAAATACTTGGCGAATTACTGCCTTTTACAGGAAATTCAATTCGAATTGGCATTACTGGTGTACCTGGTGCAGGGAAAAGTACATTTATTGAAGAATTCGGTATGTTATTATGTGAACGAGGACATAAGGTGGCGGTACTTGCCATTGATCCAAGTTCAAGTATTAGTGGTGGCAGTATTCTAGGTGATAAAACAAGGATGGAAAGATTAGTAAAAAATGAAAATGCATATATTCGTCCATCCCCTTCATCTGGGACATTAGGAGGAGTACATCGTAAAACTAGAGAATCAATTCTAGCATGTGAAGCTGCTGGATTTGATGTGATTATTGTAGAAACGGTTGGTGTTGGACAAAGTGAAGTGATTGTTAGAGGCATGGTTGATTTTTTCATGCTTTTGACTATTACCGGTGCAGGTGACCAGTTGCAAGGGATGAAAAAAGGAATTATGGAATTGGCTGATGCTATTGTTGTGAACAAAGCTGATGGTGATAATAAATCCTTAGCAGAAAAAACACGGAAAGAATACAATCAAATTCTTCATTTTCTTATGCCAGCTACTAAAGGATGGGAAACGAAAGCTTATACTTGCTCCGCCCTTTATGGAAATGGCATTGTAAATGTTTGGAATATAATTACTAGCTTTATGGAAAATACAAGTGAATCTGGAGCTTTTGCGGAAAGAAGGAAGCTACAAGCACAGGAGTGGATGTTTTCACAAATCACAGAAAGGCTAGAGCAGTCCTTTTACCAACATTCTGAGGTGAAGAAACTACTTCCAATTTATAAAAAATCAGTGATTGAAGGAAATATAACCGTTACAAATGCGGTGAATGATCTTTTCCACTCCTACTTTAAAAAGGAGAAATAAAAATTATTAAACATAAAAAAAGGACAGCGAGCGATCGCTATCCAATAACATCTAGGGAGTTTAGGGGTATGGATCTAGATGTATTCATATCATACCCGCTTTAAAATTTCTTAAACCTTTTCCTTTATAAAAAATATCAAATGTGTGCTGATCTATTTTTGAAATTGATTATTTGTATAATTGAGGAAAAACCTGCTATGATGAATAGGTAGATTAATTGAGGTATGAAAGGAAGCGAGAAAATGAGTATGGATTTCAATCTATTCATGAATGATGTCGTCCGTGGTGCAAGAGAAGAGGCAACGGCATCTGGTTATAAAGAATTATTAACTGCAGAAGAAGTGGATGAGGCATTAAACCAAAAAGGGACTACTTTAGTCCTTGTCAATTCTGTTTGTGGTTGTGCAGGTGGAATAGCACGCCCAGCGGCTGCTCATGCGATTCATCATGATAAAAGACCAGATCATCTTGTCACAGTGTTTGCTGGACAAGATAAAGAAGCTACAGCAAAAGCTCGTAGTTACTTTGAAGGGTATCCGCCTTCATCCCCATCATTTGCTCTGTTAAAAGATGGGAAGCTATTAACAATGGTTGAGCGTCATGAAATCGAAGGACATGATCCGATGTCTGTCGTAAATAAACTACAAGAATACTTTGATCAATATTGTGAGGAAATTTAATAGGTAATAAAAAAATCCGGTTATCGACCGGATTTTTTTATTATAAGACTTTTTTGTCTAGTTTGTTGCCTGTGTAAAAGCCCTATTGTCGCCTTTTTCACTTTCAACTTTTGAAGAACAATGTATTGCAAGGAATGATCGTTATTTAACATATTTTTATTAGTAAAATCATTACTTTAATAGAAACATGAGAAAAGAGACAATTATAATAACCATGAGAGTCCCATTAATAAAGTAGAAGCCAGCATAACGATTAACATTAAATAGACTATAAATTTTTGAGCTTTTTTAGACATGTAAACATTCACTCCTTATTTCAAGGATTCCTTATTCATATTTTATTCACAAAAAGAAACGAAGACAAGCCATAAATAGAATTAAATAAGACGTTTTTATGAAAGATTGTATGAGTTGAAAGAGAAAGTAACGACTAAAATATCAAATAATTGCAGGAAATTTGACACTTCATGTATAAGTATATATTGATACAACAAGGGGAGGGGTCATAATGAAAAAAGTGGATCATATTGGTATTGCCGTACACTCAATTGAGGACGTTTTGCCTTTTTATACGGAAACGCTTCCATTTACATGCTTACATATTGAAGAGGTAGATTCAGAAAAGATTCGAGTGGCGTTTATTGATGCTGGGAATGTAAAGATAGAATTATTGGAGCCATTAAATGAATCTAGTACAATTACTAAATTTTTAGAAAAACGTGGTCAAGGAATTCACCACATCGCATTTGGGGTAGAGGATATTGAGTCACGGATGAAAGAGCTTAAAGAAAAAGGAATAAAGATGATTCAAGAACAACCTAAGCTCGGAGCAGGTGGTGCTCAAGTCGCTTTCCTTCATCCAAAATCGGGACATGGAGTCCTCTATGAATTATGCGAAAAGAAAAAGGAAAGATGAAATATATATACTTCAGGGAGAGAATGAAATTGACAGATATATATGAAAAAATCAATGAATTATATGATAAAAAAAGAGAAATCGAGCTCGGTGGAGGAGATGAAAAAATCGAGAAACAACATCAAAAAGGCAAATTAACAGCTAGGGAAAGAATTGATTTGTTAGTCGATCCAGGCACATTTGTCGAATTAAATCCTTTTATCGAGCATCGAAGCCATGATTTTGGTTTATCTGAGGTTAAAGGTCCTGGTGACGGGGTTGTTACAGGATATGCTAAAGTAAATGGCCGTCCAATTTATTTGTTTTCACAAGATTTTACGGTCTTTGGCGGTGCACTTGGAGAAATGCACGCGGAGAAAATTGCCAATGTGATGGATTTGGCAGCAAAAAATGGTGCTCCTTTTATCGGTCTTAATGATTCTGGTGGAGCACGTATACAAGAGGGCGTCGTTTCATTAGATGGGTATGGACATATTTTTTATCGAAATTCGATTTATTCTGGAGTCATTCCACAAATTTCAGTTATTATGGGTCCATGTGCAGGGGGGGCTGTATATTCACCTGCTATTACTGATTTCGTCTTTATGGTAGATGAGACAAGCCAAATGTTCATTACCGGTCCAAAAGTAATAGAAACGGTAACAGGTGAAAGAATTTCCTCAGAAGATTTAGGCGGATCTAAAGTGCACAACTCGATTAGTGGCAATGCTCATTTTCGCGCTCAAAATGAAGAAGAAGTGTTAAGTATGGTACGTACTTTATTGACTTATTTACCACAAAATAATCAAGAAAAAGCACCAATACAACCGACTGATGAGTCAAATGATTACCGACCTGACTTAACGGATGTGATTCCTTTCGATGCAATTAGACCGTATGATATTAGAAAGGTGATTGAACAAGTAGTTGATGATCAATCATTTTTTGAGGTTCAAAAGGAATTTGCTAAAAATATTGTTATTGGACTAGCACGTATAAAAGGAGAAGTAGTGGGGCTAGTTTGCAATCAGCCCAAGGTCATGGCAGGTGGTTTAGATATTGATTCATCAGATAAAGCCTCACGTTTTATTCGTTTCTGTGATTCTTTTAATATCCCAATCATTACATTTGAAGATGTAACCGGCTTTTTCCCTGGAATAAAGCAAGAACATGGCGGTATTATTCGACATGGTGCGAAAATATTGTATGCATATTCTGAAGCAACCGTTCCAAAAATTACCGTTATTTTAAGAAAAGCATTTGGCGGTGCTTATGTAGCTCTGAATAGTAAATCAATCGGTGCAGATCTCGTCTATGCATGGCCAAATGCAGAAATTGCCGTTATGGGTCCAGAGGGAGCTGCCAATATTATATTTGCGAAAGAAATTAATAGCAGTGATCATCCTGATGAAACAAGAAAACAAAAAATTGAAGAATATCGAGAGAAATTTGCTAATCCTTATGTAGCGGCATCCCGCGGTATGGTTGATGATGTAATTGATCCGCGAGAAACTAGAATTAAATTGATACAAGCATTGGAAATGATGAGAAACAAAAAGGAAGAAAGACCGTATAAAAAACATGGGAATATACCGTTGTAACCGAGGAACGCTTTTTATGTTTCAAGTTCAAGAATATTTCTTTCAAACTTGTCATAGTATGGATATAAAATGAGTATGTTTTTCCAACGAATATAATTTACAGATTACTTGCTTTTGCTTTATTACTTAAAAAAGGAGGCTAATCTAGAATATATTGTAGAAGTACTTATTATATGTAGGGGTGATAATATTGAAACGACTGGGTTTTCTTATATTTTTAACTCTGCTTTTAGTTTCTTTTTCAAGTACAACAGTTCTAGGTGAAAGCTCCATGATTGAAGATATTAATAAAGCGTTAAAAGACGAAGTTACATATTATGATAATCATTCTGTAAATGTGATAGACTCAATTGAAACCAATGTTCCCGTAATGGAAAATAAGAAAGAAACGGATAAAAATGTGAAAGTGCTCTTTGTCGCATTTAAGGAAGTACGTGGGGACATTTATTTCTGGAATAATTCGCAAATTTACTATTATGATATAGATAATAACCAGATTGTTAATTCTGCTGATGTTTTAGGAAATGAAGCAACAAGTGAATTTTTAAAAAAGCATGAAAATGTCGGTGAGAAAAAATTGCGCACAGGATCATTTCTTTTACTCATGTCATCCATATTTTTATTAATTCTTGCACCTGTTATTATTGCGTTTTTCCATAATGGAAGCAGATCTAATGAGCGCATTGTCATTTATAATAGTAAGAGAGTTCCGTACTAACCTATAATTAAGGAAAGCTGTGATTTGTATTGCAGACTTTCCTTTTTTTATATCCAAGAGAGAATGTTTATTTGTCCATCCACTTATTTAGAGATATACTAATATAGAGAAGAATACATACATTTTTGGAGGTCTTTCATATGGCTAATCAAGAGCGTTTACTTAATGAATTTTTAGAATTAGTGCAAATTGATTCTGAAACAAAAAATGAAGGAAATATCTCAAAGGTCTTAAAGAAAAAATTTGAAGATTTAGGTGTTGAGGTATTTGAAGATGATACGATGTCTCAAACTGGACATGGGGCGGGGAATTTGATCTGTACTTTAAAAGGTACAAAGGAGAATGTTGATCCCATTTATTTCACTTCACATATGGATACAGTCGTTCCTGGTAATGGTGTAAAGCCTTCGATTAAAGATGGTTATGTTGTAACAGATGGTACCACTATTCTTGGGGCAGATGACAAAGCAGGTCTTGCAGCTATGTTTGAAGCGTTGCGTGTATTAAAAGAAGAAAATATTGAACATGGTACCATTCAATTTATTATTACTGTTGGAGAAGAATCTGGTTTAGTTGGAGCTAAAGCATTGGATCGAAATTTAGTGAAAGCAAAATACGGATTTGCCTTAGATAGTGATGGAAAAGTTGGAAATATCGTCGTTGCTGCACCTACACAAGCAAAAGTAAATGCTACTATACTTGGGAAAACAGCACATGCTGGTGTTGCCCCTGAAAAAGGTGTATCAGCAATTACAATTGCATCTAAAGCAATTTCAAGAATGCCTCTTGGTCGAATTGATGAAGAGACAACAGCTAACATTGGACGTTTTGAGGGTGGACAAGCAACAAATATTGTTTGTGACCATGTGACTATTTTAGCAGAGGCACGTTCACTAGTACCTGAAAAAATGGAAGCACAGGTAGCGAAAATGAAGGAAGCATTCGAACAAGCAGCAGTTGAAATGGGTGGTAAAGCTGAAGTGGATGTTCAAGTCATGTATCCAGGCTTTAAATTTGCTGATGGCGATTTAGTCGTTGAAATTGCGAAAAAGGCAGCAGCTAAAATTGGACGTGAAAGTAAGTTGGAGCAAAGTGGTGGAGGTAGTGACGCAAATGTCATTGCAGGATTTGGGATTCCAACAGTAAATTTAGCTGTAGGTTATGAAGAAATTCATACAACCAATGAACGCATGCCAGTTGAGGAACTTGTTAAGCTTTCTGAAATGGTTGTTGCCATTGTTGAAGAAGTGGCAGGCGCATAAAGATAAAAATGAATCAGGCCGCTACAGGCGGTCTGATTTAGAAATTATATTTGGGGGATTATGATTGTGGATCTAAATGAACAAGCAATTGTATTTCAAGTTGGAAATGAAGAATATGGAATCTCCGTTGATCATGTTATTTCCATTGAAAAATTTGAAAATGCAACAAGAATTCCTAATTTACCTGACTTTGTAAAAGGAATTGTGAAATCAAGAGGGGAACTTATTCCTGTTATCGATTTTGAACAAGTTCTCTACCAAACTACTTTACTGAATAATGATCAATCCAAGCTTATTGTTTTAAATACGGAGGAACTACACATAGGGTTACTCGTAAAAGAGGCAAAGGAAATCTTAAACATTCCACAAGAATCTTTAAAACAAATTGGTCTAATGGCCTATCAAAGAACTAAATATTTCCGGAGTGTTGCTAATCTTGAATCACGATTAATTACGATGATTGATCCTAATTTATTAGTGCAATCATTAGAAGGAATAAAAGATATTATTGAATATATGAAACAGCAAGAGATATAATGCATGTGAAAACATGCATTTTTACATGGAACAGGAAGTGAGCAGATGAAGCAATACTATCCAAAAAATGGACGGGTCATATTACATGTTGATATGAATAGCTTTTTTGCATCTGTTGAAATGGCCTATGATGCCTCTCTAAAAGGGAAGCCAATTGCGGTTGCAGGTAATCCTGAGGAGCGGAAGGGCATTATAGTTACTTGTAGCTATGAAGCAAGAAAATTTGGTGTCAAAACAACGATGGCAGTTTGGGAAGCAAAGAAATTATGTCCTAAATTGATTATACTAAGACCGAATTTTGAGCGGTATCGTGAAGCATCAGGTGCGATGTTTGATATTTTAAGACAATATTCTGAGTTAGTTGAACCCGTTTCGATTGATGAGGGATATATTGATATTACAGAGAGCTATGAGCTTGGCACTCCGCTGGAAATTGCTACTAAAATTCAGAAACAATTATTAAATGAGTTGGATTTACCTTGCAGCATTGGAATAGCTCCAAATAAATTTCTTGCTAAAATGGCATCGGATATGAAGAAACCAATGGGCATTACCATTATGAGAAAAAGAGATATACCTGAAAAGATTTGGACTTTGCCACTAATTGAAATGCATGGAATTGGAAAAAAAACTGCAGAGAAATTAATGAATATAGGATTGCAAACGATTAAGGATTTAGCCTATTCAGATGAAAAGCAGCTTGAGAAAATACTTGGTATTCGAGGCATGAAATTAAAAGAACGTGCAAATGGAGTAGATTTGCGTACAGTTGATCCTAATGCAGCAAATGACTTTAAAAGTGTAGGCAGCTCGACCACATTACCGAAGGATTGTTCCAATCAACAAGAGCTTCTAAAAGTGCTTGAAAGGTTAGCATTAGAAACTGCACAACGTTTAAAGAAGAAAAACTACCTAACGAAAAATGTATCCATTACAATAAGATACAAAAACCGCAGCACTATAACAAGAAGTCGAAAGCTCAATAATCCTATCATTCAGTACAGTGATATTTATAATGCTGCGAAGGTACTTTTTATGAAGCATTGGAATGGAAATCCTGTTCGTTTACTAGGGGTTACAGGGCAAGATCTTGTCGATCAGCAACATGCTGTTGAACAACTTAATTTGTTTTCCTATGAAAAGGCTGCAGTTAAAGAACCTTTATATAAAGCAATTGATCAATTACGCGAAAAATATGGTGAAAATGCAGTGTTAAAAGGTTTAAAAAACAATGACAGAAAGAAATAGCAAGCCTTTTATTTTTTTCTTCTATTAAGAGTACTCTTTATAGAGGACCAAAAGCTTGCTTTTTTCTGTTTTTTTGATTTAGGAGTCAGTTCATTAGTGATATAAATATTTTCAATATTAATAGCATAATCAAGTGCAAGAACTAATCCAATCGATGTATTAGAATCATTATTCGTAATGATGGAATAAGGATTCCCACGTTTTTTTGCAATTTGTATATATTTAGAGAGAGAAGGATAATTTATGTCTCCATTTAATAAAAGCTTCGAATTTGGATACTTTAACATCATTTCCTCAATCTCGAAATAAATCTTGTTTTCCATTACTTGGCTTTTTTTTAGGGCAATAATGATTCGCTCACGAAATGTACCAAGAAATTTCCTCTTTTCATCAGGTTTTATTTGTTTATCCCCGTACATCCCTTTTTGTAAATAATCATCAATATTTGGCTGTCTAGACAAGGCACAATCCTCCTATATAATAGAATCCTAATTATAACATAGGCAATTGAAGATAAATTGTTACAAATGATTGTAGTTATTGGTGTTTTCTTTAAAGCCCAACTGCCAGCTTTTACACCCAATAAAGGGTTCAGGATTCTTATGGAGTTTGCAACTTTTTTCTTAGGGAAATGAAAGGTGTAGTGGACTTCAGCCGTGAGGAAAGAGGCTAAAAAAAGAATCCATCTTGATTTTTGTTCAAAATGGATTCTTTTTCTTTTGCTTACTTTTTAAAAGCATTGTTCGGATTTGTTTAGGAGAATTATTATTTACAATCTTCTACATCGAGATCAGTTACATTCCACCAGAAAAATCCATCTTTTTCGACAAGTTTATCTGCATCGTCTGGTCCCATAGAACCGGAAGAATAGTTGGGGAAAGTGCTAGATGTTGTATTTTCCCAAACCTCTGAAATCTTATCTACAAATCTCCATGATAAGGCTACTTCATCCCAATGAGTAAAGTTTGTTGCATCTCCCTGTAAGCAATCATAGAGGAGTTTTTCATAAGCCTCAGGAGTATTAATTCCATTTGATCCTTCATTTGAAAAATTCAATTTGACAGGATTGGTTTGCATATTCTGACCTGATTTTTTTGCGTTTAGGTGTAGAGTAATTCCTTCATCAGGTTGAATATGAATAACAAGCAAGTTTGGATTTAACTGATCATGATTATTTTTGTAAAGATTCATTGGTATGTCTTTAAATTGGACAACAATTTTGGTTGATTTTGCTGTCATTCGTTTTCCTGTACGGATATAGAACGGGACACCTGCCCATCTGAAGTTATCAATCATCAACTTACCAGCTACAAATGTTTCTGTATTTGATTGAGGATCTACGTTTAATTCGTTTCGATATCCTTCAACCTTTTCACCATCAATGGAACCAGGTCCATATTGTCCTCGTACAAAATAGTTATTTACTTCCTCTCCTTCAATTGGACGCAATGCACGGAAGACTTTAACTTTTTCACTACGTATTTCATCCGTAGATAAGCGAATAGGGGGCTCCATTGCTAATAACGCTACCATCTGTAGCATATGGTTTTGTACCATATCCCTTAAGGCACCACTTTTTTCATAATATCTTGCTCGTTCTTCAACACCGAGTTTTTCGCTAGAAGTGATCTGGATATTTGAAATATAACGATGATTCCATAATGGTTCAAAGAAAGCATTAGCAAATCGAATGACTTCAATATTCTGTACCATTGCTTTGCCAAGGTAATGATCGATACGATAAATTTCTTCTTCAGCAAATGATTGTCTAATCTGCGCATTTAGTTTTTCTGCAGATTCTAAATCATGTCCAAACGGTTTTTCAATTATTAAGCGTTTGAACCCTTCTGTTTCCGTTAGACCGTCTGATTTTAAATGATCTGCAATCGTTCCAAAGAACTCAGGGGCCATTGCTAAATAGAAAATTCTATTTCCTTGTAGTTCATATTTGGAATCAAGTTCTCCAGCTAAATTACGTAATTTTATGTAAGACTCAGAATCAGTTACATCATGTGGTTGATAATAGAAATGAGAAGCAAAATCATCAATTTGTTCATTGGAACCTAGTGCTGTTAATACGGAATCCTTAACATTTGCACGAAATTCCTCATGTGTCCACGGGCTTCTAGCCGTTCCGATAATCGCGAATTTATCAGCCAGTTTGCCTTTTCTATATAAATGAAAGAGGGAAGGATATAGTTTTCTCTTTGCTAAATCACCTGTTGCACCGAAAATCATAATTAATGATGTATGTGTTTCGTTTGTTGTCATCGTGGTTTATTCTCTCCTTTTTTGCATTCTAGTTTATAGGATACCAATAACTTGTTGTTAATAGTTAAGAATCATAAAATTTTTATTGTGTTACTTTTTTCTCGTGCATCCAAGTATTAAATTTACTCCATTCTTATATGAATTAGCAACTGATATGCAATTAACGCACTAAAGACTATTTTATGAAAGATATGATAATATAAATAAATAGTTGTTTTTTGGGAGGGACTCTCTTGGATATTTTATTTTTAGGAACTGGTGCAGGAATACCAGCCAAGTTACGAAATGTTACATCTATTGCATTAAAATTGCTAGAAGAAAGAAAATCAATATGGTTATTTGATTGTGGAGAGGCGACGCAACATCAAATTTTACATACATCATTAAAACCGAGAAAATTGGAAAAGATTTTTATTACCCATTTACATGGTGATCATATTTTTGGCCTTCCAGGTTTATTAGGAAGTCGATCTTTCCAAGGAGGGGACACAACCTTAACCATTTATGGTCCAAAAGGAATCAAAGATTTTATTGAAGTGTCCTTAAGGGTGAGTGAAACCCATTTACAATACCCATTAATAATTGAGGAAATTAGTGATGGCATTATATTTGAAGATGATCAGTTTGTCGTTGAGGCGGCTACATTGGACCATGCTGTTCATAGCTATGGCTATCGAATCACTGAAAAGGATCGGATAGGAACCTTAGATGCCGTTAAGCTAAAGGAAGACGGGATTCCTCCAGGACCTATCTATGCCAAATTAAAAAATGGGGAAAGCGTTTATCTAGAGGATGGACGATTGATCCATGGAAAAGACTATGTTGGCCCGAATCAAAAAGGTAAGATAGTCACAATTCTAGGAGACACAAGACCATGTGAAAATGCGATTCGTCTTGCGCAACAGGCTGACCTCTTGATTCATGAGGCGACATTTGCAGGGGATAGTGAAGAAATGGCTCGTAATTATTTCCACTCAACAACTATTCAGGCTGCTAAAGTCGCGTATGAGGCCAATGTGAAAAATTTATGCTTAACACATATTAGCTCAAGATATGGAAAAGGAGATTGGCAACAATTAATTGAGGAAGCAAAAACGATTTTCCCTCAAACATTGATAGCACATGATTTTATGGAAGTATCTATCTAAATGAGCAAAATATCATATCGTCTATAAGGCTAGAATAGACAATATGTGCGACAACCAAAGGTTTTGAAACAGATAATGGAGCGAAATGCAGAAAAATGTGTGTCAACTCGAGGTTTTGAAACAGATAACAGAGCGAAATGCAGAAAAATGTGTATCAACCAGAGGTTTTGAAACAGATAATGGAGTAAAATGCAGAAAAATGTGCGTCAACCAAAGGTATTGAAACAGATAACAGAGCGAAATGCAGAAAAATGTACGTCAATCGAGGTTTTGAAACAGATAATGGAGCCGAATGCAGAAAAATGTGCGTCAACCAAAGGTATTGAAACAGATAACAGAGCGAAATGCAGAAAAATGTGCGTCAACTCGAGGTTTTGAAACAGATAATGGAGCCGAATGCAGAAAAATGTGCGTCAACTCGAGGTTTTGAAACAGATAATGGAGCCAAATGCAGAAAAATGTGTATCAGCGAAATTCACAGAAACAGCTATCAAAAAAAGTACCTCAGTCAAAAGTTCTGAGGTACTTTGGCATTTAAAAAAATACTTTTCTTATAATTTGTTGCTTTTCAATATTACTTTACAAAAAATATGCTAAACAACAACAAACTTTTCTTATTTCCATCCACGTTCATACTGTACGGGGCTGTCTATCGCAATACCAAGCTCTTTTGCGGCTTTTCTTGGCCAATAAGGATCTCTTAATAATTCACGTCCTAATAAGATTAAATCAGCACGGTCATTTTGGAGAATTTCCTCTGCTTGTTGCGGAGATGTAATTAGCCCTACTGCACCAGTATCGATGTTTACGCCTTGTTTAATTTCCTGTGCAAATGGTACTTGATAGCTTGGATAAACAGAGATTCTTGCTGGAACAACGGCACCTGAGCTTACATCAATAAGATCGACTCCTTGTTCCTTCATCCATATACCGAATTGAACATAATCCTCTGGAGTTAATCCTTCAGCATGATAGTCATTAGCAGATACTCGAACCATAAGCGGTCCTTCCCATACTGATTTCACAGCTTCAATGATGTCTCGTAAAAAACGATAGCGATTTTCAGCTGAACCTCCATATTCATCTGTTCGCTTGTTCGAAAGTGGAGATAAAAATTCATTGATTAAATAACCATGTGCCCCATGTAATTCAATTACTTCGAAACCAGCTTTTTTTGCACGTAAAACGCCTTGTTTAAATGCCTCAATCGTTTCCTCTATATCTGATTTAGACATTTCCTTCGGTGTTTTACTTTTATTATCAAAAGCAATAGCGGAAGGGGCAATAATTTCTCCTTCTAGTTCGGCTTTTCTACCTGCATGCGCAATTTGAATTCCAGCGACAGAACCATGTGACTTAATAAGTTTGACTAATTCTGATAATCCTTCAATATGGTCATCATTCCAAATTCCTAAATCTTGAGGGCTAATTCTGCCTTGTGGTGTGACAGCGGTAGCTTCAAGAATAATCATTCCTACCTGCCCTACGGCCCGACTTGTATAGTGAGTTCGATGCCAATCGGTTACTTTCCCATCTTCAGCTTCACATGAGTACATGCACATTGGTGACATGACGATTCTATTTTTGATGGTAATATTCTTAAGTGTATATGGTTCAAATAATTTTACAGTCATTTCTTTCCCTCCTCAAAGATTAATAAAAATTATAGCAATAGCTAGTGGTTGAGGAAAGAAACTTGCTTGGGAAGGCAGCATATGGGAGGGACCTTTGTCTGTTTTTATATAGTTTGTTGCTTTTGTAAATGCCTAAGAGCCGGCTTTTATACCTAATAAAGATTTAGCGATTCTTATGGAAATTGCCGCTCTTTTCTCAGTAAAAGGATAGATGTAGCAGTTTTCAACCGATAGTATTCGTTAAAAGAGAAAAGAGCCTAATTAAATGCAATAGAATGAAGTATATCATTACTTTATTTTTACTGTTCTGGAAAGTCTTCTAGATTGTAAAGTAGCTTCTTTAATACAATGTATAAATGCTTCCTTTACTTGATTATTCTCGAGAACCCGTATTCCTGCCTCCGTTGTTCCACCAGGGCTTGTCACTGCCTTTCTTAGATCTGCAGGAGATTTATCTGAAACACTGAGCATTTCTGTTGCTCCGAGAAGTGTTTGAATAATCAATTGCTTTGCAACTGTTTCTTCAAGACCAATTTCTTCTGCGGATTGCTGCATAGCCTCGACAATATAGTAAATATAAGCAGGTCCACTCCCAGATAAGCCGGTAATTGCATCAAGCTTTTCTTCCTCAACAATAGTAGTATTTCCTATTGCGGATAAAAGCTTTGTTGTATCATTTAATTGTTTTTTTGTAACGTCTGGACTTAGAGCAATAGCTGTTGCTGATTTTCCAATAGCGGCAGAAGTATTTGGCATTGCACGTATAATTGGGCAATTTAAAAGTGACTGGATATATGAAATTGAAATTCCAGCTAAAACAGATAAAATTAATGTAATAGGCTGAATATAGGGGCGAATCAATTGAAGTGCTTCATCGGCATCTTTTGGTTTCACTGCTAATACAATAATGTCTACATCATTAAGGAGTTCATCCAGTTTATAGGTTATTTGCACCCCGTATTTATCATGCAATGTGGATAATTTAATATCATCGGAACGATTGGTTACAAAAATATCTTTTTGGTCAATCAATTTCTTCTTTATGATTCCACTAATCATCGCTTCAGCCATGGATCCTGCACCAATAAATGAAATCTTCATCGTATTTCCTCCTTCTCATATGATTGATAAAGTTTCTTCCTCTTTAGTAAAATTCCCATTTTTAATGTTTTAAGTTAATGAAATAAAGTTGTTTTTGTAGGTTGTTTAGCGGCAGAATCTCCAGCCTATACTTTTGCAGTAAAGAAAAAGATAAATAAAAAACCCTTCATCCAAAAAAGGACGAAGGGTTGATTCGCGGTACCACCTTTATTAAATGCAGAGTTGTACTTCTACATTTATCTTGAACCGGTAACGTCGGGAAACGTATTGGTTTACCAATAAGCTCACAAGGTAGGTTCAATGAAAAAGTGGATGGTGAAGCCTTTCAGCCAGTGGACCTCACTCTCTTTCATCATTTTTCATCTAGTAGTCTTGTTCATTGCCGATGAATAATTAAATTATATCGATTATGCCGAAGATCGTGCTTGTTTGTCAAGCGATTTATTTAAATTTTCTGTTTTATTTATATCGATATAATGACATCCTTTATAAAACTAGGTACAATATATATAAATAACTTTTTAGAAATTATAGAAATATAGGATTAAGGGGGATGGAGAAAAATGGCTTCTTGGATTGGAAATATTGCAAAAATCATTTTACCGACACCTTTTGCTGTAGGAGATGTGAATGTTTATTTAGTGAAAGGGGAGGCTTTATCCCTTATTGATGCTGGGGTAAAAACAAAGGAAGCATGGGATTCATTTACTAAACAATTAGCCCAATTGGGTTATGCACCCAATGATATAGACCAAGTAATTTTAACCCATCATCACCCTGACCATGTCGGTTTGTTAGAATGGTTGCCAGATCATGTGAAAGTTTTGGGACACCCCTATTGTGAGCCTTTTCTAAAAATGGACACAGACTTTTTTATTGCTCATGATCAATTTTATTATGGGCTTTTCCAGGAGTTTGGTATCGAAGGTGAATTTAGCCCTCTTTTGAAAAAGTGGAAATCACCATTAAAATTCTCTTCTAAGCGACCATTAACAAATGCTATAAATGAAGGTGATAAAATAGAGGGATTGAATGATTGGGTAATCGTAGAAACTCTTGGACACGCTCAGAGCCATTTGTCCTTTTACCGCCCAAAGGATGGAATATTCATTGGTGGAGATCATGTGCTTGCGACAATTTCATCTAATCCATTATTAGAACCTCCATTACTCAAAAAGAATGAGCGTCCAAAACCACAGCTACAATATAATGCTTCCTTAAAAAAGCTATTTAATTATGAAATTAACAAGGTTTTTACTGGTCATGGTGCAGAAATTAATAATGTACACTCCCTAGTGGAAAGAAGACTACAAAGACAATATGATCGTGCGATGCAAGTAAGGGAAATGCTTCATAATCAAGCATTAACTACATTTGAAATCTGTAAGCAGCTATTTCCAGCCGTTTATCAGAAGGAACTAGGATTAACATTATCGGAAACAACCGCACAATTAGATTTTTTATTATCCATCGAGGTAGTTGAAAAACATGTGAATGACAATGGTGTGGCTTATTTTACAGCAGTATAGGAGTGGGAAGGATGGCAAATCAACGGCTACGAAATAAAACAATAGTAATTACAGGTGCTTCAGGGGGATTAGGTGAACAAATTGCCTTTTCATCTGCTAAAAACGGCGCTAATGTGATTTTGCTTGCTAGAAATATAAAAAGGCTAGAAGGAATAAAACAAGAAATTGAAGAAAATTACAAGGTCCAATGTGACGTGCATTATTTAGATGTTTCAAATCATGAACAAGTCTCAAAAGTATTTCAAAGAATCACCGAGGAAAATGGGGACATTGATGTACTAGTTAATAATGCAGGATATGGAATTTTTGAAGAAGCACATACAGTTTCCATTGAGCATATTAAAGGGATGTTTGATGTAAATGTACTTGGATTGATGGCATGTACCAAAGAGGTGATGCCTCAAATGAGGAAAAAAAGGTATGGACATATCATTAATATCGCATCTCAGGCAGGAAAAATGGCTACGCCTAAGTCAAGTATATACGCTGCAACTAAGCATGCAGTACTTGGATATTCAAATAGTATACGCATGGAATTATCCCTTTTTGATGTGTTTGTAACAACAGTGAATCCTGGTCCAATCGCAACCAATTTTTTTTCCATTGCAGATCAGTCAGGTACGTATGTTAAAAATGTAGAACGATTTATGTTAAATCCGGAAAAATTAGCGAATCAGATTGTGGATAGTATGCTAACAAATAAGAGAGAAATTAATGCTCCAAAATGGATGAATGCAGGGAGCATCATCTATACACTTTTTCCACGTTTAGTGGAAAGAGTAGGAAGAAAGGCCTTTTTTAAAAAATAGAAAATCTATATTCATATGGTTAAAGTTGGAGGTTAGAAAGATGATGGCCAATATAGAAACACAAATATTAAAATGGTTTGATCATTTTCACACACACCCGGAAGTGAGTTGGAATGAGGTTAATACAACAAATAAGATTGCCGAAATTTTAGATGAAGTGGGTGTATCGTATCGACGTTTTTCAGATGTGACAGGCTTAATTGCTGAAATAGGTGAAGGGGAAGAAGTAATTGCTGTCAGAGCCGATATGGATGCACTATGGCAAGAGGTGAATGGGGTCATGCAAGCCAACCACTCATGTGGACATGACGCAAATATTTCAATGGTTCTTGGTGCACTTCATTATTTGAAAGATCAACCCTTAAATAAAAGAGTTCGTTTTATTTTTCAGCCAGCTGAAGAAAAAGGGAATGGAGCACTAGCAATGATTGAGCGTGGGGCTATGGATCAGGTGAACTATTTATTTGGTATTCATTTACGACCGATTGAAGAGCTTCCATTTGGATTAGTAGCACCATCCATTCATCATGGGGCAGGGGTATTTTTAGAAGGGAAAATTATTGGTGAAGATGCACATGGAGCTCGGCCACATCAAGGAAAAAATGCTTTGGATGTCGTTGTTGGGTTGCATCAATTCTTGAAGTCTATATACATTTCACCTTTTGAATCGTATTCAACGAAATTAACAAAAATAATAGCAGGTGGGGAAAGCTTAAATATAATTCCTGGTGTTGCAGAGTTTGCTATTGATGTACGAGCACAAAAAAATTCTATACTAAATGAACTTCAGGAACGAATTGTGCATGGATTAAGTGGGTTAAAAGCTTTATATGGGGTTGACATTGAAACTCGTTGGGTGGATTATACGCCTGGGGCTGAAGTTTCAAAGGAAGCGGCATCGATCGCTGAAAAAGCTATTCGTCATGTAGTTGGTGATGTAGCGACCGCATCAGCGGTTGTGACATCGGGAAGCGATGATTTTCATTTTTATACGATTAAACATCCAAATGTGAAAGCGACAATGATTGGGATTGGTGCTGACTTGACACCAGGCTTGCATCATCCGAACATGACATTCAATCATAAGGCACTAGATATAGGTGCACGTGTTTTAGCTGAAACAATAATAAGAGCATAATTACCTATTAATAGCAAAACAAATTGACTCACAATGGAGGAAAATATATTATTATCCTAATAGCGTCTATTTAGCGACTATTTAAAATTATCCAAAACAAAGGGGATAGGGAGGATAATAATGATCAATGAAAAAGAAATGCCTTTTTGGAAGGCGGTTATTCCACTTATTGTGATGATCGTTGTAATGGGGATAACCATTATTAAATTAGAGCAAGGACCGCATGTTCCATTAATTGTAGGAACCACCGTTGCTGCTATTGTCGCATTAAGTTCCGGTTTTAAATGGAAGGATATCGAAGAATCGATGTATAAAGGAATTCGCCTTGCATTACCCGCTGTGGTAATTATTATGCTCGTAGGTATTACAATTGGTGCCTGGATTGGTGGGGGGATCGTAGCAACAATGATATACTATGGGCTGAAAATTATTACCCCATCACTTTTTTTAGTTTCGATTACGATTATTTGTGCAGTAGTCGCTTTAGCGATAGGAAGTTCCTGGTCAACAATGGGAACCATCGGGGTAGCTGGCATGGGAATTGGTCTTAGTATGGGGATACCTGCTCCAATGATTGCAGGTGCGATTATTTCAGGTTCATATTTTGGTGATAAAATGTCACCGCTTTCAGATACAACGAATTTAGCCTCAGGGCTTACAAATACTGATTTGTTTGTACATATTAGACATATGTTGTTTACAACCATTCCAGGGCTAGTGATTGCCTTAATTGTGTATGCAATTTTAGGAAAGAATTTCGGAAAAAGCGGTGTGGATACAGCAGATATTCAGCAAACAATCTATGTTCTTCAAGATAGTTTTGTTATTTCTCCTTACTTATTAATTATTCCAGTTCTAGTTATCGTTTTAGTAGCTAAAAAAGTCCCTGCCATACCCGCATTACTTATTGGAATTATTCTTGGCTTTTTATCTCAAGTATATATTCAAGGAGGAAATTTTTCGGGAGCAATTGAAGCTTTGCAAAGTGGATTTACAATAAAAACGGGGAATACCATGGTGGATGAATTATTTAACCGCGGCGGATTAGATTCCATGATGTATACGGTTTCAATGACAATTGTTGCAATGACTTTCGGCGGTATTTTGGAGCATACTGGTATGTTGAAAGCAATTGTGAATCAAATCCTAAAGGTTGCTAAGTCATCTAAATCATTAGTTGCTTCGACAGTTGTTTCATGTTTTGCAACAAATGCAACATGTTCTGAGCAATACATTTCAATTGTCATTCCTTCTCGAATGTATGCAAATGCATATAAGGAAAAGGGGCTCCATTCGAAGAACCTTTCACGTGCATTAGAAGATGGAGGGACACTAACCTCTGTTTTTGTCCCTTGGAATACATGTGGAGTATTTATTTTAGGAACACTTGGAGTACCTACTCTACAATATGCACCATATGCGGTTTTAAATTTTGTAATACCAATCATTTCAATTGTATATGCATTGACGGGATTCACTATCACGAAATTATCTAAGACAGAAATGCGAGAGTTGAAAGAGGAAGAACATTCTTCAATAAATGTATAAGGCTTATGCACAAAACTGTTGATATCTATTTAGAATTGTTTATTACAAATTTTTTACTCTCCTAATAATTTGTAGAATAAGAATAAGAGTTAAATCATATAGAGCTGTCTAAATAGGCAGCTCAGTTATGCTTACAAATAATAGATGGGTAGCGTAAGTTCGTATATTGCTCGTGGGCGACCTTGCTGATAGGTCATTTCTTCTCCTACTATTTTTGCTGAACCATGATCAACTAGTTTTTTTATTATTCTTTCGGTGGAGCGGCGTGTGATTTGTAAATACTCCGAAAGATCTGCTGCTGTAAATTGAAGATGTTGATGAGAGCGACTAAATTGAATGATCTTTGACAGATTTGCAGGACTGAGTTTCATGTCCTTTGCTATTTGTAGAAGTGCAGGATGATCGTTTTTTAGACGATAGACTTTATTCCCTTTTGGAAAAGGACCAAGCAACTCCTTCGACTCTGTTAAAATAAATCCAGTGCTCGAATTCGCATGATTTTCTGCAAAGCTTCTTGCAATGATGGCATTTTGCTCTGCTTCCATTATGGTTTTACCATATCCGAAGCCAATAGAGATGGGCTCCATAAAATTCGCTATAAAGTCTGAAAAAGCATTATCTGCCATAAATGATTCAATATCTCCACGTGTGCTGTAAAGTAAAAAATTTGTTTGAGTTATTTCCTGTAATGTGCTATGAATTGCGTGTGCTAAGTTATGAAGTGCATTTATCTGTGAATTTGCCGGAACAAGTAGAGAAACCGATACGACTGCGATTGCAGTAGAGCGACTATTGGTATATTCAGCAAGTGTTTTTGCTCTTTCTAATCCTTTAACTAATGAATGTGTAGGATCAATCATTTTTTCTGTTGGAACACCGAGCTTCTGCAGTTGGTCGTAAACGGCATGAATACTTGTTAAGGCAATATCAATTAAGCCTAATTCGTAGCGCGAGTGATGATATTGTATAATTTGTGTAATATCAAACTCATTTGGAAGCATATCCTCATAATCAATAACATGTTGTGGGGAACGAAAGATACCGATATCTCTTAAAACATTCGCGACAAATGATGATCTCATTAAATCAATAGATATTCGATCAACGTGGATGTTCTGGTGATATATAATAGAAAGTAAAGATGTAGCTATAACTGATTCATCTTGTTCTAAATAAATACAAGGAATGGGCAGTTGCTCATGACTTTCCTTAGAAAAATAGTAGGGTAATGCTCCTGAGAAAAAGACAATATCACATGGTTTCAATTGTTGTATAAGCTTAGTGGCTTGGGATGGTTCTGTATAAATATATGGTTCAATCTCAACATTCTCTATTTGAGGTATAATTTTTACTAGATGGTCGATAAAATCTTTTGAACCAATAACAGCGATTTTGGTTGGCATGTTAACATCTCCTACACTCCGTTATTTAGCGACTATTTAGCGACATTATATCAATTGAATAAATATATTGTAAATATTCTTTATGATAGAGTCATTTTGAATGAAAATGAGGAGGGGGTATAGAATGGAAATAACAGGAATGAAACTATTTGCAATACACTTACCACTAAAAGTGCCGTTTGTGGTGAGTTATCATACATACGATTATATGCCGTCTATTATTATAAAACTAGAAACTGACGAGGGAATCTTCGGTTATGGAGAAGCTGTCGCAGATGAGCATGTAACCGGTGAATCATGGGAAGGAACCTATCAAACGTTAAAACATACACTTGCCCCAGTAATTATCGGATGTAATCCAATGAATCTTGAAAAATTGCATGAGATTATGGATAAGACTATTTACTTTGCACCATCCGCAAAAGCAGGGATTGATATTGCGTGCCATGATATTATAGGGAAAAAATTAGAACAACCCGTGTATCAATTACTTGGTGGTCGTTATCATGATGAATTTTCGATTACTCATGTATTAAGTATTGGTGAGCCTAATGAAATGGCAAATGAAGCAGCAGCAATGGTTAAACAAGGGTATAACTCATTTAAAATGAAAGTTGGTACTGAGGTTAAGCAGGATGTCATGAGAATTCGTGCTGTTAGGGATCGAGTTGGGGAGGATATATCTATTCGCGTGGATGTAAACCAGGGCTGGAAAAATAGTGCTAATACATTAGTAGCCTTACGTTCCTTAGGCGATTTAAACCTTGATTGGATCGAACAACCCGTACTTGCTGATGATATTGATGGTATGGTAGATATAAAATTAAAAACTGATATCCCACTTATGATAGATGAAGGATTGAAAGGAACACGTGAAATGCGTGAAATCATTCAAAAACGAGCAGCAGACAAAGTGAACATTAAACTAATGAAATGTGGTGGGATCTATCCAGCGATGAAACTGGCACATCAAGCAGAAATCGCAGGAATAGAATGTCAAATTGGTTCAATGGTTGAATCGTCCATTGGTTCTGCTGCTGGATTTCATGTTGCTTTTTCTAAAAAAAATATTACTAGTGTTGAATTAACCGGTCCTTTGAAATTTTCAAAGGATGTTGGTAACCTTCAGTATGATGTTCCAATGATTCGATTGACCGAAAAATCAGGGCTAGGGATTGATGTGAGTGAAAAGATTGTGAATGAGTTAAGTGTATTTCAGGACAGAGTTCAGTAAGGAGTGGGATTTATGGAAGTGATTTTCGAAGGAAGTTTATGTAATGGACAGGAAACGTTTTATGTTATTCCGTTATCTATCATACATATAGAAAAGATATTAGACTTACAAGAAATTGTGATTGATGCTTTAGAGGATAAAGATATGTTACAGCCATTATCTAGAGAAGAATTTGCGTATATCTTGAATGGAAATGGTCTGATGATTGGTGCGTTTTTGGATGAGAAATTGATTGCCTTTCGTGCCCTCTTAGTACCAGTCATTGATGAGGAACATCTTGGATTAGATATTGGACTTGCTGAAGAGGACTTAAAAAAAGTAATCTATCAAGAAATTTCAAATGTTCATCCTACCTATCGTGGGAATCGGTTGCAGCAAACTTTAGCTACACTTATTATGAAAGAATTAGCACGGAAGAAATTAGCTTATTCATATCTTTGTTGTACTGTTGCACCATATAATATTCCTAGTTTAAAAGATAAATTTGCCCAAGGTATGCATATTGCTGCTCTAAAGGAAAAATACGGTGGTCGTTTACGCTATATTTTCACAAAAAAAATAGACGAACCCTGTGAAAAGTCTTTAGATGAAAAAGTAAAATTGAACATAAAAGATATAAAAGGCCAGCAAGAGCTTTTAGCATTCAATTGGAAAGGAACTGGAATGGAAGTTCAAAACGGTGAGTACTGGATTGAGTATAGTAGAATAGGTAAATGAACAGATGATCACTTGTTCACCTTATTTTTAAACGCTTATAATGATGAGTAAGATTGTTTAATAGATGATTTAATCCATACATTGTTAAGGAGGATATGAACTTTGCAAAAACTACAAAAAATATCTGACCACTTCCTATATCTACCTCCATATCAAGAAACAGATCGCCCGATTTTGGCTGCGGTTAAAGGATCTCAGAGAACTTTATTAATTGATGCTGGAAACTCGGAAAATCACGCGAAGCTGTTTTTGAAGCAACTTGAAGAAAGACAAATTAAAGGGGATTATTTAGCACTTACACATTGGCATTGGGATCATGTGTTTGGTATGAGTGAGATGACTGTTCCGAAAATTTGCTATGCTGAGACTAAGGAAAAGATTAAAGAAATGCAGCTCTTATCTTGGGAGGATGAGTATTTAGATGAGCGTGTAAAAGAGGGAATTGAAATTCCATTTTGTGCAGATGCCATAAAGAAAGAGCTTGGAAATAATCGAGTGATTCACCTTCCAGTTCCTGAAATTACATTTGATTGTCAACTGACGATTGACCTTGGTGGAGTGACATGTTTCATCGAACATATTGGAGGGGATCATTCATCAGATTCTAGTATCGTTTATATCCCAGAGGAAAAAGTGCTTTTTCTTGGGGATTGTATGTATGCAAATCTTTATTCTGAGAAATGGAATTATACGGTCGAGGAAACACTCCAGTTATTGGACAAACTTGAAAAATATGATGCAGAAATAATTTTTCAATCTCATACACCTGAGCCATTAACGAAAAATCAGTTTAGTTCCCAGCTCAGTCTATTAAAAAATACAGCAATCCTTACTGAAAAATATGCTGGAAATGAACCTTCAATCATTCAAGAATTGTCGCAGATAATTAAAAGGCAATTAAATGAAGATGAGTTAGAAACTATTCGCTTTTTTGTGAATGGTTATTCCTTATAGAAAAAAGAAGAGAGGCATGAAAGGCTTTTATCTCAAACATTGTTGCTATTTAAGTAAAGTTTTAACGATTAACTATCGGCTAAAAACTGCTACATCTATCATTTCACTGAGAAAAGAGCAGCAATTTCCAAAAGAATCGTTAAATCCTTTATTGGGTGTAAAGGTGTAAAAGCCACTAAGGCTTTTATAAAAGCAACAAACTTTACGAAAACAGCCCATGATAAAAAAGAAAACGGTCTAATTTATATTGTTTTACAATGTATCAAATCGCCTTCTCTTGCTTTTTTTCCTTTGAAGAAATATTTGGATAAAAGAAACGGTAAATACAATCCATAAAATGGGATTCGTGAGCGAGATTCCAGAATGAGATTCCCCTCCTAAAAATGTTAAAGCTCCTATAAAGGCGATTGAAAAAATGTGAAAAAATAATTGTGCAGGAAAGACATTTTGTTCGGATGAATTTTTTATTTGGTCCTTTATTAGCCCTATAACGAATAAAATGAGAATGGCAAAAAAGAATATCGATTTTTGAAAAGGTGTTGAAGGAAATACAGTCGGAAAATAGTCATAACAGAGCGCTAGACTAAAGACAATATAAAAAAATAAATCCAAATAGTTGGCTTTCATAAAATTCATTCAGCCCACCTCCTAAATTATATACTTCTAATTTTTACGTCCCTCCTTGCCATAAAGTTTCATACTCTCTCTAAATGTTTTGTCCTGATCGAATAAAAGCAACTCCTTTGTAAAGCGTGATAGTTGAAATCTAATGACATACTTGTTTTTTTAGAAATTCTGTTTTTAATCGACCGAAGTTGCAAAGATCTGAAAAAATTCAAGCTTCTCCAGGGTTAGGAGTGGAAAAATTTAGAATGTTACATTTATTATAACATAATTTGAGGTTAATTATGAAACATTTAATCATTAAAAACGTCTAGTATTAATAATTGGTGAGTAGAAGGGAGTTAAAATGAAGAACATATTTTTCTTTACTCTAATATTTGCTTTATTAATTTTTTTGAACGCTTGTGTAAAACCCTCTGATCATAATATTTCAATTAAGGATTACTTGTTGTCAAGTGAACAAAGTTTACCTGAACAATTTAATAGAGGTGAAAACCATTTTTTGATGCAAATAGCTAGTACGAAAAATGAGAACAAAAAAATCTGGAAGGAATATAACAAAGATAAAAATATACCAGAAATCGATTTTGAAAAATATGACATATATTTTTTGGGGCTAACTGAAAGTGGGAGTTGCCCTACAAATATTAAAGAAATTAGAATTGATTCTTCAATAATGAATATTATGTTATCTACAAAGGATGGGGAATGTACCGCTGATGCAAAACCAAAAAACTTTGTTTTTAAATTGGATAAAAATATATCAAGTAAATTAACGAATATTGTCATTATTGATGGTAATGAAAAAATAACTTTAGATATGAAAGATATAAAACATTGAATAATCTTTAGAGAATTTAGAAAGTCAATAAACTAAGTGC
The DNA here is from genome assembly GCF_017809215.1 of Heyndrickxia oleronia. GTDB lineage: Bacteria > Bacillota > Bacilli > Bacillales > Bacillaceae_C > Heyndrickxia > Heyndrickxia oleronia. The sequence goes on from NZ_CP065424.1 coordinate 1,986,767, forward strand.
AAAGCGCATAAACATGGATGTACTAAACAAGTTAATTGAACAGGTTTAAAATCCTAATGGCATCTTAAGCTTAATTTTGATGAGGATAATGAACTTTGCTCTTAAAGGAATGAATTATTGGACCTTAGATATCCGATGTGGTGGGGAAAAAGCAATACAATGAATGTCACATATGAATCAATCAGGAAAAATAGTTGGAATCGGTATTAGGGGAAAAAATTGCTTAGAATTGAAATAAAAAATAGGACCGATCCATGATAATCTGTGATCGGTCCATGATCTACTAAATATATGTCCGGATAATAGAGTAGACAATGATAATTGCAAATAAAATGGTTAAATGATTGAGTGAAAATATAAACATTGTTTTTGCCCATTTTTCAGGACCCATTTTTTTGTAGCTCATAATACTTAAAATAAACCATGCTACACTTAATACTAGCGCGACAATTGTAATGCTAAGACTGAAAGTAATAAATAGAAAGCTTGCTGCAATCAATGCAATTAAATATATATTTGTTTGCACGAAGGTACGTTTAAATCCTTTTACTACTGGTAGCATCGGTACATTCGCTGCTTTATAATCATCATGCTTTCGAATAGCAATCGCATAAAAATGTGGCATTTGCCAAAGGACCATGACTGCAAAAATTCCAAATAGTGCGGGATGCATCATATCAGAAGTAATGGCGGCCCATCCGATTAGCGGAGGCATCGCTCCTGAAATGCTTCCAATTTCTGTATTATAAATGGTTCTACGCTTTGACCACATAGTATATGGAATGACATAGAAAAATAAGCCTAGAAAACCAAAAAATGCTGCTAGTGGAGTTGTGAAAAATAGTGCAATGAGTCCAACTAGTGCCATGAAGATACCTAATAAGAGTGCAGTTTTTGGTTGAATCGCACCTGTTACAGTTGGGCGATTTTTAGTTCGATTCATAATCGAATCGATGTCACGATCATATAAATTATTAAAAACACCTGCTGCACCTATAACTAAAGCTGATCCAATGATTGCTAGTATAATTTCAGGTAGCTTTTCAAAGGGTCTAATATGGTTTGTATATAAAGCTAATGCTAATCCAGCAAGCATCGCCATTAGATTTGATTTAATTATGCCTGTTTTTACGGTTTCTGCCAAAACTTTTGACAAAGCCTGTTTTTGAATCGTTGAAGAGGAATGTTGAATACCTTTCTCGATTTTTACATCACTTCGCATGTTTACCCTCTTTCCTATATATCAGGTTAATCTATTCTCTAACTGTTCTTTACCAGTTTATCATAATTCAAGCATGAAAAGCATGTTCAGTTATGAACAATCTGCGAAGTATATGAAAGTGGGTTTCATTTCCTGTTAAATATTCATAAGCAGCATTATTAATGAACTTATGGAGGCATCTGTAGGGTCTTTTTTTGTTTCTTCTATAATAAGCCTATATAATTTCTCATAATCCTCTTTATTAACAGGGCAGAATTGCATGTACAATCATCCTATAGGTAAGCTTGGTTACTTAGTTTTAGTGAAAATTTTTCCTTGTTACCCCTTCCTGGAAATCTTCTTTCTAGACTTAGAAATTTGCAGAAGCTTTTTATATATAATTCTATTATTCCATTCTGTTTTCATTCACCTCTTTGTTAGGTTAACACTTTCTATGAGATGGAAGGCAAAAGTTGTTTAAATTAACTTGTTCGCATTTTACCATGTCAAATAAAAAAATAAACACTTCCATTTACCACCAGTAATTTCAAGTAAGCTTCAACCAAAATACGATCCTTTTAGTAGATAATTATTCTTTTGATTAATATTTATGGGCACCTAAAAGTACCTATGTTACTCTCGGGTTCTTATATAACTTTGAAGTGCGTACTTACTTTTATAAAACACATTGCTTATAATACTTCTTGCGAACACTTTCTACCAGACTTTTTGAAGTTCCTGTTCAAGGAAAATTTACATCATGACTAGAAAGGAACGTAGATGGAATGGCTCAGTTAACCATTGATGAATAGAATACATTTGATCAAGATACAAATGATAAGTGGGTCCACTAGCCTGCTCAATTAACATCTAATTTACTTAATTGGATTAAGATCTCATGGTTTTTCGTGATATGATTCCAGGAAATTGGGGACAAAGTGGTATAACGGGAGCAGATAGAGTAATTCCTACAAAAAGTCAGACAACTTAAAAGCGTAAGCATTCGAATAATAAATAATATCGAGAATATTGGAGGTAAAAGGAATGGTTAAAAATTTACAGGATACAACTACTTTGCATAACGGAGTAAAAATGCCTTGGTTTGGTATAGGAGTATTTAAAGTGGAAGAAGGACCTGAGTTGGTTCATGCGGTAAGAGCAGCCATTAAGAATGGCTATCGTAGTATTGATACAGCAGCTATCTATGGAAATGAAGAAGGCGTTGGACAAGGTATTCGTGAAGGAATTCAAGAAGCAGGAATCACCAGAGAAGATTTGTTCGTGACTTCTAAAGTTTGGAATGCTGACTTAGGATATGAATCTACTATTCAAGCCTATGAAATAAGCTTAAAAAAACTTGGGCTAGACTATCTTGATTTGTATCTTATCCATTGGCCAGTAGAAGGGAAATATAAAGAGGCTTGGAGAGCATTAGAGACTCTTTACAAAGCAGGAAAAATTAAAGCAATTGGGGTAAGTAATTTCCAAACACATCATCTTGAAGAATTGATGAAAGATGCGGAAATTAAACCGATGGTGAATCAAGTAGAGTATCATCCACGATTAACTCAAAAGAAAGTTCAAACGTTCTGTCAAGAACATGGTATTCAATTAGAAGCGTGGTCACCATTAATGCAAGGGCAATTATTAAATAATGAAGTTCTAGCTGAAATTGCAACTAAATATAACAAGTCCGTTGCTCAAGTCATCTTACGTTGGGACCTACAAAACGGTGTAGTAACTATTCCAAAATCAACAAAAGAGCATCGAATTATAGAAAATGCAAATGTATTTGACTTTGAGTTAACCAAAGAAGATATGGAACGTATTGATGATTTAAATCAAAATCATCGAGTAGGTCCAGATCCTGATAATTTTGATTTCTAATGAATCTTATTGTTTCACCTGTAAGCCCAAGTAAGTCACAGTATTTATATAAAGAAAGTCACCTTTAAAAGGTGACTTTCTTTATAAGGTAGAAGTCGTCATATGATGTCTCCCAAAAGAAGTGTTCTCTGAGTTATTATGGCATTTTGTTAAGAAAGAAGGATAAAAACTATGAGTATATTCTCTAAGCATGATGGATATAGTCGAATGTATAAGGAAGAGGAGTTGACCCTAGGACTCCATATACCATTAGAAAATTATCAATTTGATACTCCCACGATGGAAAAACAAGTGGAGCTATCTCAATTAGCCGAGTTTTACGGTTTTACTGGTTTATGGCTTCGAGATGTCATATTAGATGATCCATCGTTCGGTGCCCCAGCTACCGGACAAATATATGATATGTTAATTTATTTAACATATTTAGCAAGCCACACAAAAGAAATTACTCTGGGAACCGCAGCGGTTCTCCTTTCCCTACGCCATCCTTTACGCGTTGCAAAAGAAATTGCAACTATTGATCAACTGTTTCCAGAACGTCTAATTATGGGAGTATCTTCTGGGGATCGAAGAGCAGATTTCGATGGTTTAAACGTTAACCATGAAGAGCGGGGAAAATGATTCCTTGAATCATTTAATTATTTAAATCAAGTATTATATGAGGCGTATCCATCTATTGAGTCTTCTTTAGGATTAATTCAAGGAAGTAATTTAGTTCCTAAACCTAAAAAACGAATTCCAACAATGATTACTGGTTACGCTCAACAATCCATGGAATGGTTTGCAAAGAATGGTGATGGATGGATTTACTATCCTAGAAGTCCGCATTTTCAAGCAGAAGCAATAGAAAAATGGAGACAACTTGTTAAAGAATACCATCCTGGAGTTTTTAAACCATTTTCACAACCGATGCATTTGGATTTGTCTGAGGATCCAAATGAAATGCCTACGGCTATAAGATTGGGATTCAGGATAGGACGTAATAGATTAATAGAATTATTGAATATTTACAAAGAAATTGGTGTAAATCATCTTTTCTTTGCACTTTTTGATAGTAAAAGACCAGCTGATGAAGTAATACAGGAGCTAGGGGAAGAGGTTTTGCCTCATTTTCCTGCGATTAAGTTGTAATTCATGAAACTACTTGTTCATTGAATAATAGGGGAGTTAGCGACATTATCAGTAATGAACCTTTGGTGATGTGCTTGCAGGAAGGATTAACAAGATAGTGGTCCACCTGGCTTTTGATTGAAGGAGAGAAGTACATCAACTTCTCTCTTTTACCGTTGGTTAAATCCTAAAGTCTTACATCGATTTGTTTTGATTTCTTATGGGTCTATTGACGGTTTGGATTTTAACCACCTAATTCGTCAGGTCTCGAAAGATTTTGATCATCAATGAGATATACAACAATATAGTTGCACATGATAAAGCTACCTTTAATATAAGTAGATTTATCCCTTCAGTTTAAAATAAGGGAGAAAATCCATACTAACCATATTATTAAATATAATTAATCATTTAAAAAGCAATTAGGAGTGATTCAATTTGTTTCTGAATTTAAAAGGAAAAACTGCGCTCGTTACAGGGTCAACAGCCGGAATTGGTAAAGCAATTGCGATTTCATTAGTAAAAGAAGGGGTTAGTGTCATTATTAATGGACGTCGTGAAGAAAAGGTTATTCAAACAATTAAAGAAATTCAAGAACAGTTTCCTGAAGCTATCCTTCAGTCATTGGTTTCTGATTTAGGTACAGAACAAGGATGCCAAAAGGCTATAGAGGAATTTTCAGAAGTAGATATCCTCATTAATAACCTAGGAATCTTTGAACCCAAAGAATATTTTACTATCTCTGACGAAGAGTGGTTTAAAATGTTTGAGGTCAATATTATGAGTGGTGTTCGGCTTACTCGATGGTACCTAAATCAAATGATCCCAAAAAAGGAAGGAAGAGTTATATTTATTGCTAGCGAAGCTGCCATAATGCCATCTCAAGAAATGGCTCATTATAGCGCAACTAAGACGATGCAGCTCTCGCTTTCACGAAGTTTAGCTGAGCTGACTAAAGGAACAAATGTAACAGTCAATACTATTATGCCAGGTTCAACTTTAACAGAAGGAGTAGAAACAATGCTAAATACCCTTTATCCTAATGAGAAATTGACCATGGAAGAAGCTGAAAGACGGTTTATGAAAGAAAATCGGCCAACCTCTATCATTCAGAGGCTTATTCGACCAGAAGAAATTGCACATTTTGTTACGTTTTTAAGTAGTCCTCTTTCTTCAGCTATTAATGGATCTGCTTTGAGAATCGACGGCGGATTAGTACGTAGTGTGTTCTAATGACAACAGCGTTACCAGTTTTCAAGATGTCTTAGTTAACAATAAAAATTGAGTGGTTACAAGAGGATTGAGTTTGGAATTGACTTATAATCTTCAAGCATTTATTTTACATAAGAGAGAATCCAGATTATATAATAGAATTTTATCCTCTTGTACGATTAAAGGACATGATAGGATCCAATGGTATATCATGTAGATATAAATAAGTGATTAAATTTATCCAACAAATATAGGTTATTTTTATTGCATTTATATTGCATTAATCCAAGGAGGATTAATGCTTTTTTGGTTGTAGTTTGTTCTTGAGCTAATAAAGGGGAAGAAGAGTTGAAGAGCAAGATTTTCCCTAAAAGGTGCTTTTTAGGTGCTGTCTACATAAGAATTACTGTAGGAAAAATAATTCATTGAACTCTCATTTCAGCGTTTTAGGAATGTAGAAATATAATGTAAATTCGCACTCTATTATTCATCATACAGAAAAAGTAATGCTAGAATACTGTAAATGTTTTCAGGCAAAAATAATATGGATGATAACGTCTAACCTATATTTCATTTTTACAATTATTTAAAGCAGATACAAATTATTTAGGAAATTGTAAATAAATCCTTGAAAGGATGTTTTTAATGGAAAAAAGATTACTACATCTACTATTTACTCTATGCATGCTGTGCCTACCATTTTTATTTAGAGGATCAAAAATGAGAGAAAATCTTGTTATTTTTTTCTCAAAAGGAGTTCTCGCAACCCTTATAGATGCTTATGTTGTAGGTACGAAAAGGATAGAGTATCCTGTTCGCCCTTTTCCAAATATTTTTAAAACCAATATAGTTTATGACATATTGTTTTTCCCGCTTTTAAGTGTAATCTGGGTTAAATTGTCATATAATGATAATTTTTGGAAAATACTTTTGAAAAGTCTACTTTTTAGTGTCCCTATGAGTTTAGGTCAATGGTATTTACAAAAATATTCAAAATTATTTAAATGGAAAAAATGGTCACTGCTTCATACATTCGGAAGTGTAAGTTTTACTTTATTTACGATTAGAGGTCTTGTCGGATTAATTAAGATCTTAGATAAATTTAAGCATAATCAAAATGTAACCTAATAATTCTGCATTGTTCCTACTTAGGGATATTTTTTAACCATAAATATCTGTTTCTACTAACCGCTAATACCTTTATTAAATGTAAAAGTTGACAATAGAGAAGCAATAATCTATACGAAAACAATCTTTTAGAAAAACCCAACAAACTGTAATGAATGATTTTAGTTATGAATTAGTTTGTTGGGTTATTGTTGAATGAAAAATTAAACTACTTTATTGAAAAAGCTGCTTAATAACTTATAAAAATTAGTTTATATTCAAAGGTAAAGCCGATAATTTTTTTTGATATTGTTAATTTATTAGAATCAATATTTTTATTATATATCTTAAAATAGAGATTTTCGCGAATGTAATTAAATGAACTAGTTGTTCATATAAAAGTATAAGATTGCATAATGTAAGAAATTAAGTTTAGAAAATATATGAAGCACATATTAGAAAAAAGATGGAGCTTGATGAAGTAATGGAAGAAGGATTTGTGGGTCTTTTAAAAGTCATATAAAACTTTATAAAAGATTGAGCAACGAAATTAAACGATTGCTTAACTGTTTGAAGAATGATTAGCAATCATTTAAGAGATAATAAAAAGGAAATCTATGTTATTATGTCCAATAAAAAAACAGAGAGGAAAATGGATAATGACTAAAGTTGGTATTTTGGTTGGTAGTCTTCGGAAAGAATCTTTTTCAAAAAACTTGCAGCAAATGTTGCAAGTTTATTCCCAAATGGATATGAAACAGAATTTGTTGAAATAGGAGATTTGGCATTATATAATCAGGATTTTGATGATGAAAACAATGCTCCGCCGGAGTATACGACCTTTCGTAACAAGATGAAGGAAATGGAAGCCGTATTATTTGTAACTCCTGAATATAACCGTTCAATACCTGCTGTATTAAAAAATGCATTAGATGTGGGTTCTCGTCCTTATGGAGCAAGTGTATGGAATAACAAACCAGCAGCAATTATCAGTCAATCTCCAGGTAAATTGAGTGGTTTTGGTGCTAATCATCATTTACGTCAACCTTTAGTATTCTTAAATATGCCAATACTTCAGCAACCTGAGGCCTATATTGGAAATGTCGCTGATATATTGGATGAAGATGGTAAGATAAAAGATGAAGGAACTGTTAAATTCCTACAATCCTTCGTTGATGCGTTTGTTGATTTAATTAAGAAACATCAAGAATAAATAATACATGTGGATGTATATTGTAATTGAGCATTATCTCCGACCATTTGTTTTTTATACAAAGGAGATTAATAAAAATGAAGGTGAATATTGAAGAATCAAAAAAAGAATCACGAATAATTCGTAGGAATGACTTCGGATTCTTTTTTTAGTAAATATTTATTTTGCACGAACAACAGATTCAAAATGCCCTTTATGGGAACCATCACAAAAAGGCTTCTTCATAGATAATCCACAGCGGCATAATGAAAACGACGGCTTAGTTTCAAACACATTTCCTTCTGCGTCAATTAGTTCCACATCCCCCGTTATGCGGTAGGATCCATTATCATTTACTTTAATTTGTACTTTAGACATTAACAACATCCTTTCTATAATTAACACTCTATTATGATGGTATAAGGAAAAAGTAGAAAAAGCAACTAGGTAAGATGGATATTATTTCTAATGTAATTTATCTTAAGGTTTTTTAACTACTTTTGGATGATTGTAAGAGAAAATAATGATTGACAAAACTGATTCCGATGTTATGAAAATGCAGGAAAAACATTAAATAAGTTTGCGTGCATTGAAATTATTTTGTTGTACGAGCCAGTTTTGTGGGAACGGGATGCCAAGCACCCAGTAGCTAATCCCCCGAAGTCGATAATTTTTTACAACGTCAAACTTTGCTTGAGCACTACGTGCATCTTCAAACCATACTTCATGCTGTTGACCATTTTCATCAGTATATCGGAAAAATGGGGATTGATAGGTCGTATTATATTGAATACTGGCACCATACTTACTTGCTAAGCTCAGAGCTTGCTGGGAGCTAACTGTTTTTGCAATGGTTCCTTCCTTCCAGGGGATCTTCCAATCACGACCATAGAGTGGGGCTCCCATCATAATTTTTTGACGAGGAATAACTGTAACAGCATAGTCTAGTACTCGCTTCACCTCGTTAATCGGTGCAATTGCCCAAGGTTTTCCACCAGCCCATCCCCATTCATAGGTCATCAAAACAATAAAATCAACAATTTCTCCTTGTGCAGCATAATCATGTGCTTCATATAATATCCCTTTTTGATCAGTAGATATTTTGGGGGCGAGTGCGGTAGAAACCAAAAATCCTTCAGGGTGCAGTTTTGTAACAACCTGTCTGAGAAAATCATTATAGTTCTCACGATCTTCTGGATACACATATTCAAAATCAAAATTCACCCCTGAATAGCCCTTTTCACGCATTATAGACAGCAATTGATCAATCACTGTATTTTGAAGCGAGGGATTTCTTAAAATAGTTGCTGCAAGATCAGAATTAAATTCGCTATTTGTAAAATTTGTAACAACCATTAGTGGAGCAACCTGTTCCACACGGGCAGCATCCAAAACGGCTGATTCAGTTAAGTCAGTGAGGCTGCCATCTTCCTTTATTGAATACGTAAAAGGAGATATATACGTTAAGTATCTACCTAATTGCGTTACTTCACGAGCTCCACTTTCACCAAGTGAGGTAATATAAGCATTTACTTCTTTTATAGGAAGGGAGGTTTCTGGGATTCGTAAAACCTGCCCAACATAAAGATTCGCAGGATTTAAAACACGATTGATTTGGATAAGAGAAGTGATACTGATACCATAACGTTGAGCAATTGACCATAGGGTTTCACCTGAACGTACGGTATGGTACTGAATGGGAATAATTAATATTTGACCTACCATTATATCGGTTGGATTGGAAATCTGATTTATATCAGCTATAGCTTGAACGGTCGTTCCAAATCGCTGGGCAATAGACCAAAGATTGTCCCCAGGTTGAATAACGTATTCATGTCCTGAAGCAGGAATAACAAGTGCTTGCCCAATGACTAATACATTGGGATTGGGCAATTGATTGGCCGTAGCGATTTGATTTATATTGACCCCATATCTCTGAGAAATCACACGAAGATTTTCTCCTTTTTGTACTACATGAATGTTCATTTCAATCTCTCCCTATTTTTTTCCTTAATATTTACTGTATTCATAGACAGGTGCGGATGTTTAGAAAAAATAAAAATAGGAAGAGAAAATCTTAACAATCCTTTTAACTACATGCTTCATTAACATATTTCGTTAAGAATTCGTCAATGGTTTGATCGTATTCCTCCCGATTTTCATTAAAGGATTGTGCATGTGCTCCATTGCTTGCCATAAAAAGCATTTTAGCTCCTTTTTTCTGTTTAAATAATTCTTTCGTCATTTCTGGAAGTATATAATCATCTTTTTCACTATGTACAAATAAAATGGGCTTCTGTATATTTTTTATAACCTGTATAGGTGAAACATTTTTTAACGAATACCCATCGCGCAATCGAATAAACAAATTTGCCAAGGGAAGAAACCATTTTCCTGGAAGCTTAATCTCATTAGAGATTTGATACGCTAATAATTCACGAAAATCTGAGAATGGGCAATCAACAATATAAAAATTGGCGCGATCTTCTAGCATCCCTGCGTATAAAAGGGTAGTCGCAGCACCCATAGATTCGCCATGAATACCAAATACGATATCCTCTCCTTCAATGGAAAGAAGGGCATCAACTACAGCTTTTAAATCATGTTTTTCATAATAACCATAACTCGTAGTTTTTCCGCCTGTTTCTCCATGTCTTCTATGATCATAAATGACAGCATTGAAGCCTTTTTCCAAAAATAAATTCATATATTTAATGGAATTTACTTTATTTTCAGTAACCCCGTGGCAAAAAATCATATATTTTTTGACTTGGGGGAAGGGCCGGATAAATAAAGCTTTAATTTGGTAGCCGAAAGGGGAAGGAATCATAACCTCTTCTTTCGGTAGGGCATCAAAAGAAACAGGGTCGACCCGTTTAGCATGAACTTCACGATCGTATACATACTTTTCATCTTTTTTTGTTATATGCATAATACGTTCGGAAAGATAGAGACCCAATCCAGTTGTAGCTAATAATGTGGCACCACCGAAAATGGACAATCCTTTTTTCATAGTGAGTTCCTCCGATGTTTATATTTTTCCTATATTTTACCATATATAAAAAGAAACTGACTAACAAAGTCAGTTTCAACTAGCAAGTTATTGTTTGGAATTTTGTCTTTTAGTCGGGTGAATGGCCTGCTCTAATTCTTCAGCAGCAATCATATTTTTTGTTGTATCACCTGTTGGTTTCCCTTTTTGACTATAGCCCTTTTCACGTTGTTTAGTCATTTGACAATCCTCCTTATTTGCAACGATACCCTTAAAATGAGCAAAAGAGGAGAAAACTATACTGATTTCTTAGCTAGTTGATAATAACCACTTTCGATTGGTCGAGCAATCATAGGTGCGATCACATCAATGGCATTTACGAGTTTATCTAATTCAATTCCTGTTTGAATGCCAATTCTTTCAAGCATATAAACAACATCCTCAGTTGCAACATTTCCAGTTGCTCCAGGTGCAAAAGGGCAGCCCCCAAGTCCTCCAGCAGAAGTATCGAAACGATCAATGCCAGCCTGCAGAGCTGCAAAGATATTTGCTAAAGCCATTTTCCTCGTATCATGGAAATGAGCAGTTAAAAGAGTAGCTTGCAGATTTTCTTTTAATTTTGAGAACAGTGCAAAGGATTCTGTTGGTACAGCCATGCCAATCGTGTCAGCTACACTAAGCTCATCGACACCAGCAGTGACAAATTCTTGACATAATTTAATAGTGGCTTCTTCCGAAACTTTTCCTTCAAAGGGACAGTAAAAAGCGGTGGAAATACAGGCTCGAACAAAAATATTCTTTTTCTTTAATTCTGCAATAATAGGTTTTAGTTCTTCCATGCTTTCCATCGTCGTTTTATTAATATTTTTCTTATTAAAGCTATTGCTAACCCCAACAAATACTGCTACTGCATCACAACCAAGTTCAAGTGCACGATCAACCCCTTTTCGATTGGGGGTTAAAACCAATTTCCTTCGAATATTGAAATTTGAAGATACGATAGTAGCCGCATCCTGCATTTGCGGAACCCATTTCGGAGATACAAACGAGGTGATCTCCATTTCTTGTATTCCAGCATCAGATAAATTGTGAATAAATTGTTCTTTTACTTCGGTAGGTACAAAATTCTTTTCATTTTGAAGTCCATCGCGAGGACCAACCTCAATAATTGTTACTTCTTTAGGTAATAACATGAAATCTCCCTCCCAATTTCATTTTAGAGGGAAATAAAAGAATTGCAAGAATAATTAAAAACAAAGCCCTGAATGAGAGCTTTGTTTTTAAAGTAGGCTATTCTATCACACATGTACTATTTAACTAACTAATAATTTAGTATTGAAGCCTTTTAACCTCTTCATTTCAATTAGAAAAGGGCTGGAAAATTCATTCGAATCGCTAAATTTCTTTATTATTAGCATTAACATTTACGAAAACCGCACAATATCACGATTTTAAATTAAGCAGTTTTTGTTTTAGTTCATTTTCCATGGTCATAAGTTCTTGTTCCGCCTGGTAACGTTTAGCACGACCTTCCTGCTGAATACGTAGAGTTTCTTCTAGTGTGGAAACAAGATTTTCCTGTGTTTTCTTAAGTGTTTCGATATCTACTAAACCACGTTCATTTTCTCTTGCCGTTTCAAGCGTATTTTGCTTAAGCATCTCAGCATTTTTTAGAAGTAAATCATTCGTAGTTTTCGATACCTGTTTTTGTGCCTCCACTGCACTTCGTTGACGAATCAAGGTTAATGCAATCGCAATTTGATTTTTCCATAAAGGAATTGCGGTCATGATTGATGATTGAATTTTTTCAGCAAGTGCTTGGTTCGTATTTTGAATCAAGCGAATTTGAGGTGCGCTCTGAATTGTAATTTGTCTGCTTAATTTTAAGTCATGAAGTCGCTTTTCCAATCGATCTGCAAATTGGATCATATCGTTGACGTCTTGAACAGCCATTTGATCTCCAGTGGCAGCTGCTTTATTTTTTAATTCTGGTATTGTTTTTGTTTGTAATTCCTCAAGCTTGATTTCACCAGCTGCAATATAAATATTCAACGCATGGAAATAATCCTTATTTTTTTCATATAATTGTTCAAGCATTTGAACATCAGCAAGAAGAGTTTTTTTCGAATGATCAAGTTTTACACTAATTCGATCAATTTGGGCACCAGTCTTTTGATATTTTGATAGTACCTCTTGAATAGAATTTGAAATCTTACCGAACATGCGAGAGAATAACCCTTTTTTCTCAGGTGTTAATTCGTCAGGATTTACATCATGTAATTTTTTCATTAAATCACTAAGAATATCGCCAATCTCACCAATATCTTTCTTTTGTACATGATCAAGCATGGAATGAGAGAAATTTAAAAGCTTGGATTGAGCTTGAGTTCCATATAAAATAATGGATTGATGATTTTTAGGATCAATTTGCTCAGCTAATTGAATAGCCTTTTGTCGGTTTTCCTCGGGAATAACATCAATTAATCGGGTTGGTTTTTCAGTTTCTGCTTGTAACGGTGTATCATTAATAATCAGTTCTTTATCACCAAAAGGGTTAGATAAAAGATCATCCATCCCGTCACTTATATCTTCTTGCCATAATGTTTCTTTTGTTTCACTCATTTAGTAGATCTCCTTTCATCATCTTTCGTCAATGGATTTTTTAATGTTTTTAATGAGCGTTTTGCTACATCTAATTCAAATTCCAGATGTTCAATATCATTGGAAAGAACCTCATATAAATCTTTCTCGATCGATCTTTTTAAATCCTTTAATGTATCATGAGTTTCGTTTAATGAATAATATAATTTATCATTTTTAGCAGGTTGAGACGCTAAAAAGGAATATTTTTCAGATAACTCAACTACAGAATCAAGATGATAGAAATAAAACTTTTCCGCTTTGAAAAAACGCTGTGGTTCTTTTTTTATAATCGACTGGATGCGTTTGACCAAACGAATAATTTCAAACATTTGTTTAAAAGAACCGATACTTCGAATACTGAAAAATACCTTTTGTAGTCGTGAGATTTTCTGTTGAGCCTCTTTTAGATTTTTTATTATATATGCATACTCTTTCCTAGTTAATTGATGCCTCTTTAAGAAAACATGGTCTGTATACCATTTAGTGGCTACGTAAGTAATCACTCCTCCACCTAATGCAAACAATGCGGAGAACCAAAAAGTTTGGTTAAATGCGAAATTGCTTACTAGCCAAATAATAGTCATCGTAGGAAGAGTTACAAAAAATCGTAACATGAATGCTAAAAAGGGGTGCATAACTATCGACTCCTGTCTAAAGAACTAATACATCATTATATACGGTTATCGTAAAAAAAAGTTTCATTGCATATTATTATAAAGGAGTATGAGGTTGAAATAAATACATCTTGAGAAGTAGTCAACCATACTCCTGCGGAAGCAGTAGAAAAGAATTGCGAAAATTAAAGGAATTTCTTATTTTTTAGCGAAAAATAAAATGTAGAATGCTTTTAAAGTACTATGTTCAGCAGGGGAGGAGAAAACATGGAAAAGCAAGAAGTTGTCATTGTAAGTGCTGTACGTACAGCGATAGGTAGCTTTAATGGTACATTAAAAAATACATCAGCTACTGAGTTGGGTGCAATTGTTATTAAAAGTGCACTTGAAAAGGCGGGGGTAAGTGGTGATCAGGTAGATGAAATCATTATGGGGAATGTACTTCAAGCAGGACTTGGCCAGAATCCGGCACGTCAAGCTGCCATTAAAGCTGGAGTTCCTGAAAGCGTTTCCTCTATGACGATTAATAAGGTTTGTGGTTCAGGATTAAAAGCGGTTCACTTGGCTACCCAGGCAATAGTGGCAGGGGATGCAGACATTATTGTCGCTGGTGGCATGGAAAATATGAGCAGAGCTCCATATCTATTGAATCAGGCGAGGGATGGGTTTAAAATGGGCGATCAAAAGCTCGTAGACAGTATGATTCAGGATGGTTTATGGTGCGCTTTTAATGATTATCATATGGGAATTACCGCGGAAAATCTTTGTGATAAATATCAAATTACACGGCAAGAACAGGATCAATTTTCAAGTGACAGTCAAGCAAAGGCAGTAAAGGCAATCGAGACAGGTAAATTTCAGGAGGAAATTATTCCGATTGAAATTCCACAAAGAAGAGGCGAACCAATCGTATTCGATACGGATGAATATCCGAAAAAAGGAACGACACCAGAAAAATTAGCAGGATTACGACCAGCCTTTAAAAAGAACGGTTCTGTAACAGCAGGTAATGCTTCAGGAATTAATGATGGGGCAGCTGCCGTTGTTGTCATGTCACGGAAAAAATGTGAAGAACTTGGTATTAAGCCGCTTGTAACAATTAAAGCCAATGCAAGTGCAGGGGTTGATCCGAGCATTATGGGGATTGGACCAGTAGCTGCAGTAAATAAAGCATTGAAAAAGGCTAACCTTTCTTTAGAGGAAATTCATTTGATTGAGGCGAATGAGGCTTTTGCCGCTCAGAGCCTTGCCGTTGATCGCGAACTACATTTTAATAAAGATATATTAAATGTGAATGGTGGTGCGATAGCACTTGGTCATCCAATTGGAGCAAGTGGAACTAGAATTTTTGTAACGCTAATCCATGAAATGTTAAAAAGACAAGCGAAAACAGGTTTAGCCACTTTATGCATCGGTGGTGGACAGGGTGTTGCAACAATTGTTGAATTAGCATAATGCAAGAATAGAAGGGAGATAGAGCAATGAAACAAGTTTATACATCCTTTCATGAGGCAGTTGCTGATATACATGATGGGGCTACTCTAATGGTTGGTGGTTTCGGCCTTTGTGGGATACCGGAAAATTTAATTCAAGCGTTAGTTGAAAAAGGGGTAAAAAATTTAACCGTTATCTCAAACAATTGTGGAATTGATGATTGGGGACTTGGGCCTCTATTACAGAACAAACAAATTCAAAAAATGATTGGATCCTATGTAGGGGAAAATAAAGAGTTTGAAAGACAAGTATTATCAGGAGAACTAGAAGTGGAATTAACACCACAAGGAACACTAGCTGAAAAGATTCGTGCAGGTGGGGCAGGAATTCCTGCTTTTTATACACCAGCAGGAGTCGGAACGCCAATCGCTGACGGAAAAGAAATCCGTAATTTTAATGGGAAGGAATATGTGTTGGAGGAAGCGCTAATTGCAGACTTTAGTTTAATACGAGCCTGGAAAGGGGATAAAATGGGGAATTTAGTCTATAACAAAACGGCCCGTAATTTTAACCCAATGATTGCAGCAGCTGGAAAAGTAACCATTGCTGAAGTAGAGGAGCTCTATGAAATTGGCGATATAGATCCTAATTTTATCCATACACCAAGTATATATGTCCAAAGAATTATTCAAGGAAAACAAGAAAAGAGAATCGAGAGAAGAACCATCAGTCATTAATACATAGTGAAAGGAGAAATGTAGAATGGCACTAGATAAGTTCACAATACGAGAAAAAATTGCTCGCAGAGCGGAAAAGGAGATTGAAGACGGAGATTATGTTAATCTTGGTATTGGAATGCCTACATTAGTAGCTAACTATATTGCCGATAATAAACAGGTAGTTTTACAGTCTGAAAATGGTTTATTAGGAATTGGTCCATATCCATCAGAGGAAAATATTGATGCCGACTTAATTAATGCCGGTAAAGAAACCGTTACTGCCATTCCAGGCGCTGCATATTTTGATAGTGCAGAATCCTTTGCAATGATACGTGGGGGACATATTAATGTAGCAATATTAGGTGGCATGGAAGTGTCAGAAGCTGGTGACTTGGCTAATTGGATGATTCCAGGAAAAATGATTAAAGGGATGGGTGGAGCAATGGATCTTGTCCACGGTGCCCAAAAAATAATCGTCATTATGGATCATGTAAATAAAAAGGGCGAACCAAAAATACTTAAACAATGCAGCTTGCCTTTAACTGGTAAGGGTGTAGTGAATCGGATAATAACTGATCAAGCTGTCATCGATGTAACTACCGATGGTTTAATTTTAAAGGAAGTAGCAAAAGGATATTCAATTGAAGAAATTCTTTCATCAACTGAACCGGATCTATTAGTTGCAAAAGATGTCAAACTAGAAGCCTATTAGTATTTATAGTAAAATAAGGGGGAATGAATGCATTCCCTTTTTCTTATTAAGCTTTCATGAGAAGAACTACAGGTTCAATCCTGAATTTTGGAAATAATAATCTATGCAAAAAGAGCCTACTATTAATGAATTTAAAGGAGTCATCCCATGGCAAGATCGAAACAAACACAAAGAAAAAATAAACAAACCGATGATAAATTAACATTGCAAGATACGTTAAATCAAGATATCCTTTTAAAGCTGAAGCATACACAGCAGCAACTGAAACAGGATGAAGAGTCGAAGAAAAAATTAGAAGAAGAGAGAAAAAGGGAAGAGAGAAGACAAAAAGAAAAAAACAAGTCATTTGAAGAATTATTAAACGAAAACCCGATGGACTGGAAAAAATATAAATAAGTGCTTCCCATAAATAATATTACTCTTTTGAAATAGTCTTACCGGTAATTTTAGGTTAACGCCTGAAGCCTTTATTTAGTGTAAAAGCTGCTATTAGTGCTTTTACACAAGAAGCTCGAAAAATAGCCCATAAATCAAACCATCAATTAAAAAAAGTGCGTGTCGATATTAGCGCGGCCAAAGTATGGCTGATTTGACTTTGTAGCCTGTAATTATTGTCAAGTCTCCTTTCATAATGAATAAAAAAGAGTTTACGATGAAGAAATCATCATAAACTCTTATTATTTATTATTTATTTTCCACTTATTGAACTCTAGAAATTCTTTAAATTCCTCTTTTGAAACTCCTGAATTCATTGCTTCTCTAACTAATGATTCCCATTCTGAATCGAGTTCGGTAGTATTCGTTTCATCTATTTGATCATGCAATAGCAAGTTAACGGAAATCCCTAAAACTGCTGCAATTTTTTCGAGAAATTGAACAGATGGATTGGATTGTAAATTTCGCTCAATGGAGCTCAAATATGATTTTGCTATTCCAGCTCTTTCTGCTAGTTCAGATAAAGATAATTGTTTTTGTAAGCGAAATTTTTTAATACGTTGTCCAATCATACTTTATGTCACCTTCCTTCGTGTTATTATAACATATACAGAAGGAATTGTTTCGCATTAAATGAAAAATAATTAATAAGTCAAAAAACTAATCTGAGTGAAATATTAGTAATGGTAAAAAATCTAATGGAGTGAAAAAATATACTAAACAATCATGTGAAATTTAACTTAAATACTTTGAAGGTGTGGTAAATCTTTTAAGAAGAGTAACGCTTTTTCGAAAAATAATCTTTTATCTCCTCAACACTCATTCCCAAATCAAAAGCATCAAGAATGAGATCAATCCATTCAGGATCTAATGATTCTTTCTTTACAATAAATTGTTTTTCCATCTCCCTTTTCCCCCTAGAAAACTATTAAGTTTGCAATTTCCTATCCCATGAAGAAATTTTAAGCTTGTGCAAACCTTTTTTACTATTACTATTTCTCTATCTTTATGAAAAGTATAAAGGAATTAGGCATAATTAACTCGTAAAATTTGTCGATAACTATAGCTGAAAAAAAAGGGGAAAATCCCTGGAGCAATGAACAAAAAAAAGAATGTATTATCCAATTATGTAGAAAATTAGAATATTTAGAAAAAACAATCAAAGGATTACTTGTGAACCTTGTAATATTTATCGAAACGATTTGGGGATTTTGTTTAAAAAAAACGAAAGATGGTGAAAAGTTTTCTGTAAGCTCTTTTCTCAGCGAAATGAAAGGTGTAGCAGCTTTCATTAGACCGTATTTCATTAAAACTGTGAGAAAAGAGCATATAAAAAACTATTAGCGGTGATCAGAATAGCTTGTTTGTTTACTGAGCTCTTGTAATAACAAATATTCTTCCATAGTTAATGGATTTCCTTGTAATACATGAGCATTTTCTTTAATTTGGTGAATGGAACTAGCACCAGTGATAACTGCTGCAACAGTTTCATTATTTAAATTATATTTCAATGCTAACTCTGTCATGCTTCGGTTTTTTTTCACTAATTTCGATTCAATGCCTTTAACTAGCTCAACCAATTCTTTATTCGTGTAACTTAAATACCCTTGTTGCGGGATCTTAGTGAGAGCTTTTTCACTTAATATACCTTTTGCTAAAGCACCTCTAGTAACAACGCTAATGTTGTTTTCTTTTAAAAGAGATAAAACAGTTTCCTCAGGTCGTCGATCTAATAAACTATATTGCATCATGACACTAATAATATTAGATTTTTGAACATATTCGCGTATAACATTGGGTCTAATGGAGGATAGTCCGTAATAACGGATTAAGCCTTCCTTTTTTAAGTCTTCAAATGCTTCAATGGTTTCATCAATATTGTCCTCAATTGTTCCACCATGTAATTGGTATAAATCAATATAGTCTGTTTGAAGCCTTTGAAGACTAGCTTTGACAGCCTCTTTTATGTAGGATTTAGATGGATCCCAAGTCCAGCCAGTTTGATCTTTATTCCAACGATTTCCTACTTTTGTTGCTATGATGACTTGATCCCGTACGGATTTTAATGATTTCCCTACAATTTCTTCATTTACACCAAAATCATATAAATCGGCTGTATCGAAATAATTGATACCAACATCAAGTGCTGCTTTAATAATGTCCTTTGCCTTGTTTTCATCAGTACCTAATGACATACAACCAAGTCCTAGCTTAGATATGAATAGATTGGAAGCTCCCAATTGTTGTTTTTCCATAAGAATAAGTCCTTTCAAATTAACTTTTTCCCTTATTCTATCGAAGATTCTGTAAGATTACCAAGAATATGTTATGAATTAGTTTGCTTTATCCAATCATAAACAAATTGGTATTGTTTAGAATAATATTTAAGCTGTTCTCTAATTTCCCAAGCTTTGCCGCATAATACAATTCCATTCTGCTGAATATAGATTTTCATCGATAACTCATCTCCTTATTTTATACATGATGATCAACAATCCGTTCGTATTATTTGTTCCCTACCTAGTTGTGTTAAAATGTATGAATGATATGTTTAATTAGAACTAGGAGTGGAAGAAATGCATAAATTTGAAGAAAAAACGATTCACACGGAAAAATTATTTGAAGGTAAAGTCGTTCGTTTGCAAATAGATGATGTTGAATTACCAAATGGAAAAACATCAAAAAGAGAAATTATTAAACATCCTGGAGCAGTGGCAGTTTTGGCATTAACTCCAGAAAATAAAATTGTTCTTGTAGAACAGTATCGTAAACCGATGGAACGAGCTCTCGTTGAAATTCCAGCAGGTAAGTTGGAGCCAGGAGAGAAGCCTGAAGTTACTGCAGTTAGGGAATTAGAAGAAGAAACTGGGTATGAGTGTAACCGCTTGGACCATATCATTTCTTTTTATACATCCCCGGGATTTGCTGATGAACTTATTCATTTATATCTAGCAACGGGGCTTAGAAAAAAAGAAAATCCTAGAGCTGCGGATGAGGATGAATTTGTTGAGCTGATCGAGGTATCACTTGAGGAAGCTATCCAGCTAGTAAAAGAGCAAAAAATATTTGATGCTAAAACGGCATATGCAATTCAATATTTACAGTTAAAAGAGGCGCAAAAATAATGATGAAAAATTATTTTGTTGATTTACATATTCATATTGGACGAACGAAAACAGGGAAACCGGTTAAAATTACTGGTTCAAAAACATTGACACTTACCAATATTTTGAAGGCAGCAAAAATACCCAAAGGCTTAGATATGATTGGAGTAATTGATTGCCATTCCCCTGAAGTTATCGCTGAAATAGAAGATCTTCTGCAAAGTAAAGAAATGATTGAAATGGAAGATGGAGGATTGCTTTATCAAGAATCGGTTACATTAATTCCAGGTGTAGAGATAGAAATAAATGATGACAATTGTAAAGGACCACTGCATGTATTAGGATACTTTCCTTCACTAGGCTCATTAAAGGAATTTTCCTATTGGTATACTGGAAAGGTAAAGAATAATCAATTAAGTACACAACGTATCCACGAAGATGCTAGAAGCTTACAGAAAAAAATAAAGTCATTAGGTGGTCTATTTATTCCTGCCCATGTATTTACACCGTTTAAAAGCTTATATGGTAAAGGCGTTGAAAAATCGTTAGAAGAAGTATTTGATGCAAATCTTATTGATGCCATCGAACTAGGATTGAGTTCAAATACAGACATGGCAGATCATATAAAAGAACTCCATAGATATACATTTGTCAGTAATTCAGATGCCCATTCTTTAGCGAAGATTGCACGTGAATATCAAATAATGCAATTAGAAGCTCCTACTTTCAAGGGGTTAGAAAAAGCACTTCATCAAAAAGATGGAAATGAAGTGATAGCGAATTATGGGCTAGATCCTTATCTTGGGAAATATCACCAAACAACCTGTGCAAAATGCTTTGCTAAAAAAGAACATGATGTCTGTCACGTATGTGGATCAACACAATTTACAAAAGGAGTATCTGAACGAATTCAAGAACTAACAACTACAGATACTGGTTGCGATAGACCACCCTATATTCATCAAGTACCGTTAGATTTCTTACCTGGATTAGGACCAAAAACGATGGAAAAACTTCTAGATCATTTCGGAACAGAGATGAATATCTTACATAATGTTCCAAAGGAAGAACTAGAAAAGGTTATAAAACAAGAGTTAGTTGATTTAATTATGAAAGCAAGAATGGGAAATCTGCAATTATCTGCTGGAGGCGGAGGCCAATATGGTAGAGTTGCTAATGAACAATAAACGTTCATCCAAGCTTTTGATGGAGGATTAACATGAAAGACAAAAAATATGCACAAGCTATAAAGGAACTTTCCATTCGTTTTGATGAGGAAAATATCCCATATCATTTTTTAGATTCTACTTCCTTATATATTCAAGGGGTGGATATTCCTCATTTCAATACTATATATATAGAAGTACAGTGGGATATCATAGAAAAAGCCTATGAACTATTCTCTACAATAGAAAAGACTGACTTGAACTCAAATATAGCCATCGCATCCTTTCAGGTACAACAAGATATATATACCATTATTGTACAATGCCGTTATAATACGACAATTAAGACAAACCCCTATCGAATCCAAGTGACATGCGATGAACAACCAATATGGTGTATATCACTTTATAAATATTTATTTAGCGAACAAAGCGGTATAGATAGAGAAAAAATTCATAGGTACTTAGAAAATGAACATGCTAAGGTAACTAAGTTAAATGAACAAGCTTGGAATCAAAATAATTATGTAGCTTTATTAAATAGATACGGTTCTCCTCAAGAAATTGCAGAAAAAATTAGGCATAATCCAAGATGGAGGTTGCACCCATTTGATCATTATTTTGAACCAATTGCGAATAAAAAAGTTCTGCATCTTATGGGTTCCAATGGCATTAAAGCAGTAGCCCTTTCACTGCTTGGGGCAGATGTAACCGTTGTTGATTTTTCAGAGGAAAATAAAGCTTTTGCTATGGAAATTGCGAGCCATGCCAATGTGAAAATCAACTATATCGTTTCGGACGTACTCTCACTGCCAATTGATCTTTATTTTGAGCAATTCGATGTTGTATTAATGGAACTTGGGGTTCTTCATTATTTGCTAGATATTCAGGAATTAATGAAGAAAATTCAGCAGTTATTAAGCAAGGATGGAAAGTTTGTTCTCCATGAATTCCATCCGATTTCAACGAAACTGATTACCTCCACTGGTAAAAAGCATAAGGTGATTGGGAATTATTTTGATCCATCCATTGTGAAAAATGAGGTTGCGTTTACAAAGCATATGCCAGAAGAGGAAAAGGCTAAACTGCAACATGTGTTACAAAGAAAGTGGACATTGGGAGAGGTAATAACAGCAGTTGCAAAGGCACCAATGCAAATAGACATTTTAGAAGAGGAACCAAATCATAAAATTCACGATATAGGATTGCCGAAGACTTTTACATTAGTCGCAAAGAAATGCTTATGTTAAGGGTTTGATTAATCATTCGATCTTGTAATGAGGGGGGACCCCTCTAATTTTTTTTGCAACGCCAACTTATTGATTCTATTATAATTTTTAAAAATTAGTAGATTTAAGGTCTATCTTTTTATTTCCTGCATAATTTAGTAATGAGATTATGTTACCTAGATTAATAGGAGGAAGTAAAAATGCGCAGAAAAAAGTCGTTGTCTAATCCTATCATTCGCCATGTACAAGAATATTCCTCGATTTACTCATTTATTATTGTTTTATTTTTAATGGGAGTAGTTTTTGGTGCCATTATTGTAAACAGCTTATCAATCGACCAAAAGGAAGATTTATTTTATTATTTAAATCAGTTTTTTGGGCAAATTTCGGAAGGGAAAATTGCAGCACCAACCGATTTATTTCGATTAAGTTTTCTTCATAATGTGAAATTTTTAGGTTTAATGTGGGTTTTGGGAATCTCGATTATTGGTTTGCCACTTATTTTAGTTCTGTTATTTATTAAAGGAATTGTTGTTGGATTTTCCGTAGGATTTCTTGTCAATCAAATGGGATGGGGGGGATTCCTTCTTTCTTTTGTTACCGTATTACCACAAAATCTTTTTATCATCCCAATGTTTATTTTTATTGCAGTAGTAGCTGTAGGTGTATCCTTAAAGTTAATTCGTAAAATCTTTATTAAACAAAGTATGGGGGTTCAAATTATTCCTATGTTAACACAATATTTTATTGTGTTAATCATTGCGGTTGGTTTTATATCCATTGCTGCAGGTGTTGAAGCGTATATTTCACCTGAATTAATGAAATCGGCAATGTCATATATTAATAGATAATAATAATTATTATCAAATAAAATTTCTATTTTAGAGATTATAATAATTTTATTTTGCATCTTTTCTTCCTTCTGCTATAATAAAGTGGATAGTGGCGAGGGAGGATACTTCAGATGGAAAGTCGTGTTGAGAGAATAAAAAAACAATTACATTCTGCAAGCTATAAGCTTACTCCACAACGTGAAGCAACCGTCCGAGTATTGCTGGAAAACGAAGAAGATCATTTAAGTGCAGAAGATGTTTACCTCCTTGTAAAAGAGAAATCGCCAGAAATCGGCCTAGCAACCGTATATCGAACACTAGAGTTATTAACGGAATTAAAGGTTGTAGATAAGATTAATTTTGGTGATGGTGTATCACGCTATGACTTAAGACAAGAGGGAGCTGCACATTTCCATCATCATTTAGTTTGTATAGAATGTGGAGCTGTAGATGAAATTCAAGAGGATTTACTCGAAGATGTTGAAGCAATTGTAGAAAGACGTTGGAACTTTAAAATTAAAGATCATCGCTTAACCTTCCATGGGATTTGCTGGCGATGCCAGGATAAAGAAAAAAGTGAAGATTGAAGAACCTTTTCGTGTGAAAAGGTTCTTTTATGTTTATTAAGTGAAAGGTATAAAAATGGCACACTTTGGCATAGGCTTGTATAAGATAAACTAAAAAAGGATGGACTGGTCTATGTCATGGTGAAGATGATTTTTCGTACGTTAAAAGTGTTTATATTATTTACTGGATGCACATTACTCTTTTATTATGGTATTATGTGGGTAAATCAAGAATATGAGGATTATCATCGATATGATGAACCAAAAGGAACAGCGATTAAAGTAAATTCTGTGGAAGAAAATGATTCGGGATGGTTTGATCGTTTACTATTGTTCTATTTAGATGGGGAGTAATTATATGCTAGATCGTTTAAAGGATTTCATCCATTTTATGGTGGTTGAAAAAGGATTATCAAAAAACACAATTGTGTCTTATGAAAGAGATTTAAAAAGCTATTTAACTTATATGGTTAAAGTGGAGCAAATTCAATCCTTGAATGAGATTACTAGAATACATATTGTCCACTTTTTACATCATTTAAAACAGCAGGGAAAGTCCGCTAAAACTCTAGCAAGACATGTTGCATCAATTCGGTCCTTTCACCAATTTCTATTAAGAGAAAAAGTAACCGAAAACGATCCTTCTGTTCATATTGAAACACCTCAAACAGAGAGAAGTCTTCCGAAAGTGCTAAGCTTAACAGAGGTTGAAGCACTATTAGATGCTCCTTCGGAAAAAGGGCCTTTACCATTAAGAGATAAAGCGATGCTAGAGCTTTTATATGCGACTGGAATTCGTGTAAGTGAACTAATAAATCTTAATCTTGATGACCTACATTTAACGATGGGGTTTGTGAGATGTATTGGAAAGGGAAATAAAGAAAGAATTATCCCAATTGGCAAAACTGCAACCGTTGTATTAGAAGAATATATAAAGGATGGCAGACCAAAACTTTCTTCGAAGCAGAGACAAACAGAAGCTTTATTCCTAAATCATCATGGAAATCGTTTAACCCGACAAGGTTTTTGGAAAATATTAAAAGGACTTGCGAAAAAGGCAAATATTGAAAAGGAGTTAACTCCTCACACCCTCCGCCATTCATTTGCGACGCATTTATTAGAAAATGGAGCTGATTTACGAGCTGTACAGGAAATGTTAGGTCATGCAGATATTTCCACGACACAAATTTATACGCATGTAACGAAAACAAGATTAAAGGATGTCTATGCAAAGCATCATCCACGAGCTTAATAGATAGGTAGAGTTTGTCTATTAAGGGGTCTGACCACACTAAAATTCTGTACCTCGTGAGAAATTAACTATTTCCTACTTGATATAGAATGATGGGGCAGACCTCTTTACTAGTTATACTAACCCTATTAAATGTTCAATCATTCAAATGTAACGTTTGATACTATTGCAGAAAAAGGAATGAATTTGATACAATATAGTTGTCAGACCTCTTACCATGAAGGGAAACATGAAAGGTTAATATAGCTCTAATTTTGAGTAACATGCATAGAAAAGGGTAATATAGTTTTGAACCTTTTGTAACCGTTTTAATCTTTAAAGAAGGGAATGAAATAATTGAGTAACTATACATATAAGCGAATACATCTAATTGTAATGGATTCAGTAGGAATTGGTGAAGCTCCAGATGCTGAGAAATTTGATGATAAAGGGTCAGATACCTTTGGTCATATTGCAGAGAAAATGAATGGACTCAACATGCCAAATATGGGGAAATTAGGACTTTCAAATATTCGGCACATTCAAGGTGTTGAAAAGGCAAATCCTCCGCTTGCATATTACACAAAAATGCAGGAAGCTTCAAATGGAAAAGATACGATGACTGGGCATTGGGAAATAATGGGGTTGAATATAGAAACTCCCTTTCAAGTCTTTCCTGAAGGCTTTCCAGCTGAATTAATCAATGAATTAGAAGAGAAATCCGGACGGAAAATTATTGGCAATAAACCAGCTAGTGGGACAGAGATTCTTGATGAACTTGGAAAGGAACATATGGAGACAGGTGCACTAATTGTGTATACTTCTGCTGATTCAGTACTACAAATTGCTGCCCATGAAGAGATTGTCCCACTTGAAGAACTATATAAAATATGTGAGATCGCCAGGGAACTAACTTTAGATGAGAAATATATGGTTGGTCGAATTATTGCACGTCCATTTGTCGGAGAGCCAGGTCATTTTACGAGAACTCCTAATCGACATGATTATGCATTGAAACCATTTGATCGTACAGTTATGAATGAATTAAAGGATAGTCATTTTGATGTGATTGCCTTAGGGAAAATATCCGATATTTATGATGGAGAGGGAGTAACAGAAGCAATCCGAACTAAATCGAATATGGACGGTATGGATAAATTTATCGAAACATTTGACAAAGAATTTACAGGCTTAAGCTTTTTGAACTTAGTTGATTTTGATGCGTTATATGGTCATCGACGTGATCCAATTGGTTATGGAAAAGCATTGGAAGAATATGATGCTCGTTTGCCAGAAGTTTTCGAAAAAATGAAAGATGATGATTTATTAATTATCACTGCAGACCATGGAAATGATCCTATTCATCATGGTACCGATCATACACGCGAATATGTGCCACTGTTGATCTATTCGAAACGTTTTAAAGAGGGAAAGGAATTACCTCTAAGAAAAACTTTCGCAGATATTGGTGCAACTGTCGCTGAGAATTTCCATGTAACAATGCCAAAATACGGAACTAGCTTTTTAAAAGATATACAAGAATAGAGGGGAACTAAGAGTGAATTTTCAACAAATAGAACAAGCAGTAACATATTTACAAGGTAAATATACAAAAACTCCAAGAATTGGTTTAATACTAGGATCTGGATTAGGGGTTCTTGCAGATGAAATTGAGGATGCCGTAAAAATCCGTTATGAGGATATACCTGAATTTCCTATTTCAACAGTCGAAGGCCATGCAGGTCAACTTGTATTTGGCTCTTTAAGTGGCAAGGAAGTAGTTGCTATGCAAGGCCGATTTCACTATTATGAGGGATATTCATTTGACCAAGTTACATTTCCTGTAAGGGTTATGAAGGAACTGGGAGTTGAAGTCCTAGTCGTTACGAATGCTGCAGGTGGGGTAAATGAAACTTATGAACCAGGGGATTTAATGATTATTTCAGATCATATTAATAATATGGGAAGTAACCCACTTATTGGTCCAAATGACAATCGATTTGGTGCTCGTTTCCCTGATATGTCTGAGCCGTATAATAAGGAATTACGTTTAATCGCACGTAATGTTGCAGAAAAGTTAAATATTCGAATCCAAGAAGGAGTATATGTTGGAAATACAGGACCTACATATGAAACTCCGGCAGAGGTTAGAATGATCCGTACGTTTGGGGGAGATGCAGTTGGAATGTCAACTGTTCCTGAAGTAATCGTAGCAAAACATGCTGGGCTAAAGATATTAGGAATTTCCTGTATATCAAACATGGCTTCTGGGATATTAGATCAGCCTTTAACTCATGATGAAGTAATAGAAACAACAGAAAAGGTTCGAAAAGATTTCTTACTTTTTGTAAAAGAAATTGTTAAAAATATAAAAGTTGGTGAACCAAAATGAGAATGGTAGATTTGATAGAAAAAAAACGTGATGGGAAAGAGTTAACAACAGAAGAAATCCAATTCATTATTGAAGGATATACCAATAACTCCATTCCAGATTATCAAATGAGCGCTATGACTATGGCGATCTATTTCCAAGGGATGAATGAACGTGAACGTGCAGAATTAACAATGGCTATGGTCAATTCAGGTGATACGATTGATCTATCTGCCATTGATGGAGTAAAGGTTGATAAACACTCTACTGGAGGAGTAGGGGATACTACAACTTTAGTTTTAGGGCCTTTAGTTGCTGCATTAGGAGTACCTGTGGCGAAAATGAGTGGAAGAGGCTTAGGACATACAGGTGGTACGATTGATAAACTTGAAGCAGTAAAAGGATTTCATGTAGAAATTGAAAATGATGAATTTATCCGCCTGGTAAATGAAAATAAAATTGCAGTAATAGGGCAAAGCGGAAATTTAACACCAGCAGATAAAAAGCTCTATGCTTTAAGAGACGTAACAGGAACGGTGAATAGTATCCCGTTAATCGCAAGCTCCATCATGAGTAAAAAAATTGCTGCTGGTGCAGATGCTATTTGCTTAGATGTTAAAACAGGTGCAGGAGCATTTATGAAAACACTGGATGATTCTAGAGAGCTTGCCAAAGCGATGGTTAGTATTGGGAATAATGTTGGCAGAAAAACGATGGCTGTTATTTCTGATATGAGTCAACCACTTGGTTTTGCGATAGGGAATGCTTTAGAAGTTAAAGAAGCAATAGATACATTACGTGGAGATGGACCAGAAGATTTAACAGAATTATGTCTTACATTAGGTAGTCATATGGTTTATTTAGCTGGGCAAGCAGCTACACTAGATGAAGCACGTAATAAGTTAAATGAAGTGATTTCCAATGGGAAAGCATTGGAGACGTTTAAAATCTTTTTACAATCGCAAGGCGGAGATCCTGAAGTTGTAGATGATCCAGCAAAATTACCTCAAGCGAAATATATCATTGAATTGGAAGCTACAGAGGATGGGTATATTTCTGAAATCGTTGCTGATGAAATTGGTACAGCTGCTATGATGTTAGGAGCTGGTCGTGCAACAAAAGAATCAATCATCGATCTAGCTGTTGGGATTGTACTGAAGAAAAAAATTGGAGATCAAGTGAAAAAAGGTGAATCACTTTTAACTATTCATTCAAACCAAGAACAAATTGAAGAAGTGAAGCAGATCCTTTACAAAAATATTAAAATTTCTAAAGAAAAAGTACCTGCACCAATACTCGTTCATGAGGAAATTACACATTAATTAGACATCAATTACCCGCTATATTGTTTAACAGTGGTCGATTCGTGATGAACACACGGATTGACCACTGTTTTTTTATTTATGAAATAGGGAATCATTGTATAAAAATACTAGAGATGGAAAAAATGGTGCTATGTATCGTGTTAAAAGAAGAACAATGATGGAGGGGTCAAGATGAAAAAAATATTTAGTTCAATAATATGCTTATTGTTATTGACTGCAACGATTTCATTACCTGCATTTGCAGCTGAAAAATCAACAGAATTAGCTGCAGACGCAAAATCAGCAATATTAATTGAGCGTGATACAGGTAGTATATTATACGATAAGAATAGTCATGAAAAGCTACCACCCGCTTCAATGACGAAAATTATGACCATGATACTAATCATGGAAGCTCTTGAACAAAATAAGCTATCAATGAACGAAAAAGTTCGGACGAGTGAATATGCAGCTTCTATGGGAGGATCACAGATTTTTCTTGAGACTGGTGAGGAAATGACTGTCGAAGAAATGCTTAGAGGTATTTCTATCGGGTCAGCTAACGATGCTTCCGTTGCGATGGCAGAAAAGATAGCTGGCAGTGAAGAAGAATTTGTTGACATGATGAATAAAAAAGTAAAAGAGCTTGGACTTAAAGATACAAAGTTTCAAAATGCAACAGGTTTACCTGAGAAGGATCATTATAGTTCAGCCTATGATATGGCAATGATGGCGAAAGAGTTATTAAGACATGAAAATATCACGAAATTTACAGGTACATATGAATCCTATTTACGTGAAAGTACCGACAAGAAGTTTTGGTTAGTTAATACAAATAAGCTTGTAAAGTTTTATCCTGGTGTTGATGGTTTGAAAACAGGATTTACAAATGAAGCAAAGTTTTGTTTAACAGCAACTGCAAAAAAGAATGGTATGCGTGTAGTCGCAGTGGTTTTTGGAGCACCTTCTACGAAAGTAAGAAATGCTCAAGTATCTAAAATGCTAGATTATGCTTTTGCAAAATATGTCACTCATCCGATATATAAAAAAGGGCAATCACTTGCAGAAGTAAAAGTAAGTAAAGGTGATACAAAGAAAATTCAATCATTAACAAGTGAACCGATCTCTGTATTAACTAAAAAAGGAGAAAAAATAGAAAGTATAAAGAAAACAATAAAACTAAATGAAAATCTAAAAGCACCGGTTAAAAAGGGCGATAAGATTGGGACCATTACAATTAAAAAAGACGGAAAGGTATTAGCAAAATCAAATCTAATAGCTAGTAAAGATGTAAAGCAAGCTGGATGGTGGAAGCTATTTAAGCGTTCATTTGGTATGTTCAATAAAACAAATTAATAAAAATATCATTAATTGTAATTTATTGTTTGATTGAATAACGTCGAAGAGGGACTAATTATGACGATATCCTTCTAGTTTTGTCATGAAGAAGGAAAACAGGGTTTTAAAGGCGAATTGACTCACTATAAAGAAAGAAGGAGGAAATAAATAGTGAGTCTATTAATCGATTTGGAAGTCAAACAAAAGGTTCTATGCATTCGATTAAGTGGTGAATTGGATCATCATTCTGCTGAAAGCTTAAGAGAAAATGTGAATCAAGCAATTGAAAACTATCAAATACAGCATCTTGTATTAAATTTAGAACAATTAACATTTATGGATAGTTCGGGTTTAGGAGTAATCTTAGGCAGATATAAACAAATAAAACAAAAAAACGGTGAAATGGTTGTTTGCGCAATCTCTCCTGCAGTAAAGAGGCTTTTTGAAATGTCGGGTCTATTTAAAATTATTAGACTTGATGAGTCAGAAAAATTTGCTTTAGAAAGATTGGGGGTTGCGTAAATAATGAAAAATGAGATGCATATTCAATTTTCAGCACTTAGCCAAAATGAATCCTTTGCTAGGGTAACAGTTGCTGCCTTTATTGCGCAATTAGACCCAACCTTAGATGAACTTACAGAAATTAAAACTGTTGTCTCAGAAGCAGTAACAAATTCGATTATTCATGGATACGAAGGAAATCCAGATGGAATGGTTTATATTTCTGTAGCCATAGAGGACGGAGTAGTTGAAATGATTATTCGTGATGAGGGAGCAGGAATTTCTGATATTGAAGAAGCAAGACAGCCATTGTTTACCACAAAGCCAGAGATGGAACGTTCAGGCATGGGATTTACAATTATGGAAAACTTTATGGACGATATAGAAGTTGAATCACAACCTGGTTTAGGCACCATTATTCGTTTAAAAAAGCATTTGGCGATTAAAAAAGCCTTATGTAATTAAGGAGTCGTGCCTATGGATGTGGAACTAAAGAAAGAGAAAACAGGAAAGTTTTTGAAGGATCAAGAGGTCAAGGATTTAATCAAAAGGAGCCAGGCAGGAAATCAAGAGGCACGAGATGAAATTGTAGAAAAAAACATTCGGCTCGTCTGGTCTGTCGTCCAAAGATTTTTAAATCGTGGGTATGAACCAGATGATTTATTTCAAATTGGTTGTATCGGTCTTTTAAAATCTGTTGATAAATTTGATTTATCATACGATGTTAAGTTCTCAACATATGCTGTTCCCATGATTATAGGTGAAATTCAACGTTTTTTAAGGGATGATGGGACAGTAAAAGTAAGTCGATCGTTAAAGGAAATTGGTAATCGAATTCGTAAGGCGAAGGATCTATTAACGAAAGATTTAGGACGAGTCCCCACTGTGAATGAAATTGCTGATTATCTTGAGATTACGGCTGAAGATGTAATTATGGCTCAGGAAGCAAGTAGAACACCATCCTCCATTCATGAAACTGTGTACGAGAATGATGGCGACCCTATTACTTTGCTCGATCAAATTGCTGATCAAAATGACCAAAAATGGTTTGATAAAATCGCCTTAAAAGAGGCTATTCGTGGATTGGACGATCGTGAAAGATTAATTGTATATTTACGGTATTATAAAGATCAAACGCAATCAGAAGTAGCGGAAAGATTAGGTATTTCACAAGTACAAGTATCTAGATTAGAAAAAAAAATATTAGAACAAATGAAGGATCGTATGGACTTATAAGACCATACGATCCTTTTTTTGTTCAATTAAAAAGGCATTTTGTATCGTCTGTTGCTTTGTAAAGCCTACTGCCAGCTTGCTTTTACAACTAATTAGTAGTTGTTATGAAGTTACAACTTTTCCTAGGATAAGAAGGTGATTGACGCTCTTCAACCTATTTATTCGTCAAAATTACATCTAAATAGTAGCCATGTCTTTAGAAAGTCACCATTATTAAACAACGTGAATGAAATGATTTCATTTCCACATACTACTATTTACAATAAAAAAAAATCAGGGGTTGAGGGAAATGGAGAGTTTTATTTATCTTCGTTTACGGCACCGAGTAGAAGTAAAGCCGAACAGTAAAATTACTCTTGCAGATATTGCACAAATTATTGCGCCTGAAAAAGATTTAACTAAGTTGAAACAACTAACTGTATACGAAGTATCTACATCAGATAAATCCTCTGTAGTAATTGATGTTATGACACTCATCGATCTCATTACAGAAAAATGGGGTGCTGTTGATATCCAAACAATAGGACCATCGCAAACGATTATCGATATCATTTATAAAAAAAAGAAAGTACCAATCATATTTTTTATTCTTATCTGGCTATTACTTTTTTTTGGATCAGCACTTGCCATCATGAATTTTCATGAGGATGTTAGTATGAGGGCCGTTCATCAAAAAATATATAAAATGATTACGGGGAATGATCAATCAAAACCACTAATTCTTCAAATTCCTTATTCATTAGGGCTAGGTTTAGGAATGATCATTTACTTTAATCATCTCTTTAAAAAAAGATTTAATGAAGAACCAAGTCCATTAGAGGTAGAAATCTTTAATTACCAACAAGATGTCGATCATTATGTAGTAATGAATGAAAATAAAGAGAGTATTAAACGACTTGATGATCATTAAGTGGATCTCTTTAGCATTTATTGGATTAGCAGGTGGATTAATTGTTGGTTGTGGCTTGGTTGCGTTTCTATCAGTTCTTGGAATTATTCCTCGTTTGACACAAATATCGAAAACATCAAAATTCATTACTCTTTACGAATGGGCGATTGTGATTGGCTCGTTACTAGGAGGTTGGGCACAGCTTAGGGACATTCATTTTCAATTAACTTCTCTATTACTCATCCCTATTGGTCTGGCATGTGGAATTTTTGTTGGTATGCTTGCCGCTGCGTTAACTGAAGTGATTAATGTCATCCCAATTCTTGCAAAAAGAATTGGAATCGAAGGTCATTTAATCATTGCTTTAATGGCAATAGTATTTGGAAAAGTTTTCGGCTCATTATTTCATTGGATCTATTTTATTGATCATTAAAATGGAAAGGATTTTCGTATGAATAGTAAACGACAGGTGATATTAATTACAGATGGAGATGATTATGCCAGAAAAGCTTTGGAGGCAGTAGCGAAGGAAATAGGTGGCCGCTGCATTTCTCAGTCCCACGGAAATCCTTCCCATCTTTCTGGTCAGGAGATCGTCAATTTAATAAAAAAAGCGCAATGTGACCCAGTTTTAGTGATGTTTGATGATAGTGGATTTTTAGGTAAAGGACAAGGGGAGGCTTCCTTATTGACTGTTGCTAATCATCCTGACATTGATGTTCTAGGGATCATTGCTGTCGCATCAAAAACTCATCAAGCAGAATGGACAAGGGTTGATGTTTGTATCGATCGGGATGGAGAATTGACTCCCTATGGTGTAGATAAATATGGAATTCCAGAAATGGAGTTAAAAAAAATTAATGGTGATACGGTGTATTCTTTAGATCAATTAGACGTTCCAATTATTGTTGGGATTGGTGATATAGGAAAAATGGGAAAGCAAGATCACTATTCAAAGGGAGCTCCGATCACAAAAAAAGCTGTAAAGTTAGTTTTAGAAAGGAGTGGATTTTATGACAAAAGATCTAAACAATAAACTCCCCATACCTGAGGATGTAAAAAAGCTAAAGAAAATTTTTGAAGAAAGAGTCGGATTAGGTGTAAGTTTTGATCTGGGAGTACGCAGCATTAAAGTTTTAAAAAAACATATCCAACTATATTATGTTAATGGTCTCACAGATACAGAGTTTATCATTGAAATTTTAAAAGAACTGGTACTGTTAAATGATACCGAGAGACTTTCCAGTAAAGTTTATGAAGTAATTGAAAATAGAATTGTCAATCAATCAGTAGAAAAAGTAAAAACAGTTGATGAAATGGTAGATCAAGTTTTATCTGGATTAATCGCAATCGTTATAGAAGGCGAAGGCGAAGCGATTATTGTAGACGTACGTAGCTACCCAGGCCGTCAACCGATGGAGCCGGATACGGAAAAAGTCGTCAGGGGTTCTCGCGATGGATATGTAGAAAATATTATTGTTAATACTGCACTTACAAGAAGAAGAATTCGTGATGAGCGATTAAGATTTGAAATTATGCAAATTGGAGAAAGATCAAAGACAGATGTAGCAATTGGCTATATAAAAGGGGTGGCAAATCCAGATTTAATCGAAACGATAAAGAAGGAATTAAAGACTATTGATGTTGACGGGATTACAATGGCTGATAAAACAATTGAAGAGTTCTTATTAAAACAAGGCTATAACCCCTATCCGCTCGTTCGTTATACGGAAAGAGCAGATGTTGGTTCGATTCACCTACTTGAAGGGCATGTACTAATTTTTATCGATACTTCTCCTAGTGTGATGGTGACACCAGCAACGTTTTTTCACCATGCTCAGCATGCTGAAGAATATAGACAAGCACCTGCTGTAGGAACATTTATCCGCTGGATTCGTTTTCTCGGCATACTTGCATCATTATTTCTTTTACCTCTATGGTATTTATTTGCAATAGAACCGTCCTTTCTACCAGAGAATATTGATTTTATTGGACCTAATAAACATACTCATATCCCATTAATTCTTCAACTTTTTATTGCTGATATGGGGATTGAATTTCTAAGGATTGCAGCCATCCATACCCCGACTCCTTTAGCCACTGCCATGGGATTAATTGCTGCCGTGTTAATCGGTCAAATTGCAGTAGATGTGGGCTTGTTTGTACCAGAAGTTATTTTATATGTTTCTGTTGCCTCGATTGGTACCTATGCAACACCTAGTTATGAACTAAGTGTTGCCAATAAAATAGTCAGGGTTATCTTATTATTATTAGTAGCCTTTTTCAAACTACCAGGATTGATGATTGGTAGTACACTTTTCATTATTTATTTGGTTCATATACGTGCTTTGAACGCCCCTTATTTATGGCCGTTTATCCCATTTAATCCGCAAGCGATTAGCCATGTACTTATAAGAAGAACTGTTCCGGGATCAATAATTAGACCAAGCATCGTTCATCCGCGTGATCGATTTAGACAACCACCAGAATAAGATTGTCAAAATTACTTTTTTATGATAAAGTTTATCTAATTTATTATAAATACTGAATATAGTAGACAGTTTGTCGAACTTAGACAACTGTCTATTTCTCCTTATAATCGGTGATTCAAATGAAATGAGGGAAGCGGATGTATTTTCATGGTACTACGACAGTAAATGGACAGGGACATCTAGAAATTGGTGGTGTTGATACAGTCTATTTGGTGCAAAAATATGGAACACCTGTATATGTGTATGATGTGACTTTAATACGTGAACGTGCTAGAGGATTTAAACAAACTTTTGAAAAATTGGGTGTAAAATCACAAGTCGCATACGCTAGTAAAGCATTTTCGTCCATTGCGATGTTAAATTTAGTAAATGAAGAGGGTTTATCATTGGATGTCGTTTCTGGTGGTGAATTATATACTGCATTAGCAGCTAAATTTCCAGTAGAAAGAATTCATTTTCATGGAAATAATAAAAGTAAAGAAGAACTTTTACTAGCACTCGAGCATAATATTGGATGCATTGTTGTAGACAATTTTTATGAATTAGAGTTATTGGAAAGTTTATGTAATGAACAAAAAAAAAGTATTTCCATTCTTTTACGTGTTACACCTGGAATTGAAGCACATACGCATGATTATATATTGACTGGACAAGAGGATTCAAAATTCGGTTTTGATCTTCAAAATGGTCAAGCTGAAGAGGCAATAAAAATAGCAATGGGTTCTGACCATATAAAATTATTAGGAATCCATTGTCATATCGGTTCACAAATTTTTGATAGTACCGGTTTTATATTAGCTGCTAGAAAGATCATCGATAAATTGGCAGAATGGAATTCAAAATTTTTATACTTCCCTTCAGTATTAAATTTAGGTGGTGGTTTCGGTATTCGCTATACTGAAGAGGATGAACCTCTTAGTCCTGATAGTTATGTCAAAGAAATTATAATCGAAGTGCAAAACAGAACAAAATCTTATCAACTACCAATGCCAGAAATTTGGATTGAGCCTGGAAGATCATTAGTTGGAGAAGCAGGAACCACCTTATACACGATCGGTTCGAGAAAGGATGTTCCTAATGTAAGGAAATATTTAGCAGTGGACGGAGGGATGAGCGATAATATCCGACCTGCTTTATATGAAGCAAAATATGAAGCTGTCCTAGCAAATCGACCTACAGCAACTATAGAAGAAACATTTTCAATCGCTGGTAAATGTTGTGAATCAGGTGATATGTTAATTTGGGATTTACCTTTACCTAAGACGGTAAGTAATGATATTTTAGCGGTATTTTGTACTGGTGCGTACGGATATTCTATGTCCAATAATTATAATCGAATTCCAAGACCTCCAGTTGTGTTTGTCGAAAATGGTGAAGATTATTTAGTGATAAAGCGAGAAACATATGAGGATTTAATAAGACTCGATTTACCACTACCAAGTAAAATCAATCAATCATAAATCAAAAGAACCCATTCGATCGTCCTAGTCAGGGATTGAATGGGTTTATTTTATAGGTCTTTTATACTGCTGGGAGTGAAAACACTTACACCACTTTTTTCACGATTGCGAAAAACGATGAAAATAGATACAATAGACAAGGTACATAGATGTGTTTTGAAGATGAACGCCCCAAGTTCTTTTTTTTGGCCTTTTTGATCAAGCAACGATGAGATGAAATAATAGAAATAGGAGTGTCATTCATTTGAGGAAAAAAAACGCTTTGTTATTTGTTCTAATACTAATATTAGCTTTAGGGTGGGGATTATATTATTGGTTATTTATCGTATAAGGTGAAGACTAAGTATGATAAAATGTTTATTATTTGCCACCAATGTTTATAATGTTAGAAAAGCATTCACATTATGTATTAAAGATAACGAGGGATATTCATGTTAATTCGATATAAAAAAGCATTTGAGAAAATTGCTATGGGTCTTTTATCGTTTATGCCAAACGAGAAGGATATTAAAAAGCTTCAGCAGACAATAAAGCAATATGAACAGGAAGATGATTGGCAGCTTTTTTTATGGAAGATAGATGATGATATAGTTGGACTAATTGGTGTTACTATTCATAATGAAACGGTAGAAATTCAGCACATCTCAGTCAATCCATCCCATCGTCTTCAAGGAATTGGAAAAAATATGCTTAAATCATTAAAGCAAATATATGAAGGTAAGAAAATTATTTCAAATGAATACACAGCAGCATTTTGTGAAATCTGTGAGAAAGAGGATGGGGACTTCGATGAATGATCGAAGCCCTTTTCTAATTGTTGATGAATTTACCTTCGTCTCTCTCCATTTTTTTTATGACAGAAGAAAGAAATCTTTCGTTTTCCACAGTGGAGCGGTCACGTAGGATATGACGATGAATAATAGGATCATTAGACAAATCCTCTTTTCCTCCCCATGTAACACCAAGTTTTTTACATTCTTCCTTACATATATCTAATAATTGTTGATCATCTATTTTAATTTGAATCGGTTCATAATCTTGATTTGTTTTCATCTTGTCTAATACTATATTGATTTTGGAAATTAAATCATCAACATCAATTTTCAATAATAGTAATTGGTCTTTTTTGTGAATGAAACGTTGAAGGGCTTTCTCCATCATTCGGATACCACCAATTAGGTTTTTTCTTCGATAATGATATAAGGAGACTGCTAATTGAATAAAAGCAATCCAAATGGAGTCACGGTTTCTTGCATCCTGTTGTTTCCAGTGATCTTCAAGAATTTCATGGCATTCAAAATAATCTCTATCGCCATGGAAATGGACTAAATATTGTATAAAGGCTTTAGTTACTATCATGAATGAACTCCTCTCTGTCTTATATAAGTGTAACATAAATAGAAAGATTTTAATTTTAATAGTAGGAGAATGATAGTGTTTTTCATTCCATAAAAGCCAAAAAAAACAAGTTCAGCACCAATACTGAACTTGTTTTTTAATCATGTATAATTGAGTAAATTACCAAATGTATGCACTGCCAACAATAATTAATAAAATAAATAGTACTACGATTAATGCGAAACCGCCACCATATCCAAAGCCGTCTGACATAATGTAAAACCTCCTAAGAAAATAGTTTAGTCGATTTATACTATGTAAGTTTTGTAAGAGTTGTATAGGCCTCAGCCTATTTTTTATTGTTAATCATTGCGGTATAAGGTAAATTTATATTGGACTACTTTAAATAATCCTCTATACTTAAATAACAATGGTGTTATGTAACTTAAAATAGCTTTGATTTGGAATTGGTGATATTTGTGGAATATAATGTAAAAATTGATGCGTTTGAAGGTCCTTTAGATCTTTTACTGCATTTAATAAATCGACTAGAAATTGATATATATGATATACCAATGGCAGCAATTACAGAGCAGTATTTAATTTACATTCATACAATGAAGGAATTAGAATTAGATATTGCCAGTGAATATTTAGTAATGGCAGCGACATTATTAGCAATAAAGAGTAAAATGCTTCTTCCAAAGCATGAAGAAGAGCTAGAAGAGGATTTTGAATATGAGGAAGATCCACGTGATGATTTAGTTGAAAAACTGATTGAATATAGAAAGTATAAGGAAGCAGCTCAAGAATTAAAGCATCTAGAGGAGGAACGTGGGCAGATATTTACAAAACCTCCAAGTGATTTATCCGAGTATATGAAAGACATACAGATCGATCAACAACAAAGTGATGTAACGATTTATGACATGATTGGTGCTCTAAATAAATTATTAAGAAGAAAAAAATTACAAAAGCCACTTTCAACGAAAATAAGTAGACAAGAAATTTCGATTGAAAATAGAATGGAGGAAATATTAAATGATTTAACCTCCATATCAGGAAGAAGAAGCTTTTTTACATTATTTGAGGTACCAGATAAACATCATATCGTGATTACATTTCTTGCTGTATTAGAACTAATGAAGCGAAATGAAATATTGGTTGAACAGGAAGGGAATTTTGAGGAAATATTTGTAGCAAGGAAAGGAGTAAGTTTGGTTGGAAATTACTAATTTGAAGGGAATTCTTGAAAGTCTTTTGTTTGCTGCAGGAGATGAAGGATTATCCATCAAACAAATTATGTCTGTCATGGAGCTTGAAGAGTATCAAGCAGTTGAATTAGTTGAATCACTGAAGCAGGAGTATGATTCGAACGCAGAAAGAGGGATTGCTATCGTTGTACTTGCTGGTACATATCAGCTTGTTACTAAAAAGGAAAACTCTGTTTTTTTAAAAAGACTCGTTGAATCTCCTGGAATGAATACATTATCACAGGCTGCCTTAGAAACATTAGCGATTATTTCTTATAAGCAGCCCATTACAAGGATAGAAATTGAAGATATCCGTGGTGTAAAAACAGAACGTCCACTGCAAACCTTAACTGCAAAGGGTTTAATTAAAGAGGTTGGAAGAGCAAATGGAGCAGGTAGAGCCATCCTATATGGGACAACTAAGGAATTTTTAGATTACTTCGGATTAAAGGACATTAATGAACTACCGCCATTAGCAGAGGCATCAATAGATGACTTTGAGCAGGAAGATGCTGATTTATTTTTTGAGAAATTCCAAGAGACAATCGAAAATAATTAGTAGTAGTAAAAAAGATTATTTGCATGTGCAAATAATCTTTTTTTTTTGAGGATATCGGTGATGAGCTTACTTAAATTACTAAAAACATGATTCATATCCCAGTAATGTTAATTTAGAACAAGATGAAAAAAGTCTCTTTAGTGAATGAAGAATGTCTTGATGCTTGTGCTTTTCTTGTCATATACAAACTTGTCCTGCATAAACTTGTACAAAAGATAGTTCTATAGTTTAAGCGTATGAGCATTGAGAAAAGGGGCAATTATATGAAACGTTTTATATCATTAATGATGATTGTATTTCTACTTATTCTAATAGTATTGCCAGACAAAACTTTTGCGGCGACACCTTCGGTTAGTGCAGCTAGTGCGATACTTATGGATCAAGACAGTGGGCGAATCCTTTATGAAAAAAATGCAAAGGATGTTCGAAAGATTGCATCGATCACTAAAATCATGACAGCTATTTTAGCAATAGAATCTGGAAAATT
Organism: Heyndrickxia oleronia; assembly: GCF_017809215.1. Taxonomy (GTDB): domain Bacteria; phylum Bacillota; class Bacilli; order Bacillales; family Bacillaceae_C; genus Heyndrickxia; species Heyndrickxia oleronia. The sequence continues at coordinate 2,027,382 of NZ_CP065424.1, forward strand.
AAAAGAGGATGTGAAAATTAGTGATACTGCCGTTCGGACAGAAGGTTCATCTATATATTTAAAACCTGGAGATATAGTTAAGCTTGAAGATTTAGTTTATGGTTTAATGCTTAGATCGGGCAATGATGCAGCTAATGCGATTGCAGAACATGTTGGAGGAAGTATTGATGGGTTTGTTTTCTTAATGAACCAAAAAGCAGAAGAAATTGGTATGCAAAATACACATTTTGCCAATCCTAACGGCTTAGATAATAAGGATAATCATTTTTCAACAGCATATGATATGGCGCTATTAACTAAATATGCAATGCAAAATAAAACCTATAGAAAAATTTCCGGAACAAAATCTTATAAAGGCTGGGCAAATAAAAATAGATTATTGACTGAAAAGTATAAATATTGTACAGGAGGAAAAACAGGATTTACAAAAAAAGCTAAACGTACATTAGTGACAACAGCTACAAAAGAGCATCAAAATTTAATAGCTGTTACATTAAATGGACCAAATGACTGGGATGATCACATCAATATGTTTGAGTATGGATTTAAGAACTTTGATACGACCGTTGTTTTAGATAAAGGGAAAATCAATAATATTAATCAAAAATACTTAAAAAATCATATTTATATCAAAAATAAAGTTGTATATTCTCTAACAAATGATGAGAAAGATAAAGTTACCATTGAATATCAACTATTAAAATCAAAAAAAGAGTGGAAGGATCAAAAAAACATTCCTGAAATAGTCGGTAAAGCAGTCATATATTTAGATGAACAGAAATTAAAAACGGTACCTGTTTATTTTAAATACGCAGAAATGAACGAGAAAAAAGGGTGGTTTAATTTTTTTGTGAAAACATTTTTAATCCATATAGGTGTGAAAAACGATGGTTAATTATATATGGATTGGGATGACATTGATTGGTTTAGTTTTTGCTGCAATAAATGGAAGAATGAAAGAAGTGAATGAGGCTATTTTTCAATCTGCTACTGAAGCAGTTACCTTATGTATTGGCTTAATAAGTATATTAGTATTTTGGTTAGGGATTATGCGAATCGCACAAGAGTCAGGGCTCCTAGATAAGTTTGCACGTGTATTTAGGCCACTAATTAAGAGGTTATTTCCCGAAGTTCCTGAAAATCATCCAGCAATGGGCTATATATTATCAAATATTATCGCTAATATGTTCGGATTAGGAAATGCTGCTACACCGCTTGGGATAAAGGCAATGGAGCAGCTAAAGGAATTGAACGGGGGAAAAACGAGTGCCAGTAGGTCAATGATCACTTTTCTGGCTTTAAATACATCTGGATTGACAATCATTCCTACAACAGTAATAGCCATTCGAATGAACTACCATTCCGCTTCACCTACAGAAATTGTGGGACCGACACTTATGGCTACAACCATTGCAACAATAGCAGCAATTTTAATCGACCGTTATTTTTATCATAAAAGAGCGCGTAATGGGGTGAAATAAATTGCAAATTATTTCCTTAATCTCTATTTGGATCATACCTATTCTTATTGGTTATATATTATTATATAGTGTGTGGAAAAAAGTACCTGCCTACGAAAATTTTGTTGATGGAGGTAAGGAAGGTATAAAGATTGCAGTTTCGATTATTCCATTTTTAGTAGGAATGTTAGTAGCAATCACTGTCTTTCGAACGTCTGGTGCATTAGATTTTTTTGTACAGTTAATAAAGCCAGTCCTTGAATGGTTAGGAATTCCTACAGAAATCGTTCCATTAGCACTGATTCGTCCTATATCTGGAAATGCTGCTCTAGGAATGATGAGTGATATTCTTAAAGTACATGGCCCGGATACTTTCATTGGTAAATTAGCCTCGACCATTCAAGGAAGTACAGATACGACCCTATATGTTTTAACCGTCTATTTTGGAGCAGTAGGTATTAAAAAAATGGGGGATGCATTGAAAGTTGGCTTATTGGCAGATTTGGTTGGTATAGGTGCAGCTATCATTATTATTACATGGATGTTTGGATAATTCTCCAACATCCATGTTTTTTTGTAGGCTCTTTTATAAAATTTTATAGCTAGTAAGGTAAAGTATAAACTTAAAAAAATGTTGCCCCTTTAATTCACTGGAATAGAACTGCAAACTGCATAAGATCGGCAGAAACCTATATTATGGGTAACAAATTATACAAAAACGGTTTTAAAAAAAAACGATTGGAATGATAAATAGTGGTAAGTTTTAGAACAAAAATCGCATTAAACCGGTTTAGTTTCTTTGCTTTTTGTCATTGATATGTAATAATTCATAAAGTATAACTTTCAAAATTTAAATGAGGTGGATAAATAGATGGAACGTCTTCAAAAGGTTATAGCACATGCGGGAATAGCCTCGCGTCGAAAGGCTGAGGAGTTAATTCTAGAAGGTAAGGTAAAAGTAAATGGTAAAATTGTAACTGAACTAGGGAGCAAAGTATCTTCTAATGATAAAGTAGAAGTGAATGAAATACCGCTAGAAAGGGAAACAAAAGTATATTTGTTAATGTACAAACCAAGAGGAGTCATATCTGCTGTTACTGATGATAAGAACAGAAAAGTGGTAACAGATTTTCTTCCGGAAATAAAGGAAAGAGTATATCCTGTTGGCCGTTTAGATTATGATACTTCAGGCCTGTTAATCCTAACAAATGATGGTGATTTTGCTAATTTACTTATGCATCCACGTTATGAAATTCATAAAACATATGTTGCAAAAGTAAAAGGGATTCCATCAAAACAAATGTTGAGACAATTAGAAAAAGGAATTAAATTAGAAGATGGATTGACTGCACCAGCAAAAGCAAAGTTATTATCAGCAGATAAGAAAACACAAAAATCAATCATTGAACTAACCATCCATGAAGGGAAAAATAGACAAGTTCGACGTATGTTTGAAGCTATAGGACATCCCGTTCAAAAGTTAAAACGAGAAAGATACGCATTTTTAAATTTACACGGGTTAAATGCGGGTGAAGTAAGAGAACTTTCTCCTCATGAGGTTAAACAATTACGCGCACTTGCAGAAACAGGATCAGGGAACCAATAAATGGTTGTTCCATCCATGTTTATCAACTGTTTAAAGTTTCACATAACCTTCAAATTATGGTAATCAGGATGATTTGGGGGAATGATATAATGTTGATTATAATGTGGCAGAAATTTCGATTGGAGGTTACGAAATGTCACAAAAGAAAAAGCAAAGGCTCGTTATACGAACGATCATACTAGTCGTTTTAATAGCTGCGGTATCCTATGCTTTATACAATAATTTAACAAAGGATAGTCGCAAGGCTTTGAAAGTTGGCGATAAGGCCCCTGATTTTGTTTTGCAAGATATGAATGGCCAGAAACATCGATTATCCGATTACAAAGGCAAGGGGGTATTCTTAAACTTTTGGGGAACTTGGTGTGGGCCCTGTAAAGAAGAGATGCCATACATGGTAGATTTGTATAAAGAGTATAAACAGCAAGGAGTTGAAATTCTAGCCGCAAATGTTGGAGAATCCAATTTCTTAATTAATAAGTTTATAAAAAGCTATGATTTAAATTTCCCTGTACTAGTAGATAAGAGTAAGGATGTACAGAATGCATATGGCATAGATCCAATACCCACATCATTTTTTATTGATTCAAGTGGAACAATAAAGAAAATAGTAGAAACAACGATGTCCAAAGAGGATATCCAAAACTTAATGGAGAGTATTAAACCTTAAGGAGTTTTATCATGAAAGAAATAAAATGTGTATGTGGTCACGTTAATCCTATTGGTACGATTCTTTGTGAATCCTGTGGTAGAGCATTAACAGATGAAGCTAAGCAGGAAAAACTTCATGACATGCGCTATGAAGGTAGTGCTCGCAGATCGCAAACGTATAATAAAACAATTGTAGATAAGATATGGAATTTTTTCTCATCAGTTAAGGTTGGAGTATGGTTAATCGTTATAACATTAATTGCAAGTGCTCTCGGAACGATCCTTCCGCAAGAAGAATACATAAATTCACTAACCCCTGAACAATATTATAAGGATGAATATGGTTGGTTTGGAGAATTATGGTTCAAATTAGGCTTCCAAGATCTTTATAGTTCATGGTGGTATTTGTTATTAGTTGCAAGTATTGGCGTTTCACTTGTTATTTGTAGTTTGGATCGCTTTATTCCACTACATCGAGCATTGAAAACTCAAAAAATTGGTCGACATGAGGGATTTTTAAAACGTCAGCGATTATATATCAGATCAGAAGTAGAACTTACAGATAATCATTTTGATTTAATTAAACAAAATCTTAAAGCAAAAAGATACAAGATCCGGGAAGAAGATGGAAGTATTCTAGCAGAAAAGGGACGTTTTTCTAGATGGGGTCCTTACGTCAATCATATTGGTCTTATTATTTTTCTTATAGGTGCATTGTTACGCTCCGTCCCCGGCATGTATGTGGATGAAACATTAAAGCTACGTGAAGGAGAAAAGAAGGTAATCCCTGGTACACATTCGCAATATGTTCTAGAAAACAAAAAATTTATTTTAGAAACATATGATAAAAACAAAGATAAAGAAAAGTTTAATCAAGCATTAGATCGTGTAGGTACAGTGGCGAAAAATTTCCAAACGAACGTAACTCTCTATAAACGTGAAGATGGTGGTATAGCAGGGGAATCGGATAAGTTAAAAAAGGTAAAGGATTACTCAATACGTGTAAATGATCCTTTGAAAATGGAGCATTACCGACTATATCAAATGAGTTACACCCTTGATGAACTAAAAGCAATGTCGTTTAAATTACAAAATAAAAAGAATGGACAATCATTGGGTGAATTTAAAATTGATTTATATAACCCGAAAGATGTTTATGATTTGAAAAATGGGTATAAAGTAGAACTAATGGGTTATTATCCTGATTTTAGTGGGATTTCTAAAGAAGGAGAACCACAAACGAAAACTTCTGTACCTAATAATCCTGCATTCTTATTTAATATGATTTCACCTGAACATCCAAAAGGTGAAGTTAGTTTAATTGGAATAAAATTAAATCAAGAACCATTAGGTGAAAATGATTATAAAATTGCATTTTCATCAATCGATACTCGTAATGCAACAATTCTAACCGTTCGAAAAGATTTAACCCTTTGGATATTAGCTCTCGGTGGACTTATTTTTATGATAGGTGTCGTTCAAGGCATGTACTGGAATCATCGTAGAATATGGATTAGGCGTGTGAATGGTGAAGTTCTAGTTGCTGCACACACCAACAAAAATTGGTATGGCATAAAGAACGAAATTAAGTATATTTTACAAGGTACAAATGTTCCTGAACCAGTAGATCAGCAGGATAAGAAAAAAGACAAACATTAAGGAGGGGCGAATTTGTCTGAATTAGTTAAGATTAGTAGTAATTTATTATATGCAGCTTTTATTCTATATTTATTAGGCACTTTTTTCTTCGGAGGAGCAATTAGGCAAAAAAAGATTCATGGGAATGAAGAAAAGCCGAATCGTTGGGGGACGATTGCAGTAATTGTCTCTATAATTGGCTTTATTGCTCAATTAGGTTACTTTATCCTTCGATGGATTGCATCTGGTCATGCACCAGTTAGTAATATGTTTGAATTTGTAACGTTCTTTGGTATGATGCTAGTAGCAGCATTTATTGTGATCAACTTTATTTATAAAACTCCAGTCCTTGGGTTGTTTGCATTACCAATTGCATTACTTGTTATAGCATTTGCAAGCATGTTCCCAGGAGAACTGAATCCATTAGTGCCATCATTAAAAAGCCATTGGTTATACATACATGTTACAACCGTTGCAGCAGGAGAGGCGATATTGGCCATTAGTTTTGCTGCAGGATTAATCTATTTAGTTAAATGCATTGATCAATCTAAAAAGTCTGCTCGAACATTTCTTTTAGAACTAGTAATGTTTTCGCTAATTGCAGTTTTAGGTTTTGTCATTTGTTCGGTTATTTTTAAAGCAGGTCATTATGAAGCCACATTTAATTGGGTGGATAAAAAAGGTGTTGAACAGACTGGATTGAAATATGAGCTACCAGCATTGATTGGACCTCATGAAGGTGAATTGCAAACACCGGATCGATTCAAACCACTATTTAATGTGCCTGGTATTGTAAATGCAGTGAAATTGAATACAGTTATTTGGTCACTTATTTCTGGTATTATTATTTACTTACTCGTAAGAGTCATTGCAAGAAAACGAATTGGCGCACTATTAAAGCCACTGACTAAAAATTTGAAATTAGATTTTGTTGATGAAATTAGCTACCGTTCAGTAATTATTGGTTTTCCTGTATTTACTTTAGGTGGTTTGATCTTTGCCATGATTTGGGCCCAGATTGCCTGGAGTCGTCCGTGGGGCTGGGATCCAAAAGAGGTATGGGCTCTTGTTACTTGGTTATTCTATGCAGCATTTTTACATTTACGTTTATCAAAAGGCTGGCATGGTGAAAAATCTGCATGGCTAGCAGTTGTTGGTTTTGCTATTATTATGTTTAATCTAGTAGCTGTTAACCTTGTAATAGCAGGTCTTCATTCATATGCATCCAATTAATTATTAGGACATATAAAAATTTTCGTAAAGTTTGTTGCTTTTTTATAAGCCCTTATATTGGATATTACAATAATTAATGGGCTCAACGTTTTTATGAAGTTTGTACCTCTTTTCTCAAAGGAAGGAAGACTTATTGGTCTTCCACCTATTTTTACTAATTTAAACAATACTTAAATGCAACAATGTTTGAGAAAGAGTCAAAACAAAAAAGCCTTCACTTTTGTGGAGGCTTTTTTAAGAAAGTAATGACAATACAAGATTCATTTTCTTTTTTCATATATAATTTATTATGAGTAAAGAATTTGAATGGTAGTCTATGATAGGGGGATTAAAAATGGATTTTGAAGCAAGAATTTTAGTCGTAGATGATGAAGATAGAATTCGTAGATTATTGAGAATGTATCTTGAGAGAGAAAACTATTATATCGAAGAAGCAGGAGATGGTGAGTCAGCATTAGAAATGGCTTTAACTAATGATTATGATTGTATTCTGCTAGATTTGATGATGCCAGGTAAAAATGGGATAGATGTTTGTAAAGAACTACGTGAAAAAAAAGCTACTCCTGTCATAATGCTTACAGCAAAAGGGGAAGAAGCAAACCGTGTAGAAGGATTTGAAGTTGGTACAGATGATTATATTGTAAAACCATTCAGTCCTAGAGAAGTGGTTTTACGTGTAAAAGCTTTACTAAGAAGATCATCTTCTACAAGCTTTTTAAATACAGATACAAAAACGAAGGATATGATCGTTTTTCCTCATCTTACTATTGATAATGATGCACACCGAGTTAGTGCCGATGGTAAAGAAGTAAACTTAACTCCAAAGGAATATGAATTATTATATTTCCTCGCTAAATCACCAGATAAGGTATTTGATCGAGAGCACTTATTAAAAGAAGTTTGGCATTATGAATTTTTCGGTGATCTACGTACAGTCGATACACATGTAAAAAGACTTCGTGAAAAACTAAATCGTGTGTCAGAACAAGCGGCTAAGATGATTGTCACGGTTTGGGGTGTCGGATATAAATTTGAGGTTACCACGGAATGAGATTATGGCGAAGTGTTGTCGGAAAACTCTGGCTAACGATTTTATTTTTAGTATGTTTCGTTCTTTTTATATTAACGATTCTATTGCTTGAGTTTTTCGAGAACTACCATGTAGGGCAGATTGAAAAAGATTTATCTAATACAGCTCATAAAGTAGCTAATATTGTGGAGACACATTCTGGTGATGATCTTGGAAAAGAGTTGGCTCTGGAATTCGTCGATCGATCAATGAAAGTAATGATTGCATACAGCAAGGATAATGTTTATTATTCTCCAAATATTCATGCGAAGGATAAAATACCTCCGAGTACAATTTTAAACGATCCGGAATTTTCAGCAGTATTTAATAATGGGAAGAGTAAAAGAAAAGAATTTGCTGCCCCGAGTAACAACACGAATAATAGATATGAAAATGTGATCGTTGCTGCTGTTCCATTACATGTAACTGACAATAGCAATGGGGCTATTTTTATTTATCGGTCGTTAGATATTTTGCAAGAAACGACAAAACAAACAACAAGGCTCATATTATTAGCAGCTGGAATTGCTATTATATTAACTACTGGTTTTGCGTTCTTTTTATCAACTAGAATAGCAGCTCCATTAAGAAAAATGCGTGAAGCAGTTTTTGAAATTACTAAAGGTAAATTTGATAAAAAGGTGCCGATATTAACCCATGATGAAATTGGGGAGTTAGCTACTGCTTTCAATCAAATGGGAAAACAACTAAAGTTTAATATAAATGCTTTAAATCAAGAAAAGGAACAGCTTAGAAGTATTTTAAGTAGTATGGCAGATGGAGTCTTAACATTGAATCGTGATGGAACGATATTAATAACAAATCCACCTGCTGAAAAATTTCTTCAACAATGGTTTTATGAACAAGGTGAAGATGAAACATTTTTAGCTCCAGAGGAATTGCTATTACAAAAGGTTCTTGAAACTGAAATGGAGCAAACAGGTGAAATTACGATTCAAGGTAGGACCTATGTTATCATAGTTAGCCCCCTCTATAATCAAGAGAGTGTAAGAGGGGCAGTAGTAGTCATTCGTGATATGACAGAAGAAAGGCGATTAGATAAGCTTCGAGACGATTTTATAGCCAATGTATCACATGAGTTAAGAACGCCTGTAGCAATGCTGCAAGGATATAGTGAGGCGATCATTGACGATATCGCTGCATCTGATGAAGAGAAAAAGGAATTTGCAAAAATTATTTACGATGAAACATTAAGAATAGGTAGACTTGTTAATGAACTATTAGATTTAGCTAGAATGGAAGCAGGTCATATTTCCTTAGTAAAAGATGACATACCGATTCACACATTTATTGAAAGAGTAACGAATAAATTTAATGGTTTAGCAAAGGAAAACCATGTCCATTTAAGCTGTGAAATACAATCTACTAGAGAAACGTTTTTCATTGATTCAGACCGCATTGAACAAGTTTTAACAAATTTAATCGATAATGCAATCAGACATACACCAGAGAATGGGAATGTCAAAGTAAAGTTTGAGGAAACCAATAAAGGGTTCCAGATTAATGTCGAAGATAATGGTTCTGGGATACCTGAAGAAGATATTCCATTTGTTTTTGAACGATTCTATAAGGCGGATAAGGCGAGAACACGTGGTAAATCTGGTACAGGGTTAGGATTAGCAATTGCTAAAAATATTGTAGAAGCCCATGATGGAAATATAACTGTTAAAAGCAAGGTTGGACAAGGGACGACATTTTCCTTCTTTTTACCTAAGTAAATGAATAATGATTGATGAATGCTGCCGAGAAATCTTGTTTCATGAGAAACAAGCACTGAAAATATCATAATAAAAATATTATGACAAAAAAGCGCTATAAAATGTAGCGCTTTTTTTTTCGGATTTTGGTAGTATAAACTCATAAAGGGAATAGTTTTCGAAATTAATTGAAACTTATCCTTATTGATAGCGACTAAATATATAACGGAGGAGGGAGATGAATGGACTCCGTTTTCAATGATTTACATCAAAGATATCATCGCGATCTTTTTCAATTCTTATTTTATATGGTAAAAAGTCGTGAACTAGCTGAGGACTTAGTTCAAGAGGTATATATTAGAGTATTAAAAGCTTATCAAAATTTTGAAGGAAAAAGCTCAGAAAAAACGTGGTTATTTTCCATTGCTCGAAATGTAGCAATTGATTATTTTCGTAAGCAAAAAAGTTGGAAAAAAAAATTATTAGATACGTTTGACTGGAATCGCAGCCAATTAAAAGATTCGTCTGCCTTACCTGAAGAAATAATTATTCAAAGTGATGATATGAGAAAATTATATGAGTGTTTGGATCATTGTACTCAAGATCAAAAAATGGTGATTATTATGCGCTATTTTAATGAGTTAACGATTGCAGAAACGGCAGAAATACTTGGATGGTCAGAAAGTAAAGTGAAAATTACACAACATCGTACACTGAAAATCTTGCGAGAAATGATGGTAGAAAAGGGTCAGGAAGGGGGAGTACAACGGTATGGCTGAGTATGAAAATGAAGAAGAATATATAAAAAATCTTTTGATGAATATGCCAAAAATGAGTGATCAACGGAGTCCTGAGGAAATTTACAGAAATATAAAATATAAAGTAGAAAAAAAACAAAGTAAAAAGAAAATGCTAATGATTCCGTCCGTCATCATTGCCACTTTTGCTATCATTGTTGTGTTAATATCATCTTCCTTCAAGCAATCTAATCCTAATGAAATAGCGAAATCTACAATCGATACTAAAAAAGAATCAATAGAAAATAAAGTAATCATAGACCAAGATCAGCAAAATATTGAACATAATTCGCAGTTTTCTTACTCAGAGAAAAGAGATGCCAGTCCAGATGAAGGAATAGTTAGTGAGTTTTCTACACGTACGATTAATGAGAAAAGCACGCTAGCGATATATGAACAAGATTTGCAACAAAATGATATGTTTACCTATGGAGTTTTTACGAAAGACGCTATCCTAGTACCAATAAGTGTGGAGGTTTCCAAATCGGATATTGATTGGTTTACTAATTATTTGCAAACTGCTGAAGCGTTACCACTAGAACAATGGGGGTTTGCTAGTTTACCCAATATTCCTGGGAAAGTACAATATATTCAAAATGAGAAGAAACTCCACATTACCGTTCCTAAGGAACAGGTGAAGAAAGTTCCAGAATATGTAGAACAAAATTTAACTCGTATTTTACAATACAGTTTTTCGTTTCTAAATCATATTAAAGAAGTTGATTATTCTGATGAAAATGGGGATCCAATCCAATTAAATAATATCGGATTATTAAAACCTTATAAGGTATCGCCGTTAGTGAATGTTGGGTATTTCTCCTATCAAACAAATGGTATGAAACTTTTAGTACCTTCAGATTTGGAATACAATTCTTTTAATTCCGCTATAGAAAATATGAAAAAAGCACCAAATGATTTTTACCAACCAATCATTCCAAATCAGATTTATCTGAAAGCGACAGAAAATCATGATAAAAGTCTTAATATCGAATTCAATAAGTTACTTGATTTTTCACAAGGTAATGAGGATTACCAATTAATGCTAGATGGGATTTTGTTAACAGCGAAAAGCTTTGGATATAAAGAGGTATTCTTTAAAAATGTTTCCCCAATGAAATGGGAGAAATTCGATTTTTCTAAACCAATTAAGGTACCAATTTCCCCCAATAAATATACTATAAAAAGATAATAATTAAGAGGCATTCTCAAATATAGAATGCCTCTTTTTTGTGCGTAACAATAGTTTTTTTTAAAAGTATCAGTTTTTTGTTTTGAATAAAAGCTTTGATTTAGCATAAAATAAGATTCGCTCTAGCAAACTTGATTTTGACAATATGTTCTAAAAATATACAAGCAGTCATATAAGTTTAAGCAAGAGTTTGTTTATCCGAGGAGGAAAATTATGCTTGATTATTTAAAAAGAATGTTAATTGTAGCGATCATGGCTTTATGTGTAAGCATGCTTATTTTAGGCGGAAGAGTGCAAGCTGCCGAAATAAATATATATGAAAATACGGACGATTGGTACTTTCCTGCAGAAGGGGAAATTTCGGATGTATTTGATTCTAGAAGTGGCATCCATAAAGGTTTGGATATTGCTGGGGAATATCAATCAGCTGTTTATGCTGTAGAAGGAGGAAAAGTCATTCGGTCATACTATTCTCCATCATATGGGAATGTTATTTTTATCCATCATGACAATGGTTTTGAGACCGTTTATGCTCATTTGCAAAATCGGATGGTAGCTGAAGGACAAATTGTTGGAAAAGGTGATGAAATCGGAAAAATGGGTAATACAGGTAATTCCACTGGAGTTCACCTTCATTTTGAAATTCATAAAGGCGAATGGACCATTGACAAAGTAAATGCAATCGATCCATTTACTGTATTTGGTGAAGGAGAGATAGGACAATTTGTATTTGCGCTGAATCATGATCCTTACCGTGTCATTGATGTGGCAGGTAATTTACAGGAAGTACAAAAAGAAAAACAAAAGGAAGAACAATTAACACTAAATCTGACTGCAAAACCGATCGCTGATCGAAAGGTCATTATTACACATTTTTTAGCTGAAATTATTGGTAATCAATCGATAGAAAAAGGTCAACCAATTTATGTAGATAACTTCTTATCATCTAACAATGATAAAGAGGAAATGTATATCGTTCAATCAGGGGATACATTAAGTAAAATATCTAGGAAATTTGATGTAACAATTGATCAATTACTGTCATGGAATAATATTTCTAACAAGGATTTAATTCATACTAAGCAAAAAATCGTCATTAAGCATACATAATAATCGAAAAGCAATCCATCTTAATGATAAAAAGGCTGTTTTCGTATAGTTTATTGCTTTTGTAAAGGCACATTTATCGGATTTTACTCGCAATAAAGAATTCTAGAGTTTCCTATAGTGATGCTGATTTTTCAACGTTAGCGATCATCAGTTGATATTTTCTTGTTATAACTTTACTTAAATAGCAACGATGTTTAAGAAATGGATCCTTTAAAAAAACTTTTTAGAATCATTTTACTTCCCTATTGTATCGTGATGGGATATAATTTAAAATGTAAAAAAAATACGATTCATCTTCGGGGCAGGGTGAAAATCCCGACCGGCGGTAATAAAGCTCATACATGCTTTTAGCCCGCGAGCCTTAGAATAATAAGGCAGGATTTGGTGTGATTCCAAAGCCGACAGTACAGTCTGGATGGGAGAAGATGGAGGTGCCTAGAGCAGTCTATAAAGGGTAACCCTTCGATAGACAGTCTCTTAGCGTTCAAAAAATGCAGGTTTTGAACGCTTATTGAGCATGCCTTTTTCTCCCTCAAGGTTCTTTCCTTGAGGGTTTATTTATGCTCAAAAATAGGCAACTTTCTTCTGACAAGAGATGGATCTCATAAGGAGAGAGAAAGTATGAAAAAATTAGGTTTAAAATCATTTGTAAGTATTGCGGTATTAAGTAGTTTAGCGTATGTCATCATGTTGATAAAAATTCCAATTCCGCCATTTCCGAATTATTTAACCGTAGATTTTAGCGATATACCTGCATTGATCGCCGCACTAATCTTCGGACCTATCGGAGCCTTATTAGTGGAACTTATAAAAAATTTATTGGATTTCCTTACGACAGGTAGTGAAACAGGGATTCCAATTGGTCATATTGCTAATCTTTTTGCAGGTCTTTTATTTGTACTTCCAACTTATTATATATACCAACGAATGAAAACGAAAAAAGGAATGACTTTAGCTTTGTTTGTCGGTACGATTTCTATGGCAGTAATGATGAGTATATTAAATTATTTTGTCATACTACCTGCATATCTAGCTTTAATGAATTTCCAAGTACCTAATGTAAAAGAATACATTCTTGCTGGAATTCTTCCGTTTAATTTCGTAAAAGGTATTTTAGTAGCTATTATATTTATGCTATTGTTTTCAAAAATGCAAAATTGGATTAATAAACAAACTATCCTTAAAAATACGTAAAGCAAGTGCTTTAGCACTTGCTTTTTTATTATTATTCAAATTTAAGTGGGTCACCATCAAACGGTTCATCAGCCATTTTGATTGAATCTGTAGGACATCCCTCGAAAGCATCAATAAGGTCATCCTCTAAAATTTCAGGGACCTCTACTTCACCTTTATTATTGTCTAGAATCACATAGGCAATTCCTTCGTCATCATAATCATATATATCTGGTGCAGCAGCACCACAGGCACCGCAGGCAATACATGTATCCTGGTCAACTATTGTATATTTTGGCATGAAAAAAGACCTCCTAATATCTATCTATACCCATTGATCTGGGAGCTATATAAATGTGAAACATTATTATTCATACAATCCTAATAATAAAACTCATCTAGCAACTTTTCAATAGATAGTTTCTGTTTCTTAATTTGTTCATAAAAATAATCAACAATAGCTTTATCATTCATGATAAAATTAGACATAAAAAGACAAAGAGGTAAAAACATAATGACGTTTTTACATGCTATCGTATTAGTTCAATTACAAAGAATAGAAGGAGCACGTACAGTTTATTCCATTTACCATTTACTTAAAGGTAAGAAGTCATCTCAGACGATTCAGGATGCTCACTTATTTAATTTAGGTGTTTTTTTTCAAACCTTTCCCAATCTACAACGGAATGTATTTGATGAGATCATCCATGATCTTTATCAAAATGGATTCATTACTCAACAAGATGAACTAAAGTTCGTCCTTTCTGAAAAAGGATGTCAGGAATTAGCTGTTTTTTTTGAAAAAGATACATTTCCTTCATACTTAAACGGATTGAAATACCAAGATGTAGGAATCATTTTCTGGAGACGGCTGACATTATTTGTTCAGGTTCTTTCAAATTCAATTCATGATATACAAAAATACTATCCAATTGTCAGGGATCCAGATACACAAATTTGGATTAAATCCTTTTTGAAGCAATCACAATTTTCAAAACAAGAGATAAGTATAAAATTATTTCATGAGTTATCTTCCATTTTTAAACAGGAACCTCCGGAAAAACCGGAATTATTCCTCATTCGTTTGACAGGGAATCAACAGGTCGGCTTAACGATAGAGCAATCCGCTGAATATTTCGGAATGGAGTATACGGAATATTGGTATCGTTTTATCCATTTACTGCATTTTATGCTCGGTACAATTTTGCAGAATAATTCGGAATATCCGCTATTATTTTCGCTTATAAAAGACAGCCATCAATCCGTTCCTCTAACAAATTCTACGAAAGAAACCTATTTATTATTAAAAAACGGGCATTCGATTCAAGAAGTAGCGATATTACGTAAACTTAAAACGAATACAATTGAAGACCATGTAATTGAAATTTTGCTAAATCAAGTAGATTTGGATGTTTCACCATATTTATCAAAGGAATTAGAAACTGAAATTATTCAAACAGCGGCAATCGTAGGGAAAAAAAAGCTAAAGCCAATTAAAGAAGTAATACAAGAGGTATCATATTTTCAAATTCGATTAGCATTAGCAAAAAACAAGGGGAATGGCAATGAACTTAACTGATGAATTATATAATCATTTTGGTTTTTCTTCATTTCGTACGGGGCAGGAGGATGTCATTTCTTCGGTTTTAAACGGCAAGGATACATTGGCATTATTGCCAACAGGTACCGGAAAATCTCTTTGTTATCAGTTACCGGGTTATTTAATGACAGGTGCTGTTTTAATCGTCTCTCCATTATTGTCCTTAATGCAGGATCAAGTAGATCAATTTCGGATGATGGGAGAAAAAAAGGTAATTGCATTGAATTCATTTCTTACATTTCAAGAACGAAAAAAATTACTAAATACATTACATTTATATCGTTTTATTTATATTTCACCCGAAATGCTGACAAATGAATTTGTATTAGAAAAGATTAAGAAATTGAATATCACTCTATTTGTAGTAGATGAAGCACATTGTATTTCACAATGGGGTCATGATTTTAGACCAGATTATTTAAATTTACATGAGGTACGAGCATTACTTGGGAATCCGGTTACATTAGCTTTAACTGCTACAGCCACAGAAGAAGTACGTGAAGATATCATTAAATATTTGCGATTAAAAAGAGTAAATCAATTAATATTCTCTGTGGATCGCCCGAATATTTCATTAACTGTGGATAAAGTTAGGAACCATCAAATGAAGGTTAAAAAACTTTTATATTTGGTTAAACATCTACAAAAGCCTGGCATTATCTATTTTTCAAGTAAGCGTCTAGCAGAAGAAATTGCTCAATTGCTTCGCAATGAGGGCATAGGTAATATAGCAGCTTATCATGCGGGAATGGAGCAAGAGCAAAGAATACTGATACAGCAACAATTTTTAAATGATCAGATACAGATAATTTGTGCAACAAGTGCATTTGGAATGGGGGTAAATAAGGATAATATTCGCTTTGTCATTCATTTTCATATGCCATATCAATTAGAGTCTTATTTACAGGAGATTGGTCGTGCAGGTAGAGATGGAGAACAGAGCATAGCCATTCTTTTATATGCTTCAGGGGATGAATTAATACCATTACAAATGTTCGATCAAGAACTGCCAACTGATTCTCAAATAGAACAGTTTTATAATCTATCTGATGAAAGAAAAAAGCATGTGGATCTTTTAAACTTATCTGAAATACAGCATCGTTTTTTAATATATTATAGTAAGTTATCAGAAGAACAGTCTATATTGATTAACAAAGTGAAAAAAATCCGAGATAGTAGGATTCAATATAAACAATTAAAACTGAAAGATATGATAAAATGGTTAAAATCAACCTCATGCCGTCGAAAAGATATATTAGAGTATTTTAATGAAACCCAAACCCTTCAGATTCACAACTGCTGTGATAATTGTGGCATCCAGATGGAAGAGTTTGAAATGGAAATAGTAGAGTCAATTAATGAGGAGCAACAGAAAACTTGGCAGTCCATGCTAGGTCATTTATTGCTGAGAGGCGAAAAATAATGAGAAAAAACAAACAATCAGATGTAATAAAGCAGTTGTCGAAACGGGAACTAACTTTCCATTTATATATTACACAAGTGATAATCTTAACAATTTCTATCATCTCGTCTATTTTTTTATTTCACGATTATCAATCGTTTTTTCATTTATTTAAAGTAAATTCATCTATCCTATCATTGGGAGTTGTCAGTGGGATTATCATCGTTATATTAGATCTTATTTTGATGAGAGTTCTACCTCAACATTATTATGACGATGGTGGGGTAAATGAAAAAATATTTAAAGACCGCTCATTCCTTGAGATTCTTTTTTTAGCAGCAGTCATTGCATTCAGTGAGGAGCTCCTATTTAGAGGAGTCATTCAAACGAATTTCGGAATGGTTATTGCTAGTATCGTTTTTGCCATTGCACATATTCGGTACTGGGGACATTGGTTTTTGATCGTAAACATTGTAGTTTTAAGTTTTTTGATGGGCTTGGTTTACGAGATTTCTGACCATAATGTTGTGACAACAATCGTCATGCATTTTATTGTTGATTTTTTGCTTGGTTTAAGTATCAAATATAATAACAAGACAATTAAGTAAAGTGCAGTGGAAGTGATGAAAAATGAGGACGGATCCATATAAAGATCCAATTGAGATCCATCGAAAGAAAATTGAAAAGATAAAGATGGATGAAACGAATATAGAAGAAAATGAAGATGTGCATCGTCTACCTACTAGAAGTGAATTACACGGTTCAAGAAATAAACAAAGAAAAAAGAAAAAAAGGAAAATGACTTTCCCATTATTAAGAGTACTTTTAACTTTTTTTATTTTATTACCAATTATTAGTTTTTCACTATATACATTTATACTAAAAAAATCATTTTTTCTTGATTTAGGTGCGAAAATGGCTGGGGAAGAGGTTCCTTATGAGATTGTGTCAGCGGGAGAAAAACAGGCCAAGCAACCTAATACATACAATAACAGTGGCTCGAATGAAAATAAAAATAGTGGTGAACAAGAGACTCAAGATGATTCTGTCGCCGAAAAAATAGATATTGAAACCAATTCACAGACAAATAACGAAGACCAAAAAATTATTTTTCACACTGTTCAACCAAATGAAACATTGTATAGCATAGCGTTAAAATACTATCATTCCAAATCAGGGATAGATCTTATTAAACAATGGAATGATCTATCGAATGATGGCA
This sequence comes from Heyndrickxia oleronia, assembly GCF_017809215.1. GTDB lineage: Bacteria > Bacillota > Bacilli > Bacillales > Bacillaceae_C > Heyndrickxia > Heyndrickxia oleronia. The sequence goes on from NZ_CP065424.1 coordinate 2,045,247, forward strand.
TCATTGTTGGCCAAGTGTTGGAAATTCATCTTCCTTAATAAGTTTAAAGTGTATTAGGGTGAAAGGTAGTCTCAATCCGATCACCCTAAAAATATGGCATTGGTGACTTTCCCCTCAATTAAAAATTAAGTGAACCTCTATTTTTGGTATACCTATTTGGACTGGTTCATACAATGAATTTGAAAGGGGGAGTTGCCATGGAATCTACTATTTTATCACTTAAGCAAACTGACCAAGCTACAAAACAAATGCTGCAAAATCTTGTCAACAGGAAAATAAAATTTGATCGTTTAAAGCAGCAACATATATTGCTTTTAACAATTAGCGTATTTTACAGTTTTGGATGTCTTTATTTTTTATATTATCGTATTCTTGAACCATATTCGTATTCATTTTCAGAGATCTTTTCTATTCTGGTGGGAGACAATACACATTTGCTATTTATTTTTCTTGCTATAGGATTATTCGGAGCGACAAAGGTGCTATATGATAAAAAAGAAAAAGCTGAAAAAGAGTATCATGAATTAAGATGTGAAATTGTTGATCGTAGTAAAGATTTATGGAAAAATGATGCTTGGGCTTCTAGATATATAGTTTTTGAAATCATGAAAGCAAAGTTTAATATAAATTTATACCATGAAAGTAAATAGAGGAATATGAAATATTTAAAATATTTTTTTCTTTCCTCTTTCTTCTTTTAATATTTCAACTGCCTCACGGAATCGCTGAGAATGAACTACTTCACGCTCCCTTAAAAACCTTAAAGTATCATTAATATCAGGATCATCACTCATATTAATTATCCATTGATAAGTCGCCCGAGCTTTTTCTTCCGCAGCAATATCTTCGTATAAATCAGCAATGGGATCACCTTTAGCTTGGATATGTGCAGCTGTCCAAGGTACTCCTGCAGCATTTTCATAATAAAGAGCTTTATCATGGTCTGCATAATGTGCACCCAAACCTGCTGCTTTCATTTGATCAGGTGTTGCATCCTTTGTTAATTTGTACACCATCGTTGCAATCATTTCAAGATGAGCAAATTCCTCAGTTCCAATATCTGTTAGTAACCCTATAACTTTATCCGGGATTGTATATCTTTGGTTTAAATAACGAAGTGCTGCAGCAAGTTCTCCATCCGCACCGCCGTATTGCTCAATTAAGAATTTTGCAAGCATTGGGTTACATTGACCAACTTTAACTGGGTACTGGAGCTTTTTCTCATAAACCCACATGAATGATCTTCACTCCTTTGTATTTATTATTAGTCTATTTAAACTTGCCATGGCCAAGGTGCATCCTTCCAATTCCATGGATAATCAGAATAACTATAACCAAAGTTAGTCAGCGGTCCAAACAGCTTTTCAAACTCCTTTTTTAGTTTCTTTCTGTGGTGTACAAATTGGTTGTATTGTTGAACAGCATCCTGGTCTTTTGGATGAGTGTCCAAATACAATGTCAATTCAACTATTACAAAATCAATAGCCTGAAGTTCCTCAAGTTTTTGATAATATTCAGGAGGTACTTGTTTCATCACTCGGTTCACTCCTTTGCTCGTTCATACGGACTATAGTAAGGATCATATAATGGTTGCCAAAGTGTTCCTTTTCTTAATGCTTCTAATGGTGGGAATTGTGGTAAATTTGGTGGTTGAAAGCCCATATATAAATTGGGTGGTGTTGAATAGGTTTTTACCTTTATCGGTGGACAAGGATCAAATGGACTAATATAAGGTTTGTAACTTTTATAAAATGAATGCATCTTCTTCCCTCCTTGTATTTGTCATCATTTAATTTTATGGGAGAGATTTGTCCTACATGTCATTAAAATAAAGACAATAAAATAAAAATGTATATTTAAGCAAAAAAGCGAATCTACATAAAGGGAATATTTCATTGTTTGTAGAATATATATTCATGGTGAAATCTATCTTATGAGGTGAAAGTGATGTTCGCAAAAAATATTATGATTCCAAAATCTCAATGCTTTTATGTTCATGCTGAAGATTCAATTGAAGAAGCATTGGAAGTACTAAGAAAAAAGCAAGTTGATGGTTTGCCTGTCTTAAATGGGGATGAATATGTAGGTATGATTACGCATTATCATATATATAGGAATTATTTTAATTCAGAGCTCAATAAAGAAGAGTATTTAAAAACAGTAAAGGTAAAGGAAATTGCAACCCATCAGGAAATCTTTTTCCAGGGTAATGAAATTTTTGAAAATACATTAGTTGAATTGAAGGATTTTCCTTTATTTGCGGTAGTAGATGAGAATAGAAAATTTCTAGGAGTTGTAACTAGATTTGATGTAATCGAACAATTCCAAAGTGCCTTTGGAATTAAACGTCCAGGGATTCGGATTGCATTTAGTTCAGTGGAAGTAGAAGGTAGAATTGCAAGATTAGCTAATATTATACAGCAGTATCATGAATCAGTAATCTCTTTAGTAACGTTTGATGAAACAGATAAATTGGTAAGAAGAATTATTTTAAAAATAGAAAAACGAGATAATATTAAAAAGTTTACGGATAGTTTAGAAGATGCAGGATTTAGAATCTTAAATATTACTGAAGATTAAATAAAAGAGGCAGTTGATCTTAAATGGTCAACTGCCTTTTTTTTGCCGCAGCTCTAATTAAAAAGATGAGTTAATAGGATAAGTGGAAAAATTGCTTGCAATTGTGTCGATTACCAACATTTATGGTATGATTTATTAGTAATTGATCCAAATTATTGGAGGAAAACATGATTTATTGGTTAATTTTTATGATGGTAATAATTGCTGGAGTATTACTAGTAGTTTATATGGTGACAGAAGCTTTTCAGAATAATGTTCAATATCATACATTTGAATTTAATAATTTTCCAAAATCTTTTAAGAAGCTTAGACTGTTTTTCATTTCTGATATACACCGGCGTAATATTCATTCATCTATCATTAAGCAGTCTTTAGGGAAGGTAGATTTTGTAATAATTGGTGGTGACTTAGCTGAACAAGGTGTTCCACTGACAAGAATCGATGAAAATCTTCGCAAATTAAAAATGCTTGGTCCAATTTATTTTATATGGGGAAATAATGATTATGAAATTGATGAAGCTAAATTATTTCGTATTTTTAAGAAATATGATGTGAAAATGCTGAGGAATGATGTTGATTTTCTCCAATCAAAAGCAGGAGAAAAAATTGCGATTATTGGAATTGATGATATCTCGCAAGAGCAGGATGATTTACATAAAGCAATGGCAAAGATTAGTGAACCATGTTTTCAAATTTTATTGAGTCATAACCCTGATATTACTCAAAAAATGTTTGATTTTGATACAATCTCATTTATTCTTAGTGGACATACGCACGGTGGCCAGATCCGTATTTTAGGTTATACACCTTATAAAAAAGGTGGGGTGTATAAATACTCAGATATCATTCAATTAGTAAGCAATGGTTACGGAACATCATTATTTCCTTTAAGACTTGGTGCCAAACCTGAAGCCCATATCATTACTTTAAAATGAACTTTCTCCCCATTTTTACATAGTATGGTCATAGAAGCCATATCAGGGGGCGGAAATAAATGAAATTAGAACGATTATCACGAAATAAAATAAAATACTCGATTACATTTGAAGAGTTATCTGATAAAGGATTTTTAACAGATGAGTTTGAATCATTTATATGGTATGACCTTTTTGATGAGATGGTTGAAATTGCAAAAAAAGAATATCAGTGTGAAATTACCGATACGATCTCAATTGAAATATTCTCACTAAGTTCAATGGAAATTGTTTTAATATTAACTATGGATGAGAAATCAATGAATGAAGAGCAATCAACGAATCATTTAATTCCAACATTTATTCCAGATAGTGTTTTTTGCTTTGAATCAATTGAAGATGTTATTCAACTTGCACAATGCTTTGAAAATTTGCAAATACGTTTGAATAGTAAATTAATGGTTTTCGAAGATCAATATTATTTTAAGATACCAAATACTAAGGCAGTAAATGTACTTTGTGAAGAGTATGGAATTGAATCAACTATGTCTATAGAAATGGTAGAGGAATATGGAATGGTGATTATTGAAAATAATGCTTTACCGGTACTTTTAAGTTATTTCAACCAATAACAACCATAAATGGGGCGATGAGAATTTTTTCTATTGCCCTATTTTTTGTCAGTTTTACTAAGCAAATCTAAATCTAGTTTGATAGCGTTTGCAAAAATTTAAAAAGTATAATTTTAAGTCTTGCATAAATGCAGTAAAAGTGTATACTATGTCTGAAAGGATGATACACATCAACGAGTGATTTTTAGGAGGTTTGCAACAATGGCAGCCGATTTGGGTGCAGATAATCAAGCATTTGACGAAAAGCATGATGTTTTAAAATCAACACAAACAGTAATTCATAAGGCACTAGAAAAACTAGGGTACCCTGAAGAAGTATATGAGCTTCTAAAAGAACCAATCCGTATGCTAACAGTAAAAATACCTGTTCGAATGGATGATGGCTCTGTAAAAATCTTTACGGGGTATCGTGCCCAACACAATGATGCTGTGGGTCCAACAAAAGGTGGGATACGTTTCCATCCGAATGTTTCTGAAAAAGAAGTAAAAGCGTTATCAATTTGGATGACATTAAAATGTGGAATTGTTAACTTACCGTATGGTGGCGGTAAAGGAGGAATCATTTGCGACCCTCGTGAAATGTCATTTCGTGAACTTGAGGCATTAAGTCGTGGATATGTTCGAGCAATTAGCCAAATCGTAGGACCAACAAAGGATATTCCTGCTCCGGATGTTTTCACAAACTCTCAAATTATGGCATGGATGATGGACGAGTATAGCAGAATCGATGAATTTAATTCACCAGGTTTTATTACTGGTAAACCATTAGTATTAGGTGGATCTCACGGTCGTGAAACTGCTACAGCTAAAGGAGTAACCATCTGTATTCGCGAAGCAGCAAAAAAACGCGGTATTAATTTAGAAGGTGCTCGTGTTGTTGTACAGGGATTCGGAAATGCAGGAAGCTTCCTATCGAAGTTCATGCATGATGCAGGAGCAAAAGTCATCGGAATCTCAGATGCATATGGTGCCCTTTATGATCCTAATGGTTTAGATATTGACTACTTACTTGACCGTCGTGATAGCTTTGGTACAGTAACAAAGCTTTTTGACAATACCATTTCAAATAAAGAATTACTAGAATTAGATTGTGATATTTTAGTCCCTGCTGCTATTGAAAATCAAATAACAGAAGAAAATGCACATAATATTCGTGCACAAATTGTTGTAGAAGCTGCTAATGGTCCAACTACATTAGAAGCGACACAAATACTTACTGATCGTGGTATTTTATTAGTACCTGATGTTTTAGCCTCTGCTGGTGGAGTAACCGTTTCTTATTTTGAGTGGGTACAGAATAACCAAGGATACTATTGGACAGAGGAAGAAATAGATGAGAAACTTGAAAAAGTCTTAGTGCAGTCATTTGAAAATGTTTACAATACTGCTGAGACGAGAAGAGTCGATATGAGACTAGCTGCATATATGGTTGGTGTTAGAAAATCTGCAGAAGCTTCTCGCTTTAGAGGTTGGATTTAAACGAATTATACATGGACTTTTCCATATCATTTTAAATCATTGCATGAAAATAGAAAATCTCCTATCATTATGGATGGGAGATTTTTTGATTTTAATTAACAGTTCGGTACTGTCTAGTAATAATATAAAAAGTGAATATGGAACATTTTGTTCTTTCATGAACAAAATAGTGTATAAGAGGTGACCAAAACATGCAGTTTGAGAATTGTATTATTGTTGGAGGAGGCCCATGTGGACTTTCAGCTGCAATTGCTTTACAAGAAATCGGAATGAATCCATTAGTAATCGAAAAAGGTAATATTGTCAATGCTATTTACAATTATCCTACCCATCAGACTTTCTTCAGCTCTAGTGAAAAGCTTGAAATTGGTGGGGTTCCATTTATTAACGAAAATTTAAAACCGAGAAGAAATCATGCATTAGTTTATTATCGTGAAGTCGTAAAAAGAAAAAATCTACGGATTAATAGGTTTGAAACAGTCAAAAGTGTACAGAAAATGAAAGATGGCAGTTTTGAAGTTCAAACATCAAAGAACGAATATCAAGCACAGTATGTAATCATCGCAACGGGCTATTATGATCATCCTAACCAATTAAATATTCCTGGAGAAACTCTCCCACATGTTTTTCATTATTTTAAGGAGGCTCATCCATATTTCGATATGGATGTCATGGTAATTGGCGGGAAAAATTCAGCTGTTGATGCTGCAATTGAATTACATAAAGCTGGTGCGAATGTGACGGTATTATATAGAGGGAAGGAGTATTCTAAAAGTGTAAAACCTTGGATATTACCAGAATTTGATTCATTAATCCGAAACGGTCAAATAAAAATGGAATTTAATGCAGAGCCTTTAGCAATTACTGAGGGTACTGTGAGATATGTAGTGAACGGGGAAATAAAGGAAATAAGTAATGATTATGTATTTGCAATGATTGGCTACCACCCTGACCATCATTTTATAAAAGAGATGGGAGTAAGGATTGATTCTGAGACAGGTAAGCCTGAATTTAATCAGGATACAATGGAAACAAATGTGGAAGGGATCTTTATCGCAGGTGTGCTTGCTGCCGGGAATAATGCAAATGAAATCTTTATTGAAAACGGGCGATTTCATGGTGAGTTAATCGCCAATTATTTAAAAGAAAAAAACCAATAAAATATCTCTTACTAGAGGTAGGGTGGGGCAGATGGAATAAAAAAAGACTTTTTTCCCTTATTCCACTCGGTATTACCCTATATGATGTTTCGTTGAAATCTGTAATCTTATTGACTTCAAAAAATAGAAGCAGTCATAGCAAGTACAACCAAGTACTTGTAGGACTGCTTCTATTTTTATATTTTATGAAACATTTCTTCGATTTCTTTCATATTATTTGTTTGTGAAAGGGCAATAAGTAGTTTAATTCTAGCTTTTTGCCCATTCAATCCGTTAGAAAAGATCGCACCTAATTCCTTTAGCTGTTTTCCTCCACCTTCATAGCCATAAATATCCTGTGCGATGCCATTAAAACATCTTGAGACAATGATTGTCGGGATATTTGCTTCAATGAGTAACTTAATTCCTTCTACAGTTGCTGGCGGCAAATTCCCTTGTCCTAATGCTTCGATTACAAGACCATCATAGTTTAAATCTAAAATAGCTTTAAATAATAATGAGTCCATTCCGGCATGTGCTTTGAGTAATGCTACATTTTTTGTAATGCTATCGATAGGATAGTATTCCTTATGTGTCGGTGCATTATGGAAAAATATACCTGGCTTTGATATGATTCCAATTGGTCCGAACTGTGGACTTTGAAATGTTGACAAATTACTTGTATGTGTTTTTGTAACGTTTTTTGCGGTATGAATTTCATCATTTAATACAACTAGTACACCTTTACCTTTTGCTTCTTCACAGGCAGCTACTCTTATAGACGTAATTAAATTATATAATCCATCAGAACCGATTTCATTACTAGACCTCATTGCCCCAGTTACTACTATAGGGAGCTCAAGTCCAGTGGTAAGGTCAAGAAAATAAGCAGTTTCCTCTAAAGTATCTGTTCCATGAGTAATGACAACCCCATCAATAGTATTTTCTTTCGTTTCATTTATGATTAATTCCTTTAATTTTAGCATTTCTGTCATTGTAATATGTGGTGAAGGTAAATTAAATGGCTCTTTTACGATTAAATTAGCAAGATTAGAAAGTCCTTTTGTTTGAGCTGATAAAGGATTTTCTTCGCCGGGTTTAACTGCACCAGTTTCCCCATCCTCATACATAGAAATGGTTCCACCAGTGTGAATGACCAATATATTTTTTTTCATAAAAAATCCCCCAAATAAAGCAATACTTTTCCAAATTTTGAAAAGGTTATTTTCTTTCTATAGTATACATGATACGATTAAGAAAATGAAAAAGAAATGAGGCAGAAAAATGCTGGTAATATTATCAGCAGGAATTGCACCAGGTTTAGCACTTTTAAGTTATTTTTATTTAAAAGATCAATATGAATTAGAGCCTGTACTACTAGTATTTAAGGCCTTTTTATTTGGTGCATTTCTTACGTTTCCAATCATGTTTATTCAGCATGTTTTGGATATTGAGCAAATTTTACAAGGTAATATTTTTAACGCTTTTATAAATATAGCATTATTAGAGGAATTTTTTAAATGGTTTATCCTCTTTTTTGTTGTGTATCAGCATGGGGATTTTAGTGAACCATATGATGGAATTGTTTATGGTGCTAGTGTTTCTTTAGGATTCGCAACCGTTGAAAATATTTTATATTTAATTGCTGATGGTGTCGGAACTGCTTTTGGAAGAGCATTACTACCGGTTTCAAGTCATGCATTATTTGGGGTAATTATGGGCTATTATTTAGGTAAGGCCAAATTCTCACTTGATCGCAAGATGAAGCAAGCATTAATATATTCTTTCACAATCCCTTTACTACTTCATGGATTTTATGATTACATTTTATTGTCAAAGACAAAATGGATATATTATATTATTCCGTTTATGCTCTTTCTGTGGTGGCTTGGTTTAAAAAAGGTAAAGCAAGCGCATGCCTTATCTAAAAAGCATCATGAAATGAATACGACAGAAAATAATCAATCGGCTATAGATACAATTGGATGATCTGTGTCCGGTTGTTTTTTTTTGCCCTAATTTCAGGAAATGACAAGATACTATTACTTTTTTGTATAAAATTCCTTTGGAAACAAAAACTAGCCGTAATTCTAAAACAATTTTTGGAGGGGTAAAACGCAATGAGGAACAACATTTTTGTAAAAGTTGTTTTCGTACTTTTATTCTGTCTTGTAACATTGACAATTTCAAGTTCAAAACAGCCAATTCAGGCGTTTACAAATCAAGTGATCCAAAGGGGTGCAGTTGGAGACGATGTTATAGAATTGCAAGCAAGATTGCAAAATATCGGATTTTATACAGGTAAAATTGATGGTGTTTTTGGATGGGGAACGTATTGGGCATTACGAAATTTTCAAAAGGATTTTGGCTTAGATATTGATGGATTAGCTGGACCAACAACAAAAGCGAAATTGGTTAAAGCATCGAATTATAATGCTGCCTTTGTTAAAGATCAAATTAAAAAGGGGAATGAGTTTACTTATTATGGGGGCGTTGATATTAATAAACAAATTAAGCCTAAATCATCTACGTCTAATAAAAAAACTACTACAACAAAAAAACCATCAGGTACTACGAATGTAACTGCGACCAATGTACCAAATGGCTACTCTCAAAATGACATTCAATTATTAGCTAATGCGGTGTATGGAGAGTCAAGAGGAGAACCATATGAAGGTCAGGTGGCAGTAGCTGCTGTCATATTAAATAGAGTGGAGAGCTCTTCATTTCCGAATACAATTTCAGGTGTAATCTTTGAACCAGGTGCATTTACAGCAGTAGCAGATGGACAAATTTGGTTAACACCAAATGAAACGGCAAAAAAAGCTGTGATTGATGCGATTAATGGATGGGATCCTACCGGAAATGCTTTATATTACTTTAATCCTGTTACAGCAACAAGTAAATGGATTTGGTCGAGACCACAAATCAAGCAAATTGGCAAACATATATTTTGTATGTAAGGGGTGATTTGAATGATTAGAGGAATTATTATAGCTGTATTATCACTTGGTGTTATTGGAACTGGAGTATGGGGGTACCAAGAACACCGAGAAAAAAATGCAATCTTAATAAACGCTGAAAATAATTATCAACGAGCATTTCATGATTTAGCTTATCAAATGGATCAGTTACATGACCAAATTGGTACTACGTTAGCCATGAATTCAAGAAAGTCTCTTTCACCTGCCCTTGCAGATGTATGGAGACTTACTTCGGAAGCACATAGTAATGTCGGTCAATTGCCTCTTACTTTATTACCATTTAATAAAACAGAGGAATTTTTATCGAATATCGGAAATTTTAGTTATCGAACAGCAGTTAGAGATCTTGATAAGGAACCACTATCTAATGAAGAATATGGGACCCTTAAAAGATTATATTCACAAAGTGCTAATATTCAAGGGGAACTAAGAAAAGTACAACACTTAGTACTAAAAAACAACTTACGTTGGATGGATGTTGAAATGGCACTAGCTACTGGCAAGGAAGGTGCAGATAATACGATCATCGATGGCTTTAAAACAGTAGAAAAAACAGTTAAAGGATACGATGAATCGAATACAAATGATCCATCTTTAGTAAGCTTTCAAAAAAATAACAACAATTTTCGGGACGTAAAAGGTAAATCGATTACTAAAGATGAAGCAATTCAAATAGCGAAGAAGTTTACAAACATAAAAAATCCTACCAAAGTAAAGGTAACCGAAAATGGAAAAGGTGCTAATTTTAGTTTCTATAGTGTAACCTTAGCAGATAAGAATGGTAATGAGGGCAATATGGATATGACTAAAAAAGGCGGACATCCGATATATTTTATTGAAAGACGAGACATTACAAAGCAAAATTTAAGTTTAAATGATGGAATTCAGGCTGCGTCTAAATTTTTGAAAAATAATCAGTTTGATCATATGGAGGTTTTTGAGAGTACACAATATGATCATATAGGTGTTTTTTCCTTTGTAGTAAATGAAGAAGGCGTTCGAATCTATCCAGAAACGATCAAGTTAAAGGTTGCTTTAGATAATGGACAAATAATTGGTTTTACTGCTCAAGATTATATGAAAAATACTGAGAATCGAAAAATTCCTAAGCCTAAGCTAACAATGGCAGAGGCAAAAGGCTCTATTAATCCAAAATTAAAGGTAATGGAGGATAGATTGGCTATTATCAGTAATGAACTAGGAAAAGAAGTGCTTTGCTATGAATTCTTAGGTACACTAGGTAAGGATACGTACCGGATCTTTATAAACGCAAACGATGGAAAGGAAGAAAATGTAGAAAAACTGCAAAACGCGGAACCTGTATATCACAATGTATTATGAGGAAAGCTATCTAGCTTTCCTCATTTTCTTTTGGTGAATATCTAGAAAAGTCTGTCATTAAATGGCATAATATACTTAGGACCATATTATTATGTCAAGGAAGGATTTGCAAATCGATGTTAAATATTGGAATGAACTTAACTCTTGAATCTTTGGAAAGTAATAATCCTGATAAATATAAATGCAAAATTGCTGATATTGAAAATAATAATTTATATATCGATTATCCCATTAGTTTAACGACTAATCGTACTGCTTTTCTTGTGAATGATTTACATTTAAATTGTATTTTTTCTACAGAAGATAATGGAACTTATCTCTTTCGTACAAAAGTTATAGGCAAAGTCAAAAAAAATATCCCCTTGATTATTTTACATATCCCACCAGTTGAGGAGTTTAAGAAGATACAACGTAGACAGTACGTAAGGGTTGAAACAGCGGTTGATATATCCTTGTATTTACAAAATTCTAAAGAAAGATTCACGACAATTACTGAGGATATAAGTGCAGGAGGATGTGCCGTTCTTTTACCAAAAAATATACAGATGCACCCATTAGAAACGGGTGATGCTACCATCGTACTTCCAATGCAAAACGGAGATTATCAGTATATTAATACACCAATTAAACTTATAAGAAATTGGGAGGATGCAGGTAAGAACATTGCATCAATTGAATTCATTGATTTAGATGAGAAAGATACCCAATCACTTTTTCGCTTCTGTTTTGAAAGACAATTAGAGCTTCGAAAAAAAGGATTATTAACTTAAAGCATTTTCTTAGGTGAAATTTAACTACTATAATTTGGTCTATAGACTTGAAGTCAGCTTTAATTAAGAAACATTTAAGTTTCTTAAATGAATAAAGAATTTCTTCTACTCCCATAATGATTAATATATTATTTTAGGAGTGGATGAAATGAAATTAATAGAAAGATGGATGGTAAAATTAATAATTTTTCACTTTATATTATTACTATTGATTCAAGGGGTTCTTCACTCACTTCATTTTTTTCAAGATTATCAAAAAATCACCTTTTATGAAGGGGTTAATAAAATGAATGAAACTCCTATAATAGAAACATGGAAGAATCATCATTAAGGCAGATTAGATTCTGTCTTTTTTAGTTGTTATATAATATGTTAATATTAAGTGAACTGTTAACTACCTAAAAGTACATCATAATAGAGTATTTAGTTAACGTGGATTGTCATGGTTATTATAAAGAATGGGTGGAAAGCTGAATGAATCAAAAAATTCGTATTGCTATTGATGGTCCTGCTGCTGCAGGCAAAAGTACGGTTGCAAAAATTGTTGCCGAAAGACTATCTTATATCTATATAGATACGGGAGCAATGTATAGATCTTTAACATTAAAGGCTCTAGATAATCAGATATCTCCAAATAATGAATCAGCACTAGCAGACTTGCTGAATGTCACTATGATTGAACTAAAGCCAGGGATTGAAGGTCAGCTAGTCTATTTAGATGGAGTGGATGTAACTAAAAAAATCCGTGAAGCTTCGGTCACAAATAATGTATCGGAAGTATCTAAACACCGTCTAGTTCGTGAGGAAATGGTAAGAAGGCAACAAGCGTTTGCTAAAGACGGTGGAGTGGTCATGGATGGCCGGGATATTGGAACTCATGTAATCCCGAACGCTGAATTAAAAATCTTTTTACTTGCTAGCGTAGAAGAACGTGCCTTAAGAAGGCATACTGAAAATCTTGCGAAAAATTATCCATCTGATTTAAATCAGTTACAAAAAGAAATTGAATTAAGGGATAAGTTAGATTCAGAACGGGAAGTTTCACCATTAAAGAAGGCTGATGATGCTATAGTGATTGATACAACTTCATTAACTATTCAAGATGTTGTAAATAAAATAATGAATTTTGCTAATGAAAGGATCGAATAAAAGTGACTTTTTACTCATTTGCAAAAGTGGTTGTATGGAGGATTTTTAAACCGCTATATAGAATTCAGGTTATTGGCAAAGAGCATTTTCCTGAAAAGGGTGGTGTGCTCTTATGTGCTAATCATATCGATAATCTGGATCCACCAGTAGTTGGTATTACAGCACCTAGACCAGTTGTATTTATGGGAAAGGAAGAACTTTTTCAAAAACCACTATTAAAAACATTAATGGAAAAATTAAATGTCATTCCTATAAAAAGAGGTATGAGTGATAGGGAAGCGTTGCGTAAAGGACTAAATGTTCTAAAAAAGGATCAAGTTCTAGGACTCTTTCCTGAAGGTACACGCAGTAAAACTGGGGAACTAGGTAAAGGTCTTGCCGGTGCAGGTTTTTTTGCATTAAGGACGGATGCCGCTGTTATTCCTTGTGCAATTATTGGACCTTATAAACCTTTTAGCAAATTAAAAGTGGTGTATGGGGAACCGATAGACCTACAAGAATATCGTGATAACAAAGCAAATCCTGGTGAAGTCACAGATGTGATCATGAATCGAATTAAAAAATTGATCGATGAACATCGCAAATGAGTCACTTTACTTGACAAAATGTAGTATTTGTTAGAAGTTAGTATAAAGGATCATTTTTGAATTGTTTGAAAGTATAAAAAGCTATTGTTGCTAATTGGATGATTTCTAGTTTTATCGATAGAGATGATGACTTGAAAGACAACTAGCCAAAGCTTATCGTTATTTGGATTAAGGAGGAGTACATATGACAGATGATATGAATCAAGTGGAAGTAAAGACCTTTTTAGAGAATGATAGGGTAAAAGGAACGGTTACTAAGGTTGAAGAAAAACAAGTGCTAGTAGCCATTGAAGGTAGTAAAATAGATGGCATCATCCCAATCAGTGAACTGTCTAGTCTTCATGTTGAACAAGCATCTGACGTTGTAAAAGAAGGGGATGTCCTTGATCTAATTGTAACAAAGGTTGAAGAAGAAGCATTAGTTGTTTCTAAACGCAAAGTAGATGCAGAAATAGCATGGCAAGAAATGCAACGTCGTTTTGAAAACAATGAAATTTTTGAAGCAACCATCAGTGATGTAGTTAAAGGCGGATTAGTTGTTGATCTTGGAATCCGTGGCTTCGTTCCTGCTTCATTAGTTGAAGATCATTATGTAGAGGATTTTAGCGATTATAAGGGTAAACAATTAACTTTTAAAATCGTAGAATTAGATCGTGACAAAAGCCGTATTATCCTTTCACATAGAGCAGTTATTGAATCAGAAAAATTAGAGAAAAAGAAACAGGCTTTACATCATATTCAAGCTGGTCAAATTCTTGAAGGGAAAGTACAAAGAATTACTGATTTTGGAGCTTTTGTTGATATTGGTGGTGTAGATGGACTTGTTCATATCTCTCAGCTTTCTCATGAACATGTAGAAAAACCTTCTGATGTAATTGAGGAAGGGCAACTTGTAAAAGTGAAAGTATTATCGGTTGATCACGATAATGAACGTATATCACTGTCAATAAAAGAAACTCAGCCTGGACCTTGGGCAGATATTGAAGAAAAGGCTCCGAAAGGAACAGTACTAACGGGTAAAGTGAAGAGATTAGTTTCATTTGGGGCATTTGTTGAAGTGTTCCCTGGAGTGGAAGGCTTAGTTCATATCTCACAAATTTCCCATAAGCATATCAATACACCACATGAAGTTCTAAAAGAAGGTCAAGAGGTTCAAGTGAAAGTATTAGATGTAAATACTCAAGATAGTCGCCTCTCTTTAAGTATTAAAGATCTTGAAGAACGTGAAGAAGAAGTTGTGGACTATGAACTTCCCGAAGAAACAAAAGGATTCCAATTAGGTGAAGTGATTGGTGATAAACTAAAAGATTTAAATAAATAAAATAAGATATAAGGCTATCCTCATAGTAATATAGGGATAGCCTTTTTCCGTATAAAATTTTGTTCATGCTTATCTATTCAATTCTGCACTAATGATGATAAAACATGAAATTTGCCATTTTATGTTAGCCTTTTTGATTCCTTCTGGCATCCTCGGCACTCTCTAATTTAGTTGAGCCATTATAATGAAGGGCCTGATCTCTATCTGACTCAACTCTTCTACTTTGTTTTAACTTTTTTTCTTGTCTATCTCTTCCCATATTTTAAACACCTCCTAAAAAGTAGGATAACTTGAAAAATTATTACTATTCATGGTTAGAACCTTTTTTATTTTCCTATAATGAAAATGAAAGGAGGTTAAAGGGATGGATGGTTTTTATTCTTTATTCTTTTTATGGTCAGTTTGGATTTATACCACATTTATCTTAAGTCGTCAAAATCAATTAAGATTCCGGATTGCATTTCTATCATTATTATTATTAATCGTATATCCATTTAGCATTTCGCTTTTTTCCATTCCGATGCAATTGTCATCAATTATACTACTTATTATCTGTTATTTTTATTTTAGTAAGCTGAAATTTTGGAAAAAAGTCTATATGTTTTTGGCTATTTTTATTATTATGATTGGTTATTCTGGATTTTCATTATTAGAATTATACGATCCAGTTTGGATTTTTATGGACAGGAAATTTTTATTTGGATTCGTGCTTTTTTTACTTGCTCAATTATTATATCCTCGTTCTTTACCTTCGCAAATTTTGTGTGCATTCACTGGTACTATACATGGAGAAATAATCTATTCTTTAATTTTAAAAAAGTGGGGATTTCCATATATTATAGGTGATAGATCGTGTTTAGATATTTGCGCTTTAGTTATTTTTTTCCTCTTATCTTGGTTTATGATTAATAAAATGATAACAAGTATAACACTAAAAAATAATGTACTGAAGGAAAATAAGGCGAAATTGTTAAAATAGTTTTTGGCTCGTTATAATATGGATGAATGTTTATTTTATTAGATTTGAGTTTCTTTCCATTCAATGATTGCTTGTCATACATATTATTGATAAACTATGTAGGTTAGACATTATACTAAAGCAAGTAAATGAAAGAGTAAAAATGAATGAAATGAAAGAAATTATAAATGAAAGGGTGATTGAGGTGACAAAACCAGTTGTCGCAATTGTAGGTCGTCCGAATGTAGGAAAATCGACAATTTTTAATCGTATTGTCGGTGAACGTATATCAATTGTTGAAGATGTTCCCGGTGTGACAAGAGACCGTATTTATAGCTCGGCAGAGTGGCTTACTCACGATTTTAATATCATTGATACCGGAGGGATAGATATCGGTGATGAACCATTCCTCGAACAAATACGAGGGCAAGCTGAAATCGCAATTGATGAGGCTGATGTGATTATTTTTATTACTAGTGGTCGTGAAGGGATTACTTCTGCAGACGAAATGGTCGCTAAAATTTTATACAAATCAAAAAAACCTGTTGTTTTAGGTGTAAATAAAATTGATAATCCTGAAATGCGAGATCAAATTTATGATTTCTATTCTTTAGGTTTCGGAGATCCATTTCCGATTTCTGGATCACATGGGATTGGTCTTGGAGATCTTTTAGATGAAGTTGCAAAACATTTTCCAAAAATGGAAGAAACGGAATATGGAGAAGATACGATTAAATTTAGTTTTATTGGACGCCCAAATGTTGGGAAATCCTCGCTAGTAAATGCGATCTTAGGTGAAGAAAGAGTAATTGTAAGTGATGTTGAAGGGACAACAAGAGATGCAATTGACTCCTCCTACACCTTTGAAGATCAAGAATATGTCATCATTGATACTGCTGGAATGAGGAAAAAAGGAAAGGTTTATGAAAGTACTGAAAAATATAGTGTGTTACGTGCCTTAAGAGCGATTGAGCGTTCAGATGTTGTCTGTGTCGTAATTAATGGTGAAGAAGGAATAAGAGAGCAGGATAAGAAGATTGCTGGTTATGCACATGAAGCGGGTAGAGCAATCGTAATTGTAGTAAATAAATGGGATGCAGTTGAGAAAGATGAAAAAACAATGAAGAAGTTTGAAGAAAATATTCGCGAACATTTTCTTTTCTTAAGTTACGCACCAATTGTATTTCTATCAGCAAAAACAAAGAAACGTTTACAAAATTTAATTCCTATTATTAAAACTGTAAGTGAAAATCATGCAATGCGTGTACAATCAAGCATACTAAATGAGGTCGTAATGGATGCTGTTGCAATGAATCCAACCCCAACAGATAAGGGAAAACGTTTAAGAATATATTATTCAACTCAAGTTGCAGTTAAACCTCCGACCTTTGTTGTTTTTGTAAATGAACCTGAATTAATGCATTTTTCCTATGAACGTTTTCTTGAAAATAGAATTCGTGATGCCTTTGACTTTGAAGGTACACCAATTCGTTTAATACCACGTAGAAGGAAATAATAATTGTGAAAAAACAGTAAATAAGAAAAACAAGATGGCTATTGTAAAACTGTTTTGTCATTTTATACTTATCTTCAAATAAAAAAGCAGGTGATCGTGTTGTCTAATAAAAAGGAAAAGGTTGCAGTGATTGGAGCGGGTAGCTGGGGAACAGCACTGGCAATGGTTTTAGCAGACAATGAGCATGAAGTACGTCTTTGGGGACATAAACAAGAACAAATCGAGGAAATTAATCGTTTTCATACTAATCAAAAATATTTACCTAATATTCAATTATCTGAATCTATTATTGGTTATTCTTCATTACAAGAAGCCCTTGAAGATATCGAGGTTATCATTTTGGCTGTCCCAACTAAGGCCATTCGAGAAGTATTAGGGAAAATACGTGAATTTCAATTATCTAAATTAACAATTGTTCATGTCAGCAAGGGAATTGAGCCAGACACTTTACTTAGAATATCTGAAATGATTGAAGAAGAAATGCCTAACGATCTTTTAAATGCTGTTGTTGTTTTATCAGGACCTAGTCACGCTGAGGAAGTAAGCTTGAGACATCCAACAACAGTTACAGTTTCTTCTCACGATGAAGCTGCAGCTAAACGTGTGCAAGACCTATTTATGAATCAAAATTTTCGGGTCTATACCAACTTAGATGTTATTGGTGTTGAAATAGGTGGAGCATTAAAAAACATCATTGCTTTGGCGGCAGGTATATCTGATGGACTTGGCTATGGGGATAATGCGAAGGCTGCATTAATAACAAGAGGATTAGCGGAAATTGCAAGACTTGGTACAAAAATGGGTGCTAACCCATTAACGTTTTTGGGTCTTTCTGGGATAGGTGATTTAATTGTCACTTGTACAAGTGTTCATTCACGAAATTGGCGAGCAGGAAATATGCTTGGTAAGGGAATGAAGTTAGAAGAAGTACTGGAAAATATGGGAATGGTCGTTGAAGGGGTAAGAACCACAAAAGCAGCACATCAATTATCAGAGAAATATGCTGTTAGAATGCCGATAACCGATGAATTATATCGAGTTCTCTTTAATGAATACCATCCAAAAGATGCAGTTGATAATCTCATGGGAAGATTGAAAACGAATGAGATGGAAGATTTAACAAATTTATTAAATATTGAATGATACATTTAGTCACTTTTTTTGTCCTACTTTTTCAAATGAATGGGCATTCGACGATGCAAATAAGTATTGATTTGCATAAAATGCCATGAAGTAAAAGCTTTAAACTTGTGGAATGGGTATTTGTCTATTTTTTTCTTACTGAAGTGAGGTTAACGCCCCTTGCTTCGGTTTTTTTAGTTTTCAATAAGGAATTTTTTTCTTTTACATTTTTGAGGTGATATTAATTGGAAAAAATAGGTTGAAGACCGCCGAGTCTTTTGATCAACTAAGAAAAGAATTTTGAACGTGATACGAACACTAAACTTTTTATTAGGCATAAAAGCCTGCAGTAGGACTTATACAAAAAAAGCAACTTACGATATGAAAATAGCATGAAGTACGGAAGATGCTTAAAATTTTTCAGTTCATTTACTAATCATTATTGATCAAATGATGTCATTGAAAAATATTTCAGATTTTGTCACATGGCTTGGCAAACATAGATAGACCATAGAAGGGATTGTGTTATAATATAGTTGCTTTGCTTATTTTTAAAAGTAAACGCAGTCATTATACATAAGATTAGTTGAACAAAAAGGTGGATATTATATGTCTGAATCGATGTTTAAAATGTGGGTGTCCATTGCTGGAATGGGCTTAATGGCAATAGCGATGGTTGTCATTTATTTAAGTAGGTATAAGATTAAATTCAAATTTTTAAAAGCTATAACAGCTATTATTGCTTATTTATGTTTAATTATTGGCGGATTAATCATGGTATACGTCGTATTTACAGGACCTACAAGTTAATGATGAATTTTCCGTGGAAAGGATTGGAATAGTACGTTGAAAAGATTGACTCTCCTATTTCTAGTATGTATTTCTATTACTATGTTAAGTGGTTGTCTATACCCTCAAGAAAAATTAGCTGAAAATCAAATTCCTTATGAGGATCAAATACAATCGGTACAAACGGCAGTAGATAAATTTCAAAAAGATAATGGTGGGATTCTACCTATCAAGACTAGGGATCAAAGTACACCAATATATGAAAAATATCCAATAGACTATAAAAAAATAGTTCCGCAATACTTATCTGATTCTCCTGGGAATTCTTATGAAAATGGTGGAATCTTTCAATATGTTTTAATAGATGTAGAAACAAATCCTACAGTTAAAATATTTGATTTAAGAATAGCGGAAAAAATAAGAGAATTACATATGAGGATCAATGCTCAAGGGTATCCTCCATATAAAAATGAAGTATCTAAAAATGTATATACACTAAACTATAAAAAAATTGGTTATAAGGAGGAACCGTTTGTAGTTTCCCCGTATACAAATAATAATCTTCCTTTTGTCATCACAGGACAAGGAGACATTTTTGTAGACTATAGTAGTGACCTATATCATGTACTTCGCAACAAAAATGTAAAAGTTAAACCTGGAGAGGATATCCGACATATTTTAACGGATGATTCCTTATTTGTACCAGCGTATTCTCTCCCCTATACAATAAACCAAAAAAATGAACCTATTTTTTTAGCAAAATAGTCATAACCCTTTCTTTACAAAATATATTGTAAAGGAAGGGTTTTATTTTTATGGTTTTGTGGTCATTTTAAATTGATATGAATCTGTCTCATGACTTGTAATAGATGAATGGGATACCACTATCAAGGTATAGATTAACTTGGCCAAAATGATAGAAAAAGTTGATAAATCATCAATTTATAGTCATAAGAGAATAGGACAACATCATACACATATAGTGTCCAAAACTTTTTAAGGATGTAATGTCCCAGGAACTTAATGTGGGGAGGGAATCTCTTGGAAAAGGTTGATATTTTTAAAGATATTGCTGAAAGAACAGGCGGCGATATTTATTTAGGTGTAGTAGGTGCAGTACGAACTGGAAAATCAACATTCATAAAAAAATTTATGGAGTTAGTCGTTTTACCAAATATTGCAACAGAAGCGGATCGAAATCGAGCTCAGGATGAACTACCTCAAAGCGCAGCAGGTAGAACAATAATGACCACTGAGCCGAAATTTGTTCCGAACCAAGCGGTTTCTGTTCATGTCGGTGATGGATTGGATGTCAACATTCGCCTTGTTGACTGTGTTGGGTATACCGTACCAGGTGCAAAGGGGTATGAGGATGAGAATGGACCACGAATGATTCATACTCCATGGTATGAAGAACCTATCTCATTTCACGAAGCAGCAGAAATCGGTACACG
This sequence comes from Heyndrickxia oleronia, assembly GCF_017809215.1. Taxonomy (GTDB): domain Bacteria; phylum Bacillota; class Bacilli; order Bacillales; family Bacillaceae_C; genus Heyndrickxia; species Heyndrickxia oleronia. The sequence goes on from NZ_CP065424.1 coordinate 2,065,982, forward strand.
TAAAGTAATTCAAGAGCATTCTGTTATTGGCGTCGTCATTACAACTGATGGTTCAATTGGCGAAATCCCGCGTCAGGATTATGTTGAAGCAGAGGAAAGAGTCATTGCTGAGTTGAAAGAGGTTGGAAAGCCTTTTATTATGGTTGTTAATTCTGCAAAGCCTCATCATCCTGAAACGGAAGCATTGCGCTCATCACTTGCTGAAAAATACGATATACCAGTTGTAGCCATGTCAGTCGAAAGCATGAGAGAAGGGGATGTATTAAATGTCTTAAGAGAGGCACTTTATGAATTCCCTGTGCTAGAAGTAAATGTTAATCTACCAAGCTGGGTGATGGTTCTAACAGAAAATCATTGGCTACGAGAAAATTATCAAGAAGCAGTCAAGGAAACTGTCAAAGATATTAAAAGGCTAAGAGATGTTGATCGTGTCGTGCAACAATTTAATGAATATGAATTTATACAGGATGCAGGACTAGCAGGGATTGAAATGGGGCAAGGGGTTGCAGAAATTGATTTGTTTGCTCCTGATGAACTGTATGATCAAGTATTAAAAGAGATAGTTGGGGTAGAAATTCGCGGAAAAGATCATTTGCTTGAATTAATGCAAGATTTCTCCCATGCAAAACGAGAATATGATCAAATTGCAGATGCGCTAAAAATGGTCAAACAAACTGGTTATGGAATTGCGTCTCCAACTTTAGGAGATATGAGTTTGGATGAGCCGGAAATTATTCGCCAAGGCTCACGATTTGGAGTGAGATTAAAAGCTGTTGCACCATCGATTCATATGATTAAAGTTGATGTTGAATCAGAATTTTCTCCAATCATTGGGACAGAGAAACAGAGTGAAGAACTTGTTCGATATCTCATGCAGGACTTTGAAGATGATCCACTATCCATTTGGAATTCTGATATATTTGGGCGTAACTTAAGTTCAATAGTACGTGAAGGAATTCAGGCAAAGCTGTCATTAATGCCTGAAAATGCTAGATATAAACTTAAAGAAACATTGGAAAGAATCATAAATGAAGGTTCAGGTGGACTGATTGCGATTATACTATAATCGTTTAGAAAAAGAAATACCAAGCTAAAAAAGCTTGGTATTTTTCTTTTTTTGATGAAAGATTTCCCACTAATTCACGAATTATTCTTGCTAAGGCTATTTTATTGTGATAATCTTTTATCAGAATTGTTGTTGGTTCAGCAATCAACGCTGTTCTATTCAGGTTTTTCATGGTATACATGTATAGAAACCGGTCAAAATGTTTAGTAATGTAAATAGGACAAAAACTAAATGTTTTATTTCTCTGGGAGGAGGTGAATGGCATGAACAAAACTGAACTTATCAATGCTGTTGCTGAAAGCACAGAACTTTCTAAGAAGGATGCAACTAAAGCGGTTGATGCTATTTTCGAATCTATTCAAAATGCATTAGCTAGTGGTGATAAAGTCCAATTAATTGGATTTGGTAACTTTGAAGTGCGTGAACGTGCTGCTCGTAAAGGACGTAATCCACAAACTGGTGAAGAAATTGAAATCGCAGCCAGCAAGGTACCTGCATTTAAACCAGGTAAAGCGCTTAAAGATGCTGTGAAATAAATACATATTTTACTTTAGGCGTTAAAAAAGGGCTGGCTACAGCCCTTTTTCTTTTATAAACTCTTCAAGAAAAATACTCTCCTTGAATCAAAACTCCTAACAAAATGTTACAAATCTCGATTCTAGTATTTTACTGTATTACACAGAATATGCTAAGATTAGAACTGTTATGTAAAGGCACTTTTCTAAAACTTTGTTATGGAAACAGCCAATCAATAGTGAAACCGATATAATGATTGAAAAATAAATAATGCTTTTAATTTGTAGGAGGACACACCATGGTAGAGATCAATCACAGCCAAATAGAAGAAGCTATTCGAATGATTTTAGAGGCTGTTGGGGAGAATCCTGATAGAGAAGGTTTGCTAGACACACCTAAGCGGGTAGCTAAAATGTATGAAGAAATTTTTGAGGGAATTAATCTGGACCCAAAAGAATCTTTTGATTTAGTTTTTAGTGAAGAACATGAGGAACTAGTTTTACTAAAAGATATCTCATTTATTTCAATGTGCGAACATCATTTACTCCCTTTTTATGGGAAAGCACATATCGCATACCTGCCTCGTAATGGGAAAGTCACTGGCTTAAGTAAATTAGCTCGTGCAATTGAAATTGTAGCAAAACGCCCACAAATACAGGAAAGAATGACCTCTACTGTAGCAGATTCAATATATGAAATACTTGACCCACATGGTGTTATGGTAGTTATTGAAGCCGAGCATATGTGCATGACAATGAGAGGAGTTAAAAAGCCAGGGGCAAAGGCTATTACGACAGCCGTTCGTGGATCACTCGTCAATGATTCATATGCACGCTCAGAAATACTAAATTTAATACATAATTGATCATTATATTTTTCTCTTGTAACAAAGTTTTAGAAAAGAGCCTAACAAATTTATAATGCTCACAAGTTATAGTTTTTTTATGTTATAATATTTTTTGTTGAAGTTTTCATGACACACTATTTTTAGATATAAATCAAGTACGAGAAAGAAATGGGGCTTAAGGGAAATGGACTTGCAAGAAAGGATGCAACAAATCGCTTTAATTAAAGAAACAATTAAACAAAAGATATCTCAAAATTATTTAATGCAGTTTATTGATGAGCCCTATATTGATGAGGATCGTATGAACATATTAATTGAAAGCTTGTCTAGTTTGAAGCTTACAAAAGGAAATATAAATAAATATGTAACGACGACCATGCTCATTCAAATAGCCCTTGATACCCATGATAAAGTGAATAATACATCCGAATTGTTAAAAAAGCGACAATTAACCGTTTTAGCTGGTGATTATTATAGTGGTCTATATTATAAAATATTAGCTGAAGTTGAAAATGTACCACTCATTCGAACGCTTGCTGAAGGAATTAAGATCGTAAATGAACATAAAGTAGCAATCTACCGACTAGAGGATTGCACTGTTGAACAGTATATGGATACTTTAAAAAAGGTTGAATCAACGATTATTTCTAAATTTATTAATTTTTTTGGATCAAAAGAACTTTCTATTTTAGGTGAAGAGCTATTATTTTTAATTACAATCAGTAATGAAATTGAAAAGGTGAAAAAAGAGAAACACTCAACACTCTTTGAAGCACTAACTAAGCTTCTCTTGCCGACTAATTTAAATACCTTTCAACAGCTATCTTCAGAAAATAAATATTACCTGATTGAAAAATGTCAACCATTTATAGACCAGACAATTGAAAAGATAGTGATGGTAAAGGAAAAATTAAATCTCAATCAATTATTAGATCAAAGAATACATTTTCTTCTGAAACAACATTCAAGAGAAAAATTATTTTTGGAAGAGGGTTAAGCGATGGCATCAAAGGAAGAGCGTGTACATAATGTCTTCGAAAAAATTTATGATAATTACGATAAAATGAACTCCGTAATAAGTTTCCAACAGCATCTTAAATGGAGAAAAGATACAATGAAAAAAATGGCTGTGGAAAGAGGAAAAACTGCTCTAGATGTTTGCTGTGGAACAGGTGATTGGACGATTGCACTTGCCGATGCAGTAGGAACAGAGGGCAAAGTTTACGGTTTGGACTTCAGTAAAAATATGCTTCAAGTGGGGGAAGAAAAAGTACGAAAATTAGGTCTTGATCAAGTAGAAATGATCCACGGAAATGCAATGGAGCTTCCATTTGATGATCATACATTTGATTATGTAACAATCGGTTTTGGTTTAAGAAATGTTCCAGATTATATGCAGGTATTAAAAGAGATGAATCGTGTACTTAAGCCAGGTGGTATAGCTGTATGTTTAGAAACATCCCAGCCAACCATGATCGGATATCGGCAACTATATTATATGTACTTTCGATATATCATGCCTTTAATGGGAAAAATATTTGCGAAAAGCTATAAAGAGTATTCTTGGCTCCAAGAATCTGCAAGGGACTTTCCTGGTATAAAAGAACTTGCAAATATGTTTGAAAAAGCAGGATTTGTAAATATACAATATAAGCCTTATAGCGGGGGCGCTGCAGCATCACATATAGGCTATAAAGAGAAATAATAAGCTAGGTGGATATTATATGAAATTGCAAAGATTGTATTCGTTCCTAAAAACGGATATAGATATAATTGAAAAGGAACTTATTGCAGCAATACAGTCTGAATCTAAATTATTGGAAACAGCATCTTTAAATTTGATAAGGGCTGGCGGAAAAAGAATACGACCAATTTTTGTACTTCTCTCCGCTAAATTTGGAAATTATGATATTGAGAGAGTAAAAAATGTTGCTGTCTCTTTAGAGCTTATTCATATGGCCTCTCTTGTTCATGACGATGTAATTGATGATGCGGAGCTAAGGAGAGGCAAACCCACTGTTAAGGCGAAATGGGATAATCGTATTGCTATGTATACAGGTGATTACATATTAGCCTGTTCTCTTGAATACATGACTAAAATTGATCATTACTTAGCACATAAAATATTAGCTGATACGATGGTAGAAGTATGCATAGGAGAGATTAAGCAAATTCAAGATAAATATCGATATAATCAAAATTTACGTGATTATCTTCGACGAATCAAACGGAAGACAGCTATATTAATTGCAGCAAGCTGCCAATTAGGGGCAATTGCTGGTGGAACAGAAGAAGATATACATAAGAAACTATATAAATTTGGCTATTATGTTGGAATGTCTTATCAAATTACAGATGATATACTTGATTTTACTGCATCTGAAAAGGAACTAGGTAAACCAGCTGGTGGTGATTTGCTTCAAGGAAATATTACATTACCTGTACTGTATGCCATGCAAGATCCTGAAATAGAAACAATGATTAAGCGAATTAATGAGCATACATCAAAAGATGAAATGAAAGAAATTATTTTGAAAATAAAAAGCTCAGGTGCAATCGAGAAATCGAATGAAATTAGTCAGCGATATTTAAAAAAAGCATTATCCATGTTAGAGCAACTTCCGAATAATCGGGTCAGAAAATCATTGACTGATGTGGCTAATTTTATTGGAAAGCGTAAATATTAAAGTCTAGTTATCATACCTTTCATTGCTAAATCTCGCAAAAAATGATAATATTTTCGAGGATACATAATTCCAACTAGAAAAAGAGGAACATCAGTAGGAGGATTTTATAATGGAAAAAACATTTTTAATGGTAAAACCAGATGGAGTACAAAGAGAATTAATTGGTGAAATCGTTTCCCGTTTTGAGAAAAAAGGATTCCACCTTGTTGGTGCAAAACTTATGAGCGTATCAAAAGAATTAGCTGAACAACATTATGGTGAACATAAAGAGCGTCCATTCTTTGGCGAATTAGTGGATTTCATTACTTCAAGTCCAGTTTTTGCCATGGTTTGGGAAGGTGAAAACGTTATTGCTACTGCACGTCAAATGATGGGATCTACTAATCCAAAAGATGCTGCACCTGGCACAATCCGTGGTGATTTTGGAGTAACAGTTGGTAAAAATATTATTCATGGTTCTGATTCACCTGAAAGTGCAGTAAGAGAGATTGGCCTTTTCTTCAAAGAAGAAGAATTAGTAGAGTACTCAAAATTAATTAATAACTGGATTTATTAATTTTTTTTAGGATTGGTGATTTCACCAATCTTTTTTTATTTTCATGGTGCTTTTTATTGGTAAAGTCCGTTATACTTAAATTGTAATATGACTATTTCATAGGAGAATGGAAATGACAACGGATTACATAGAATTTATTAACCAAGTAAAGAGAAAGACAAAAATAGATTTATCACTATATAAAGAGGCGCAAATGAAAAGAAGATTAACCTCCTTGTATGAAAAAAAAGGTTTTACATCTTTTCAAGAATTCTTTCAGGCAATGAATAATGACCAAGAATTATTAAATGAATTTTTAGATAGAATGACAATTAATGTTTCCGAGTTCTATCGTAATAAGCAAAGATGGGATGTTTTGGAGAATAAAATATTCCCTACTCTCTTAAAAGAAGGAAAGCCATTAAAAATTTGGTCAGCTGCTTCATCTACAGGTGAGGAACCATATACAATTGCAATGGTGTTATCAAAGCATGTTCCTTTATCAAGTATTTCTATTTTAGCAACTGATATTGATGTAAACGCGATACAAAGAGCAAAGTTAGGTATATATCCTGAAAGATCTCTTAATGAAGTACCTGAAGATATAAAAAAGAAATATTTCGAAAAACAGGGTTCCTACTATCATGTGGCTGACGAGATAAAGAAAACTGTTAAATTTAAACAACATAATTTACTTGCAGATTCATATGAATCAGGTTTTGATTTAATTGTTTGTAGAAATGTAATGATTTATTTTACTGAAGAAGCGAAAGATTCTCTTTATCAAAAATTTAATGCAGCTCTTAGACCAGGAGGAATGTTATTTGTAGGAAGTACCGAACAAATTTTTAATCCTCAATCCTATCATTTTGCTATTGAAGATACGTTCTTTTATAAAAAAGTTTAATTGAGGGTGACCCATTTCTTAGGCGTCACTTTTTTTAATAGGATTAGTTTAATTACTATTAAAGGGTTTTTGACTATCGTAAAAATTCAAAATTTTATTTATCTCTATTGGAAGTTATGTTATAGTGATACATAAATCCTTTAAAGTACTGAAGGAGGAAGAGGAAATGAGATACTTAACATCTGGTGAATCCCATGGCCCACAACTTACGACGATTATTGAAGGGTTACCAGCGGGAATGCCATTAACAGCTGAGGATATTAATACTGAATTAGCACGACGACAAAAAGGTTATGGTCGTGGAAGGCGAATGCAAATCGAAACCGATCGCGCTAACATTTTAGGTGGAGTTCGCCATGGTTTAACACTTGGATCACCATTAGCATTGGTTGTAGAAAATAAGGATTGGAAACATTGGACCAAAATAATGGGGATAGAACCACTAGAGGAAGGTCAAGATGAGGAAATCAAAAGAAAAGTGACTCGCCCAAGACCAGGACATGCTGATTTAGTTGGCGGTATAAAGTATGGTCATCATGATATGCGTAATGTATTAGAACGTTCCTCTGCACGAGAAACGACTGTGAGAGTAGCTGCAGGTGCAGTTGCAAAAAAGCTATTAGCATTATTAGGTATAAAAGTTGCAGGACATGTGCTTGAAATTGGTGGAGTTCGTGCAAATGCATTGGAATACTCAACCATAGATGAATTAAAAGAGAGAAGTGAAAAATCTCCTGTTCGTTGTATTGATAAGGAAGCAGAAAAGAATATGATGGAAGCAATTGATAAAGCTAAAAAGAATGGAGATTCCATTGGGGGAATTGTCGAAGTAATAGTGGAAGGAATGCCATCAGGTGTAGGGAGTTATGTGCATTATGATCGGAAGTTAGATGCTAAGATTGCTGCAGCCATTATGAGTATTAATGCATTTAAAGGTGTTGAGTTTGGTCTGGGATTTGAAATGGCTCATATACCAGGTAGTCAGGTTCATGATGAGATCCTTTGGAGTGAGGAAAGAGGCTATGAACGACGAACCAACCGTTTAGGTGGTTTTGAGGGAGGAATGACCACCGGTATGCCAATTGTTGTTCGTGGTGTAATGAAGCCTATACCTACATTATATAAACCTCTACAAAGTGTTGATATTGAAACAAAGGAACCATTTACAGCAAGTATTGAACGTTCAGATAGCTGTGCTGTTCCTGCTGCTAGTGTTGTTGCTGAAGCAGTGGTTGCTTGGGAAGTAGCTTCTGCAATAGTTGAACAGTATTATAGTGATCGTTTTGAAACATTAAAGGAAATCGTAGAAAAAGAAAAAAGATATAGTAGGTTTTTTTAGTATGGAAAAAGTAGCGATTTTTACTGATTCAAAAAGTTATGAAGTGTTTATAGGGGAAGATATTTTAGATTCATTACATATGAGACTGAATAAATATTCAAAGGTACTATTGGTGACAGATGAAACGGTCAATCGTCTTCATTTAAATACTATCATTAATAGTATCCCAGAAAGAATAGATTATGAAGTCTATACGACTCCAAGTGGAGAAAAAGCGAAGACGTTTAAGGTTTATGAAGACTGTATTTCCTTTGCGTTAAAAGTGGGTATTGATCGAAAATCAGTGATTCTTGCATTTGGTGGAGGTGCTATTGGTGATTTAGCCGGCTTTGTCGCAGCGACATATATGCGTGGAATTGCATTTATACAGATCCCAACCACAATATTAGCTCATGATAGTGCAGTAGGTGGAAAGGTAGGAATCAATCATCCGCTTGGTAAAAATATGGTTGGCGCTTTTTATCAACCAGATATTGTTATTTATAATACAAACTATCTCAACACCTTGCCTGTTAGGCAAATTAAAAGCGGATTTGCAGAAGTGGTTAAGCATGCCCTGATTGCGGATGTTAATTTCTTAAATGAACTCATGAATCATGTACAGTCAATTGAAGAAGTAATTAGTGACAAGCTTCCTACCTATTTAAAAAGAGGAATTGAAGTGAAAGCAAAAATTGTAGGTCTTGATGAAAGGGAAAGTGGTGTACGAGCCTATTTGAATTTTGGGCATACACTTGGTCATGCATTAGAAGCACATGCGGGATTTGGTAATCTTACTCATGGTGAAGGAGTTATGTGTGGCATGGTTTACGCTCTTTTATTAAGCAAAAAGCTTGTTGGATTAGACTTTGATTTAGATTCATTTATAAATTGGATTGAAAGATTAGGGTATCAGTGGAAAATTCCTTCATCCACACAATTTGATACAATATACGAATTAATGAAAAGAGACAAAAAGTCTGTTGCAAATAAACCTGTCTTTGTTTTACTTAAAAGCATCGGAGAACCCGTATTAACAGCTGTAGATGTGCCTGTATTAAGGGAAACATTTTATATGATGAGTTAATAGGAGGGGGAAAAATGATACGCGGAGTTAGGGGAGCGACAACAGTTACACAAAATGATGAAAATGAGATTGTGAACTCGACAGAGGAATTAATAATGGAATTGATAGAGCAAAATGCCATAGAAGCAGCTAATGTTGCTTCTGTTTTCATATCAGTAACAGCAGATATCAATGCCGAGTTTCCTGCCAAAGCATTGAGAAGGTTTTCTTCATGGAAATATGTACCTGTGATGTGTATGAAGGAAATTAACGTGAAGGGAAGTCTCCCTCTTTGTATCCGTGTGATGATTCATGTAAATACAGATAAAGCTCAACAAGATATTATACACATTTATTTAAAAGATGCAGTAACTCTGAGACCAGATTTGATAAAGGAGTGAATATTCATGAAATGGAATAGTAAAATTTTAAATCTAAAGGCATACCAACCAGGTAAATCAATAGAAGAGGTGAAAGCAGCCTTTCATTTAGATGAAATTCATAAATTAGCATCAAATGAAAATCCGTATGGCTACTCACCAAAAGTAAAGGACTTATTAGATAAAGAGGGTAGCTCAACATTTTCTTATTATCCGGATGGATATTCAACCCAATTACGAAAAGAAGCGGCTGAATTTTTAGGGGTAAAGCCAACCCAGTTAATTTTCTCAAATGGAACAGATGAACTGCTACATATTATTTCTAATGCTCTACTAGAGCCAGGAAAAAATACAGTGATGGCCAATCCTACCTTTTCACAATATAAGCATAATGCAATATTAGAAGGTGCTGAGATAAGAGAGGTACCGTTAATAAACGGAGAACATGATTTAGATGGAATGCTTACTCAAATTAATCAGGATACAGCAATTGTCTGGGTTTGTAGTCCTAATAACCCTACAGGTGTATATATTAACGATGAAAAATTACAGAGTTTTTTAAAGAAAGTACCTAAAGATGTACTAGTGGTATTAGACGAAGCTTATTATGAATATGTTTGCGCTGATGATTATTATGATGCACGTGTATTAATCCAGCAATATCCAAATTTAATTGTTACAAGAACATTTTCTAAAATTTATGGTCTTGCAAGTTTTAGAATAGGCTATGGGATTGCATCTGAAGAAATTATTCAAGCACTTGAACCTGTCCGACAACCATTCAATACAAATGTTTTAGCCCAAAAAGTAGCATCAGTAGCTCTGAGTGATCAAAGCTTTGTTCAAAATTGTAGGAAATTAAATCACGAGGAATTAGAACGTTTCTATCAATTTTGTGAGAAAGAAAATCTAAATTATTATCCTTCACAAGGAAATTTTATTTTAATTGATTTTGCACATGATGGTGATGAGGTATTCTCATTTTTACTCTCAAAGGGATATATTGTTCGTTCAGGGAAAGCATTAGGTTTCCCTACATCGGTTCGGGTAACAATTGGTACAAAAGAACAAAATGATGGTGTTATGGATGCAATGCTTGAATTTCTGAAGCAAGCATCGATGATAAATTAGAATTTATACACATCAGGGGGAGAAGAGTTGCAACAGAAAATATTCGTTATCGGATTAGGTCTAATTGGAGGTTCGGTTGCTTTAGCAATTAAAAATGAGCACCCAAATACTACAATTATTGGCTATGATAGGGATGAAGAGATAGCTAATCAGGCGAAAATTTTAAAAGTAATCGATGATATGGCAGAGAGCATCAAACAAGGTGCCGTTGATGCCGATTTCATTATTTTGTCTATTCCAATCTTTGAAACGGAAAAAGTAATGGAAGAATTAGCATTATTGCCATTAAAACAAAGCGTTATTATCACCGATACAGGAAGTACAAAAAAATCAATTATGAAAAAGGCTGCATTATTTATTGAGAACGGTATTACTTTTATTGGGGGTCACCCGATGGCAGGATCACATAAAAGTGGAGTGGTAGCTGCCAAACGTTTGTTATTTGAAAATGCCTTTTACATGCTAACTCCACCCGAACATACAAACATGACGGAACAAGTGAACCAATTAAAACATTTATTAGCTGGTACAAAATCTAAGTTTATTGAATTAACCGCAGATGAGCACGATGAAATGACAGGTATTCTTAGTCATTTTCCTCATATTATTGCAGCGTCATTAGTAGGGCATGCAAAAAAATATCAAGAGATCTATCCATTATTGCAAAGATTAGCAGCTGGTGGATTTCGAGATATTACACGGATTGCCTCCTCTAACCCACATATGTGGACTGATATATCTTTGCGTAACAAGGATGTATTATTACAGCTTATGTGTGAATGGAAACAAGAAATGCAGAAAATCGAACAAATGCTAATAGATGATGAATATAATAAAATCTATCAATTTTTTGCAAATGCAAAATCTTATCGAGATGGCTTACCCATACATACAAAAGGTGTCATCCATTCTTTTTATGATTTATATGTCGATGTACCTGATTATCCAGGGGTTATTTCTGAAATAACTGGGTACTTAGCTGAAGAACGAATTAGTATTACAAATATCCGAATTTTGGAAACGAGAGAAGACATTTATGGAGTATTGCGAATTAGTTTTCAAACAATCCAAGATCGGGAACAAGCGATGGTTTGTTTAAAAAATAGGACCAATTATGAACTATTCATACAATAAAAAAATGGAAGGAGTGTTGCCGATATGATCCATCTACAATCAAAAAAATCGGGATTGAATGGAACAATTGATGTTCCCGGTGATAAATCGATATCTCATCGAGCCATTATGTTTGGAGCGATTGCAGAAGGGATAACGACTGTAAAAAACTTCTTATACGGAGCTGACTGTAAAAGCACGATTGAGTGCTTTCGAAAGCTTGGGATCAAGATAGAGGAGCAGGATGGCGAAATAAAAATACATGGAAATGGTTTTGATGGCTTAAAGGAGCCAGTTGAAATTTTAGACGTTGGTAATTCTGGTACAACGACACGGCTTATTATTGGATTACTTGCTGGTAGGCCCTTTCATTCAGTCATCATTGGAGATGATTCCATTGCGAAAAGACCGATGAATCGCGTAACAGACCCATTAAAACAAATGGGAGCGACAATACATGGCAGGAGAGGGGCGAATTATACCCCATTATCTATTGTAGGTAGTACATTGCATCCTATACAGTATAGGTTACCTGTCGCAAGTGCACAGGTTAAATCCTGTCTTCTTTTAGCTGCCTTGCAAACAGAGGGGGAAACGACAATTATAGAGCCAGCTTCTACGAGAGATCATACGGAAAGAATGATTAAACAATTTGGTGGAAATCTAACCATTAATGAAAATACAATAAAGATTTCTGGAAAACAAAAATTAGTAGCATCAGATATTCAAGTTCCAGGGGATATTTCCTCTGCAGCCTTCTTTATGGTTGCTGCAGCGATAGTGAATGAGAGTAAAGTAATTCTTGAAAACGTTGGTTTAAACCCGACTCGTACAGGAATTATTGAAGTCTTACAAAAAATGGGTGCATCCATTGATGTAAAAGAAAATACTTTGAGCAATTTCGAACCATCAGGTACAGTGACTGTAAAAACGAGTAATTTACAAGGAATCGAAATCGGAGGTGAGTTGATTCCACGTCTGATCGATGAATTGCCAATCATTGCACTTTTAGCTACCCAAGCAAGTGGGAAAACTGTCATTAAAAATGCAGAAGAATTGAAAGTAAAGGAAACGAATCGAATTGATGCGGTTGTAAAGGAATTGTCTATTCTTGGAGCAAAGATTGAAGCTACAGAGGACGGTATGATTATTTATGGGAAAACACCTCTAAAAGGTGGTAAAGTAAAAAGCTATGGAGATCATCGAATAGGGATGATGCTAAGTATTGCTGCCTTAATTTGCGAAGAAGATGTATATATCGAAGGAGCAGAAGCAGTCAGTGTTTCCTACCCGAATTTCTTTGAACATTTACATTATTTAACAAAAAAATAAGAAAAAATCTACAGTTCATCCTGTCATTTTCTCCTCCATCAAAACATAGCTTGTCTATATAGTTATTAGATGGAGGGGAAAGTATGTATATCATAGATAATGCAGATATATACTCTGAAGAAGCAAAAGACATAAAGCAGCAATCATTTATTATTAAAAACAATAGCTTCCATTCAATTAAAGCAACTAAGATGAAATCATCATTGATGAAAATGAATGTAGCGTCATTTATCATGACACCTACACATGTGATGCTAGACGAAAAACTCCCCAACACCTCGTTTCCATTACTAAAACAGTACTTCATTAAAAATTTTCTTCAAGAAGGTTGTCATACGATTATAACGTCATTCGCCATTCAATATGAATTCCAATTTGATGAAGAACTACATAAAAAAAGAATAACATTACTCAATAGTCCTGTTGATTATTGTATTGCCATAAGACTACCATTAGAAAAACTATCAACTAGTTTGATTCGAAAGTGTAAAAAGGAAAAAATCGCCATCATTTTATTAGAAATTCAAGATGAATCTACTATAAACGATATTCCATGGGGATGGATAAGAGAAGCAATGTTTCCTTATAATCCTATACTAGTACCAACTTTATTAACTAAAGAAGAGTCAAGAAGAAAATTGATCTTAAAACAATGGAATGATGTATTAGGAAAAGAGAAAATTCCGAAACTTTCTAAAGAATTGTTGCAAAAAACCCCAATTTCAATAAAAGACTTAAAGAAATTTGGTTTATACCCTAAGAGAGGAGATTTACATGTTGGGGGAGAAATCAATTATAATCTTTATTTTAAAAACGGGATAGTTGCTGAACAGAGTAAGATTCTTTATGATAATAGTAGATTAGCGATTATGGTACACAAAGGGCGAGTAATTACTACGGCGAATCATGTGACATTTCGTCCAGGTTTCGGGGAAGAAATAATAATAAGAAGAACTTCCCTCTTTGTGTAAGAAAGGGAAAGAAAATGAACATACACGAAAATATAGAGAAAATGATTCAGTTACTAGAAAATGGAGATATGGATAAAGCAAAGGATCTTTTTCTTAAAATAAAAAATTCAAATAATGATGAAGAAAAATATTTATTAGCTGAGGAATTATTGCAATTAGGGTTTTTAAATGAAGCAAAGGAACTTTATGAACTATTACTTGTCTCATACCCAAATGAAGGTGAATTAAAAGTTTCATTAGCAGAAATACTCATTGAGATGGATAAGGAATCTGATGCAATTAGTTATTTAGATTCAATCCAAGAGGATGATCCTGATTATCCGCGAGCTTTACTAATTTTAGCGGATTTATACCAAATGCAAGGATTAGTGGAAGTAAGTGAGAATAAACTACGTCAGGCAAAGCAGTTACTTCCAGACGAATCCATTATTGATTTCGCATTAGGGGAACTCTATGCATCGGAGGGTAAAAATAATGAAGCGATAAAGTTCTATGAAGAGCTTCTTAATCAAGGAAAAACTTTAATTGCAGGTGTAGATATAAATGGACGTTTAGCTGAAGTACTGAGTTCAGCCGGAAAATTCGAAGAGGCGTTACCTTTCTTTGAACGAGCCGTTGAAGAAAATAATGAAATAAATACATTATTTGGTTATGCATTGACCGCCTATCAAGCAGGATTTTTCAAAAAGGCTATCGAATTATTTATACAATTGAGAGAAATGGATCCTGAATATCATTCACTTTATTTGTATTTAGGAAAATGTTATGAAAGTGAAGAGGATCTAGAAAATGCGATGCAAGCTGTAAAATCTGGCATAGCAGTAGATGAATTTAATAAAGAATTATACCAATTTGGTGGAAAGCTTGCGTTAAAGTTAGGAGATGAGTCGCTTGCTGAAGAATATTTTCGACAAGCACTTGTTTTAGATTCAGGTTATATTGATGCTGCTTTAACACTAAATAAGCTTCTTCTACATCAACAGCGTTATGAAGATGTCTTAGAAATTACATTGCAAATGGAAAAAGAAGGTGACATCGATCCACAATTACATTGGGATGCTGCAATCTCTTTCCAAGCTTTAGAACAATATCAGGATGCATTAAAACATTATCAGCAAGCATATAATGACTTAAAGAATCATTCAGAATTTTTAGCGGAATATGGTTACTTCTTAATGGAAGAAGGAAAAAGATCAGAAGCAATTGAAATTTTTCAAACACTTTTACACGATGATCCGTTAAATGAGGAATGGATCTCACTCTTGGAACGACTAGAAGATCATTAATCGCATATATTCATTATGCAGAGGAGGGATTACATTGGCTGCCACCCCTGTATCTGTCAACGAGAAAAAAGATTTTATACGCTGGTTTTTGAATCATTATCAATTAAAGAGAAGGGAATCAGTCTGGATCTTAAATTATTTAATGAGTCATGACCAATTAATGGAAAAGGTTCATTTTGTCGAAGAAGCGCAATTTTGTCCTCGAGGATTAATTATGTCTACCCATTGTGTTGATAATGTACCATTCCGATTTTATAAAGAAAATATTATGACTACTGATGCTGAAAAATCGTTCCATGATATTCGCTTAAATCGAGAGGAAGATATTTACATCCAGTTAAATTTCAAATCAGCTAATCTTTCTTATCAGTATGCCGCTGTGCTTGAAGAGAATCCTTTTATGCCAAATTTATTACGCATAAATGATGAAGATCGTATTGTTGCTGAAAAATTTTTACAGGAAAGTATACTAGGCTTTCAACGGGAAAAATTATTAAAGGAAATTGATGAAGCTCTTGATAACCTTGACTTAGATTCATTTAACAAATTAACAGAGCAGCTTAAACAATTAAATGTCGACTAGTTTCTCCTCTTGCTCCTGCAAGAGGCTTTTTCTTGAAAGATAAATGATTGTTTAGAGAACAGGATTTCATTTATAATATTAAGTGCTAACGTTTGCAGATGCACTTTTCTTATTAAATTTAGACAATAGCTATTAGAAAAGATGTACTTTATTTTGCATGTTCTGTAAAAGGTTTTGTAATAATATATTTTAGGAGTGTTTATATGAAGTGGAATGGAAATGATATAGAAACCTATTTAAAGGAGAAGCAGTTTATTGATACTGCAGTCGTCCCCTTATTGCCAATTGCAATTGGGTCAGAAATGAAACAAGCAGCTTCACAAGGTGAATTCATTGAGCTTTTATCCTTACATTTAGAAAGGCAATTTAAAGGAAGATTGCTTCTGTTTCCAGCTTTTACGTATTTAAATACATTGGAAGATCATCAAAAAATGGACATGCTTCAAAATTGGGAGGTGAAATTGAAAGAAAGTGGTTTTTCCCATATCTTTTATTTAACTTCCGATATCTCATGGAGGGAGCAAGATAAAACGGAGGGAAAATTGATCTGGATACCGTCTGTCCCTCTTGAACATATGGAAGAACAATATAAACATTCCATTTTAGAGGATCAAGTAAAACAATTAATTAATATTATTGTTCAACAATGGCAAACTATAAAATAATTCGGATATTCGTCACATTGTTGACATGTTTTTAAAGTTGTGACATATTGACCTAGTTGAAAGATTGATATATCATGGTTATGTCCTAGTTTGTATTTGTGCGTATTTTATTAATGTCCATTGGACTTACCTTACTGTTAGAGGGGGGAAAAGGATGAGCAAGAATCCTGTAACAAGACGTCAATTCCTTAGCTACACACTTACAGGTGTAGGAGGGTTTATGGCAGCTGGAATTTTAATGCCAATGGTTCGTTTTGCAGTAGACCCAGTTCTACAGCATAGAGGTGCTGGTGAGTTTCACGCTACACCAAAAAAAGTAGCTGAACTGACAAATGAACCACAACGTGTCGTGTTTAAATACGAACAAGTGGATGCATGGTATAAGTCAGATGTGGAACAAACAGCATGGGTTTATAAAGATGATAAGGGCGAAATCATCGCATTATCACCTATTTGTAAGCATTTAGGCTGTAACGTAACATGGGGCGAAAACAAACAACATCCACATCAATTCTATTGTCCTTGTCATGGTGGACGCTATGAGCTAAATGGCAAAAACGTCCCTGGTACACCACCGTCTGCACCATTGGATGCGTATCCAACAAAAGTTAAAGATGGTTACTTGTACTTAGGAAAACCGAAAGAAAATCCATTTGTAAAGTAAAGGAGGCGTAATCATTGCTTAATAAAATCTATGATTGGGTAGATGAGCGCTTAGATATTACGCCTTTATGGCGAGATATCGCTGATCATGAAGTACCAGAACATGTAAACCCGGCGCATCATTTTTCAGCGTTTGTTTACTGCTTTGGTGGATTAACCTTCTTCATTACGGTAATCCAAATTTTATCTGGTATGTTTTTAACAATGTATTATGTACCGGATATTAAGAACGCTTGGGAGTCTGTTTACTATCTTCAAAATGAAGTAGCATTCGGTCAAATTGTTCGTGGTATGCACCATTGGGGAGCAAGTTTAGTTATTGTTATGATTTTCTTACATACACTTCGTGTTTTCTTCCAAGGCGCGTACAAAAAACCTCGTGAGTTAAACTGGATTGTTGGGGTACTTATTTTATTTGTTATGCTTGGTTTAGGATTAACTGGTTACCTATTACCTTGGGATATGAAAGCGTTATTTGCGACAAAAGTTACATTGCAAATTGCTGATTCAGTACCATTAATAGGGCCATATGCGAAAGAACTACTTTCAGGACATCCGGATATTGTTGGTGCACAAACATTGACACGTTTCTTTGCGATTCACGTGTTCTTCTTGCCAGCAGTATTATTAGGATTAATGGCTGCCCATTTCCTAATGATCCGTAAACAAGGTATTTCTGGACCATTGTAAAATTAATTTCGCTATAATAATTGATTTAAGAAATTTTTGACTCTTTATAAGAAGGAGGGGGACATAATGCATCGTGGAAAAGGGATGAAATTTGTAGGGGATTCACGTGTTCTTGACCCTTCGGTTCGTAAAAAAATGGGCCCTAAGGACTATTCGGAATATCCAGGGAAAACAGAAGCCTTTTGGCCAAACTTCCTATTAAAGGAATGGATGGTCGGTGCCGTATTCTTAGTTGGATTTTTATGCCTAACTGCTGCACATCCAGCACCATTAGAGCGTATTGCTGACCCAGCTGATGCAGGTTATATTCCAATGCCTGACTGGTATTTCTTATTCCTTTATCAAATGTTGAAATATTCCTATGCGTCAGGTCCATATAATATCATTGGACTAATTATTCCTGGTATTGCATTTGTAGGATTACTTTTAGCTCCATTTATTGATCGTGGACCACATAGACGTCCATTGAAACGTCCGTTAGCAACTGGATTTATGCTATTATCCATTGCAGCAGTCTTCTATTTAACTTGGGAAGCTGCGGCTCACCATGATTGGGAAAAAGCGGCTGAGCAAGGGAAAATTGTCGCGAAAGCAGATATTGATAAATCTTCAGAAGGCTACCAAATTATTTCTAAACAATCATGTATTACATGTCATGGAGAAAACCTTGTTGGTAGCCCTGCAGCTCCATCATTAATTGGTACTGGTTTAAGTGCTGATGAAGTTGCAAAAATTGCTAAAGAAGGTAAAGGCAATATGCCAGCTAATCAATTTAAAGGTTCTGACGATGAATTGAAAAAGCTATCTGAATTTATTTCAGGGTTAAAAGCTGAATAATAGAAAGAGATAAAGCTGGCGTTTTTGCCAGCTTTTCTTTCTATTTCAAGTCATTTGGGGAGTGAGAGGAAAGGCGGTACGTAATGAAGTTATTATATCCAATATTAGCGAATCGGTATATTTTGTGGGTGTTATTAATCGTAAATTTATTAGGGACAATTTATGGATATATATGGTATAAACCTCAATTTGATGTCACACCGACAATATTCCTTCCTTTTGTACCTGATAGCCCTACAGCTAGTTTGTTTTTCACTCTTGTATTATTTGCGTTTTTATTGAAAAAAAATTGGCCGATCATTGAAGCTTTAGCAATCGTTACTTTATTTAAATATGGGGTTTGGGCCGTAGTCATGAACATTTTAACTTTAATTGTGACTGGCGAATTGCCATGGCAAGGGTATATGCTAATTATGTCACATGGAGCTATGGCAATAGAAGGGATATTATATTCTCCTTTTTATCGAATAAAGCTTAAACATATTATAATAGTAGCTATCTGGACTTTACATAATGATGTAATTGACTACGTATTTATGCAATATCCGAAATACGGTGCGTTGGCAATCTATGTTCGGGAAATTGGATATTTTACGTTCTGGTTAAGCATATTATCGTTAGCAATCGGCTATTATTTCTCCGTTCGGAAAAATAGTCTTAAATTAACGATCTATTAATTAGTCCTATTTAAAATCAGGTCTATTCTTGTCCATCTTCTCATACACTTTATTAGTAGTTTGAGGAGGGACAAGGATGAAAAAAATATTAATCCTTCTATTTTCGCTCGTTTTTTTTACTTCAACTCATGTTCATGCAACGGTAACTTCACCATTAGATAGGTTAGATAAAATTGCTGATGAAGCTTTACAAATGACAAAGATTGGCCGGTTTGAAGCGGCTAAAAAATTTCTTGAACAATTTCAAGACCAATTTATTGAAGAGACATCCTACGGCTCGATATTAACAATGGATGAATTAAAAATAGTCATGATGTCATATAATGATGCTATTCGTGCAATAAATAAAGTAAGTTCAGAATCTAGAGAAAAAATTGATAAAGTAACTACGTTCCGATTAGTGATTGATGCAATTAATTCTCACTATCAACCAATGTGGACAGAGTTACAGGAGCCAATTATGGGGGCATTTTCTCAAATCAAGGAAGCGGCTAAAGAGAAGGACCGAATGGCATATGAAGCAGCACTTACTATGTTTTTAGAAAAATATTCATTAATTCAACCAAGTTTAAAAGTGGATTTGTCTTTAGAAAAATTAGAAAAGTTAGATTCTGATATTTCCTTCATTGATAAGTTTAGAAATCGAATTATTGAAGATGACACACAGTTAGTACAATTAGATATTATAGAGTCGGATTTACAACATATTTTCGATAAATTATCTGAGGATGAAACAGATCCTTCATTATGGTGGGTGATTATTACAACAGGTAGTATTATTGTTATGACATTATCGTATGTTGGCTGGAGAAAATACAGAGGAGAAAAACATACGAAGCAAAAAGAGCATTATGATTGACCATTTCACCTGAATTGAATAAAATAATAGTAATATCATCGAGATATGGAGGAAACCAATGCAGTTTATTATTTACTATATTATTATTGCTCTTATTCCGATTTGGGCGCAGGTTAAAGTACAAAGAACTTTTAAGAAATATGCGGAAGTTCCAAATACTACTGGTATGAATGGAGCAGAAGTAGCTAGAAGAATTTTAGACGAAAATGGTTTATACAATGTAAAAGTGGTTGAACATAGTGGCTTTTTGAGTGATCATTATAATCCGATGACGAAAACGGTAAATTTATCTTCTTCAAACTATCATGGCAATTCTGTTGCTGGAGCGGCTGTTGCAGCCCATGAAGTTGGTCATGCTATTCAAGATAAAGAGAGCTATGGTCCATTAAGATTTCGCCACTCCCTTGTCCCTGTAGCAAATATTAGTTCAAATGCTTCTTGGATTTTCATTATTATTGGATTACTCGCTAGTCAAACTTTTCTTCTAATTGGGATTGTTTTAATGGCTTTAGGGGTTTTATTTCAATTAGTCACACTCCCTGTAGAATTTAACGCCTCGTCAAGAGCAATGGATCAAGTTGTCTCATTAGGCATAATTAATAATCAGGAAGAGCATGATGCAAGAAAGGTGCTTAATGCTGCTGCATTAACATATGTAGCTGCTGCAGCTGTTGCAGTTCTTGAACTGTTAAGGTTGATCTTAATTTTTACAAATAGAAGTGATGATTAAGAAAAGGAAGGCATGATAACATGCCTTCCTTTTTATACTTTGTGGAAATGTATTTATACTTCAATGGGTTTCTTATTTTCGTCTAGAGTAAACCCTTCTCCTAATACATCATGAACAATTGTAACGGAAACGAATGCATGTGGATCTACGGCATTTATCAATCCTTTTAAACGGACGACTTCATTTTTACCTACGACACAATAAAGTACATCTTTTTCTTCCTTTGTGTAGGAACCTCGCCCTTGTAGAACTGTTACTCCTCTTTCCATATCATTCATAATTAAATTAGCAATTTCATCATGCTTTGGTGAAATAATTAATGCTCCTCTTGCGGTATAAGCACCTTCCTGCATAAAGTCGATTACTCTTGCACCAACAAATACAGCGACTAGTGTATACATGGCTTCACGATAATTTAAATAGGTCAATAGGGAAAGAGTGATGACACATGCATCAAATATGAACATCGTTCTACCCATGGCTAATCCTTTATATTTAAATATTAATCGTGCAATAATATCAACGCCACCTGTTGTACCACCATTACGGAAAATAATCCCTAAGCCAATACCAATAAATACTCCAGCAAATAAAGCGGCAAGAAACATATCATGCTCAAGTGGAATATTTAAATGTTTTCTTTGGAAGATCCATAGAAATATGGATGTTGCAATTGTTCCAATCACCGTATAAATAAATTCTCTTTTCCCAAGTAATTTCCAACCGATAATAAATACCGGGATGTTTAACACTAAGTTTGAATAGGAAGGATCTATGTTAAAAAGGGCATATAATAGCAGGTTAATACCGGTAAATCCACCTTCAGCAAGGTTATTTTGCATATTAAAGTGATAGATACCAAATGAAAAAATAGCAGAGCCTAATAGAATAAATAAAATATTTTTTATTTTTAAACCACGAAGCATGTTGTTTCCTCCTGTCCTTTTGAGTATAGATTGTCCAAGTTATTCAAGAAAAAGTTAATAAAATCAAAATTAGCACAACGTTCTCATTATATAAAACGGATTTACAACTGGCAATGCTTGGTTCTAGAATAAATTAAAACATTTGTAAAAATTTTTTGTTTTAGCTAACATGAAGAGAGAAATAAGTGAGGTGTAATTGATATTGGAAGAAAAAACAATAAAACAAATGCAGCAAGAAGTTGATGATTATATAGGACAATTCAAGGAAGGTTATTTTAGCCCATTAGCGATGGTTGCCCGCTTAACTGAGGAACTCGGTGAATTAGCAAGGGAAGTTAATCATTATTATGGAGAGAAACCTAAGAAGAATACAGAAAAGGAAAAAACGGTGGAAGAAGAGTTAGGAGATTTACAGTTTGTTCTTATCTGTTTAGCTAATTCATTAAATATAAATTTACAAGAAGCTCATGAAAGAGTGATGTACAAATTTAATACACGTGATAAAGATAGATGGACGAAAAAAGAAAAGGAGTAAATATTATGGATAAAGTGAGAGTAATTATTGCAGGGCCTCGTGGAAGAATGGGAAAAGAAGCAGTCAAGCTGGTTTTTCACGAAGAAAAATTTGAGCTTGTGAGTGTTTTAGATCATAAGCATGATCAGAAAATGTTGCATGAGATAGATGATTTCCAATTATACGAAAATATCCCTGTATATTCAAATGTAGAAGAATGTCTTCAGAAATCAAATGCAGATGTATTTGTGGACTTAACTACACCTGAAGTTGGTTATTTACATACAAAAACTGCCCTACAGTATGGAATTCGACCTGTTGTAGGAACAACAGGTTTTACCCAAGAACAACTAATAGAATTGAAACAATTAGCAGAAGAAAAAAATATTGGTTGTATCATTGCACCTAATTTTGCTATAGGTGCGGTGTTAATGATGAAGTTCTCCCAATTAGCTGCAAAATATTTTAAAGATGTAGAAATAATTGAAATGCATCATGATCAGAAACTTGATGCACCCTCTGGAACAGCTGTAAAAACAGCGGAGATGATTTCTTTATCAAGGGAGAAAAAGCAACAGGGACATCCAAATGAATCAGAAAGTATAACTGGTGCTAGAGGAGCCAACTTTGATGGAATGCATATACATAGTGTCCGTTTACCAGGATTAATCGCACATCAGCAAGTGTTATTTGGTGCAGATGGACAATCCTTAACAATTCGACATGATTCGTATAATCGTTCTTCCTTTATGTCAGGGGTCAAATTATCCATTGAAACAGTATTGGCAATCAATACATTAGTCTACGGATTGGAAAATATTATTGATTAAGGGGCATAGGATATGGAGATTGCATTAATTGCACATGATAAAAAGAAAGATGATATGATTCGGTTTGTGACAGCATACCAAGATATTTTTGCACAGCACCGATTATATGCAACAGGTACGACTGGGAAAAGGATAAACGAAGAGACAAACCTACCAGTGATCCGTTTCCAATCAGGGCCATATGGTGGTGATCAAGAAATAGGAGCATTAATCGCCAATAATAAACTGGATATGGTTATTTTCTTTAGGGATCCATTAACAGCTCAGCCACATGAACCAGATGTGACTGCATTAATTCGTTTATGTGATGTATATTCCGTTCCCCTTGCAACGAATATGGGTACTGCTGAAGTTCTTGTTCGTGGGCTAGAAAAAGGCGATTTACAATGGCGAAGTATTATTAGAGGTGAAACAAGGCATGAATAAGAAAATAGATATATTAGCATTTGGGGCACACGCAGATGATGTAGAGATTGGAATGGCCGCGTCGATTGCAAAATGGACGAGGGAAGGAAAAAAAGTCGTCATCTGTGATTTAACAGAAGCAGAATTGTCTTCAAATGGAACAGTTGAAAATCGAAAGATTGAGGCGGCAAAGGCTGCCTCAATTTTAGGTGTTGAGGAACGGATTTCATTAAAAATTCCTGATCGTGGAATTTATCTTACCACTGAACATATACGCATGGTTGTAGAAGTCATCCGTACATATAAACCTACAGTGGTTTTTGCGCCATTTTTAGAGGACAGACATCCTGACCATGGTAATTGTGCAAAATTAGTAGAAGAGGCAATATTTTCTGCGGGGATTAGAAAATTTGAAACGAGTTTAAATTTGCCTCCACATAAACCAAAAAGTTTATATCATTATATGATAAATGGTTTTCATCATCCTGATTTTGTCATTGATGTAACCAACTATATGGATAAAAAAGTAGAAAGCTTAGAAGCATACCAGAGCCAGTTTGTGATAAATAGTACAGGTGTAAGGACACCGCTAACAGATGGTTATATTGAAACTGTACAAGCGAGAGAGAGAATGTTCGGAAAAGAAGTTGGAGTAAAATTTGCCGAGGGCTTTAAAACGAAAAAGCCGCTTATATTAAATATGGATGTGATTGGAGAATGAGAAAAAAGCTTAAAATTGGTATTACCTGTTACCCGACTGTTGGAGGTTCAGGTGTCATAGCCACAGAATTAGGAAAATTTCTTGCAGAGCGAGGCCATGAAATCCATTTTATTACTTCAAGCATCCCATTCCGTTTAAATAAGATGTATCATAATATCTATTTTCATCAGGTCGAAGTGAATCAATACTCTGTATTTCAATATCCACCTTATGATATTGCTTTAGCTAGTAAGATGGCAGAAGTGATAAAGAGAGAAAAATTAGATATACTCCATGTTCACTATGCAATGCCTCATGCTGTTTGTGCAATATTAGGAAAACAGATGGCCGGTACTAATGTAAAGATTGTAACAACTTTACATGGAACAGATATTACTGTTTTAGGTTATGATCCTTCATTAACTGAAGCGATTCGCTTTGGTATAGAGCAATCTGATTATGTGACTGCTGTTTCAAAAGCTTTAGTTCAACAAACTTATGATCTAATTCAACCAAAGAAAGAAATTGATACAGTCTATAATTTTATTGATGAACGGGTATACAGAAAAGTTAATTCAAGTGATTTAAAAACGGAATATGGAATTTCACCAGATGAGAAAATCATCATCCATGTATCTAACTTTCGAAATGTGAAAAGAGTACCAGATGTAGTTAAGGTTTTTGCCCAAATAAAAAAGAAACTACCTGCTAAACTCCTTTTAGTTGGTGATGGTCCCGAGATGACAATCGTATGCAAATTAGTGAATGAATTACAATTAAATGAAGACGTGCTCATGTTAGGAAAGCAAGATAATCTTGAAGAGTTATACTCTATAAGTGATTTAATGCTTTTGCTATCAGAAAAGGAAAGTTTTGGATTAGTAGCTCTTGAGGCTATGGCCTGTGGTGTTCCATGTATTGGAACCGATATTGGTGGAATTCCAGAAGTAATTACAGATCATGTGAATGGGTATGTTTGTGAACTGGGAAATATTGAAATGATTTCAAGCTATGCGTTAAAGCTTCTTGAAGATGAAAAAATACACAATGAGTTTTCTGAAAATGCGATTCAAACCGTTCACAATCAGTTTATGTCAGAGAAAATAATTGAACAATATGAAGACATTTATTACCATCTAATACCAGATAAAGAAAAGGTGGGGATGGAATGAATGAACCATTTCTAAGTGCCATCCCAATTTTAGAGGCATTAGAAAGTAATGGATTTGAAGCATATTTTGTCGGAGGTTCCGTCCGAGATTATTTACTAGATCGAAAAATTGATGATGTTGATATTGCAACATCAGCTACTCCTCAGGAAGTAAAAAAAATTTTTAGTCAAACAGTAGATATTGGTATTGAACATGGAACGATACTTGTTCTCTTCGACGGGATTGGCTATGAGGTTACTACTTTTCGTGCAGAATCTGATTATCGCGATTATCGCAGACCAGAAACGGTTCATTTTATCCGTTCATTGATAAAGGATTTAGAACGAAGAGATTTTACTATGAATGCATTAGCCATGGATAAAAAAGGAAGAATCATTGATTTGTTTAATGGTATACAAGCGATTAATGATCAATTAATTGAAACAGTTGGGGATGCAAAAGAACGATTTCATGAAGATGCACTAAGAATGATGAGAGCGGTTCGATTTGTTAGTCAACTTGAATTTTCATTGCATATGAGTACAAAGCTTGCAATTAGTAAAAATGCCTATTTATTAAAGCATATTGCGATAGAGCGTATCTTAGCAGAGTTTACAAAGTTAATTAGAGGCAGCAATAAAAAACAAGCTTTAACTCTATTGTTTGATTGTCAAATTATTGATTACTTGCCCGGTTTTAAAGACCATACAGATAAATTGAAACAATGCTTAGAATTAGATGTGAATGAACTTTCTGAAAATCAAACATGGCTTTTAATATTAGCCTTAATCGATGTAAACGAACCGATGAATTTCTTAAGAGAATGGCGAATGCCAACTAAACAAATGAAATACATTGTGAAAGCTCTTTCGGTCTTGAAGGAAAGATATCAAAGTTCTTGGACAGTTGCTTCACTTTTTTATGCAACAAAGGAAATTGCGATTGATGCTGAAGTAGTATATAAAACAATGAATAAACAGTCGATATACATGATCAAGGAAACAATCGAGAATGAATTTTCAATCATGCCGATTAAGACACGTGAAGAAATAGTCATTTCAGGGGAAGACTTAATAAATTGGTTTAATCGACCCGGTGGACCTTGGATTAAGGATTTATTGCAACAGATTGAATTGGCCATTTTAAATAAAGAAATTGCCAATGATAGAGATGAGATAAAGGGGTGGAGTCGAACATGCAATCTCCCATTCGCAAACGATTGCTAGAGGCATTTACCAATGCAAATGGAGAATTTTTATCAGGACAAGCACTTGCTGATATTTTAGGTTGTTCAAGAACAGCAGTATGGAAGCATATAGAGGAGCTGCGAAAAGAAGGATTTGAACTAGAGGCTGTTCGTAAAAAGGGGTATCGAATTATATCGACAATGGACAGAGTGACAGAAAATGAAATTCGTTTAGGCCTGAAAACTTCTAAACTAGGTAGTATGATTCAATATTTAGATACAATTGATTCGACACAAAAAGTGGCCCATCAACTAGCACAAGAAGGTTGTCCAGAAGGAACAATAGTGGTAGCTGAAGAACAAACGAATGGAAGAGGAAGACTAACTAGACATTGGCATTCTCCA
Source organism: Heyndrickxia oleronia (assembly GCF_017809215.1). Taxonomy (GTDB): domain Bacteria; phylum Bacillota; class Bacilli; order Bacillales; family Bacillaceae_C; genus Heyndrickxia; species Heyndrickxia oleronia. The sequence continues at coordinate 2,092,958 of NZ_CP065424.1, forward strand.
AAGTTTACTGGAATATGGATGAGCATTGTGTTACGACCAAAACTTCCACCTTTTAAGGCACCGCAATTTACTTTGATTACTGCAGTTGCAGTTGTACAGGCAATCGAACAACTATGCGACCTACAACCAGAAATTAAATGGCCAAATGATATCTTAATAAAAGGAAAAAAAGTAACCGGCATATTGACGGAATTACAAGCAGATTCGGATAAAATTCACTCTATTATTATTGGAATCGGAATTAATGTTAACCAAACGAGAGAAGACTTTCCCGAAGAATTGCATTCAGTTGCAACATCAATAGCAATTGAAAATGGTGGAAAGCTGTCCCGCTCTATACTTATTCAACAAATACTAGCTAATTTGGAAAAGTATTATCAGATTTACTTAGAAAAAGGCTTTGCTCCATTAAAGTTATTATGGGAAAGCTATGCCATCAGTATTGGGAAGGACATTATTGCTCGTACCGTTAATGAAGTGATAGCTGGTAAAGCAATAGGTATCTCTGATGAAGGCGTATTAAAAATCCAGGATAAAAATGGTGTCATTCATGATATTTATTCTGCGGATATTGAGGTAGGAAAATAAAAAATGGATAGTAAGTAATGAAATATTTTGATATAATTTACTCGGGTAGTATCCAAAAGGAACTGCACCTTGCTTACATTTATTATTAATAGAATATTGTTCTGCCTTGATCCATGAATTGGACGGGGACGGAGGATGGGTCAATCATTTACTAATAACAGGAGTCCTTCTGCCTTGCGGAAGGGCTTTTTTTGCATCAAACGTTCTAAATATGAACCAGTAAATTAGACTTTGTGTCAAGAACCATAAAAAGCAAGGTTGGATGCTCCCCTAGTCAAATACTAAGGGAGGAAACATGATGAAACAAACGACAGATTTTAAAATGATGAAGCAAAATAAGGAAAAGATCACCATGGTTACCGCGTATGATTTTCCAACTGCAAAATTGGCACAGCAGGCCAATATGGATATGATCTTAGTTGGTGATTCTTTAGGGATGGTTGTTTTAGGGTATGATTCAACAGTACCTGTAACGATTGAGGATATGATACATCATACAAAAGCTGTAAAACGAGGAGCTAGTGATGTATTTGTCGTTACCGATATGCCATTTATGACATATCATCTTAGCCGGGAGGAAACGTTGAAACATGCTGCTAGTCTTATTCAAAATGGTGGTGCGAATGCTGTAAAAGTTGAAGGTGCTGGACATGTAATTTCAATGATTGAAGCGTTAACATCATCAGGTATTCCTGTTATGGCACATCTCGGTTTAACCCCTCAAACTGTAGGTGTCTTAGGGGGATATAAGGTTCAAGGCAAAACGGCAGATGCAGCTATACAGTTGATTGAAAATGCAAAAAAATGTGAAGAAGCAGGTGCTTTTGCAATTGTCTTAGAATGTGTACCAAAGCAATTAGCAAAAGAGGTGACAGCTAACATCAGTATTCCAACCATTGGTATTGGAGCAGGAGTAGATGTTGATGGTCAAGTATTAGTTTTTCATGACTTAACGATGTTCGGAGTTGAACGAGTACCTAAATTTGTAAAAACATATGCAGATAGTAATGATTTAATCTTGAATGGACTAAAAAATTATGTGGCAGATGTGAAAACGAGTAAATTCCCAGAGGATAAGCATACGTTCACTATGAAACAAGAGGAATTGTCTACACTTTACGGAGGAAAATAAAATGAAATTGGTGACAGATAGAACGACGATTTCGAAAATAGTTAAGCAGCATAGACAAAATCATGAAAGTATCGGATTTGTTCCTACCATGGGCTATTTACATGAAGGCCATTTAGCTTTAGTGGAAAAAGCTAAGGAACAAAATGATATCGTGATTATGAGTATTTTTGTCAATCCTACTCAATTTGGACCAAATGAAGATTTTGACTCCTATCCACGAGATTTGGCACATGATCAACGTTTAGCAGAAGCAGCAGGAGTGGACTATATTTTTGCACCTTCCGTTGAGGAAATGTATCCAAATAAAATGAATAATCAAATTACTGTCGTTGAAAGAGCCGGGGTACTTTGCGGGAGAAGTAGACCTGGCCATTTTGATGGAGTAGTTACCATTTTGTTAAAGCTATTTTCACTAATTATGCCTGAGAGAGCATATTTCGGTAAGAAAGATGCACAGCAAATTGCAGTGATTGATGGACTTGTACAGGATTTCTTTTTACCTATCCAAATTATTGCTGTTGAAACAAATAGAGAGCTTGATGGTTTAGCAAAAAGCTCAAGAAATGTCTTTTTATCGGATTCAGAAAGAGTTGAGGCAAAAGAATTATATAAAAGTCTTACAAAGGCAAAGACTGCAATTAACTCTGGTGAAAAATCTAAAAAACGGATTATAGAAATGGTGATTGATCATCTTCAATTAAATACAAGTGGTGAGATTGACTATGTTGAAATATATTCTTATCCATCATTAAAAGCGTTAGATGTCATTGAAGGGAAGGTTATCATCGCAATAGCAGTTAAGTTTTCAAAAGCAAGATTAATTGATAATCTCATCCTTGATGTCCGGTAGATTGCACAAAAGAAATAAAAGGAGAATCATTTATGTTTCGTACAATGATGAATGGGAAAATTCACAGAGCAACAGTTACAGAAGCTAATTTAAATTATGTCGGCAGTATTACAATCGATGAGGATATACTAGACGCGGTTGGAATGGTTGCTAATGAAAAAGTACAAATCGTTAATAATAATAATGGAGCACGTTTAGAAACGTATATTATCCCAGGCAAACGGGGAAGTGGTGTAATTTGTCTGAACGGTGCAGCTGCCAGACTTGTTCAAGTAGGAGATATTGTCATTATTATTTCATACGCTCTTATTCAAGAGGATAAAATAAAAAATCATCAGCCAAAAATCGCTATTCTGGATGAAAATAACCATATTTCGCAGATGATTTCCTATGAACCCGAAGCAACAATCATTTAAGATAAAAAGAAAACCGTATCTCAGTGGATACGGTTTTTTGTATAGGGCTCTTTTCTCAATAGTATAGAATTTAAGTTTTTACAAATAAAAATAAGTTTAGGATAAGTTTCCTTAGTTCACCGAGAAAAGAGCTTCAAGCAATATAAGAACACTCCCCTTTTTTTAGTGTGTAAAAGCCGGCAGTAGGGCTTTTACAAAGCAACACATTAGTTGAAGTGTATTTATGTATAGGGCTCTTTTCTCAATAGTATAGAATTTAAGTTTTTACAAATAAAAATAAGTTTAGGATAAGTTTCCTTAGTTCACCGAGAAAAGAGCTTCAAGCAATATAAGAACGCTCTCCTTTTACACAGCAATACATTAGTTGAAGTGTATAGTATAAGGCTCTCTTCTCAAAATTTATGCTAAATAGTTTAATGAACCAAAATAGGTTGCAACAAACGATACGAAAATCTCCTTATGTATAGAATGTTTGTTTATACCTCGATACAATTTTTAAGATTGGAATTGTCATTGCAAAGCTCTCGCATTCGACGCTGTTGAACAAGGAGCATACGTTTTTGGATATAATAGTTATGGATTATTCGCTTTAATATGATAAACTAAGTAGAAACAAAAATAGCCTTTTGAAATATGAAATAGGTGATTGAATGAAACAGCGTTTTGTAGTAGTAGACTTAGAGACAACAGGAAATTCACCCAAAAAAGGTGATCGAATCATCCAAATAGCTGCTGTTGTCATTGAAAATGAAGAAATAATTGATCAATATACAACATTTGTTAATCCTTGTGTACCAATTCCATCATTTATTGAGGAACTAACTGGGATTAATGATGAAATGGTCAAACAGGCACCATTATTTGAAGAAGTTGCCCCTGAGTTAACAAGGATTTTAAAAGACAGTATCTTTGTGGCGCATAATGTCTTGTTTGATTTGAATTTTCTCCAATCAGAATTTAATCGAGTAGGTTGCCCGGAATTTGTCGGCTTAAATGTCGATACGGTCGAATTAGCAAAAGTATTATTGCCAACATCTGATAGCTATAAGCTGTTTGAGTTGACTGAATGTCTCGCAATCAAGCATGATCGGCCACATCAAGCGGATAGTGATGCGTTAGTAACCGCTGAATTGCTTTTGCAATTTATTAACCAAACAAGAGAGCTACCACTTGTAACACTCGAAAAGCTTGCAAAACTTTCAATAGGATTAAAGAGCAATTTAAACGAAATTTTTGAAGACATTCTGACAGAGAAACGAAATCATTTAGAAAACCTCTCTGAGCATTTAGAGGTATTTAAAGGAATTGCCCTCCGTAAAAAAAATAAGAAATACTCCAATTATAACTATCGCGAAAAAAAGGAGTATCCTTTACATCAACATGATAAGCAAAAATTACTATCAAATGGAATAAAGCATTATGAAGTAAGAGATGGTCAACATGAAATGATGGATACGGTGTATGAAGCATTTCGATTAAATAAGCATGCAATGATTGAGGCTGGAACGGGAATTGGTAAATCAATTGCGTATTTATTACCTAGTATTTATTTTAGTAAAACTGAAAATCAACCCATTTTAATTAGTACTCATACGATACAATTGCAGGATCAATTATTAAATACGGAATTGAAAAAACTTGAAAAAGTACTCTCTTTTCCATTTAAAGCAGTTGTGCTTAAGGGGAAACAACATTACATAAATTTATTTAAATTTGAACAAACACTTTATGAAGCTGATCAGCAATATGACACAATCCTAACGAAAATGCAGTTATTAGTTTGGCTTATTCATACGGAAACAGGTGATATTGATGAGGTGAATTTATCAAGTGGCGGAAAAATCTTTTGGAATCGGATAAGGCATGATGGTTGGCATTTATCGAAAGAACGGGATCCATGGATAGCAAAGGATTTTTATTTATACGCGAGAAGAGAAGCCGAGAATGCAGATATTGTTATTACAAACCATTCTATGCTACTACTTGATTTAATTCAGAAACAACAACTATTTAAAGAATTTAATTATGTGGTTATAGATGAAGCCCATCATTTTGAAAAAACTTCTAGAGGTTTTCTAGGAGAAAAATTGGAGTATATTCCTAGCAAATTTTTTTGCAGCCAACTAGGTTCATATGAAAAAAAGCAACTATTTTATCAACTCGAAGTAATGGTACAAAAGCAGAAAATTTCACTAAAAATGCCTACCTTTGAGTTAGATTTTATTATCGCTGAGCTTGAAACGGAAATCGATGAATTATTCACCATTATTGCAGAGAAATTGTTGAAAAATGAGAAGAAAAATAAAGGACATCATAAACTGCAGATTCGTCTTTCAAACAAGTTATTGAAAGAAAAATCTTTACAACCAATTTTATTTGCAGCTGAAAGAGTAATATCATCCGTTAATCAAATAAGAAGTGGATTAGAAGAGCGGTTAAGTCAATTGAAAAAGATTAGTGAAAAATTATCTGAAAAAGATAAGGCTCTTCTTGAGGAAGTCTTTAGCTATGATCATGAATTAGTATCATTTAAGCATTCGATCCAACATCTTTTGTTAGAGCAAACAAATGAATTTGTTTATTGGCTAGAAGGTGATATGCGGGCCATACCTAATAGTATTTCGATACAGGCACAACCGATTTCTGTAAGTGAGAAATTGAGCAAAGAGTTTTTTGCTAAAAGAAAGAGTGTGATTTTAACTTCTGCTACTTTAACTGTAAAAGATTCTTTCCGTTTTTTTGAAAATGAATTAGGACTTCATCAATTTGCGGATTTAATAAAGAAGCAAATACCTTCTCCTTTTCCATATTCAGAAATGACCAAGTTGTTAATTCCAAATGATATTCCTGAAATTCGTGAGGTGGCAGTATCTGAATATGTAGAAGCCATCGCTAATCATTTAATTGCCATTGCACAGGCAACAAAAGGTAGAATGCTCGTCTTATTTACCTCATATGACATGTTAAAGAAAACGTATGAGTTAATGAAGGAAAGTGGCTTATTGGATGATTTTATACTTATTGCTCAAGGAATTACGACAGGAAGCAGGATGAGATTAACAAAAAACTTTCAACGGTTTGATAAAGCTGTCCTTTTTGGTACAAATAGTTTTTGGGAGGGCGTAGACATTCCTGGTGAAGATCTGTCGTGTTTATCAATTGTGAGATTACCGTTTAGTCCTCCTGATGAGCCATATACATGGGCAAAGAATGAAGCTATACAGGCCGAAGGGAAAAATCCATTTTCTACTTATTCATTACCTGAAGCGGTTATTCGATTTAAGCAAGGGTTTGGACGACTTATTCGTAGCGGTACTGACAAAGGAATTGTCATTGTATTTGATAGAAGAATTGAAACAACATCATATGGAAATGCTTTTATTCGCTCAATACCATCCGTTCCAATTGAACATGTATCACTAAAGGAAATGATTGAAACGGTTGAAAATTGGTTATAAACATGTGGAGTTGATTGTCTTTTGATTTTCTATAACAAAATTTGCATTAAACTTTTATAGAAGAAATAGCTATCTTAGCAGAGAGATATTTGGGCTAGGCGTAGTTTCGACTTGAGTAGACACGACTCAATTATATAAACTACATTGAATTTTATAATTTCTTATCGTAAAAAACACGCTGCTTTTTATTAGCAGCGTGAAAAAATGTGTGGATTAGAAAAATTTTTTGGTATATCGTCAATAAACACGGAAATGTTGTTATAATAAATTTGTGTTTCAGTATTTATATTGTGGCTATAATCGGTTACGATATTTATAACAATATTTGTTTTTGTAGGGGGATTATGATGGACAGCAAAATAGAAGTGCTATCAACTGTAAAGATTGAATACCAAGCTGAATTATACAAAATCGTTGATGCACTCAACAGAACATTAAAAAATCAAGATTTAATGTTCGGATTAGCATTAGATACTGAGGACCAAAGTAAAGCAGTATTTACAATATATCGTACATAGAGGGTTATTATGAAAAAATGGATTATCATCGCTGGATTATGTATTTTAGTTATTGTTGGGGTCAGTGTAAATGTATACTTCCAATCAATGAAGCCTATAAGCCATGCGAAAGATTTTGCAGAAAAAAAGGCAAGAGAAAAGGCGAATCTTACGTCTATGGATCAATTTTATCTGTATAATGGGGATATTACCTATTATGTAGCAGTTGGGAAACAAAAAAATGGGAAAAAGGTTGCTGTATGGATACCTGAAAAAAACAGTGATCAAATTACCATTGAAAAATGGTCAGATGGAATTTCAAAGTCTGAGGCAATTAATACAGTAATGAAAAAGGAAAAACCGGCTAAAGTACTAGGTAGTCGCTTAGGTATGTTAGATAAGGAACCGGTTTGGGAAATTTCATATCTTGATCATTCATCACGGTTAAATTATGCCTATGTGTACTTTTTAAAGGATAATGATAAAACTCCGTATATGATTACAAATATATAGAAAAGGTGAGGAGAAATGACATTACAACTAGCAAATCGTGTAAGTGCTCTTACACCATCATCTACACTAGCCATTACTGCAAAAGCAAAAGCAATGAAAGCAGAAGGAATAGATGTCATCGGACTAGGGGCTGGAGAACCAGACTTTAATACACCACAACATATTATCGACGCTGCAATAAAGGCGATGAATGAAGGACAAACAAAATATACAGCTACAGGTGGACTTCCTGAATTAAAGAAAGCTATTATTGGAAAGTTTAAAAAGGATCAAAATATTGATTATAAGCCTTTTGAAATCATTGTAACAAATGGTGCTAAGCATGCCCTTTATACACTTTTTCAAGTGATTTTAAATGAAGGGGATGAGGTCATCATTCCAATTCCATATTGGGTCAGTTATCCAGAACAGGTTAAGCTTGCTGGAGGAGAACCCGTATATATTAATGGAGAAGAAGCAAATCAATTTAAAATTACAGCAGATCAGCTGAAATCTGCTATAACTTCTAAAACAAAAGCTATCATTATTAACTCACCAAGCAATCCAACAGGTATGCTTTATACAAAAGAAGAGTTAACTGAATTAGGTGAAATTTGTTTAGAACATAATATTTTGATTATCTCTGATGAAATTTATGAAAAGTTAATTTATGGTGAACATACACATGTTTCAATTGCAGAACTTTCAACTGAATTAAAAAATCAAACAATCATCATCAATGGAGTTTCTAAATCACATTCAATGACTGGATGGAGAATTGGATATGCAGCTGGAAATGCACTAATTATCAAAGCAATGACAGACCTTGCCAGTCATTCCACCTCAAATCCGACTACTCCATCACAATATGGAGCGATTGCGGCATATAATGGTACTCAGGAGCCAGTAGAAACAATGCGAGAAGCATTTGAAGATAGGTTAAATAAAATACATCAACAACTTATTCAAATTCCAGGAGTAAGCTGTTTGAAGCCTCAAGGTGCTTTTTATTTGTTTCCAAATGTAATCGAGGCAGCTAAGCTAACAGGTTTTGATTCAGTGGATCAATTCGCGGAAGCATTACTTGAAGAGGCAAACGTTGCAGTCATTCCGGGTTCAGGCTTTGGAGCTCAAGATTATATTCGTTTATCTTATGCGACATCATTAGAATTATTAGAAAAAGCAATTGAAAGAATTCAACAGTTTGTAAAAAGTAAAATGAAATAAATCCATTCTATAAAATAGAGTATCCCCCTAATAAATAGGGGGGATTTTTAATTAATATTTTCCTTTTATATACTTGTTTAGTATAATAAGTTTGGATATAAAATGATATGAAGTGTAGTTTTTGAAGTTTTTGGAGGGAAGTAGATTGAAAACGACAATTAATGAAGTAAATAAATTCGTTGGACAAGACGTCACGATAGGTGCTTGGGTTGCCAACAAAAGATCTAGCGGGAAAATCGCATTTTTACAACTTCGTGATGGAACAGGGTTTATCCAAGGGGTTGTAGTAAAAACAGATGTCCCTGAAGAAGTTTTTCAAAAAGCAAAATCTTTAACACAAGAAACTTCTATTTATGTGACAGGAACTGTTCAAGAAGATAGTCGCTCATCTTTCGGATACGAGCTTTTAGTAAAGGATGTAGAAGTAATTCATGAAGCACATGATTTCCCGATTACTCCGAAAGAACATGGAACAGAGTTCTTAATGGATCATCGTCATCTTTGGTTACGTTCACGTCGTCAACATGCGGTAATGAAAATCCGTAATGAAATCATTCGCGCCACGTATGAATTTTTTAATGACAATGGATTTACTAAAATCGATCCACCAATTCTTACTGGAAGTGCTCCTGAAGGAACAACAGAATTATTTCATACAAAATATTTCGATGAAGATGCATACCTTTCACAAAGTGGTCAGCTATATATGGAAGCATCCGCAATGGCTTTAGGTAAAGTATTCTCATTTGGACCAACATTCCGCGCGGAAAAATCAAAAACAAGAAGACATTTAATTGAGTTTTGGATGATTGAACCAGAAATGGCATTTTACCAACATGAAGATAGCTTAAAAGTTCAAGAAGAATACGTTGCTCATATTGTTCAATCAGTTCTAAAGAATTGCAAATTAGAATTGGAACGATTAGGTAGGGATACTTCTAAGCTTGAGCAAGTAAAGGCACCGTTCCCTCGTATTGAATACGATGATGCTCTTAAGCTTCTACATGAAAAAGGTTTTAATGATATTGAGTGGGGCGACGACTTTGGTGCACCACATGAAACAGCAATTGCAGAATCATTTGATAAACCAGTCTTTATTACGAATTATCCAACTTCATTAAAGCCATTCTATATGCAACCACATCCAGAGCGTCCTGAAGTTGTTCTATGTGCTGATTTGATTGCGCCTGAAGGCTATGGGGAGATTATTGGTGGTTCTGAACGTATTTATGATTATGAATTAATGAAGAAAAGAATCGAAGAACATGGCTTAGGAATAGATGCATACCAATGGTATCTTGAATTAAGTCAATATGGAGCGGTTCCGCATTCAGGTTTTGGATTAGGACTAGAACGTACTGTAGCTTGGATTTCTGGAGTTGAGCATGTTCGTGAAACAATTCCATTCCCACGTTTACTTAACCGACTTTACCCATAATTAACGAATTAAAAGGTTGTGTCTAATAAACACAGCCTTTTTTCTTTATTTCGATAGACATTACATTGTGGATATACAGGAAAATCAAGGGACAGATTTTCTTGGAAAGTCTAAGAACGTGACTTTCCTTTTTAGGGAAAATCAAAGGGCAGATTTTCTTGGAAAGTCTAGGAACGTGACTTTCCTTTTTAGGGAAAATCAAAGGGCAGATTTTCCTTGTTCCATATTTGTAATACTTCCTTTATACTTACTTATGAGGTGTACAAAATGGATAAGGATTTAATTTTATCATGGATAGAGGATGGGATGATTCAGATTCCTCGACTTTTAATGGTTAAATATAAACATATTGGTTTAAACGAAACTGAATTAGTTTTGTTATTGCAGGTTTTTTCCTTTTTAGAAAAAGGAAATGATTTTCCTACCCCGGCACAACTTTCAGAAAGAATGACGATTCCTGATGGCATGTGTGCTTCATTGTTAAGAAGATTAGTTCAGAATCAATATATTAGTATTGAAGAAGGGTATTCCGAAGAGAATATACGTTATGAAAAGTACTCATTAAAACCTCTATGGAGTAAATTAATCGATGAGTTTACATTTGAAAAGAAACAGGCTGACCTAGAACATAATTTACATGAAGAAACGAATCTATATACAATTTTTGAACAGGAATTTGGGAGACCATTATCTCCTCTTGAATGCGAAACTTTGGCGATGTGGCTTGACCAAGATCATCAAGATCCATCTGTAATAAAGGCAGCTCTAAGGGAAGCTGTTATTTCTGGAAAATTAAATTTTCGATATATTGATCGAATATTATTTGAATGGAAGAAAAACGGAATTAAAACAATTGAACAAGCAAAGGATTATGGTAATAAATTTCGTCAGCAACGTAAAAAAACTACGCTCGTTCAAAAAAGTGATTCGAAAACCATCCCTTTTTATAATTGGTTAGAACAATAATAAATTACTTAAGAAATAGTCAAGGTGGAACGAAAAATGTTAAATATGCAGCAAATTCGATTTTGCTTAGATGAAATAGGGAAAATGTTTCCCGATGCACATTGTGAATTAAATCATTCTAATCCTTTTGAACTTGTCATTGCTGTTTCACTTTCAGCACAATGCACGGATGTTCTTGTTAATAAAGTAACTAAATCTTTATTTGAAAAATATAAGACCCCCGAAGATTATTTAGCTGTTTCTTTAGAAGAGTTACAAAATGATATAAGATCTATTGGTCTATATAGAAACAAAGCGAAAAACATTCAAAAATTATGTAGCATGCTTATTAATGAATATCAAGGGAAGCTTCCGGAGGATAGAGATGAATTAACAAAACTTCCTGGTGTCGGACGAAAGACAGCTAATGTCGTCGTTTCAGTAGCATTTGGTATTCCTGCTATCGCCGTAGATACACATGTTGAAAGGGTGAGTAAAAGACTAGGAATTTGCAGATGGAAAGATAGTGTGTTAGAAGTAGAAAATACATTAATGAGAAAAGTTCCAAAAGAAGAATGGTCTCAGACTCATCATCGCTTAATTTTTTTTGGTAGATATCATTGTAAGGCACAAAATCCGCAATGTGACATTTGCCCTTTATTAAGTGTTTGTCGGGAAGGACAAAAACGAATGAAGAAGAGGGAGTAACCATATAATGAAAAAAGTCATCTAATCAGATTTGATTAGATGACTTTTTTGTATTAATTATGGTGTTTCGGTTCCGCTACCTGGATCTGGATTTTCTTGATTACCTCCTCCATTGTCATTGCCGCTGCCATTTCCATTACCAGGACCATTCCCATTACCAGGACCATTACCATCGCCAGGACCATTACCATTCCCATTACCAGGTCCGTTTTCGTTACCAGAACCATTATCATTCCCATTACCAGGACCATTTCCATTATCAGAACCGTTATGTTCCCCATTGTCTTGATCTTGGTCACCATTATCACCATTATCATCGCCATTTCCTAATTCATCAGGATCTGGGACTTTTATAGTGATAGTAGCTGATTTACTTGTTTGATCACCTAATATAGCTTTCACTTCAATTTGGTAGGTTCCACCAGGCTGTGGATTGGCTATTGATAATGTTGTATCCTTCGTATTTCCATAGGATTGTTTACCTTCATTATTAAGTGAACCAGATATTTCAAAAGAAACCCCTTCAGATATTTTTGGATGATTCCAATTGACAATTATTTGATTGGTTGCTTGATCATAGGTTCCGTTTAAATTTGTAGGAGCTTCTAATTGCTCATATCTATGTGAAACTTGACTTGGTTCATTATGACCTCGAACAAATAATTCATATGAAATACTTCCAGAAGGAGTATATTCACTTGCTTTTTGTGGTGGATTTGTTCCTTTTTCAATCGGAATCTTCACAACACTTTTTGGCATTTTGAAATCAGGTGTGTTTTTCCCTTCAGATACATGTTCTATTAGGTTTTTAAAGATGAGCTGTGAGATTTTTTGTTCATTTGGTGTTAAATAATATTTAAAGTTCCCATTCTCATCTTTGGAACTATCATATCCTGTCCAGATAGCTGCAGTGTAATTAGTTGTGTAACCTGCAAACCATGAGTCAGGGCTGGCACCAGCAGGTATATTATATTTTGCAACATCATCGTCACTAAAATTAGTGGTACCTGTCTTTCCTGCAACTTCTAGCCCAGGGATGATTGCTGAGCGACCAGTTGCACCTGGTTTTGAAGATAAAACATCTTTAAGCATATCTGTAATCATATACGCAGTATAATCCTTCATTGCAACTTTTGGTTCAGGATTTGTTTTAACAATGGTTTCCCCATCTTGTAAGACAATTTTTCTTACGGTATGTGGTTTATTATAAATACCATTATTACCGAATGCTGCATAGGCTCCTGCCATTTTTAGTGGGGATAATTCAAGTCCACCACCAATTGCGGATGAGGGTACTAGTTCTGAATCTTTTAATCCTAAACCTAAGTTATTGGCAAATTCTTTTGCTTTGTTTGGACCTACTTCTGCCCAAGCTTTAGCTGCTGGAACATTTCGGGAACGGTATAAAGCTTCCCTCATTGACATTGGTCCTAAGAAACGGTTGTCAAAGTTGTTTAATTTAACTGATGTTCCTTCATAATTATATGGTTCATCTACGATTTGATGATAGGTGGACCATTGTTTTTCCTCGATTACTGGGCCGTAATCTAATATCGGTTTGATTGTAGAACCCGGTGAACGCTTGATATCCACTGCTCGATTTAATCCACGTTGAACTTTTGGATTTCTTGCTCCACCTACAGCACGAATTTCTCCAGTTTTCGTATCCAATAATGTTATACCCGCTTGGAACATATCATCCGGATATTGCACAATATCATTTGAATTTAAAATTTGCTCTGTATATTCTTGGGCATCTGTATCTAATGTAGTATAGATTTTTAAGCCATCAGAAAATGGATTATAACCCATCGCTTCAACTTCATCAATGACCATGTCCATGAACGCATCATATTTATTTTGAGCAACATTGTTGACATTGGTCTGTTTTTTAAGTCCTTTTGTAACAGGCACCTTTTTCGCTGCTTCCATTTCCTCTTTAGAAATTTTCTTATGTTGGTACATTAACCCTAAAACAACATTTTTTCGTTTTTCAGCCAAATCTGGATGTTCAAATGGATTATAGTTATTTGGACTCTGCTGTAGTCCCGCAATTAGTGCAATCTGCGGTAGGGTTAATTTATCTAATGTCTTTCCATAATAATATTTAGAAGCAGTTTGGATTCCATGAATTCCAGCTGACATATAAATTTTGTTCACATACATCTCGAAGATTTCTTCTTTTGTGTATTGGCGTTCAAGCTGTAATGAAAGCCATGCTTCTTGTGCTTTACGTTCTAGTGTCTTTTTATTAGTCAAAAAGGACATTTTCACTACTTGCTGGGTGATCGTGCTCGCTCCTTCAGAACCGAATCCACGAGTAACATTGGCAATAACAGCACCACCAAGTCGAATTGGATCAATCCCATGATGCTTAAAGAAACGAGAATCCTCAGTAGCGATGATTGCATCCTTTACTTTATCAGGAATTTTATCATAGGCAATATAGTCTCGTTTTTTTGCGCCGATCGTTCCAGCTGATTTACCGTCCATCGCTAACACCTCAGAAGCGATAGGATCTTTTAATTGGGTTTTATTTAAATGTGGTGCTTTACTTGCATAATAAGCGAATGTTCCAACACCTGCCAAGAAAACAACAACACAAATTAGAAATAAACTTAATATGATTTTCTTAAATATAGAACGTTTTTTCTTCTTACCTTTTCCTTTTTTATTTTTAACAGCTTCCTGCTGTTTTCTTCGTTCCTCACGTGTTTGGTATTTTTCAGCCATAAACAAATTTTCCTCTCTTTCCTTTAGGCTGTTTTTAAACATTGATTATTGCTTAAATGATAGTTTTTACTATTATGTTTAAATAAGCAACAAAAATTTTAAAAAAAGCCGATCTAAACCAAATATTGATTTAGAAGTGTAAAACTTAGATTGTAAAAATCTTTTTTACCGTTTGAATATAATCAATTCGAGGGTGAAGGCCTAATGAGATAGGATGTCCAACTTCTTCAATTTCCTCTTTTTTTATAGATTTTCGCCCACCATTTAGCATTCGATCCCAAAAGATGAATAAATCTGAACTCGGTAATAAAAAGACTTCTTCAGTTTTTGCAAAACGAAGTATAACAAAGGATATTCCATTATGTGCAACTACTTTTTTCATGTGTTCGATTTGATGTTCATGAAAGTTCTGTAATGGAAAAGATGTTGTATTATTCGTTTCCTTTGCTTCAAAATCAATATATCTACCTTGATAGACTCCATTATAATCGGTTGTTGATGGTTGTTTAAAATACGCCTCTTTAATAACTGCAGTACTTCTTGACTTATAATCAACATGGACGATCTGTACCGGAGTAGGTTTTTTATGAATAACAGCAATCTCATTTAGTAAATAATATTGATTCGTTACATTTAAATCGTCTTCCAACGTCATCCCTCTATTACTGTATGAAATACTCTTCGAAGCGATAGATTTATTTATGCCCGTTTTGTTCATCGTATATTGTTTTCCATTAGGGTATCGAAGATCCATTCATCCTCACCTCACAAACTAAATTATATCATAGCAGAAAACTAGACAGATTGGGTGAATAAAAAGTTTGATTTCTTGCCAATATAACGTTAGATTGCGTAAAATGGTTGTTTTTCAAGGGAAAATAGTGATTTTTTGCTGCTTCTTATTAGTATTCGACGAATTGCAATCACCATTTGTTTCATTTATTTAAAATTTAGATGTAATTTTATTACAAAATAATAAAAAGGTTGATCCAATTTCGTCATTTGGATCAACCTTTTCCTATTTCGTAATAGCTACATAAATGTATGAATCACTAGAATTTCTATAATTAAGTTGAGGGACGATTTGGCCCAGATAATTTAGGATTTCCGTTACCAGCTTTCGTTTTAGAACGTTCTTCTTTTTTACGTTGATTTTTAAGTTCTTTATTCATTATTTTCCACCTCCTAGAACCTATTTTGCACCAAAGACTGTTCTCCATTCATTGATAAAGAAGTTTATTCTTTTGTCGAATAGATTAAAATGCATTGTTCGTTTAACACTTTCTTTGACGAATCAGTTCTAGTTTTGTCATGCATGGAGGTGATTAGAAGATTAGGAAGAATATATAGCGTTAAAAGAATCTTAGGAGGCGTTGATATGTTATTAAAGGAAGAGATTTTAGCAAAGCTTGAGGAATGTGAACAGTTATTAGAGAAGCTAGAAAAATGTTTTGACGCAGAAATCAAAAAAGTAAGAAAAGAAATCATATTGAGGGCTTCTGAAGATCACTCCATTTTAGAAGCTAAACTGAAACGTCTTGAAAAGAAATTCAAAATTAAAAAACTGTCAACTTCGATAAACATTAAAAATGAACAACCAAAGTTGCAGCAGCTTGGTTGAGTTAGTCTTTTTGACCTTAGTGGTGACTCCAGCGTATAATTGCATTAGTTAGTTTCTCAGGAGGAATAATGCGAATGTACGAAAATGACTTGATACATTTAACAAATAAATTAATAGAATTAAATGATTATGCCTATCATTCATATAATCAAGTTAGAGAAAAAGGGGAACAAGGGGATTTCTATCAAGATGTTAAACCGTTTGCAGATCAAGTAAGAGATGCTTGTGAACAATGGTTGCCCTTGGCAATTGCTTGGCTAAATGAGGTTCAGCCAAAACACTTACATCCAATACAGTTAAAAAATACAAGTGAAAATCTTCAAATGGTTTCAGTTAAAGCCTTTTATCCAGACTCTAGTTTAAAAAAATTTAAAAGTCATATTCAATCTGTAGACTATGTGTTGAAAAGACTGTTGGAGGAAACCAAAAAAAATAACTGATGAGTCAAACCCTGCCTTTTTATTTTTTTCTTAGACATATCACCATTTTTTTTACCATTCATATTGTGGTAGTAAAGATTGTCATCTGGAGGAAAAAGTGATGAAAGGTTATAATCCATATATGAACTATTTACCATTACGTAATTATCAACCGCAAAATCATTCATATCATGCACAGGGTATTCCTCATATGCAAGCATATAATCAGCCGAATATACCATATCAACATCCATACGGACCTTACCATTACAATGGGATACCACCATTTATGCAAAATGGAAACAGTCCATATTATCAACAACCGGGTTATGAACAGAATCATAGTCCGCAGCCGAACATTTTTGATAACCCGCTTCAAACAAAAGAAACGTATCAAAGCAATAAACAAAATCAAATGTTAAATCAATACGTTCATCCATATCCTCAAGGGAATCATTTTAAACAACCACAAACAGGTGGGATTAATTCACTGATGAACTCTTTTAAATCACAGGATGGTTCGATTGACTTTAATAAAATGGTCAACACAGCTGGGCAAATGATGAATGCAGTTAACCAGGTGTCAACGATGGTGAAAGGGCTAGGGGGACTCTTTAAGCCTTAGAGTTCCTGGCCTTTTTGCTTTTTTATTTATTCATCTAGTAAAAACTAGATTTGATTTTTGTGTTTTTCGACGATTGAAAAATATTGTTTTACAAATATCATATAACAGCTAAATAGTTAATAACGGAATCAGCTTATTTTCTGATTCCGTTTTAATATGTTTATTCTATTCTTAATCGTTTCCCTTTTTCCTTTGGTACTTTAATCGTTAGTAAGCCATCTTCATAGGTTGCCTTGACTTTATCTTCAATAATCGGTTGCGGAAATGGAATGGTTTTAGAGGATCGTTGGATTGAGCTTTTATTAAAAAACACATTTTGGGACTGATCTTCTTTTGTAACTTTTTCATTATTTTCGACTGTAATCGTAATATACTTAGGAAATATACCAATATCTATCTGATCCTTTTTTATGCCAGATAATTTTGCGGTGATAATATATTTATCATCTAATTCAGTTAAGTCAATAGGGAAACCACTGATTGGAAATGGCGAGGAAAAAAAATCATCAATGCTTTGAAGAAAGCCTTTCACTGGCCTTTCCTGGAAAAGTTCATTCATAGATCGAAAAAAGTCTTGAAAAGGTTCGTGGAACAATCCCTTTTTAGGTTCTTCAGGTAATTTCTCTGTCATCTTAATAAAAACTCCTCTCTGTAAGATTTAAATACCAACTTTATCTATTGTATAATATGATGTTTTTGACAATGAGTACCAATAAAAAACACTAGGAAAACGAACATTTATTCGCTAAAATATAGAAAGAGGTGTGTAGAAAATGAAACGTCGAAAAAATTTACAAGAGGTCATCCAAGGTTTAAAAGAGGATGTTCATATAAATAAGCAAATTATTCATTGGCATACATTAAATTCAAAAGAGGCACAAACTACTCCGTTTCCAAATAGAATTCATCCATTATTAAAAGAATCATTAAATCGCAAAGGAATTTCTGAACTATATACGCATCAGAAATCGTCGTTTGAACTGGCAATGCAAGGGAAGAGCTTTGTTGCTGTTACACCAACAGCGTCCGGAAAGACTCTCTGTTATAATTTACCAGTTATCCAAACGATTCTCGAAGAACCAACGTCTAGAGCATTGTATATGTTTCCAACTAAGGCACTTGCTCAAGATCAAAAAAGTGAGATAAATGAGATTATTGATGAAACAGGACTAGACATTAACAGTTATACATATGACGGAGATACACCGTCAAGTATCAGGCAGAAGGTAAGAAAAGCTGGACATATTGTGATTACTAATCCTGATATGCTCCATTCCGCTATTCTCCCGCATCATACAAAATGGGTCGCTTTTTTTGAAAATCTGAAATATATAATTATTGATGAATTACATACATATCGAGGTGTATTTGGGAGTCATGTGGCAAATGTCCTGCGAAGACTAAAGCGAATTTGCACGTATTACGGTAGTAACCCTGTATTTATTTGTACTTCTGCAACTATTGCAAATCCAAAAGAATTAGCAGAAGGATTGACAGGAATGCATATGGAGCTAATCGATAATAATGGTGCACCTAGTGGGAAGAAGCATTTTATTTTTTACAATCCTCCAATCGTAAATAAGCCTTTAAATATCAGAAGAAGTGCTACATTAGAAGTGAGTCATCTTGCTAAGCAATTATTACAGCAAAAAATTCAAACAATTGTTTTTGCGCGTAGTCGAGTTAGAGTTGAAATTATATTGACCTATTTGCAAGAGGTTGTAAAACATGAATTGGGTTCTAAATCCATACAAGGATATCGGGGAGGATATTTACCTTCACAAAGGAGAGAAATCGAAAAAGGACTAAGGAATGGAGAGATTATTGGTGTAGTAAGTACAAATGCATTAGAACTTGGAGTAGATATTGGTCAACTCCAAGTATGTATTATGACAGGGTACCCTGGAACAATTGCCAGTGCATGGCAACAAGCTGGGAGAGCAGGAAGAAGACATGGAGAATCATTAGTAATAATGGTCGCAAGTTCTTCACCACTCGATCAATATATTATTGAACATCCTGAGTATTTTCTACATCAATCACCCGAAACCGCTAGAATTAACCCAGATAATCTGATTATCCTTGTTGATCACATTAAATGCGCTGCATATGAATTACCTTTTAAAAAGGGAGAAACATTTGGTGATGTTGAAATTGAAGATATTCTTGAATATTTGGTAGAAGAAAGAGTCCTTCATTATCGAAGTGAAAAATGGAATTGGATGAATGATTCCTTTCCAGCACATAATATTAGTTTACGTTCTGCTTCACAGGAAAATGTTGTAGTGATTGATTATACTGAAACAGCAAATGTGAAAGTAATTGGTGAAATGGATCAATTTAGTGCAATGACCCTTTTACATGAGGAAGCAATTTACCTTCATCAAGGAATTCAATACCAAGTGGAGAAACTAGATTGGGAAGAGAAAAAAGCGTATGTAAAGGAAGTTGAAGTAGATTATTATACCGATGCTAATTTAGCCGTACAATTACATGTGCTAGAAGAGGATAAACATAAATATATTCATAATGGTGAAGTGAGCTATGGAGATGTCACAGTCCAAGCCATGGCAACTATTTTTAAAAAAATTAAGTTTAATACACATGAAAATATTGGCTCTGGTCCTATCAATCTTCCTGAGCAAGAATTGCATACAAGTGCTACTTGGTTTACGTTTGAAAGTGAGTTATCAGAAAGTAAATTAGAAGAAGGTTTAATTGGAATTTCACATGCATTGAATTCAATTGTTTCTTTATTTGTTATGTGTGATCCTCAGGATATTCACGTGATACCACAAATCAAAGCTATTCACAATGAAAAGCCAACCATCTTTTTGTACGACCGTTATCCGGGGGGTGTGGGCTTAAGTGAAAAGGTATTTGAAAATATAAAAGAAATCATAAGCAAGACGACTGACATGATATCTCAATGTCCATGTGAAAATGGTTGCCCATCATGTATTGGGTTAGATGGAACTACTTCACGTTCTAAAAATATCGCATTACATCTATTATCACATTTTAAGGAATAGATCCCTATCGAGGTGAAATGACATGTCCTTGAAAAATAAGCTGCAACGCTTTAAAAATCACTTAGTTCCAGAACAGGTACAACAGCCTAAAAACATGAATGAAAATCCAAAAAATATAGATACAAAAGGTGAAATCCCCTTTATAGAAATGTGGGAACAAGCAAATACAAAGGTTTATTATTTAGAAGATGAATACTGCTTTATTCGTGAGGTTCATTATCCATTAAGTCATCAACATGGCAAATATCGGTTTCAAGATTATATTAAGGCTGTTGATATGTGGAATCATAATGGTATGAAACATCCATTATCTGCATATGGATATCAACCGAATGATTTGTTCTTTTTCGATACAGAAACTACTGGATTAGGTGGCGGTGTTGGAAATACAATCTTTCTACTTGGATACGCATATCTTGAAAAGGATGAAATCATTTTAAGACAGCATTTTTTACCTGAACCTGGTTTAGAAATCCCTTTATATTATAGTTTTCTTGAGAATATTGATTACACAACCCTTGTTACATACAATGGAAAAGCTTTTGATTGGCCACAGGTTAAAACGAGGCATACACTTATTCGCGAACATGTCCCAAAACTACCATCATTTGGCCATTTTGATTTATACCATGCATCAAGAAGATTTTGGAAGGATCAATTAGAGTCTGTAAAACTAGTAAATGTAGAGAAGGATATTCTTGAATTTGAGAGAAAAGATGATGTACCAGGTTTTTTAGCGCCGATGATTTACTTTGATTTTGTAGAAAGAAAAAACCCTGAAGGGATCATTACAGTTTTACAACATAATGAAAACGATATTCTTTCATTAATTACTTTATATACTCATTTAACCTTTCAAATTTTGCAGCTAGATCCCTCTCAGACCTCACAAGAAAAACTTATACTTGGGAAATGGCTTCAGGCTATTGGTGAAAAGGATGTAGCCATTCAAACGTTCGAGAAGCTTTCACTTGCTAATGAGATTGAGGCGAAATTTGAATTAGCATTTCATTTGAAAAGGCAAAAAAAATATTCAGATGCTAGGGATTTATGGTTAGAGGTGCTAGAAAAGGGGAATGGTAAGCTTAAAATAAAATCAAGCATAGAGGTTGCAAAATTATTTGAACACCAATTCAAGAACTATGATCAAGCATTAAAAATCGCTCGAATCGGTTTATCTTTGCATGAAGAAGAGCGATCTGGAAAGTCAAAGAAGGATGATAAAATTTATCAAGATTTGATCAAAAGAATGACCAGACTTGAAAGAAAATAATGCTTCTATTTCCTGGGGAAGCGCATAATTCGACGTAGGTTTCAAAAAGTTTTTCAAAAAACGCCAAAAACTTACAAGAATGTCATAAAAAATTAATAATTATTTTATATGGGAATGATTGTGTCGAATGATAGAAACCTGTAGAATAATAAATTGCGACGGTAGATGGACGAATTATCGTTTGTGAATAATAATGGAAATCTTCATTGCAATTTATTGGATTATAGGGGCTGAAATCATGTATCGAGCACTGTTTATTTTGTTTTTTATCGTTGTTTGTTTAACAGCATTGCTTTTTACTAGTTTAAAAGATAGTTTTTATACTTTCTTTTAAATTGATTTTTGGTTAAAATCAAGAATATTTAAATCTTTCGAGTAAAAAAGATTTCTTTTAAAAATAGGTATTTGAATTAGTACATGTTATAGCCTTTTCACATAGTTTGTTAGTGTAGCAAGACAAATTAATGAAGGGAGTTATGACTATGTTTTGTGGAAAGATTTTACCACCAATTGTTCATCCGACAAAATGCTGTACGAATCATACTCAACAAAATTTCATTCAACCACATATTTATCCATCACATACAACAAATGTGAATCACCAAGTAATTGGACACGCAAATTACTATCCTCATACTGAATCATTTGTAAATGAAGTGTCAAATGTAAACTTAGGTCCAGTTTCCGGACCAGTTCCAGGTGGGATGGGTGGATTTGGGCCAGGTGCTATGGGACCAATGGGTGGTCCTGGACCAATGCCATTCGGTTTTCCGAGGTAAATGTTGAATTTTCAAGGATGGTAATTGCCATCCTTGTTTTTTTATATTAATAATCGGTCTTATACTAGTGAGTCTTAGAGTAGGTGAAAATGATGATTAATGTAATTACAATTACGGGGTATAAGCCTTTCGAACTAGGGATATTTTCAAATAAACACCCCGCAATCGACTTTATCAAAATGGCAATAAAAAAAGAGCTAGTAAGCTTTTTGGATGAAGGACTTGAATGGGTGATAATTTCTGGCCAGTTAGGTGTAGAACTTTGGGCAGCAGAAGTGACTCTAGAACTTCAAAATGAGTATCCTGAACTAAAGCTTGCTGTTTTAACACCTTTTTTAAATCAGGAAGAGAGCTGGAATGAAATGAATAAAGACTATTATGAAATGATCGTTAGTCAAGCTGATTTTGTCGATTCTATATCAAAACAACCATATTCAAATCCACAGCAATTCCGTAATAAAAACAAACTTTTCCTACATAAAAGTCAAGGGATGATCATTGTATATGACGGTGAAAAACCAGGTTCACCAAAGTACATTTATGATGAAGCAAAACGATTAGTCGAAGAGAGTAAATATGACATGAGAACGATAGATTTTTATGATTTACAAATGTTAATAGAAGAGGACCAATGGAATTCTGAATAAGTCGTTTCATACTTGCTTTAAAATAAAATATAATGATAAAATTCTTCGGTAGTGAAGAAGAAAAACATTATTATATGCTTACTGTAAAAAAGAAAAAATAATTTATGAATAAAAACAAACTAGATTTTTTAGTTGTCAAACCATATTAAATTGACAAATATATTAATTTTTGAAAGAATAGTAATAATGGGCAACCTGCGAATATTTAAGGTGGTGTGTTAGATGTTATCTGATAAAATTAAGTTAACTGCAAAGGACATTTTAGAAAAAGAATTTAAAACGGCAGTTCGAGGGTATAAGCAAGAAGAAGTGGATAAATTTTTAGATTTTATTATTAAAGATTATGAAACCTTTCATCAAACAATAGAAGACTTACAACAGGAAAATATGCGCTTAAAGAAACAAGCGGATGATTCATTTCGCAGACAACCTTCGCAGCCAACAACTGGAACGACTAACTTTGATATCTTAAAGAGGCTATCAAATCTAGAAAAGCATGTTTTTGGAAGCAAACTGAGTGAATAGATTTGCTTGGATGAAATTTCTTATTGAAATTTAAGTGAATCTTATATATAATAAACAAGCGACGTTAAGTCGTAATGAAATAGCGTTCGGGTAATCGCTGCAACAGATAACTGTTGTTGAGGAAAGTCCATGCTCGCACGGTGCTGAGATGCCCGTAGTGATCGTGCCTAGCAAAGTCATAAGCTAGGGCAGTTTGGATTCGTCTGGGCTGACGGCAGGGAAAACACCTAAGTCCAATAAAGGATATGGTGTGAATACCTTTAAAGTGCCACAGTGACGTAGCCTTATGAGAAATCATAAGGGTGGAACGAGGTAAACCCCGCGAGCGAGAAACTCAAATTATGGTAGGGGAATCCTTTCTCTCGGAAATGAACGAAGAAAGGGACAGGCACTATATGAAGTGTCTGTAGATAGATGATTACCACCTGAGTACGAGATCATTACCTGGTCGTTAGAAGTACAACGGTACAGAACATGGCTTACAGAACGTTATTGAAGGTAATAAATAAACAAATTGTTATGCTCTCCTTCCGAAAAGGAGAGCATATTTTGTATAATCCTTATCTGTTTGAAAAGAGCTTATTTAAAGAGAACTAGATAGGTGAAAATATTACATACGAAGGGTGACATGATGTCTAACTATTCCTTAATTGCTACTGCAGCGATGGGGCTCGAGTCCATCGTTGCAAAAGAAGTAAATCAATTAGGTTATGAATGTAAAGTCGATAACGGTAAGATTGAATATAAAGGTGATGAACGAGCAATTGCACGTAGTAATCTTTGGCTACGCACAGCTGATCGAGTGAAAATTAAAGTAGGAGAATTTAAGGCTGTTACATTTGATGAATTATTTGAAAAGACGAAGGCTTTAAATTGGGAGACATTCCTACCTGTTAATGCCGAATTTCCTGTACAAGGTAAATCGGTAAAGTCAAAATTATTTAGTGTTTCAGATTGTCAAGCAATTGTAAAAAAAGCGATTGTAGATCGACTTCGTTCCCAATATAAACAGGTTTCTTGGTTTGAAGAGAACGGTCCATTATTTAAAATTGAAGTGGCACTTCACAAAGATATAGCAACAATAACAATCGATACAAGTGGAGTAGGGCTTCATAAAAGAGGGTACCGTGTTAATCAAGGTGAAGCACCGTTAAAGGAAACTTTAGCTGCCGCACTTATCCAATTAACCAATTGGCATCCTGATCGTCCGTTTTGGGATCCTTTTTGTGGATCGGGTACAATTCCCATTGAAGCTGCATTAATCGGTCAAAATATTGCTCCTGGATTTAATCGTGATTTCGCTTCAGAATCTTGGCCATGGATAGGAAAAAATATATGGGATGATGCACGTAATGAAGCGGAAGATCTAGCTAAGTATGATCAACCATTAAAGATCATTGGTTCTGATATTGACCATCGAATGATAAAAGTTTCTGAGGAAAATGCCATTGAAGCTGGATTAGGTGATTTGATTGAATTCAAACAAATGCAAGTAACTGATATTTCTACTAGAGATCAATATGGTGTACTTGTTGGAAATCCTCCTTATGGGGAACGCCTTAGTGAACGTCGAGAAGTCGAAAAATTATATAGTGAAATGGGAAAAGCATTTTCTAAACTAGATACATGGTCCATCTATATGCTGACATCATATGAACAATTTGAAGAAGTTTATGGAAAAAAGGCAACGAAAAAGCGGAAATTATTTAATGGGTTTATTCGAACAGATCTTTATCAATATTGGGGTCCAAGACCACCTAGAAATTAAGTCCATGGTTATAAGTCCTCCATTCCTTGAGTATAATAATATATAAAATTAGACGAAGGAGTGGGAAACTTGTCATTGGTTTCTATTGACTTTGATAAAATCTCAAGAGCGATTTCTAATACATATCGGCTTATCCAATTAGAGGGGAGTCCATCTGAAACGGTAATGGCTCAGCTAAAGGAAGCAGAGCATTCTCTAAATTGTGCTAAAAGCTATGTGTTAACAAGGGAAAAAACCATTATATAAGAACGCAAGTGTAGATGATGCACTTGCGTTTTTATATGGTGAACCTATTGATCGAAATAAATGACAGAAGTGAATAGCTGGAGGAAAAATATGAAAACGGGATTACCATTTACTGTGACTAAGGAAGAATCCTTCTATGAAAAGTTGGGTGATTGGATTGGGGATGTATTTTACGATCTTCTTCCGGAAAAAGGTTTTGAAATTAGAGATGAACAAATCTATATGGCCTTCCAATTAGAAAAAGCGTTTAAAGAAAAAAGTATCATGTTTGCAGAAGCGGGAGTTGGGACAGGAAAAACGATTGTCTATCTTCTATATGCCATTTGCTATGCGAGGTATACAGGTAGACCTGCAATTATTGCATGTGCAGATGAGACGTTGATTGAACAGCTTGTTAAAAAAGAGGGCGATATTCAAAAATTAGAACAAGCACTTGGTTTAAGTGCTGATGTAAGATTAGCAAAGTCAAGAGACCAATATTTATGCTTAAAAAAATTAGATAAAGAAGTAGCAAAGAACGAAATAGATGAATTTCTCGATATCTACGAAGAATTACCTGAATTTGTTCATGCACAAGGATCCATGATTAAATATGAGAAATATGGAGATAGAAAGGATTATTCTAATCTCTCTGAGGATAAATGGAAACGAATTGGATGGGATTCATTACAGGATTGCTTAGCCTGTGATGTACGACATCGATGTGGACAAACTCTTCATCGAGATCATTACCGTAAAGCTGCAGATTTAATTATTTGTTCTCATGATTATTATATGGAACATATTTGGACGAAGGAGTCAAGAATCCGTGAAGGGCAATTACCTTTATTACCAGAATCAAGTTGTGTAGTCTTTGATGAAGGTCATTTACTTGAATATGCTAGTCAAAAGGCTTTAACCTATCGAATTCAATCTGAAACGTTAGAAACATTATTAACGAGACTTATGGAAAATGATGTTCGTGAAGAAACGTTATACACCATTGAAAATGTATTATTCTTTAATGATAAATTATTTGAAATTATTGAGAGAGACGCGAAGTCTATTAGTGGTTCAGAACGATATCATATTGAAAAATCAGATGAACTAATGAAATATGCTCATTCTTTGCATTTACAAACAGAAAAATTGTCAGAGCAGCTTGTTTATGAGGGTGAAATGTTTGTCTTAAATGAATATGATTTGCATATCGTTGAAGAATATTTAGATCAGGTGTTGTATTTCTTAAAACTGTTTTCTAAAGATGATAAGGGTATTATTTGGGTTGAAATGTCTGATACTGAACATACTCTAGTGATTATGCCCAGACTTGTTGAGGAAATTTTACGCGATGAAGTATTTTCAAAAAAGATTCCTTTTATTTTTTCATCGGCAACACTATCAAATAACGGCGATTATTCTTATATAGCAAAAAGTCTTGGTATAGAGAAATTCTTATCATTAAAAGTTGATTCACCATTTGATTATGAAGAAAATATGAAGATTATTATGCACAAAAATGATCCTAAAAATAAAAGTAAAGAAATGATTAATCTCCTAAATGAAAGGGGAGGAAAAAGCCTCATTTTATTTGATACAAAGGATTCAATGGTTCAATTTAAAAAGTATATTAACGAATCAAATG